>JBGSUN010000019.1:0-4811 GCA_041753475.1 Planctomycetaceae bacterium | reverse complement strand
CCGTCTTCCGCCGCCCCATCGCCATCCCACCACTCCCGCATCCCCAACGCCAAACCGCACCCGCGACTGTCGCCTGGTCACTTTAACAATCACCTCACGCTCGGAGGAGGCCAAGGTGAATAAATCCACACGCTGTTAGGGGAATCGTAGCAACCGCAACGGTGTTGCCGTCCCACGCGAGGAACTCCACCTCGACGGATATCGCACCGGTGGGCGCGTAGACAACGGCTCCCACGTCACCGATGGATAACCCGTGTTCAGGATGATCTTCCAGCAACGTGACAGTATCGAGTTCTTGAATAGTCATATCTGGCTCACCCTGAGTCAACAACTTACATTTCTCGATTCACGCTGATAGTCGACGGGCACGGTGAAGCGATCGGCGCGGGGCGCGAAACCGCGAAGCGTGGATTGTTATCTGACGAACAAAAACGCCTTGCTGTTCATCAGCGCCCATAACAGGTCTTCGTAGCCTTCCTGCGGCGAGGGGTAATCCTTCACGAGTTGTTCCGCGGCAGTGAGTTCGTTCTGTGAGGGCGAACGGCTGAGCGTTGAGAGGTACAACTCCGTGATGATCTCCGGCGCCGTCTTTTTCTCGGCGAGCAACCGGGCCACGCGGCCTTTTTTGTCGGCGAGTTTTCCGGAGAGGACATCGCCGTTGAGCGTGTGCAGCGCCTGGGCGAGGTTTGGGTCGGTGGGGCGTTCGCACTCGCAGACACTCACCCGCCGCGGCTTGGCGAATGTGTTCAGGAAGAAGTCGGGATACTCGGCGTCCGGGATTTCAATCGCCCGCGTCCCCGCCGGCAGGTCTTTGAACTTCGTCTGCGTCCCGGCGGCGAAATCGATGGCGTCCAGCAGCGGTTCGGCCCCGAGACGTCGCACGGTGAAGTGGCTGTAGAACCGGTTGTCCGCCGCGTTTTGTGCTGTGGGCTGCGAGTCCAACTGATACAACCGGCTCGACATGATCGTCTTCACGAGATGTTTCAGATCGAACCCGGACTTAGAGAAATCGTCCGACAGCGCTTTCATCAGCGCGACATTGGTGGGCGGATTGGTCGGCCGGAGATCATCCACCGGTTCAACCAATCCACGGCCGAGCAGATAGCTGACGTACCGATTCACCACCGCTTTGGAAAACGCCTCGGTGGTCGGGGCGGTCATCCATTGCGCGAGGGCAATGCGGCGATCGAGCGGGTTCTCGGCGGCGTCGCCGTCGAGGGGTTTCGGCTTCATCACCTGCCCGGTGCGCGGCTGCCGAACTTCGCCACCGGTCCTGGCGATGATCACGCGCTCGCCGCCGAAGAGGCCGAATTCCTGGCTAGTCTTGATCCCCACGCGGGCAAAGAACGCGGCGAAGGCGTAGTAGTCATCCTGCCCGTATTTCACGAACGGATGATGATGGCACTGGGCACATTGCAGGCGGGTGCCGAGGAAGAGTTGGGCGGTCGACTCTGCCATTTCGTTGGGGTTGTTGTTGACGAGAAAGAAGCTCGCCGGGCCGTTGGAGAAGACCGAGCCTTTGCCCTGCACCAGTTGATTAACGAACTTGTCGAAGGGGACGTTTTCGCGAAACTGTCCCTTGATCCAGTTGTGCAGGGCCCACATCCCCTGGTCTTGCAGATCGCGGCTGTTGTTGCGGAGCAGGTCCGACCATTTCAAAGTCCAATACGAGGCGTACCGATCATTGTAGATCGAGCGTTGCGGATGATCGCTCAGTCCGAGCACACGGTCGATCCATTTCGTTCGCTTCTGCGCATCGGCATCGGCCGCGAATTCCGCGATTTCCTCCGCGGTCGGCAACGTCCCGGTGGCATCGAGGAAGATGCGCCGCAGGAAGGTGGCGTCATCACACAGCCCCGACGGTTCGATGCCGAGTTCGCGAAACTTTTCGGTGGCCAGCGTGTCGATGAAATTCTGATCGGTCCATCCGGCGAGCGTGGCCGGTGCACCGTACGGAATGACGTACGTGCAGATATCCGACTGGCCTTCATAACGGACCATCACCGGAGCCTGTCCGCGGCCGACGACCGTGCAGAGCCCATCGGCGGTGACCTGCACCACACCTTCGTCGAGCGAATCGAACCGGCACCACGCGGTGACATCGCGCGGCGGTTGTCCGGCATACACGGCCTCGACGCGCAGTTGCTGTTTCAGCCCCGGTTCACCGGCTCGTTCGTTCGGCGTGACGATGAGCTTTTCGATCAGCGGTTCTTTCGCCGCGGGACCGGGAGCGCCGCCGGTGATCCACGCGGTGAGCAATTCATAATCGCGCGACCCAGTGAGCAACCGCCGTCCGCCGCCGTGCGGAATGTCCATCGACGGTTTGCGCAGAATCAAACTCTCTTGCGGATTCAGCAGATTGACCCGCCGCCCGAAACCTTCGCGGACCATTTCCCGGCGGTCGGCGACCGAATCGAAACCGAAGACTGTCAGCTTGAAGCCACCCTGGCCATGTTGAGCCGCGTGACACGCCCCCATCGCACACCCCGCTTTGACGAGGACCGGCCGGACTTGTTCGTAGTAGTCGACCGCCGGCGCGTCGGAGAGATCGGTCACCGTGACCGTGGCCTGTCCCGTAAGACCTTCCCGGGTCACGGTGACGACCGCGGTCCCGTTGCCGCGGGGAATCAACCGACCCGCGGGGGTGACCGTGACCACGGCGTCATTCGAGGACGCGAAGACGGATGATGATGTCAGGTCCGCGGTCCGATCCGACGGTGCTTCGGCCGCAGCGGAGACGAGCAATTGCGTCTGGGCGAAGTTCCCTTTCAGCGTTACCTCGGCAGGGACGACGCGCAATCCGGGCGTCTCCGCGGCGGAGACCATCCCGCAACACAGGGCGACCAAAAATCCGGCGGAAACAGAACGAATGCACATCAGGCAATCCTCCGGGTGGTGAAGGGAGGCGAATTGGGGCGGGCAAACCGGCGGGGATCGTATCGACAAGTATTATTGCGTCGGTTCGGGCCGGATGCCAACTGCAAAACCGATTCCGCCGTCCGAGCCGCGACCGTGAGGGAGCGTGTTCTTTTCGTTGGTACGCGATCTAAAGAACTCACTCCCTGACGGTCGCGGCTCGGATGGACGTGTTCGTGTGAACAGTTGTCTGCCGGAAAAATCGGAATCCGGATGCGCAAGAGTCGCTTGATCCGTCCCCGCCTGCCGATCTAGAATACCGAATTGACCCACGCCAGCGGATCGGCTGGGGGACCGCCGCGTTCCCCGACGGTGCTGCTCCATCCCCCGCCTTGGGAGCCGGACATGCTCAACCTTTTTCCTACCCGCGTGCAGACCTGTGAAGGCGTCAGCCGTCGCAGCTTCTTGCAGATTGGCACGCTCGGCGGTTTGGGGCTGTCGTTGCCGACCTTGTTCGCAGCGCAGGCGTCCGCGAAATCGACCGGTACCAAAGCGGTCTCCAAGACCGGCGTCAATTGCATCGTCATCTGGACGCAGGGGGGCACCAGTCACCATGACACGTTCGATCCGAAGCCCGAAGCCCCGATCAGCGTGAAGGGCGAGTTCGGCGTCATCAACACCGCCGTTCCGGGTGTGCAGTTCACGGAAATCGTCCCACGGATGGCGGCGGAACTCGGTCGCTTCGGCTTGCTCCGCAGTTGGAACCCGATGAACGGCAGCCACGGCGTCGCCGATCAGTACGCCCTCTCGGGAAGAAAATTCAACCCCGGTGTCCATTACCCGACGATGGGTTCGGTCGTCAGCCACCAGTTCGGTTTCAAGACGGCGATGCCGCCGTATGTGCAGTTGGGCACGTCGCTGGATGACCGTTTCGGTGGCGGAAAGCCCGGCATTCTCGGGTTGGAAAACGCCCCGTTTGTGATGGGTGCCGATCCCAACGCCGCGAACTTTGTCGTGCGGGACATCACCCCACCGAATGGCATGTCCAACGACCGGGTCGATCGCCGCAAGCGAATGATGCAGACGGTCGACGGCCTGCAACGTCCCAGCAGCATCCAACCCACGGCGTTTGAAGCCCTCGACGAGCACTATCAGACCGCGTTCAACATGATCACTGCGCCGGAAACCCGCAAGGCGTTCCAGCTCGAACAGGAAGACCCACGGACGCGCGACGCCTACGGCCGCAACCGCTTCGGTCAAAGCTGCCTGATGGCCCGCCGGTTGATCGAATCGGGCGTCCGTTACGTCACCCTCACCGACGGCGGCTGGGACACGCACACCAACAACTTCCAATCGTTGAAGGACCGGTTGATTCCGAAGGTCGACCAGGCACTACCCGCCTTGGTCCGCGACCTCGAACAACGCGGCCTGCTCGATAACACGCTGGTGGTCTGGCTCACCGACTTCGGCCGCACGCCGAAGATCAACTCCGCCAGCGGCCGCGACCACTGGGCGTCCTCCGGCTTCGCGATCATGGCCGGCGCGGGCATCCCCGGCGGCAGCGTCATCGGCGCGACCGACGCTGAAGGCTCCGCCCCGATCCGCAACCAATACCTCTCCGAAGACGTCACCGCGACGATCTACCACAAGCTCGGCCTGCCGGAAGACCTCCACGTCAACGCCCCGGATGGACGACCGATTAAGCTCAACGACGGCCGATTAATCCGCGAATGGGTGTGAGCATCTTTCGCTTGCGATGAGCGTGATCCCGGCGCCCGCGATGAAACTTGTCGGCACACAGCATGCGGTTGCTTCCGACGACACGCCACGAGTGAACTGTGATTCATGGAAGCGTATCCTGAAGCTTCCAACCGCTGTGACGCGGCACGTAACCGTTCACGGGTCGGTGAGCAGTGAGGGAGTGGGTTGATTGTGGAAGTGAGCCTGGACGGATT
>JBGSUN010000018.1:0-69479 GCA_041753475.1 Planctomycetaceae bacterium | reverse complement strand
CGAGGTCATGATCCCGCTCGTCGGCTTCAAGCGTGAGTTCGACCTCCAGGCGGAAATCGTCCACGCCGTCGCCAAACAGGTGATGGCCGAGAAGAAGGTGAAGTTCGACTATCAGGTCGGCACCATGATCGAAGTCCCGCGCGGTGCCCTCACTGCCGACCAGATCGCCGAGAATGCCGAGTTCTTCAGCTTCGGCACCAATGACCTCACCCAGACCGCACTCGGCATCAGCCGTGACGACATGGGCGCGTTCCTGCTGCCTTACGTGGAGAACGATGTCTTCGCCAAGAACCCGTTCGCCACGCTCGACACCGTTGGCGTCGGTCAGCTCATCGAGACCGCCGTGGCCAAGGGCCGCAAGACCCGTCCGGACATCAAGCTCGGCATCTGCGGCGAACACGGCGGCGACCCAGCCAGCGTGATCTTCTGCCACGGGGCAGGTCTCGATTACGTCAGTTGCAGCCCGTACCGTGTCCCCATCGCCCGCTTGGCTGCCGCTCAGGCGGCGCTGGCGAAGAAGTAACGTTTATGAAGCCCCCCCCGTTGCCGACAACGGGGGGCTAAATGAACGCCACTTAGCCCCCGGTTGTCTTCAACCGGGGGTTTTTCGTTGATCACTCGAGTGACAACGTCCTGGCTCGATAATCCACCTGCAGAACGCGCTGATCGAGCAGTCCTGTCCCCAGCAGCGGAAATCGTCCTTCGTTCGCAATGACCTGCACAGGCTGCCGATCACCGAACCAGTTCACGTAACAGAGAAATGTTTCCAGCGTCACCTTGGAGCCATCAGCAAGGATGGCTTCGGTTTCGACCAGCGACTCGAGTTTCAGCCCATCGATTGTTTGCTTTGAGAACACGAGGTGCCCGTCGAACGCCGTATCGATCCAGGTCGTCAACTCCGTGTAAACGCCGTCACTGGCTTTACAGACTGACACATCCAGCAGTGCACGATCATCCGCATCGACCCGGCCCATCATGTCGACGCGCCTCCGATGTGGAACGCGGCCTCGTGACCAATCCGTAACACGAACGACATTCGGCTCGGATAAGCCGCTTTCGCAGCCAGTGCCGCGGCGATGAACGTTTGACCGAGGAAGTGTGAACGCGACGTCGGCTCGATCGCGACAAATTCATCGCGGTGCGTTTTTTCCAGTAATTCTTTCAGATCATGCTCGTAGACGTCTTTGGCCGCTTCGGCAATCGACATTGCTGATTGTCCCAAGGAGAACTGGATGCCATAGGAGTAAGCGTACCACATTTCGGTACGCTGTCATAATATCATTCAATGCTATTGAGGTGTTGTTATGTTGTCTGATTTATTCACAGGCTTGGCAACGAAGACTGAGCGCCAAGTCTGGACACAACCCGCCAATACCGACTCACCACAAATCGCGGTTCTCTTTCTCGATGCGGAACTCTACATCGACCGAGTGCAAGCCCCCGCGGTGATGCAGAAGGAATGTCCGCACGCACTGGCAGTGTACGTTTCCAACAACGGTGCGGCGGCGCGGCATGTCGATTACACCTGCAACCCCGCTTATGCAAAGTTCATTGTCGAAGACGTGCTGCCGTGGGTGCTGCGGATGCATCCCACTTTGGATGCTTCAAAGATTGTGCTGGCGGGATTGAGCCTCAGCGGCCTCGCGGCGGCGGACATTGGTATGCGGTATCCCGACCGGTTCAGCCATGTGATCTGCCAGTCGCCGTCGTTCTGGTGGGAGAACGAACGGTTCCGCACGCAGATTCTCCCCCGGCCAGCAAAAAGTGCCGCATTCTGGATTTGCGTGGGGGACCTGGAAACGCAATCCGGCGTCAGTCATCCGCCGACGGGACTGCGGCAGGATTCGACACAGATCGAAGCCTGCGAACACGCGCGCGACGCCTTGATTGCCTCGGGATATGAAGTTTCGTACCGCACTTATCCCGGTGGTCATGATCCGTTGTGTTGGAAAGACGATCTGGAACTCGCACTAGCGTGGGTCCGCGCTAAATAGTCGCTTGGCGGTTTCGCGCCCCGCGCTGATCGCTTCCCAGTGCAAACCGATGACACCCCAACAATCTCCGCGCGGGGAGCGAAACCGCAAGCGTAAATTGGTTACTTGGGAAGTTGTTCCTGTAACTGACGCGTCTCGTGCTGCACATTGTTGAACCGCGATGGCCACTCACCCTTTTGCAGCCGGTTAATGGTCTCCTTTGCCGCGGGCCATTGCTTCTGATGAATCTGAGCCGCGGCGAGTTTCAACAACCCCGTCGGTTCGAGTTTGCGCAGTTCAGCAACACGCTGCCAATGCGGGATCGCTTCGTCCCAGCGCTCCTGCTTCTGTCGTAGTTCGGCGATGGCCGTGTGGTTCTCCGCTTCATTCGGTGCGGCTTCGATGATCGACGTCGCCGCCCGTTCGGCTTCCGCTTCGTTCTGTTTGTAGCGTTCTGCCAGTTGCGTTAAGAGGCCTAGGTCGTGCCGGTCGAAATCGATCAGCTTTAGCAACTGCTTCGCCGCGTTGTCGGGTTGCTGCAGCGCGTCGTAACAGAGGATGAGGGCCTGGTGGGCATCCTTGTCGAACGGTTGCAGGTCGAGAGAGAGCCCGTACTGGGTCACGGCTTTGGCATACTCACCGCGGGCCTGATACGCCTTGCCGATCGACTTGCGGACGAGCGGGCTGTCCTGTCCCGATTTCGCGGCTTCCGCATCGAGATGGATGACATACTCGTCGAGATCTTTCGCCGCGGAGATAACATTGTCGAGCGTCTGCAGCCGATGGGCTCGCTGTTCGTGTCGTGCATCCCAGCAGACAATCGCCGCGGTCGCCGCTTCCACGGCCTCGCGTGTGTGATTGAGAGACGAGTGAGCGGATGCCAGCGTTTCGTAATAGCTCGACAGCGTGCCATCGTTCATCCGGCTACCGTCGTGCATCCGTTGATGGAGCGCGATCACTTCGACGTAGTACTTTACAGCGTGATCGTATTCGCTACAGCGGAAGCAACCGTACGCCAACGCTGCGATGTTGCCTTCGGTCCAGCGTCCTCCGGTGTGGAAATACTGATCCGTCTGCGCAAGCAGTTCACGCATCTGCTGCGGCCGGCTGGTCCGTTGGTACGCCACCATCAGCTGCACGCGATAGTTCATCATGTCGGGCCGAACGGCGATCAGCGGTTCGAGCAGCGGAATCATTTCCGCATAGCGATTGGCCCCTTCGAGCCAGTTGATGAGCTGCGTCTGCCCGGCTTCATCGAGAATTGCCTTGCGGTGCGCGACCAGCAGGATTTCTATCGCCCGCGGTTCCAAGTCCAAGCCGTTCCGCAGATAGTTGGCCACGAGCATCACCCGGCGGCCCGAAGTGGGGCGTTCCGCAAGCACGGCTTCCGCGGCCTTGGCGAAGTCCTGTGCTCGCGCCGACCAGAAGTGACCGTAGTGCCGGTAATAAAGGTACTGGCTGTTCCCCTCGTTGCCCCGCAGATCGCGCTGCAGGCGATCGATTGCAAGTTTCAGCAAGCGTTCTTCGAGCGCCGCGATATCCGTTCCACTGTTGGACGCCGCTTCCCGCTGCCGGGCGAGTTCGTAGCCGAACGCGTTCCAGGCGTTGTCCCACTGCACTTCGAGCCGCGGGGGATATTGCTCGACGCGCTCGATGGCGTACCGCAGCGCATCCACGGGACCGAGCACGCTAATGATCGTCCCCACAGGCGTGGTCGCGGTGTTGCGATACTGCGCTTGCTGCTTCAGCAACAGCGCCGGAATCGTCTCAAACGCGAAGGATTGCAGCGCTGCCTGTGCGGACTTGATCTGCTTCCGATGGGCAATGTCGAACGTTGTCATAAGACGACTCACGCGGTCATGGCGGACGTTCTCGTTCGGTGATTCGTCGAGATCTTTGAGAATCCGCTTCACAAGGTTCGCAAAGAGCTGCTCACCGCTGCCGAGCGTGACCGCCCCCTGGTGTTCGAGGGCGTGGTTGTAAAGGGAGAGCAACCGGTCGTGGATCCATTGCCGCTGGTCATCGTGTTCGGCTTTGGCAAGAAATTGCAGCAGGACCTTTTCCCCCGCGGCGTGCTGCGTTCCCCCCTCATACAGGCTGACGTAGCTGCCAAGCACATGATTGTCCTGATGCGGCCAGCGACCGTCGTGGCGTTGGGCATAGCTGCGAACCTCGGCTTCCATCATGCGGATCGCTTCATCCCGCCGACCGTATGACCAACCGAGCAAATTGGCGAGATCGTTGGTGATGAGGAGATGGGCACGCGGATCGTCGGCCGATTGTTTCTGCAAAGCGCGAAGCTCTCGCAGTTGTTCATCCTTCAGTGCGGGTTGCGACAGTCCGCCCCATTGATACAGGAAGTTCGCCATCTGCACCGGTTCGCCCGGTTGCCATTCGCGATCGAACGCCCGTTTCATCGCCGCGAGACACGCCGTGACGTGCGGGCCGGGTTGGTTGAGCACTTCCGACGATTGCCGTTCGATCGTTGCTTCCAGCAGATCGAGCGCCCGCAGATCGGTCGCTGTCCGCTCCCCTTCGCGAAGCTTTACAATCCCCGCCAACATCTCATCGGCAGTCGCTTCGTTGCGGACTTCGTGCAGCAACTGACTTCGCACGGCTTGCAGAAATGCATACACCTGCTGCGGCGTGCGGCCGAGCATCGCTTCGGGGACCATCTGCAACAGGCGGAAATCCCGCCACGCGGCGTACTGATCGCGGAGGATATAGAGGTACTGTTCCGGGTTTCCCGCTTTGCGAAACAGCGCCCGGTAGGTCAGCAGTGTCTGTTCGTCGAGTTCGCTCGGCAGCGCAATGTCGCTCCGCATCCAGCGATACCGAGACTGATTGACGGCGTTGGAGAGAATGTGCTCGGGCGTCTGCAGCATCGCTTCGAGCTTCGCGCGATCGGAATCCGCCCGGCGATTCATCACGAGGTACCAATCGGCGAGTCGGCGATAGTCGGTGAACGAGAGCAACTTGTCCTTCTCGGCGGCTTCAAGGAGCGCAATCGCTTCAGCGAGTCGGCCCCGTTCGGCGGCGAGGTGCGCGAGCATGACCCGCCACGGGGCGGTGCTGCCGTCGGTCTTCGCCCAGTCACGAAGCAAACGGTCGAGGTCGTCGGGGCGATCGAGCGCGATCAACAACCGCAGCTTTTCCTGTTTCCAGCCGTCGGCGGTGTCGCCCCCTTGCGCGATGCCGGCATCGAGATATTTCAACAGGCGCTCGATTGAGGCCGGTGTTGCCTGCTTGCGCGTGGCGAGGAACGTGACCGTCGTCAGAGCCCGACTTTGCAGCAATTCACGGAACACCGCTTTCCATTCTTCGGCGTCATTATTACCGGCGGCACGGGGCTCTTCGATCTCCGCATCGGCTTCGTCAACGGCGGGCCACTTCGGCGGGACTTCACCAAGGATCGCCCAGCATTCGGCTTCCGTTTCGGCGTGCCCTTCATTGAGTTGGCCGAGCAGCCAGAACCGTTCCATCCGTACCCAGACGGCAAGCGGTTCCACTTCCTGCAGCAGAAGTTCAGCGAGATGCGTCGCCAGTTCCTTCAACGCGGTGGTACGGAACTCGGCTTTCTTCGCCGCGAGTTCTTTGCGAGTCAGTTCCTGTTGACCACCCGCATCCTGGAACGTTTTCAGTAACGCTGCCTGACGATTTGCCAGCATTGCATCGACCCATCGGTACAGCGCGGGGAGTTGCACTTGCAACGCTTCGTGTGAATCGGTCGCACCGCTCAATTGATGCAGCAGCGCGAAGGATTCGGTTTCGATTTCTTTCGTCCATGCCGTGGCCAGAAGTTCGTCGAACAAGGTCGAACGATAACCCGCAATCTGGTCTGGATCGGCAGTCGCCAATCGTTTGCGCAGGAATGGCAGCAATTGCGTGGTCCGGAATCGTGCCGAGTAGATGGACCGCAACACTTCGCTGAGAACGTGCTTATCGGCCGGTTTCTCCGCGGCTTGCCAGCGCGGCAACACCACTGCGGCGATATCCGCCCACAGCGCGTCCGGGACTTCCTGGGCGAGAAGTTGCGTCCGCCCGGCAATCGGTTCGGTCACCTGCATCCGGCCGGACATGGTCCATCCGACCAGATGCTGCACCTTCGCCGGTGTCAGCGTGGCAGCTTCCCGCTGCAACAGCCGGAACCATTCACCACGCAACACATCGGCGTCGTCACTCTCCGCGAACTGATGATGACTCGTGGCGCGCTGGACGATGTCCAACTCATCGCGATGTGTGAGGAAATACCGGGCCGTGTCCGCCAGCGGGCCGTACCACCGGGTGGGCATGCGGGAGAACGATAACTGGTAGGCACTTCCCGAAGCGAAGTTGATCGCCGCGTCCAACCGCGCCCGGACCGGTTTCGTCATTGGTCCTTCGCGCTGGGCGTCTTTCAGCCATTGATCACCGAGGGCATACGCCGCTTCCAATTGCCCCGCATAAACCAAGGCCGACAGATGCATCGCATACGGTGAGTAATACGACTGTGAATCGGGCTCCCGCGCGATCCAGTCGGTGGTGAACTCCAGCAAGTCGCCCCAGCGCGCTTGAGCGCGGTACTGCTCAGCGATGGCCGTGCGCAAGGACTCGACTTCGGAGGCGTTCCGTTCCGGGCGATCGAGTTCCTGTTGCAGCCACGCATACGCCGCGTCGGCTTGACCCGCGGTCATCAACCGGGAGGCGTAGTCAGTCTGCCAATGGACCTGCCACGGTTGTTCGACGGCCCGTTGCCGCGCGAGGACCAGTGCTTCCGGCTTTCGCTGCAGGGCGTCAAAGGATTGGATGCGGTACTCGTTCCAAGTCGCCAGAGCGTTCCGTTCCGCGGGCTGGCGGTCATAAACAGGCTTCAACAGCTCGATCAATTGCAGGAACTCCGGCCACGCGGTGACCGAGTACGACTGGCCAAGCACGAATGTCGACAAAGGCAGATCGAAAGGCTGCGGTTGTTCCACAAGCTTCTTCGCTTCCGTCAGCAGGGCTTGCCGCGATTCTTCATTGCGGCGGATCTGACCGTTGAGCAGCATCCGGATCCAGCGCACGCCGGGCTTGTCGACGGCTTGCGTTTCGATCGCGGTCAACTCGCGCGACAGATCGTCCCACTGTTGCAGCGACGCGAAATGCAGCATCATCCGCAGATGGGCATCGAAGTCCGCTTTGCCGTCGGCGACCGCCTGTCGGGCCTTCTTCAACGTCATGAGCGGATGCGACAGCAATTGGACCTGCGGCAGCGGCGCGAGTTCCGTGGTCATCCGCTGCTGGAATTGCTCGACCGTGAGCGCATCGAGTTTCAGCGTCGACTGCGAGGTCAACCGGCCTTGCTCATCGGTGTGGACAATCTTGCGGGCCCACCACACACCGGCGCTTTCGACGAAATCATCGAACGTCGTCACCGTCGGTGGTTGCCCGTCGGTTTGATGTTCGCTTCGCAGGACGACATGCCGGGTGGTATCGATGAGATACTGCAGTGTTGATTTCGACTCGGCGTGCCGCAGGATCAGGCGGACACGGTTGTCTCCCGCCGGCTCGACTGTTGCGGCATAGTGCCCATGTGATTCATGAATCGGAGCGAGTGACAGATCGAGCAAGCCCAGCGGTGCTTCACGACGATCCACATCCGTCGCGGCCCGACGCCGTCCCAATTGCAGCATCGATGAAAAGACGCCGCGGTCCGCATCACGAACGTAGTTCACGACCACATCGACACCGGGGTTCAACGTTCGCGTCAGCCATTCGCGGGACGTCATCAACACCAGATCGCGAGACGTTCCCGTTTGCCGTTTCCAGCGCGGATCGTGTGATTCGGTGGTGCGCTGGAGTTCGATGCCCCCTTGCAGATTCTGCAGCGCGGCGGTGCGGAGCAGGCTCTTCGACAATTCAATCGCGTCCGCCGACCAGTTCTCAGGAGCGGGTGCAACACGCGGCACCGATGGCTCCGGCAATTGCGGGAAGAGCGTCGTTAACCATTGGAGGTAGTTTGGTGATTCCCGTATGTCGACGTACCTGTTGACGCCACGACCGAAGCGCTCGCGGCCATTAGCCAGCATGTCCTGTTTGGCGGACTTCCGCTTTGCAAAAGCACCGAACGTTTCCTGGCTTCGGAGCAGCATGCCGCCGAGGAAACGCGAGTCCATCGGCTGTCCAGCCGCCATCGGACCACGGGGCTTGTTCGCTTTCTTGTCGGCTTCCAGATCTTCGAGTTCGGAGACGATGCTGAAATCGTAGTCTTCGGCTTTGACGCGGAACTCACCGACTTCGTCAAGACTTTTGCTCAGTTCTTCGACGCTGTCTTCAATACCGAGGCCGTCAGTCATTCGCCCCAGTCGATCACCGGTTTCAAAGACGTCGCCGAGGGAGCTGTTTTCATAACCGCCCCCGCCCCCCATGCCGCCGGAGATCCGCCCGGCACTGCCCCAAGGCATCTCTGGGCTACGATCGAAAGCGAGCCAGTACGTTTCGCTGCTATCCGAAAGACGAGACATCGGCCGGCTTGATGACGAGAGAACGCGGACGCGATCACTACGACGAAGCAGTTCGACTTCCTGCTGGAACGCCTGGGCATCGCGGCCCCAGTTGCGGAGGCTGAGCAATGCCTGTCGTCGCAAACCCTGCCGCCAATCCCCGGCTCGCTTCATCTGGGCCTGCATCAATTCGAACTGCGCGGCATCACGGCCTGCCGCAAAGAACCGTTCTCCGTCACGCATTTCATAACGGCGTTTGACACCGAACCGTTCCCGATCGGCGTCGGTCTCCAGCACCAGCAGCGACGTGTAGGGCGTAATGATGTGGAACTCTTCGGACAGCGCGATGATCTCATCGTGAATCGCCGGGCTGTTGCCTTGCGCGAGGAGATGATCGAGATGCGCCCGCGCCCACAATCGTGGGATGAACGAGTTTCCTTCCTCGGCGTCCTTGAAGTTCACCTTCGCCGCAAACCGCACCGTTTCTTTCCCCCGCTTTCCGGTGACAATGATCTCGCCAGTTTGATCCGAACCCTGCGGCAGATACCGCGCGGTCAGAATCTGCTGCATGCCCGCGGGAAGATTGGGCAGACGGTCGGGATAAACCGCGGCGACTTTTACCCCTTTGAACTCGACCTGGAGATCCCGCAGTCCCGGCTGCGCGATTTCATTCAGCAGTTCGAGCGCAACGACGGCGGGAGATTGCTCGCCGGAAATCATGCGGACCGAGCCGCCGCCGCTGGTGGCGATGCCACGGAGGGCGACGAGTTCCGTCGTGTTACCGACACCGACCGCATGGAACGTCCTTTGTGGAGCATCGGCTCTCGGATCGGCGCCGATGAGCAGGTTGACGCGCTTCACAAAGTTCGACGCATCGGTGTCCCCCGCTGAGACAATGCCGTCGCCGATGTAAATGACATGCGCGTCCTTCGGAGCCTTCTGAATGACATCGGCGAACGCGCGATCGAGGTTCGTCCAGCCGAGTGATAACCGCTCATCCAGAAACAACCGGGCCGCGGCGATGTTCGCTTCGTTCGCGGCAACCGGTTCACCGAACGCCCAGACGGTGCCGACGTCACACGCCGCCAGTTGGAAGCGGTCATCCGGTCCCAGCGATGACAACACGGTGGCGACGAACTCCGCCTGATGTTTGCGTTTCTCGGAATCCATCGATGCGGAGGTGTCACACAACAGGACGACGTGCAGCGGTTGACCATCGGGCAACACTTCGCGCTGCCAGTTCCCTTGTCCCCCCGGCGGCGAGAGCTGCACCAGCAGATAGCCATCGTCACCGCGGCGATGCGGGATCGCGACGACATCCGCCTGGGTGCGATCCAACTCACACACGACTTCAAAATCGCGCGTCGGCGTGTATTCCTGGGCCGTGAACTCGACCTGTGCGGAATGCTCCGTCTTCTGTGTGCGTACGGCATGTGACGGGCACGAAATGCTCTTCAGCGGCAACGCCGAATTCACCGTCACACTCAACGACAGTTCCCGCAGCGGCTTCGTTTGCAGCAGATCGCTCCGCAAACCATAGGTGTAACGATACCTCTCGGCCCGCATCGGCAGCACCTGCGTGTAGACGATCTTCACGCGCTTCTCAGACCGCGGTTCGATCGGGAAGACACGGGCTTTGAAAAGGTTGCCGCTGGTCCATTCGAGCAGTCCGGGGTCCCGTTTCTCCCGCAGAATCGTTTCGTAGATTTCGCGGGCCCGCTGCTTTTCGACGACGTCGGCTTCGACGAGATCATTGCCGATCCACATGCCGAAGCCGCTGATGGACGCGTCCTGTGGCAGCGGGAAGTGGAACACCCCTTCCAACCGCGAGACCGTGTGATTGACGAAGGATTCCTCGATAGTCGTTCGTGCAATCTGATCGCGGATCTCGACCGTCACTTTGTGATAGCCGACGGTCAGCGGTTCATTGCGGCCATCCGGGAGATTGACGATCAGCGAACCGAGCGATTCGTTGCTGGATGTCCCTTCAAAGCCGGTCAGCCAGACCGGCGCGGCGGGAACATTCACGAGTTTGTCGTTCCGATCCACCCGCACGAGTTGCTTAGCACCGGGATGAAACGCCCGGTCCCCCTGCCGCGGCGCGAGGAGCACGAAGCTGCCCTTCTTGTCCACGACATCCGGTACGGGATACGACACCTGCATTTGGCCGCTGTGCAACCGTGCTTGTGTCGGCGAGAGGCATTCCAGCAATGATCCGGGACCGAGCGTGAGTTCGACCGAAGATGTGAGCGTGGCCTTGATCGCATTCGGTCCGCGATGTTCCACCCGCAGCCAATCGCCGGGTTTGAGCACCGTTTCGCGACAGACCGGCGTCCAGCGTTTGGCGAGCATCGGCCGCAAGACCACGACTCCCTGAGCGGCACTCACCTTGCCAATGCGGCCGTCTTCCGACAGTGTTTTCGACACGACGAACTTGTCATCGGCGACCTGTGCATTCACAGCGACCAGTTCCAATTGCGCGAGGGGTGCGACCGCCACCGCTTGCCGCATCCCAGGGGATAGCGCCCGCAATACCACCAACTGATGCGTCCGCGCATCGGCGAGCGCTTCAATTTCCACGCGGTCATTCTCTGTGGGGACATCAACGCGATAAACATGGCAGTCGCGACCCTGGTATGTTTCTCGACCCACCGCGCGAGCCGACAGCAATGGTGCGGAATCGATCACACCCACATCGAGCAGCGCGAGCAGATCGACCGGCGTGTGCGGCGAGCGGAACCACGGCGAATCACCGACGGTGACACTGTTTTCGACTTCATCAATCTGCCACCAGCGCGATCCGGTCGCGATCTGATACCGCTGCGGCGATTCTTCCCGACGGACCACGCCCGGTCCTCGGAACCACACATCCGCTGCGGTGGTCGAACCGGTTGCCGATTGGATGAGCCGGAACTGCAACGACTGAGCAGCCCGCAGGTTTTCCATCACTTGCGCGAACGGCACGGCGCCACTCACGGAGGAAGCAAACGGATTCAATCCCAGCACCACCGCGATCGCACTCGCGGCGATCGCCATGACACCACGAGAAATCAGTGTGAACATTTTCGATCTCCGAGCAGGAGCGTTCGGTTTGAACGATGGGGCTTCGACGACGGGCACCGCGGAAGAGTTCCCGGCATTTTTGGAATCGCTGGATGATGGGACGTCCGTCGCGGCCAGAAATGCCGCGGTTGATGCCTGTTCGATGGCCGCGAGTGCGGCGTCATCTAACGGCGCAGCATCCCGCGCCGTCGCACGCAACAGTGCGGCCAGGCGTCGTTCTTCAGGATCAGTTGGGAACTCAGTCGTCATGGGATTAGTCACAGGGACGATAAAACACTCCGGTCCCCTCTCCCCCGTCTGCGTGGGAGAGGGTTAGGGTGAGGGGGCGTGTTGATAAGAGCGTGTTGAAGCGCTCGGCCCCCTCATCCGGCCTTCGGCCACCTTCTCTCCCGCGGACGGGGGAGAAGGAACCGCATCGTTGCTGGTCTACATTCTGTGGATCCTCTTCATCACGGATCGGCGGCGGTTAGCGAGGAACGGGTGACACGTTCAAACAACTCGCGAAACTCCCGCCGGGCGCGGGCGAGTTTGGATTTGGTGGCTTCCACGCTGCCGCCCCATTGTTGCGACAGTGTTTCCATCGAGGCGTCATCGAGGTACTTGCCGGTGAGCAATCCGGCATATTCGGGAGGCAGTTCTGCGAGCACCCACCGCACAATCTCCGCGAGTTCCCGGCGTTCCCACACGGCCTCGGCAGTGCTGTCAGACTCCCACAGCGCGCGGACATCCAACACTCCCGCTTCCGCCAAGGCAACCACACGGGTCGCCCGATGCGCTCGTCGACCGGCCAGCGCCGCCTGCCGATGAGCGATCCCGGCGAGCCAGCTCCACAATGTTCCCTTGGTGGCATCGAACTGACGTGCCGAGCGCGCGGCGGCGAGAAACGTTTCCTGGACGACGTCCGCGACATCAGCGGCGTGCGGACCGATCCACCGCGCGACGTACCGCCAGACATCGGCGCTGTATCCGCGATACAACGCCGACCATGCCTCACGGCTGCCTTCTCGCAGGCCGCGCACTACGGCAAGCTGGTCGGATTCGTCGAGCAACAGAAAGTTCCGCGCGGCCAGACCCTCGGTCCACCCCGGTTCGCAGCCAGATAGGAATTCGCATCATCGTAATGAATTGGCCCGAACGGACCGCGCGGTGTCGCAGAAAATCGCCGTTGAAAGTCGGTTTCCAAAAAGTCGAGATTCATAAGGGAAAAGCACCCCGGCTGCTCAGAAACACCACATGTTCACAATCCTGGTACGGTTCTTGGATTTTTCACCATCGAACAGACCCAAGGCGGTTCCCTCAACGGATAGAATGCAGGTTCCCCTCACACATCACGACGAACACTCGGAACGGGTTACCCCACTTCATGCGTTGGACACTTCGGCGTGCTTTTTCACCTGCCATCGGTTGCTGGAGTTTCGTCATCGTTTCTGTGCTCGTTGCGGCAGGACGGATTGGTGCCGCGGATGAGCCCGCACCCAAGGCTTTTCTAGAGACCCCGTTGGCCCGATCGGCACCGCCCGCGCTGCTTGGGTTAATCGAACGTGGCAACGTCACGATGAGGTTTGTTCCCCCGGAAGAGTTACCCGCCGAAGAATGGGGCCGCTGCGATTTTTCCTTAAGCTTCCGTCGGGACTTCAAATATGATGTGGACACCAAACTCAAGGGAGGCAAGCGGCTGGCCCAGGTGAAAGTGACATCGATCAAGCACAGCGCCCGCGTCACGCATCTGGTCCGGTTGCGCAACGCCTTTGCTCCACCGCGGACATGGGAATCGCCGGTCACCTGGCACGAGTTCGATCATGTCGCTATCGGTTGTGATCCGCGTCCGCTCTGGCTGCTGGCGTACCTCGTTCAGCATCTGCCACCGATCGAGCGACCGATCATCCGTCGCGATGAAGCCTCCCTGTCGGCATTAGTCCCGCAGTGGATCAACGAAGAACTCGATCGTCGTGAATCCGCAGTGACGGAACTCATCCGGCAGAACAATCGGCTGCTGGATACGGTGAGCAGTCATGGTACGGAAAAACTGCATGAGCGGCGGGAGTTTTTCGCCAAGCTCTACACCAAGGAACATCTCGCAGAGCTGAAGTTCCCGTTCCTGGAGGAAGCACTGGGCGTCTTCAACCAGGCCGAGTATCGCCGGGCCGAAGACGATCGCCTGGACCAGGTGCCGACGCAACCGTAAGACGCGTCGGGAAGCCAATGGCTTCTGACCCCAGTGTCTCTGCATCGGATCAGTGATGAAATGCACCCCAGCCTTCAGAACGGCTGGGCATTTCGTCTATTTCGCGGTCGTCCCCATCGTTTCCTGGAAGGTCTTGTACAACTTCGGGGCTTCGTCAATCGTCGATACAACGGCGATGGTGGTGAAGAACACGCCGCTGAGGAGCAACGCTCCGAGCGACATCAACCCCGGACGGAGTTGCTTCGGCAGCAGGATCGTGTTGACGAAGATCACATGCAGACTGCTGAAACCGAGAGCGTAGTTGTAGAGAATCCCCGTGGCCGCGATGAGCAACTTATCGCCGGGGACCAGCGTCAACATGATGAGTCCGAAGACGAGATAGACACACAGCACGCCGAAGTAGAGCTTGCCGATGTGTTTGGTGTCCCAGTTGCGCAGCGCGGGCAACGCCGTCCAGAAGACATCCACCCATCTTCGCAGCACACCGTCCGCGGTGGAGGCCATGCTGGTCCCCAGCACGAGGAAACCGCAGAACAGCGTGAGATACCAGAAGATTCGTGACCACCCCGTACGACCCGCGACGCCATTGTCATACGCCTGAGCAATCGCCCGTTCTTCATCGGTCGTAGCCTGCTTCACTCGTTCCCCAGGCTCGAAGCCTCCCACGCGGTCTGCCACGCCTCCTGCGGTCATCGCCGCAGCCCGCCATTTGTCCTTGGGAATAGTCCCTTTTTCGAGGAATTGCACCGACAACATGCTCGGCAGCGCGAGCCCGATGAAACAGGCAGGCATCCACAACAGCCACTGTTCGCGCCGAACGTGGTACAGCCATTGCTTCCAACGAGGCAGCGCTTCGGGTTTCGGATCGAACACCATACCAACGTGTGACAATTCGATCGCGTGTCCGCCGACGATGCTGGGAATCGCTCCAACATGGGCACCCATCCCCCAGCCTTGATCGCGCGTGTAGTTGCTCATCGGCGTGTTGGTCAGCCCGCCGTTGCCGGAAATTGCGGCCATCGAGGCGAGGATGCCGATCATCGAGAGATCGAGCCACGGGAACGGCCGGCCTTCCGCCATGGCCATGAACACATTGTCGGTCGCCGTGCTGTCGGTGAAGGGTTCCTCGCCTTCATCGACCTTGCCGTTGTGATTCAGATCGTTCGCGTGATAGACAGGGATCGTTCCAAAGCGGAAGAAGCCGGTGCCGATTTCGTACCAGGTGCTGGGTGTCGAGTAACACACGGCGAGGAACATCAGGAAGCCGATGACGGTTACGAGTTTGAAGGTCATCACCGCCTTCAAGCTGTTGTAAACTTTTCCCCCGACCGACAGCGGAATGAACACCGACGCATAGACCAGGCATGCCAGCAGTTTTAACAACGCCCCATCGGTGTAGGAACTGCCGAGCAGCTTCCATGTCAGTTCGTTTGATGTGGAATCGGGAATGCGTCCGAGAATGGTCGCCGCCGCGGGAATCGCCGCATTCGAGGCCAGATACGGCAGCACCGACCCCAAATCGAGAATGAGATAGAGTCCCAGCCAAAAGAGGGGACTGGGCGGTAACCGGAACTTGCCAGTGAAAATCGGTTCGCCGGTGTAGAGCGCGTACCGGCTGATCTCGACGTTGTAGACCGTCTGAAACAGAATGCTGAGCGTCGCCAGCCACAACAGCGCACCACCATACCGCGCGGTGACGAGCGGCCCGGTCAGCCATTCTCCCCCGCCGATCGCCGAGGCCCCCATCAGCAACCCCGGTCCCAGAAACATCGCCAGATTTCGCCAGTGAAACACCGGTGCTGCGGGAAGTTCTCCCCCCTCCCAGCGCGGCATGGCTTTCACGCCCGGGTACGGCGGTTCAAACGAAGTCGCTGGCGAACTTGTCGCTGGGGGTGCAGACATCGGCAGAAATCTCACGTGGGCCAGTCACAGATGATTCGACCGAACAGACATCGGCCGTGGTCGATGCATCGTATTCGCTGGCCGGACCGGACGCGAGTGTTCCACGGCGAATCGGAGCCCACAACCTCGATTTCGCATCCGATGAAAACGGTCTTGCTGATCGTGAAATCGGCGACGAGATTTGAGGACCATCGAACGATTGAATTGGTTGCACGGCTGCGACATCGTCGATGCCGCGTCGGCGATGCTTGTCACCTCTTCTTTGGCAATCTGCTGGATGTACGCCGCGAAGTCTTCGTCTTCGCCTTGCAGTAGTTTCGGTAACGCGGCCCGGAAATCATCCCGCCGGCACCATTCCCGCATGAAGTCATCCCATGAATGCCAGCGGCGGCGCTGCTTGTCGGACATGGATTCGTCATACGCAGTAAGGTATGCGCGCTCGAACAGCGAGATGAGAATGTCGAACAGAACCATCCGCCGTTCGCGCTGTTCATCGGTGAGATTCGGGATCGCCGATTGCGTCCGCAGCCGCAGATCGGGGTTCGCGAGGACGAGCTTCAGAAAATCGCTGTAGGCATCGGAGAGAAGCTGGTAGACCTCCTCGTCCTCGTTCTCCCGTTCCTTGCTCTGTTCCAGCATGAAGATGTAAATCGCCACCGGCAGACCGAACACCGTCACGATGTTCGCGATCAACTGCCAGAGTTCGATGTGCGACATGGTGCAGGTTCCAAGATCGGGTGCCATGCTTGCAGCTTTGGGCAAGCATATTCTCCCTCGCTACATACGCCATCGATTCACGCGAAGATTTTCGAGTTGCTCATCGTCGATAAGCAACTCGCTCCGGAAGCGAGCGAGAACGCTTTCAGAATTAAGCGCCTCAGCATTAAGCAATCGTTCTTCGTTGCTCTGATCGCCCATCAACAGATTGAACAGCACTTGGTCTTCGTCGAAGAGCCCAGAAGCCCGAACCTTGGTCATGACCGCGATGCAAGTGTCGTGAATTAGTTCACACGTCTTCATGTAGATGTCATCCGAATCCCTGTCGACGGCTTTCCAAATGGCATCGAGAACGTCTTGCGCAGCGGCAAACATGCCGTCGAACTCGCAATGAAGAGGCGAATCGCAAGGGCTCCATTTGAGTTCGCGCGCGGCGACTTCCAGCGTGCCCCAGTTTTCTTGATAATACTTGTCTTGAAGGTACTTCCTGGCAACCCACCCAAGACCTTCTGTTGTCGCGATCGAATCGACAAGATAGTTGTATTCACCGCTGGTATAGAGCGCAACGCCGTAAAAGTGCTCGCCAGCGTGCTTCTCTAACGATGATCGGCACACCGCCAGCATCGTCGGTTCAAGTACATCGAGCAGCGGTTGGTACATAGTAGCTCGGTACCTCTTGATGCCTGACGGACTTGCCCAAAGCTGTAAGCATGGCACCCAGACACAAGCGTTAAACGTCGAGGTCCTTCACATCGAGCGCGTGCTTCTCGATGAACTCGCGCCGCGGTTCCACCTGGTCGCCCATCAGCACGCGGAACATTTCGTCCGCGGCGTTGGCGTCTTCCATCGTCACCCGCAGCAGCGTGCGGTGCTCGGGCTTCATGCTCGTTTCCCACAGCTCCTCGGCATCCATTTCGCCGAGGCCTTTGAAGCGCGTGACCTTCATGCCCTTCTCACCCATTTCGCGGAGCTTGGGGAGCAGATCACGCAGGCTGGTGAGCCGGACGGTGTGTTCATCCTGGAGAATCTTGAACGGGTAGACCGTTTCACCGTCACGCGCACCCGGGGGATACAGATCCTTGAGACCGATGCCGTACGACTTCAATTCACGCAGGACATCGTTGATCGTGCGGACTTCGTGCAGTTCGAGCACCTGCAGCGTGTTCTCGGCGGTCGCGGAACCATGTTGCGATGTCACCGACTCCGCGGCGACATCCAGTTCGGCACCGCGCCGGGCTTCTTCTTCCTGGACGAAGTGCTCGACATCCTCTTTCTTGTGGAACCAGTGCTCGGTTCGCCCCAGAAAGACGCGATACAACGGCAACGCGGTCTCACCAGCAGGGACTTTGCCAATCATGTGCCGCAGCGTGAGACCCCGGCGTTCAAAAAGTTCCAGCGGTTCATCGAGCCGCATCATCAGCTTGACGACTTGCCGGAGATGATCCCCTGCGCATTCGACGGCATCGGGGAAGACGAGCTTGCTGCCGTTGAGGCCGAGTTCGATCAACTCGGCCATCATCCGTTCGTGCGTCTGCACATACCGCGATTTGTTCCGCTGCGTCACCTTGTACAACGGCGGCTGGGCGATGTAGATGCAGCCGTTCTCAACGAGCACGCGCATGTGCCGGAAGAGAAACGTCAGCAGCAGCGTGCGGATGTGTGAACCGTCGATGTCGGCGTCGGTCATCAGGATGATCTTGCCGTAACGCCGCTTCGTCACGTCTTCCATTTCCGCGAGCGGCGGGACACCAATCGCCTTGAAGATGTTGGCAATTTCCGCGTTGTCGAGGATCTTGACCAGGACTGCCTTTTCGACGTTCAGAATCTTCCCGCGCAACGGCAGAATTGCCTGCGTATTCGAGTCGCGACCGCTGTCCGCCGAACCACCGGCGGAGTCCCCTTCGACAAGGTACAACTCGGTGATGTCCAACTCGCGGCTGCGGCAATCACGCAGTTTTTCCGGCAAACCGCCGGATGTGAGGGCCCCCTTGCGGCGCACCATTTCGCGCGACTTCCGCGCCGCTTCCCGCGCCTCGGCGGCCATCGCCCCCTTCTGGCAGATCTTCTTCGCGATCGACGGATTCTCTTCAAAGAACTTCGTCAGCACTTCGTAGGCGACAGAGTTCACGATCCCTTCGACTTCGCTGTTACCGAGCTTGGTCTTCGTCTGCCCTTCAAACTGCGGATCGGGCACCAGCACGGTGAGAATCGCGACCAGCCCTTCGCGGAAGTCGTCACCGGTCGGCTGGATTTCCTCGAACAGCTTGGCGGCTTTGCCGTAGTTGTTGATGGCCCGCGTGAGGGCCGAGCGGAAGCCGCTGACGTGCGTGCCCCCTTCGTGCGTCGAAATGTTGTTAGCGAACGCACGGACGTTTTCCTGAAAACCGTCGTTGTGCTGAATCGCAACGTCGACCTTCACGCCGTCCTGTTCGCCGACGATCCGCAGAATGGTGTCGTACAGCGGCGTTTCGGTCCGGTTGATGTATTTAACGAACTCCCGCAGCCCGTCGGGATAGCAGTATTCGTCCTTCTGCCCAGACCGTTCATCTTCGATAAAGATGCGGACCCCGGCATTGAGGAACGCCAGTTCCTGCAACCGCTTGATGAGCGTTTCGTAGACGAACTTGGTATCCGGGAAGATCGTGGGATCGGGCTTGAAGGTGATCTTCGTCCCCGTGGTTTCGCTCTTGCCGAGTTTTTTCAAATCCCCTTGCGGGATGCCGCGGGCGAAGTCCATCGTCCAGACGTGACCCTCGCGGCGGACTTCGGCTTCCAGCCAATCGGCGAGCGCGTTCACGGCCTTGATACCGACGCCGTGCAACCCGCCGGTGCCGGTCTTGTAGCCCCCCTTGCGGTCGAATTTTCCACCCGCGTGGACGTTCGTCAGCACGATCTCCAGCGCGGACTTGTTGTCCTCTTCCGGCATTCGACCGACGGGAATGCCGCGGCCGTCATCGACCACGGCGACGCTACCATCGGCGTGAATCTTCACCGACAGCCAATGCGCGAAACCGGCGACGCACTCATCGACGCAGTTGTCGACCAACTCGTAAACGAGGTGGTGCAACCCGCGGACCGTCGTGTCGCCAATGTACATGGCGGGGCGATGGCGGATGCCTTCGATCCCCTTCAGTAGACGGATGTCTTTTTCGCTGTACTCTTCGGAACCGATGGACGTTTCCGGCGCGTCTTCAGGCGTGTGATTCGATTCGACCAACGGATTCATCTCCTATCCCGCGCTTGCGCTTTGCAGGATCACACAGCGCTGACTTTGTGACCTGCAAAGCGCAAACGCGGAAATCATTTCAATCGGAACTTAATACTTTTGATGCGTAAATGCGGGGCCTGATTCTGCAACGCGGTCGTCAACGCGGCTTGATGAAACGCCGACAACTCGCTCAACAACGCGGACGAGGTCACCGTCACCTGTAACACGCCGCGGACCACGCGTGAGGCGTGGGTCTGACCCGGCCATTGTCGTTCGATCGCCGTTTCCCACGCCGCCTGCAAATCCGCATCCGCCTGCCGCCGCGCGTAACCCCGCACCGCGATCAGTTCGGCGAGGGCATTGGCGAGCGGCAACGGGTCAGGCATGACGGATCCAAAATGTCGAATGACGAAGGCAGAATGTCGAATGGAATACAGCGGCGTCAAAACTCTCTACTTTCGACATTCCGCCTTTCTCATTCGACATTTCCCTCCCGCTACCGATCCCGCGCCAACGGCATGATCACATACGTGTAATTTCCATCCGCCCCCAGCACTGCGGCGCTTTCGTGGTCGATCAGTTTGAACTGCACCGACGTGCTCGGGTCCAGCACGCGCAGAAAGTCCGAGATGTACCGCGGATCGAACGTGATCGTGACATCGGCCCCGTCGTAACTGATCGGCAGTTCGATCTTCGATTGCCCGATGTCCGCCGCCTGGCTGCTGAGCCGCAGCGTCCCCTTGGCGAACGTGAAGTCGACGCCGCGGCTTTCCTCGTTGGTGACGATCTGCGACTGTCGCACCGCCGAGTAAAACGGTCCGACCGGCAACTCGATGATGGCGTTCGACTGGCTCGGAATCACCTTGCGGTAATCCGGGAACCGGCCCTGCACCAACTGGCTGGTGACGATCACGCTGCCGCATTGGACCGCGATATCGTTCGCATGAATCGCGATTTTCGCTTCCGCTTCGCCATCCCCCAGCACGCGCTCGATGAGTTGCATCGCCTTCGACGGCACGACCGGCGGGGGCGTCGGCATCGTCGGCTTCCCTTCCGCCCGGCAACTCGTCGAGATCACCGCCAACCGGCGGCTGTCCGTGGCCGCGAGCGTCGCCGTTTCGCCATTCAGTTCCAGCAGAATCCCGCCGAGGGCATACCGCGTGCTTTCCACATCCGTCGCGAACACCGTCCGCTTGATGAGCTGCCGCAGCGAATGAGCCGACACGACGAAAAAGCTGTCGTCGTCAAACCCGGCGACCGGCGGGAACTCCGCGGGGTCTTCGGCGGACAGGCGGAACTCGCTCGACCCGCTTCGAATCCACATCGCGTCCCCGGCGATTTCGATCTTCACCGTGTCGTCGGACAGTTCGCGGAGGATCTGCAGCACGCGAGCCGTCGGCAGCAACGCCTCGCCGCCGGAATCCGCCGTGACATCCGGCACGATACACCGCATGCCGATTTCGCTGTCGGTCCCAATCAGCGTCGCCGTGTTCTGGGCCACCGTCAGCTTGACGTTCTTCAGAATTTCCTTGGTGGTGCGGCTGGGCACGACCCCGCTGACAGCCGTAAACGCCGTCGTCAAAGCATTCCGGGAACAGGACAAATGCATCGCAGGTCACCCATCTGAAAGGAATCGCGCGCTGCAGCCGAACAAGGGTCTAAAGACTCCCGCGCCGAGGAGCGCAATCCGCTGAATTGCGAAATGGAAATCCTAGCAGATTTTGCTGGAAAAAAGGAGTGCGAATGCCCCGCGCGGCACCTCGAAAATGCCGTAACAGTTCGCTGATTTGCACCGGCGGTTTTACGCCTTGTGACCACCCCAGCCCATGCCCGATTCCAGCGGAACATTCCTTCAAAGCCGGGATGCGATTCCCGCGCTGGTTGCCTACAGATCGCTGTAGTCGATCTTGAACGTGTCGCTGTCGCGGAGTTTGCCCGACTGGAGGCCTTTGCGGAACCAGCGGGCGCGTTGGGCGGAAGTACCGTGGGTGAAGGAGTCGGGGACGACGTGGCCGCTGGACTGGCGTTGGAGCGTGTCGTCGCCGATCGCGGTCGCGGCCTGCAGGGCTTCGTCGATGTCACCCGGTTCGAGGATGTCTCGCATCTTCTGCGCGTGATGCGCCCACATCCCAGCGAGAAAATCGGCTTGCAGTTCCAATCGAACCGACGCCTCGTTGTACTCGGCTTCGCTGACACGTCCTTTGAGCGCATGCACCTTCTGCAGAATCCCCAACTGATTCTGCACGTGATGGCCGATCTCGTGGGCGATCACATACGCTTGGGCAAAGTCACCGGGGGCACCGAATCGCGACTGGAGTTCATCATAGAACGCGAGGTCGATGTAAACTTTTTCGTCGGCCGGGCAATAAAACGGTCCGGACGCCGCACTCGCAAACCCGCACGCAGATTGCACCTGTCCCGTGAACAAGACCAGCTTCGGCGGCGGATACGGCCGCTTGGCGTTGAGTTCATTCGTGAAGACATCGGTCCAGACGTCCTCGGTATCGGCCAGCACGATGGCAACGAACTTCTTGAGTTCTTCTGATCTCGGGTCGTTCGGAACCGCGGGGCCATCCACCGGCGGGGCGTTCCGCTGTTGATTGGCCATGTTCTGCAACAACGGCCGCGGATCGCCGCCGAGGGCAATCACGATGACAATCAGAATCAACCCACCGATGCCGCCTACTGCCATCGGGCTACCGCCGCGCTGACCGCGCCGGTCTTCCACGTTTTCGCTTTCCCGGCCACCATCCAACCGCATGATGTTGCACCTTTCCCGAGAGGCCCGACATCAAGTAGGGTTTGCCAAGTCTTCGAGGCGAACCAGGTTTGCGATAGTAGGTTCGCCTCGATGACTCGGCAAACCCTACGGAAAATTACTTTTCGTCGTCGGCGAGGGTCAGGTGATCCAACGGCCCAGCGGACGAAATCAGTTCGCCCGGGCCGAAGTAAATCGCCAGCTCTTTCGCGGCGGCCTCCGGTCCATCGCTACCGTGGACGAGATTCATCTGCCGACTCAGACCGTAGTCGCCACGGATGGTTCCCGGAGCGGCTTGGCGGCAATTGGTCGGGCCCATCATCGTTCGGACGACCGTGATCGCTTCCGGGCCTTCGAGCGCGATGGCCACAATCGGCCCGGACGTGATGAAGCCTTCAAGCTGCGGATAAAACGGCTTGCTGACGTGTTCCGCGTAATGCTTCTTCGAGAGTTCCGGCGTCACCTGCAACATCTTGAGACCGACGATCTTCAACCCACGGGCTTCAAACCGCGTGAGAATCGGGCCGCTCAACCGGCGGGCCACAGCATCGGGTTTCAACAAAACCAGCGTTCGTTCTACGGCCATTCTCAGTCACTCGTCTTTTAAGATTGTCGATGGAGGGTGGCCCTTGCGGGCCGTCATATTCTTGATGATGCGATCCGAGTGACGGCCCGGAAGGGCCATCTTTCGGGGAAGTTACGCGCGGATCAGGCGGCGGAATTCGTCGAACAGATACGCGCTGTCATGCGGACCGGCGGCGGCTTCCGGGTGATACTGGACACAGAACGCAGGAGCGTCCTTCAACCGGAGACCTTCGACCGTTTGATCATTCAGATTGATATGCGTCACTTCCAGATTCGACGGCAGGTTCTCTGTGGAAATCGCAAATCCGTGATTCTGCGATGTAATCTCGACCCTCCCGGTCGCCTGATTCAACACGGGTTGATTCGCCCCACGGTGACCGAACTTCAGCTTGAAAATCTCAGCCCCGGCCGCAAGACCCATCAGTTGATGGCCGAGACAGATGCCGAAGACCGGGACCTTGCCGAACAGCCCGCGGATCGTATCGATGGCATACGTCAATGGCCGCGGATCGCCAGGACCGTTCGAGAGAAACACGCCGTCTGGCTTTTGAGCGAGGACTTCCTCAGCCGTGGCGTTACCCGGCATGACGGTCACCCGCGCACCGGTTTGTCGGAGATGCCGCAGGATATTCCACTTCATGCCGTAGTCGATGGCGACGATGTGTTCATTATGATCGCCGTGCGTGGCCACCGTTGGTCCGAACGAATTCATCGGCGACAGCGTTTGCGTCCACTCGAACGGAGCCGACGGCATCACTTCTTTGACAAGATCGCGGCCGACAATGTTCGGGGCATTCTGCGCTTTGTGAATCAGCGAGGCATCATCGAGATCGACCGAGGACAACACCCCGGTCATCGCCCCGCGGATGCGCAACCGGCGCACGAGCGCCCGGGTATCGATCCCTTCGAGACCAATCACCCCGGCGGACTTCAAATACTTGTCGAGCGATTGCTGCGAGCGGAAATTGCTCGGCAGCCGACAGAGTTCACGGACGATGAAGCCCCGGATGGAGAGCTTGCCGCTTTCGACGTCTTCCCAGTTGACGCCATAGTTGCCGATCTGCGGATACGTCATGGTGACGATCTGTCCGCAGTAGGAGGGATCGGTGAGGATTTCCTGATAGCCGGTCATGCTCGTGTTGAACACGACTTCGCCAAAGACTTCGCCACTCGCGCCGAAGGCCCGTCCGGTGAAGACCGAACCGTCTTCGAGCGCCAATTTGGCTTCCACTGCAACCATGCTCCGCGGGTTCCGCTGGGGGACGTTTTGCTGGATTGAAACGCTCTATTTATATCCGTTCGCGGGCTGAAAAAGAAGAGACCGCGCGAACATCGCCTCGATGGCCATGCCTCCATTTAGCCCCCCGTTGTCCGCAACGGGGGGTCGGTGAGGCCCGATCAAAACGAAAAACCCCCGGTTGCGGACAACCGGGGGCTAAGTGGGCATCGTTTATCATCGCGTGATCGCGGTTACTTATCCTGCGTCAGGATGAAATCCTGGAAGCGGATGCTGTCTTGTTCCATTTCGGTGATGCTCTTGAAGAGCTCGCCCATGATGCGATGGAAGTGCTTCGCGCGGACGGAGTAGTAATTGTGCTTGCCATCGCGGCGGGCTTCAATCAAACCGGCGACGCGAAGCAGCGCCAGGTGATGGCTGACCGCGGGCTGGCTTTGATCGAGCCGTTCGCAGAGCGCGGTGACGTGCAGTTCGCCTTCGCGCATCAAATACATCAGGATACGGAGACGCGTTTCGTCGGACATCAGCTTGAAGACCTGCACGAGGTCCTTTTCAAGCTGATCGGACAGCTCGGGAATCGAACCGGCCGCGCGGGCCGGTGGATTAGCAAGATTGGCAATCATGGAACTCTCACTCTCTGGTTGTGATTCTGGGGGCGGAGCACCCGCTTGGCGATCATCACCCAATCCTGAATCAGACAATTCTCACAGTCCTTATTGAGAGGTCACTCGAACGGATGTTCAGCGACCGGGGCACACTTTGGGGAATCTCCGCACTCCGAAGCGGAATTATCAACGTCGTTGGGGTTTGTGCATTCAGAACACTGTTAGTCGTGACGCGACGAGACCTTCAACCGATCCAATCAACGCAAGTTGATTAGAACAGGTCGATTCCGGGAGGAATCGAACGATTATGTTGGCGTACAAGTTGTCGCGACAGGCTGCTGGGCCAGAACGGCTGCGAACACAGATGAGAAGATCGAGAAATGTCGAATCATTGCTAAGACTACCCGGACACAAGGGGTCCGGAACCTTTCTGAGGCGAAGTTGGCACTATTATGGTCGTGCCCCTGTGGCCAGTCAACTACCTTCTCGCGAAATCAAAATAGTCACACGAATTACAGAATTCGTTAATATGAACCCGAGTGAACCGCTTCCCGGCCGGAATCCTCGCATCAATCTGAGGCGATTTGTCCAGAATTACCAGTTTCCTCCCAGCACGAATCCCTTTAATTCACGTCGAATCGACCGTCGGTGTTGGCGCGAAAGATCCTAATCATGTCGGACTTTGCTGATTTATCACGCCGGTGGATCGTGGTCACGGGAGCTTCAACCGGCATAGGGCGTGCCATCATCGCAGAATTTGCCACGGCTGGGGCGAATGTGATTGTCCACTATGCGAATGCTCAAGCGCACGCTGAAGAAGTAGCCGAAAATGCGCAAAAATTAGGCGTGTCTGCATTCGCTCGCCGCTGCGATTTTCGAGACTCTGCATCCATTGCCCCGTTTGTCGCTCAGCTTTGGGAAGAGACGCAAGGAATCCATGCATGGGTGCATAATGCTGGCGCGGATGTTCTTACAGGACCTGCTGCAAAATGGAACTATGGCGAAAAACTCGCCGCGCTGCTGGCCGTTGACCTGACCGGAACCATGTTGGCCACGAAAGAGGTGGGCCGCATGATGCAACAGGCTGGAAGAGGGGCAATTCTCACCATCGGCTGGGATCAGGCTGACCGCGGGATGGAAGGAGACAGTGGCGAACTTTTCGCCGCGACCAAGAATGCCATTATGGGCTACACCCGGTCACTCGCCCTAAGCCTCTCGCCCCAGGTGCGCGTCAATTGCATTGCGCCGGGCTGGATTAAAACGGCGTGGGGCGAAACCGCCAGCGACGAATGGCAAGCCCGTGTCCTACGGGAAACCCCTCTCCAGCGCTGGGGGTACCCCGAAGACATTGCCAAACTCGCCCGCTTCCTCGTCTGTGACGATGCCAGTTACATCACAGGACAAGTCATCAACGCGAACGGCGGAGCGGTGCGGTGAATTTTCCCATGAGCGCCGTGCCGCTCATGACATCCTCAAACACAGTCGACCCAAGTGACTACACCGCGGCTATTGCTGGTGACCGGACGACTTGCCGAGCCGAGTTTGCGCGAGTTGCTGGACACCTGGGGACGCGACGCGGGGTTGAACTTCGAAGTCGCCGTGCTGCCGATTACCGTGGCGGCGTTGATGCATGTCGACTGGGTTCAACGCAAATTAACAGTCCCATCGGGGACCGATCGCGTGCTGTTACCGGGATGGTGCGGCGGCGATGTATCAGGTCTCGAAGCCCAGTGGGGCGTGCCGTTTGAACGGGGCCCCAAAGATCTGCGCGATCTCCCCGAGTTTTTCGGTCGACAGAAAAAGCCGATGCCGAATCTGGATGAGTACAGCATCGAGATTATCGCCGAGATCAACCACGCGCCCCGCTTGACGCTCGCTGCCCTGCTCACCGAAGCCGAGCGACTGCGAACCCAGGGGGCGAACGTCATCGACCTCGGCAACATCCCCGGCGAAACATGGGCCGGTGTCGGCGCGGCCGTGGCGGCGTTGCGATCCCACGGCTTTCGCGTCTCGATTGATAGTTTCGAGCGGAGTGAAGTCGAAGCCGCGATCGAGAATGGAGCAGACTTGGTGTTGAGCGGCCAAGGCCCGCATCTTGCGTGGCAAACGGCCATCCCCGCGGAATTCGTCGTCATTCCCGACACTCCGGATGATGTTTCCTCGCTCGAAGCCACCGCAGCGGCTTTCTCACAGGCCGGACGCACCGTGCGGTGGGACCCAATCCTTGAGCCGATCGGCTTCGGTTTCGCGACCTCACTGGCCCGGTATTATCGCGTGCGGAAAGAACATCCCGATGCCGCGCTGATGATGGGCATCGGCAACGTCACCGAGTTGTCTGAAGTCGACAGCGCCGGCGTCAACTTTCTGCTGGCCGCGCTGTGTGAAGAGTTGCGCATCGGCAGCATCCTCACAACGTCCGTCATCAACTGGTGTCGCACCGCGGTGCAGGAGTTCGACATCGCCCGCCGGTTGGTGCGGTATGCGATTCAACGCCGCACCTTGCCGAAGCATGTTCATGGCCAACTGGTGATGCTGCGCGACCCGCGCGTCCATGATCTCGGTGCCCAGGGACTCTCGGAACTGGGGCAGCGAATTACCGACCCGAACTTCCGCATTTTTGCCGAGCGTGGGGAAGTCCATCTCCTCAATCGTGACGGCTACTGGCACGGCAGCGACCCCTACGAAGTCTTCGACCGCATGATCGCCACCGTGGGGACGCTGACCGCCGAGCATGCGTTTTACCTCGGCATGGAGCTGATGAAAGCCCGCACGGCCTTGACGGTCGGGAAACAATACACACAGGACGAGGCGCTGCGCTGGGGTTTTCTCACGGTGGACGAAGTCAGTGCCGTTGCGCGACGGAAAGGCATGAGAGAGAGTTAGCCGCAACGAGGCACTAGTGGATGCGAGGGGAACACCTCCGTTGCCGCGCAGCTTCTTTTTTGATTTGCGTCTACTGTGCCAGTAGTGGCTGCGGCGAATTCCGCCCGAGCACGACAATACATTTGTATAGAATTCATGACGAGCTTCGTCTCGATGGGCCATGACTGAAGTTGCTCCCCTCCCGCCGCTAATTTGTGAACTGCCACGGGTTCCTGAGGTGATGGCCGCCGTGCGGGCCTTTGCCGATTGGCCGGCCTTGCTGCTGCTCGACAGTGCCGCCACGTCCTCTCCGCGCGGCCGGTACTCGTTTCTGACTGCCGATCCGCACCGATTGATTAAGCAAGCCGCGCCAGTCTACGGCAGAGATCCATTTGCCAGCTTTCGGAAGGCGATGACGTTCTTCCCGATCGAGCCCGTCGCAGAGCTGCCGCCGTTTCAGGGGGGGATCGCGGGATTGATGGGATACGAACTCGGCCGGGCCTGGGAACGGATTCCCCCTGCCGGGATTGATGAGTTCCAACTGCCGGTGCTGGCCGCGGGGCTGTACGACTGGGTGCTGGCGTGGGATCATCACCAGCAGCGCGCGTGGTGGATCGTGCAAGCGTGGCCCAGCATGGACGCGGAGTCGAATGAAGATCGACGGATCGCCGCGGAACGCCGACTGCGATCGCTCCAGAATCGACTGGACAACCCGCACATCCTTGTCGAGGCGACTCCGGCACCACCGGCCCCGCTGAACGATTTCGCGGCCTTCTGTCAAGTGATGGAACAACCGCCGGTCTGGAGCAATTTCTCGCGCGAAGAGTACCTCCAGGCGCTGCAACGGATCATCGATTATGTCCACGCTGGTGACATCTTCCAGGCGAATCTCTCACAGCGATTGCTCACCCCGGCCCCGTGCGGACCGATTGTCCTGTATGAACGCTTGCGGAAATCGAACCCGGCTCCGTTCGCCGGCCTCTTCCTTTATGACGACTGGGCCGTGATTAGCGCGTCGCCCGAGCGGTTCCTCCATGTTGAAAACGGTGAAGTGGTCACACGGCCGATTAAAGGAACGCGGCGACGGAACGCCGCCCCGGAAGCGGACCTGTTCTCCAAAGACGAACTGCGCGAAAGTGAAAAGGACCAGGCCGAGAACGTGATGATCGTCGACTTGATGCGGAACGATCTGTCGCGCGTCTGTCTGCCAGGCACGGTGCGCGTGCCGTTGCTTTGCGAAGTGGAAACCTACGCCACGGTGCAGCACCTGGTTTCGGAAGTCTGCGGCACCTTGCAACCAGGCGTCACCGTGTGGGATTTGTTCGCGGCGACCAGTCCCGGCGGATCGATCAGCGGCGCGCCGAAAGTCCGTGCCATGGAGATCATCGCGGAATTGGAACCGACTGTGCGCGGTCCGTACACCGGGAGCCTGTTCTACGCCACCACTCCGAACCAGTTGGATAGCAATCTGCTGATTCGGACGTTTGTCCTGCGGCACGGCTGGTTACAATGCAGCGTCGGTGGCGGCATCGTTGCCCAGTCCGATCCCGCTGCTGAGTACGCCGAAACCTGGCACAAAGCCGCGGGGATGCTGCGGGCCCTCACCGATCCGTAGCGCGGGTGATGACAAAGACACCGGCGGAGCCAGTGGCAGACGACCCCGAAATCCGGCAGCCATGATCCTGCTCATCGATAACTACGACAGCTTCGTCTTCAACCTGGCGCGGTACCTGTGCGAGTTGGGCTGCGAGACGCGCGTGGTCCGGAACGATGCCGTGACCGTGGCTGATGTCCGTGGGATGCACCCCCAGGCGATTGTTATCTCACCCGGACCGTGCACTCCGAGCGAAGCCGGCATCTCGGTCGATGTCATCCGCGACCTCGGTGCCGAAATCCCGATGCTCGGCGTCTGTCTCGGACACCAATCGCTGGCAGCGGCTTGCGGTGGCCTCGTCCAACGCGCGGCGGAACCGGTACACGGGCGGACGTCCTGGGTGCGGCACTCCGGGACGCCCTTATTCGCAGGAGTGACCAATCCGTTTCGCGCGGCACGGTATCACTCCCTGATCGCGGACGAAGTCTCGTTGCCCCCGGAACTGCTGGTCACCGCCTGGACTGACGACGGCGTCCCGATGGCACTCGAACATCAACAATACCGTCTGTACGGACTGCAGTTTCACCCGGAATCGGTCCTGACCGAGTTCGGCCATCGACTGCTCGCAAACTTCTTGCAACTGGCCGGGCTTCCACCGACGGCCAAACCCCTTGCCGATCGCGTCGCCCCTGCACCAATCGCCACGGCGGACAAGCTTCACATTCCCTCGCCGACCACACCGGTCACCTGGTGAAATCAACATTGAAGGATTGTGCAGAGCGATTGCCCGGTTCGATGCAGGCCCTGCCGTCCACGAAATCCGAGGCGGGGCGTGATCCATGTTACTCCCGGTTTCGTTATCTCTAATGGGAGACGAAGCCCCAGGGAAATCCGGAAGGAGCCGGACAGACAGCCGCCGCTAACCGCAGGAGTGAGTATGGTAAGTCGGTGTCGCAGTGTGAGGCAGACCCGTGACCGTGGGTGAGTTTCGCTCATCCGGTCCAGAGACCCTCCGAGGTGTCTGATCCTGCCCGTGGGGAATTGCGACCCACCCGCTCGCGGGTCTGAAAGTGTTGACGACATGAAATAAGCCGCTCCATGCGGCTCGTTCGCATTGTTGGCCACACCGTTCATCATCGTCAGCGATGGATGACCGTCATCACGGCAGCACGGACTCAAGAACTGCGGGGATGACACGAGGGGCGACGGGCGGCTTCGGCAACTCCAACTGGCAGCGTGCCGCCAAATCATGGACCGCTGCAATTCCCGCATGCACGCCGAAACGGTTCCACGGATCGGCTCCGGTCGTCACACCGATGATGAAACCATCACCGCGACTGACCAGCGGGGCACCGGAATCGCCTTGGACCGGAGCGTGTCGTGTTTCAATATTTGCCGGCCCCAGGAACATGTTCACCGCGGTGATTGTGGAGCGAATCGAAGACAATCGGTCGCCCGCTGGTATCTTCCACGTATATTGCACAACGGGCATGCCCACGGAAAGAGAATAGTCCGCCGGTGCCAGCACATAGGCCGTGGACAGCGCCTCGGTGCGGTCGAAGCGAACAAAGCCGACGTCCGCAGCTTGGTCGAGGCAAAGAATCGTTGCCGTTTCCGCCCGCATCGGCACCCCGTCTTCCATCGACCGAATGCGCACATCGACACGGGCCTGCGGCCCTCCGGCATAACGGCAACAGTGCCCACACGTCAGCAACAGGCCCTTCCCGACATGGGTTGCCGTGAAATGACCACTGGGCTTGTCTTTGGTTGCGCGCGTCACAACGCGCACGATGCCGAGGTCCTCGGACCACCCCACAGAACCGAGTAAACAGATGCTTGCCGCGAAGAGCGTGAACCGGATCGTCGCGAACATGGCATTCCCTACGAAGCAGCACCAGCTGATGCCACGTAGCATCTGCGCGCGCGTCGTTCTCAATGTCGCGCAGAACACGTATGCTCTCAAGTCCAATCTGGCGACAGCCGGGCGTGTCACGATGTCGAGCCCCTCGATATTTTTCCCTTCGGCGAAAAATGCCGAGGGACTTTCTACACTGGGAAGCCTGATCGCCGAGCATCTGATCTCCTTGAGAGTGCTGCTCTGCGGTGGACTTATCCGGCACGGACAGCCTTATCATTGACGTCCATTCGTTGGAGTACATCGTGAAGCTACCGATACCATCCTGTCGCCGGTTGATGCTTTCCGGCACCGCCGTTGTCCTGCTGTTGAGTGTCGACTTGACCAACGCAGCGGAGTTCTCGATCCCGCGCCGCATCACAGCCGCGCGGCCTCAATCCCGGCGTACGGAACGCCCGGAAGCGCAGCCCAAAAAGAAGGCGAAGGCGGAAGATGCCACGCCGGCTCCACGCACCAAACTGCCCGCGCCGACCCGCTATCAGATGGAGCGTGCCGGGAACCGGGTAATCATTCTCGATACCCAGACGGGGGAAACGAAGATCATCGAACCCTCCGGCGGGAAGTCATATCAGAGTGTCGACGTTGGCAGGGCGTGGGTCGTGGTGACCGTCCTCGGCAATGTTTCTGAGCAACGCGCCGTTCACGAGGAATGATGCCGCTGCGAACAGCCCTTTGAAGAATTCGATTCTGTGTCCCAGGTCCGTGCGGCCGTGTAATACCAGTCCCAGAATTCAACAGCGCGTCTGGAGCGTCGTCTGGGAGGGCGAAGCTCCCGCTGAGCCGCTGTTTGTCTCTGCGTGTGGAAGCGCTCGCGGCTCAGCTGGAGCTTCGCCCTCCCACACACAGACAATTCCTGCGATCGGTGTAATTCTGCCAAGCGTTTTGCCACACTTTGCACGGCCGACACGGCCGTGGCACACAGTCAATCCACGGAATGCGAACCATCGTTCTTGACGGATCACGTCAACCGGGCAAATCCGCCGTGCTTGATCGGGCTGTCGAGGCGCGTGTGGATGTCACCCTTGCGAATGCATTCCGCGAGTTCCCCACAGACGCCCTCCGCAGCGGCCATGTAAGCATCGATTTGCTCGGATTGGTGGGCAAGCGTGGGATAAAACCCGCTGGCGGCGAGGAACCCGCGATCGAGCATGCGGACCGTAAAAAGAGTCATCAGCGCGGCTGCGTTTTCATGCTGGAAGGTGAGCGTCGTCAGCGCGGGGTAACCACCGAGGGTGATCGACAACCCGTGCTTTTCCGCGAGGTGTTGCCACCGGGTGCGAAACATTTCGCCGATCCGCCGGACATGCCCGGCGACATCAACCTCGGCACACACGGCCAGTGTAGCCAGGGCCGCGGTCGGACCGACACCTTCGGTCCAATACGTGCTGGAGATGAACGTGTTTTGAGCAGCTTCCATTGTGGCCGCACGACCGATGACCGCACCGATGGGATGACCGTTGCCGAGTGCTTTTGCGAAGACTGCCATGTCGGGGGTGACGCCGTAATCAAGATGGACGCCCCCTTGCCGAAACCGCAGGCCGGTGGTGACTTCATCGAAGACGAGTTTCGCACCGGTTTCGTCACACAGCTGGCGTACACCGGGCAGAAATTCGGGCCATGGTGGCGTGTTGCGGGTCGGTTCCATCACCACGGCGGCAAGATTCTTGCCGTGGTCACGGACAATCGCCGCCAGTTCCTCCAGGCGGTTGTAGCCGAACGGAAGCGCGGTTCCTTGTAAACCTCGCGGGACACCCGCCGGGCTGAGACCGGGCAGCAGATGTCCGTCGAGCGCTTTGTCGGCACTGAGATTCGCGGCGAGATACCAGTCACTCCAACCGTGATATCCGCAGAAGGCAATCACGTCCCGACCCGTGGCCGCCCGCGCGATCCGCACGGCGATCGCGAGTGATTCCCCCCCGCAGCGCGCGAACCGCGCCTGTTCCGCCCAGGGATGCAACTCGATCAATTTCCGCGCCAGCGCGACTTCTTCTGGATTGTTGAGCGAACACATGGAACCGCGCTGGATGCGCTCCACCACGGCGGCCGTCACCCGTGGATGGGCATATCCCAGCAAACATGCCCCGACGCCGTTGTGGGTGAAATCGAGATACTGTCGACCATCGAGATCGGTGACTTCACAACCACGCGCTTCCGAGTAATACGCCGGCCAGCGCTCCGGTGCGAACATTTCCGGCCGCTTGCTGAGCAACTGCGTCCCACCGGGAATGAGCCGCCGGGCGTCACCGTACAGGTCCCGCGAGTGATGAATTTCCTGGGTTTCGGACATCCACGACCTCATGTTTCCACGGTAATTTCCGTGCGGACCGAATTCGCAATGAAGCACTCTTCGTGGGCTCGGTGATGCAAGCGCTGCAAGTCATCGGCGGCGGGGGTGCGCTCACCGTTCCAGATGATCTGCGGCCGGAGTGTCACATTGGAAACCCACCAGACTCCGCGCTCGTTTTTGGTCATCGCGCCGACGGCGTCATCCCGATAGGTGCTACATACAAACCCCTCTTTGGAGGCGAGCCACAGAAACGTGAGCATGTGGCAACTGGCAATCGATGCCACCAACGCTTCCTCCGGATCAACATTCGCCGAGTTGGACCACGGCGCGGGAACCACCGACGGTGCAGGCGACGCCGGGACGATCACCCCGCCATCGAACGTCCATGTATGTTCGCGCGAGTATTTTCCCTTGAGGAAATCCGGACCGCGATTGGTCCATTCGATCACGGCACGATGTTCGGGCATCGGGAAGCTCCGCAGTGCAGGACTGAATCCCCAGGTTTTCCACTTCAGCAAGCGACGTCGGTGGCCTAGTTCTTGAGTTCGGGCGGGAGCTCCGTAAGCGGTGTGATTTCCAGAAGATCTGTCTGGTACCACTGTTTTTCCTGCAGCGTTTTTTTCACGCGATCGGCAAAGCGAAAGCCCACCACATGCGCTGGATAGCGAAAGCCGGTCGGCGCTTCCTTCCATTCGCTGAACACGTGCCGGGTGTCGGTGTAATCGATCGCCACGAGCTGCAAGCTCTCCTTGTCAAAGTAGAGATCGATCGGCTCTTTGATGGACTCCGTGACTCGCAAGCCGACTGCGGGTTTGCCGGTGACCTCGGCGTCGGGCAGTCGTTCCACTTTCGACTTCGGCTCGGTCAGAATTCGGAGGCTCCACGCCCAAAGCAAGACGCGGACCTTGTCCTTGTTCCGCTTGTTTGTGCCCAGCCACCAGTCGCCTCCCACCTGCACCACCGAGGTGCGATTCCCCTTTTCCTCCGGACCGGGCAAGGGCGTCGGCGTGGTGGAAATCAGCACCCGTTCGCGAAAACGGAAGATGTTGAGCAGCTTCTCTTCACCACCGGCCTGCTGAACGACGGCGTCGATCAGCGATTGAGGATCCCGCTCCGCGGCGAACAGACCCGGCGTCAGGCTCCCCGTCAGGGCCATGACCAAAAACATCTCAATCAACTTCATGACACCCTCTCCGGATCGCAAGAATGAACCTGGACGGTCATCATGGTACGCTGAGTCCGATGGGGCGTACAGTTTGTCAAGGAAGCGGAACGTCGACGGGGATTTGACGAAAGGCAATGAGCATGACCGAGACCGCCGCGCTGCAGGCGCAGTTTAATCGCGATGGCTATGTGGTGATCCGCAATTTTCTGCCACCGAACCTGTTTGCCGAGTTGCGAGCCGAACTGGATCGGTACGTTCGCGATGTGGTCCCGACGTTGGCCGACAAAGACGCGTTCTACGAGGACCGCGCACGGCCGGAGACGCTCAAGCAGTTGGTGCGGATCGAGCAGGACCCGTACTTCGCCGCGCTGCTCACCCATCCGGCATGGACGTCGATGGCGGAGACGTTGCTGGGCGAACCGTCGAAAGCGCAGGGAGCCGAGTGGTTCAACAAACCGGCGGGGACGAACCATGTCACGCCGCCGCATCAGGACAATTTCTATTTCTGCATGACGCCGCCGAGTGTGCTGACGATGTGGCTGGCGCTCGATGAAGTCGACGAAGAAAATGGTTGCCTGCGATACATTCCGGGCTCACACCAGCGCGGCATCCGACAACATCGCAAAACGAAAACGCTGGGGTTTTCCCAGGGCATCGCGGACTTCGGTGACGCGGATTACGCTGCGGAAGTCGCCATCCATGCGCAACCAAATGACGTCCTCATTCACCACGGGAATACGATTCACCGCGCGAATGCGAACACGTCCGCGGTGCGACAGCGACGGAGTTTCGCGCTGGTGTTTTACGGCGCGAGCGCGCAACGTGATGAACCGGCGTTCGCGCGGTATCTGGAATCGTCCAAATCACAGCAGGTGGCGCTGGGATTGAATGTGTGAAGTGGGTGGGCACGGGGAAGCGATCAGCGCGGGGCGCGAAACCGCAAGCGGTGTCGGTGTCCTCAACGGACCACTGACAACGGACTACGGACCACCGAGAATCGGGACGACTTTGTATTGCAGTTCTCCCGCGGTGACGTGGACCTGTTTCTGTTTGTCCACGAACACATCGACTTCGCTGCGGACGCCGAACTCGGGGAGATAGATGCCCGGCTCGATGGAGAAGCAGCAGCCGGGCAGAATCAGGCGGTCTTCGCGGGTTTCGAGATTATCGATGTTCGCCCCGTTGCCATGCGTTTCCTGCCCAATACTGTGGCCGGTGCGGTGGACGAAGTACTCCCCATAGCCCGCCTGTTCGATCACATTCCGGCAAGCGTCGTCAACTTGCCAGCCGGGGAGCGGTCGTCCCTCGGCAAACGCGGATCGGACACACGCAATCGCGGCATCGCGCGCGGCGGTGACGATGTCCAAAATCTTCTGGTACTTGTCGGGAACCGTATCTCCGACATAACCGACGCGCGTCAGATCGCTGTAGACCGCCCGGGGCTTGTCCATCTTCGCCCACAGGTCGACGAGGACAAAATCGCCCTGACGAATCGCTTCGGTCCCGGTCTCGTAGTGCGGGTCACCGGAGTGCGCATTCACGCCCACGATCGGAGGATGATACGTCGTCATGCCGGTGGCGGCGAAATGATTCATGATGACCGCGGACACGGCGTCTTCAGTCGTTTCGCCGCGCGTGCGGATTTGATCGGCGATGAGCTTCCACACGATGCCGTACGCTGCATCGGTATGGCCGCTGGCTTCGAGATGCAGCGCCCATTGCTCGTCATCCCAGACCGCTTCAAAGAGCTGCACGAGATCACCGGACGAGACGACATCGGCCCCGTTGGCCCGGACGAGTTCCACGGTCCCGGCGTCGACGCGGCCGAGATACGGGATGCCGTTACGTGGGGCGTATTCCATCGCCACGCGCTTCGCTCCGGTCAGCACCTTGGCGACACCGGCTTCAAATTCCTGCCAGCGGAGATAGACAAGTTTGTCACCCGGTAGATGATCGAGCGCTCCGGTTTCAATGCGGTGCACCAGCTTCGTAGGCGTGCCTGTCGCGGGGACGTAGTACACCCAGCGGCGTGACCCGGCGGCACCATCGGGAAAGCCGAGCACTCTCCGCGCGAGAATGTTGCTCCCGCGGAAATCGTACATCAGCCAGCCATCGCAACCTTGCTCACGAATCGCCGCCTGCACAGCCGGGAGATCAAACATCACGGGGTCTCCATCAGAGGAAGAGAGGGAACCTCGGAAGACACGGACGAAGAGGAAGAATAGCAGGCGGCGATGAGCCCGATCAAACGGCGCGTGGTTCGTTCTTCTGCGGGACTCACACCGTGCCGCTCATTCCCGACGATCTTTTTCCGTGTGGTCCGTGTCTTCCGTGGTTCCCTGCATTTCATTTTGAAGTATCGAACAGATCCGCGGACGGTTTCCTCGGCCGCGGGTTGAGGATGCGTTCGATCGCACTCCACTGCTCCGGTTGTTCGCGCTGCAGGTGATCGAGGAACGCCTGGGCCAGTTTCGCTGGAGCCGCATCTTCGGTCTCGGTGGCTTTGGCGTCCTTCAAACATTCCCGCGCGAATTGCACCAGCTTGGCTTGCGAAGCGGGTTCATCGAAGGGAGTCCGGCCCATCCAACCGATCACCTCTTCGGTCGCGTCCCAGGCTTTCCAACGGGCGAGATCGACCACCGCCAGTTCCGCGAACTTCGGCCGCTGCAAGACCACCTGCATCGCGATCGAAACATGCTCATGCGAGACACAGTGCGGAGCGTATTCCCACAGAAACCGCAACCCGTTGATGACCGCGTAGACATCACTATCCGCGGCATCGGCCGGTAACAACTTGGTCTGCACCAGCCGTTGAAAACCCGCCTCGCCGGTGAGCAACAGGTAACCGCCCATCATGCCGTCGACGCTAATGCGAAGTTCGTTTGGTCCGGGTCGCTTTTCAAACTGGCTCCACAACCACTCGGCATCGGCGGGTTCGCCGCACAGTCCGAGCAGCAGGGCATAGAATCCCTTGCGGACGGGATCGGTCTCGGCGGACTTCAACCACTTCCGCACTTTCTCCCGTGGCAGTTCTTTCTGCATGGCGACGACATCGGCATACCTGGCCCGGGCGAACTCCGAGAACGCATCGTTCGCGATCAACTGCTCATGGAATTCGAGAAACTTCAGAAAGAACCGCAACCGTTCGACGGCCGGTTTTTCGGGGGAGGGCAGGGCGCGAATGTAAGCAAACGATTCTTCGGTGACGAGCAACGGCTGGCCCCATTGCGTGAATTCCTGATCCGCTTTCCCCGTCAGAAAGAGGATGTCGCCAGGGCTTCCCTGCCGTTCAAAGTCGACGGTGATCAGGTCGCTGGGTTTGAGTTTTCCCGAACGGTCGCGCTCAACATCGGTGATTCTGAAGACCGTTTCCGGTGAATCGGTTTCGGTCTTTGCCGGGATGACCCGGACCCACTTCGCACGGACCGCACAATCCGATTCGGCAAGCTGCTCCGACAACGGGGGTGACGATGGCGGGCAAAACGGACACATGGCGCTGACCGTGGTGGTCACGCACAACAAAACGAAAATCGCCACGGTCCCGCGGAGCTGGAGAAGCACGATTCCCTCCGTGCAATTTCACTTAGCCCCCGGTTGTTTTCAACCGGGGGTGAATTTGATGGCCCGCCGAAGAACCCCCCGTTGAAGACAACGGGGGGCTAAGTGGATTACTTGATGAAGAAGAACCGCTTGGCGTCGGAGACCGTTTTCGGGTCGCGGGCTTCGAGGTCGGCGAGGTGTTGCGTGGCGTGGGTGACATCCGTTTCGGCGGCCGTCATGTCTTTGCTGCACGCCAGCATGTACCGCACCACGGCCCGCTTGATCGACGGAATGTCGTACTCTTCCTGGCCGTACATGGCCATCAACCGGTCTTGCACCGACCAGTCTTTCCACCGGGCCAGGTCGGCAATCACGAGATCAGCGAGTTCCGGACGATCGAGCAGCAGCCGCATCGATTGCCGCAGGCGTTCGGGTTCAAACTTGCCGTCGCCGTACTGCCACAGGAATCGCAATGCCTGCATCGCGGAGTAGGTTTCGCTGAAGGGGACTTTCTTGTCCTTGAGCTTCTTCTCTTCGACCAGCGCGAGGCCTTTTTCACCGGTGAGCAGCAGGTAGCCCCCCATGATGCCGTCGATGCCCAAACGGAATTCCGTCGTCGGCTCGAAGATTTTCTTCTCGAGCACAGCGGCGTCTTCGTCTTTGCCGCAGAGCCCGAGCATCAGGCCATAGAGTCCGAGGCGGCTGGGCGAGACTTGCGGATCGTGCAACCAGACCCGCAGCTTCTCCCGCGGAAACAAGTCGGCGATCGGTGTGATGTCCGCATACGGGGCATTTGCAAATTCACCGTAAGCATCGGTGGAGACCATCGGATTGGGATGTTCAAAGAACTTCAGGAAGTATTTCAGGCGTTCCTTCGTCGGGAGTTCCGGACTTGGGGAATTCTTGATGTAGGCGAACGAATCCTCGGTGACTTCAATCGGGCTGCCCCAGTCGATCACAGCCCCGGCCGTGGTCCCCAGCAGCATGTAGAGATCACCCGCTTTGGCGGCGCGATAGCGGACGAGTTTGACCTTGCTCCCCTTGGCAAGCTTGCTGCCGGTGGGTTGATTGACGACTTCAACGACTTCGTATTCGGTGAAGCCGCCGTCCTGGTCTTTTGCCGGTTGTCCACCCGTCCATTTGACGAGCAGCGCGGCATTCGCCTGCGCAAGCTGCTCGGTCATCGTTAACGACGGAGCCGAACAGAACGGGCACCCAAAGACGGCCGACGAAGTCCACCCGGCCACCATCGCTCCGGCCGTCACACAGGCGATTCCCAACATTCCACGCGAACGCATTCCTGTTTCTCCCCCAGAGACTTCTGATCGCCCATGCGTCGAATCAACAATTCTTATGGTATCCGCGGCGGCCATGACATGGGAACGCGGAAGTCGTCATTTTCGTAAGGCTGACTCTGATCCCGAAGGGATCGCAGACGGTAGCCGGTGGTCGCCATTCCGGTGGCGACCACCGGTTCATCACACATGAACATCGCATCCCGGAGGGATGCCAGAACGATGGACCCAACTCGCTCAACTCTGGCATCCCTCCGGGATGCAAGATTTCTGCTGGAGATCACCGGTGGTATCGCTGCGCTCAACCACCGGCTACCTTCTGGGACCCCTTCGGGGTCGAAATTCCTTACTTGTTAATGACGACACTATCTTCCAGCCAGTACAGGCCCATCGGTTTGCCCCCTTCGGCAATCAGATCGATCCGGAAGATGCCGACGACATCGAACGGGCGGTTCTGAATGTAGTCGGTGGTCTTGCCGTCACGCATCTGGACCGAGACCAGGTCGTACACCTTGGGATTGCGGCCGAAGCAGCAGATCTGGTTGTCCCGCGCTAGTACAAACTGCTCGATTCCCGTCGCCTGAAAGGTGGGATACATGAACCCGCGGACCCGCACGCGCTGGCCATCGAGCGCCTTCAACCACGAAGGAAAATGCTGGAGTGCATCCTCCGGGACCGGTTCCATGTTGAGGACTTTGAGCAGATCGAGATCGTCATACGAAACGCGCAGCGCGTTCTGGGGGCCTTCGGCTTTAAACTCGCGGTGGGGAACCAGCAGTTGAATGCCGCCCGGTTTCGGTTCAGCGACGACGATCGCGGGATTGACCGGTGCGGCCGGAGCGGTGACGTCCGGAGTGCTTGTCGGACTCGGAAAGACTTTCAGCACAGCCGCCATCGAGGTGCCATCGACGACATTCACCGGAGCGAGAGCGGACACCGGTGTCACAGGCAACTCGGGGTCGACATTCTCCGTGATCTGGTCAGCATCCCGATCGGTCACGTTCTGGGTGTCCTCGGCGACAGGCGTGACCTTTTCCACCGCGTCGGTCTTCGGCACCGCCGCGGCATCCTGTGCGGCGAGGTCCTGGTACGACTTGAACTGCGACGGATCGGTCCCGGAGGAACACCCCGCAACGACGACCAGCGACACGCCCCCCAACACCACCCAGGTGAAGCGATTCATTGACGAATCTCCGTAAATCACTTACCCCCGGTGGTCTTCAACCGGGGGTCATGCCTTGGGCGATGCCGGTCACCCCCCGTTGCGGACAACGGGGGGCTAAATGGTCAATATCCCGTTTTTGCGGGACCGAAGACCTTGGCATCAAGACGGTAAACCGGATTCAACCCGGTTTCATCAATTGTCGGACGTGCCTGGAATTCCCCGGCGACGGCGACCAGTCCGGCCCGGAAATTCGCGGTTTGTCCCTCGGGCATCTGCACAAAGATCATATCGGTCTGCTTGGGTTGCCCGCCGAAGCAGCAATCGCCGCTATCCTTGCACAACAGGAAGGAGGTGAGCCCTTCAGTTTGCTTCGTCGGATACATGAATCCCTTGAGGAACACTGGCTGCCCGGCCAGCTTTTCGACATCGGGATGAACCTTGACTTCTCCCTCCACGTTGACAAAACCCTTGGCGGAAATGTCCATCGGAAAACTCACCCGCTGAAAGCCTTCGGGAAGTTCGGTCGCGAAGTTGTAGGCGTGAAATCCCGCGGCGGAAACCGTGGTTGTGAGGAGTACGATGCTACAGAACGTGGCCAGTTTTCCACCCGAGTAATCACCGTGCGACCGACGGATCTTGCGCAGGGCCATGAAAGCGAGAATCGCTCCCACCAGCGGGAGAATCACCAACGTGTCCCAAACGAATGCCAGGGGAGACAGCAGCACAAAGGCGGCGCTGATAGGAACCAGCGGAGGCACCGGCCGGTAGTTGAACTCGTTGGTGACTTGGGGTTCGCGGAAGTCCACCATCGTCATCGTCGCCGACATGATTCACACCTCTCCTGCGAAGCGACCGTTCGACCTGGACACGGATTCGGCCGCAACCTGATTCTTTATCGTGCCCCGTTGGGGGGACTTCGTCCAGCCCCATTCGGGTTGAACGCCTGCGGTTACCGGGGATTTTCCCCGAGCGAAGGTTTTGCACGGAATGGTCGTCAAGCCCACCGAAAGTACCCCGTCGTCAGTTTTTGGGAAATCTTTGGGCGGGTTCATCTGAAACTACGTCGTGGGGACCGGGAAAGTTGGTGTCCGAGGCCAATTCGCGGAGCCAAGGTGCACAAGCCTGCCGTCGCCAACCAGCCGTGCCCCGATCCTTCAGCAGACGGAATATCGCCGCAACATCCTTTCATCAATGAGGTTACAGACTTCTTGCCGACGAACTTCAACCACCAGATTTCCAGGAGAGAATGACCGTGGCAGGATTTGCCGGTTTCGGACGAATGTCGTGTGAAGTCCACGAGATGCGTCGTCGAGGCGGCAGAATCATCTTGACCGTCCGAGTCGCCTGACATATCACACCGCCGATTCCAAAAACGCCGGAAGGTCGGCATCCGTTGTCGGCCGGTTTGGTGTGGTGTTTCCTCGGTTCTGCCCGGTTTCTGGTCCGTGGGCAGGCTCGGGGAAACGCCACACGTCGTGAAGTCCGGAAGAGTTTGGCAGCCCGTCAATGAATTCAGTCGCGACCGGTACACAACAGAAACCACGACGGTCGGTCGCGTCGAGAACACATTCAGCATTCCCACGGATCTGAAGGAGGGAGCTACCTTGGGCAGGATCATCGGACTGATCGGCGGCACATGCCTGTTGATTGCCGCGTTACGGCTGACGAATCTTCAGCACGGCGACCAAACACTCAAAGCGGGTGTGGAGGTCAGCCAGGCCCAATCCAATCTTTCCCCACGCGATGCCTATCGCAAGGGAAAAGAGTTGTACCTCCGCGGGAAGTACGACGATGCCCAGGCGCTGCTCAAAGCAGCGGCTGCGGCCAAGACGGGGCTGACTGCCGCCGACCGTCAACAGGCGGTGGAGTACCTGAGCCGCACGCAGCTTAAGCTGGCACAACGGGCTCTCGGGGAAGCCGGGGCTCGGGCTCAGTCTCCGGATGGCGACGATCCGTTCAACGGCGAGGTGGAAGCCGCGCCGGTGCCGGACAGCACTCGCCTCCGCGTGGAGCGGTTGTTGTCCGCGGCTCAGCAGGCCGCCAAGAAAGGCGACAAGCAGGAAGCCTTCAAGCTGGCGCAACAGGCGAACGCCATCGCCAAAGCGGCCCAGATGACCTTCGGCCGGAATGAACTGTCTCCCTCACAGTTCCTCGCCGGTCTGCAAGGGGCGACCGCACCGAAGGCGACGAAAGCGGTGGACCTACCGGAATGGGCGGATGACACCAGCGCCCCGGTTCGCACCGCGAATGTCCTCGAAACCGAATCGACGCCCACGGTGGAACTCACCGGCAATGTCGAAGAAGAGTTCAGCCCGGCAACGGAACAGCGTCCCGCCCGGAATGCCAATCCGAAGGCCCAAGCCCAGGCCCTCGTGAACTCTGCCCGTGCCGACATCAAGGCCGGTCGTTATGAGGAGGCCCGTCAGAAAGCGATCGAAGCCCAGCAGATGGGTGTCGCTTACGACCTGTTCGATGACCGCCCGGAACTGGTCCTCGCCGACATCGATCGCCGTTCCCGGACGATGACCGTGGCCAAAAATGAAGCCCCGGCTTCCAAGGCTGCGGAATTGCCACTCGATCAGGAATTCGCAGACACGAAAGCCCCGGTCAAAGCGACGCAAACGGCCACCGCGACACCGAAGCAGCAATCCAACAAGTTGCTCGAACTGGCCCGCGCCGATCTCAAGAATGGCAACGTGGAAGGCGCGAAAGCCAAGGCGGAACAAGCTGCGAAGCTGAACGTCAGCTACAAGCTGTTCGAAGATCGTCCGGAACTGGTGCTGAATGATGTTACCGCCGCGATGGCCTCTTCGAACATCGCTCAGAACACCAGCTTCCCCGCGGACGAACCAACGGCGGCAACCGCACCTGCCACCGACCCCAAGTCGGCTCCCGCGAAACAGCAAGCCAAGCAAGTTCTCGCTCAAGCTCGCCAAGCATTGACCGAAGGCCGCATTGAAGAAGCCCGGCAGTTGGCGATCGAAGCCGATTCGATGAAGGCTCCGTACGGACTGTTCGACGACCGTCCGGAAATCGTTCTGGCAGACATCGCCCGCGCTGCCACTCGCGGATCCAACGCCACCGGGGCCGACAACGCCAAGACCCCGATCGTCGCCTCCAGCAAAGTGGAAGCCGCGAAGCTTCTTACCGAAGCCCGTCAGTTGATGGACCAGGGACAGTTGGAAGAAGCCCGGGCAAAAGCCGAAGCGGCTGACCGGTTGAATGTGGCATACGACGTCTTTGCCGATGATCGTCCAGACCTGGTGCTGGCCGCGATCGCCAAAGCGACGACAGGGAACATCGCGAATCGCAAGTCGATGCCAGCCGATAACAGCGTTCAAACTGCGAACGCTCAGTTCGGTCAGGAAAAGACGGCTCCCGCAACCAAGCTCGCTTCCGGTGCCCGGAATGCCAATGGGTTTGGTGAACTCGAAGCCGTACCCGATCTGGCCCAGTCCGGGCTGTCGGCTGTCGAACTCTACAACAAGGGTGTGTCGGAGTTGAGCCGCGGCGATCGCAAGACCGCGTATCAATCGTTCCTCGCTGCCCATCAATCCGGTCAACGTCTCGACCCGGTCAAGTCACAACGGATGCAAGATTTCCTCCGGGAACTCGCTCCGCGGAACGGCAACAAGATTCAACTGACGAATAACCAGGTGACCGATGGCGATCTCCAGCCACCGGCCGCAACCACCGGTGAAGAGCCCAGCCCGCTCGACACCATGCAGCAACAGCAATCGATCGCCTTCGACCGGTTGCGGACAGAAACCCTGAACGCGATCTTCCGGGCCGAACGGTTGCGGGACAAGGATCCGGAACAGGCCCTGCAAATCGTCGACCGGGCCATGGCGACCGTGGAAGGGGCCGAACTCAGCCCGGAATCGTCCGCGGCCTTGCTGAAGCAACTCAACAAAACCCGCAATTCGTTGCAGAACGAGATCACCCGGCAACAGCCGAATCTCGAAAACGCTGCCCGGAACAAGGAAACGTTGGATGCCCTGACTCGTGATCGCAACAACAAGGTCCGCGTCGAACAGGAATACGCCAAGCTGGTGGAAGAGTTCAACACGCTCTATCAGCAACGCCGGTTCGCCGACGCCGAAGTGATCTCGAAGAAGGCCAAGGAACTCGACCCGAAGAACCCGGTTTCGGAAACGTTGTACTGGAAAGCCAAGTTCGCCCGCCGGGTGGAAGACAACAACAATCTTCGCAACGATAAAGAAGAATCGTTCGTCAACACACTGATGGACGTCGAGAAGGGCTTGGTCGTCACCGTGGGCGATGACAAGCCGGAAGTCTTCCCGAAGAACTGGGAAGAAATCAGCGGCAAGCGGAAAGGCAAATACCGCAGCGACAATCGCGTCCGCAGCGAAGAAGAAACCCGCATCGAGCAAAGCCTCGAACGCCGTATCTCGCTGCATGAGGACAATGTGCCGCTGAGCGAAGTCATTCGCAAAATCGGAACCGTCGCCGGGATCAACATCGTCTTCGATCAACTCGGTCTCGAAGAAGAAGGGGTCACCAGCAACCGCCCGGTAACCATCGATGTCGACGGGATCCGTGTGAAGAATGCCCTGAACCTCGTGCTCCATCCGATGAATCTCGGCTTCATGATTCAGGACGAAGTCCTCAAAATCACCAGCCGCATGCGTCAACAGGGTGAACTCGAAGTCCGCACCTATCCGGTCGCCGACCTGGTCGTGCCGATTCCGAACTTCGGACCCACGATGTCGAACCCGCTGAACGTGATGGGGATTCCCTCGGGTGGTCAATCGCCGCTCGGTCAACAACCGGGGATGATGAATCAACCGTTTGCCCAGGTGGGTCCTGATGCGATGGGCGGCATGGGCGGAATTACCGACGGCAACCCGCGCCAGGGAGCCGGCCCGACAGTCGATTTCGAAACCCTGGTCGACTTGGTGACCACCACGATTGCTCCAGATAGCTGGGGTGAGGTCGGCGGTGCCGGTTCGATCCGTCAGTATGAAACGACGTTGAGCCTTGTGGTGCGTCAGACGCAGAAGGTTCACGAAGAAATCGCCGATCTGCTGGACCAACTCCGTCGCCTGCAAGACCTGCAAGTCACGGTGGAAGTCCGGTTCGTCACGGTGTCTGACCGGTTCTTCGAACGGATCGGGATCGACTTCGACTTCAACGTGCAGGACACCGTTGGTGGCCAGGATGTCGACAACGCTGGCATCCCATTCCTGCCGTTCGGCTCGGTTCTCGTCCCGCAAGCCGGTCTCTTTGGGGGCCAGGCTCAGCAAGGTGGGGGACAACAAGGCGGACAGCAAGGGCAACAAGGACAGCAGGCACAAGCCGGGACGTCACAGTTCTTTACTCCGTCTCCACAGAAGGAGCTGCACAACCGCGACAGCTACCCGAAGGGGGGCACGATTGTCGGTTTGACGCAGCCGAATACGTTCTCCAACAACCTCGACGTTCCCTTCCAGCAGGGTTCGTTCGAAGTCGGTGTGCCGACGTTCGGCGGCTTCAACCCGAACGCCGGGGTGCAGGTTGGTATGGCCGTCCTGAGTGATATCGAAGCCTTCTTCTTCATCCAGGCCGCCCAGGGTGATACCCGGACGAACTTGCTGTTCGCTCCGAAGGTGACGTTGTTCAACGGTCAATCCTCGACGGTGACCAGCCAGGTGAGCCGTCCGTTCGTCATCAGCTTGATCCCGACCGTCGGGTTCTTCTCGACAGGCTTCCAGCCGGTGATTCAGTTCATCCCGGACGGTGTGCAACTCACCGTGTCGGCGGTGATCTCGGCTGACCGTCGCTTTGTGCGACTGACCGTGTTCCCGCTGTTCTCGAACATCACCGACGTGTTCACGTTCTCGTTCGTCGGTGGGGCCGGGGCCAACGTGGGTGGCCAACAGGGCCAGCAAGGTCAACAAGGCCAGGGTGGTGGTGGTGGTTTCGGTGGTGGCCAGGGCGGCGGCGGCTTCGGCGGTGGTGGTGGGCAACAAGGCTTTGGCATCGGTGGGGGCATCGGCACCCAGGAAATGATTATGAGCTCCCTGTTCGCCCAGCAGAACCAGCAGGGACAACAGGGCGGTCAGCAAGGCCAGCAGGGACAACAGGGACAGCAGGGACAAGGGGGCAACGGCCTGAGCGTCACCGTGCAACAACCCGTGACGGAATTCGTCTCGGTCAACACCACGGTCAGCGTTCCGGACGGTGGCACCGTGCTGCTCGGCGGCATCAAGCGGTTGCGTGAAGGCCGCACGATGTCCGGTGTCCCGATCCTCAACAAGATTCCGTACGTCAGCCGGTTGTTCAAGAACACCGGTGTCGGCCGCGAAACGGAAAGCGTGATGCTGATGGTGACGCCGCGAATCATCATCCAGGAAGAAGAAGAAGAACTGCTCGGCATTCCCACCGAGTAAAACCGAGGGTTGAGTCGCAAGTCCTCGGCCGCCGTGATCTTTTCGGGCAAGATCACGGCGGTTCTTTTTTTGGTGGATGGTTTATGGTCGAAGGTTGAGGGTCAGAGAAGATCCCCTCGCTGCGCTTTGCGGAACCCCAGCGTCTCGCCACCTTCCCGTATTTCTTCCCGTATTTCTCGAACCCTCAACCTTCGACTCTCAACTCTCAACTTTGGCCGCGGGCAACCCGAGTTGCGACCGAATATCGGCCTGAATGGCGGCAACGGACTGGCTGCCATCGGTCTGAATGACCAGTTCTTTGCGGCGGAAGAGCTCGAGAATCGGCTCCGTCTTGGTGCGATAATCTTTGAGCCGAGCGCGGATGGCGTCCGGATTATCGTCGTCGCGCGCCACCAAGGTGCCGCCGCACACATCGCACGTGTCGGGTTGTGCCGGGCGATGATGGATCAGGTTGTAATCCAACCCACACTGGCCGCACATTCTTCGGGCCAGCACGCGCTCGAAGACGATTTCATCTGCGACATCGATGAAGATCACGGCGTCGATGTCATAGCTCTCGACGAAGAAATCGGCCTGGGTCCGCGTGCGCGGAAAGCCGTCCAGAATGAAACCGTAGTTCCAGTCGTGTTCGGCAAGCCGCTGCTGAATAATGTCGGCCACCACATCATCGTCGACCATGTGCCCTTCCGCGATCAGGCGTTTGATCCGGGCCGCCAGTTTGGTGTGCGACTGGATGTGCCAGCGGAAGATATCCCCCACGGAGATGTGGACGAGATCAAAGTCTTGTTTGAGCAGCTTGGCCTGCGTCCCTTTGCCGCAGCCTTGGGCGCCCATAATGATGTATTTGTGCATCGTCGCGAACCAGGCATCCTGCAAGTGTGGTGAAACGTCCGTTGTCAGGTGTCAATGTGCCAACGGATGGTGTCACTATACCAATCCCCCAGCCCGCTCGCGCCCGACGCTTTGCGGTTTCGCGTACCGTCATGATCGCTTCCCAGTCCCTTCGTGAGCCTTGCGGAAACATGTTGCGCGGCGCGGGAAACGACCACCAGGGTGCGAGTACGTTTCCTTCGGGTTGGTGATGGATGCTAGAATACCGATCTGTTCAAGCGCCCGTTCACCGTTCGTGAGGGGAGAGAATCTTCGATGAAGCGTTTTGTCTGTGCCGCGGTTGCGGTGATGGGTTTTGCATCGATCGTGCCGCTGTCGGCCGTCGGTGCCCCGCCCAAGGAGTTGATTGTTCGCATTCAGGCAGTGGGAACCGAAGGGGCCGGACACGCCCCCGCCATCGCTGCGGTGAAGGAGTTGTCTCAAGCCCCGGCGAGTGCCCTGCCGGAGATTCTTGGTGGGTTCGAAACATCGTCACCACTCGCCGCCAATTGGCTGCGTGGGGCGTTCGAGACCGTTGCCGATCGCGCCCTGAAACTGAAGCAGCTTGATGCTAGCGCGTTGGAAGCGTTTGTGGTCAACCGGAGCAACAATGCGTCGGCACGGCGGCTGGCGTATGAATGGTTGCTGAAAGTCGATGCCACCGCCGCGGATCGACTCATCCCGGGCATGTTGCAGGATGCCAACGCGGAATTCCGCCGGGATGCCGTGGCCCGATTGGTCACCGCCGGCACCAAGCAACTGGATGACGGTGCGAAGGAAGAGGCTGCCAAAACATTCAAGCAAGCCTTGCTCGGTGCGGTCGACGACGATCAGGTGAAAGCCATCGTCAAACCATTGCGCGACCTTGGCGAAACCGTCAACCTCCAGAAGCACTTTGGATTCGTCACCAACTGGAAGCTCATCGGACCGTTTGACAACACGGATAAGCAGGGCTTCGATGTCGCCTATCCTCCCGAGAAGGAATTGAAGTTCGACGCGAAATACCCCGGCAAAGGTGAGGAAGTCGCCTGGACCGAGTTCGCCACGGACGACGAATACGGCACCGTGAACCTCGCGAAAGCGCTGGCCCCGCACAAGGGGGCGATCACGTATGCCACGGCCGAGTTTCAAAGCCCGGCGGCGCAGTCGGTCGAGATTCGCCTCGGTACGCCGAATGCCTGGAAACTGTGGGTCAATGGGGAACTCGCTTTCGCGCGGGATGAGTACCACCGTGGCTCATCGCTCGATCAGTACAAAGTCCCGGTGAAGCTGCAGGCGGGTCGCAACGTGCTGTTGTTGAAGGTCTGTCAGAATGAGCAGACAGAAGAATGGGCCCAGGACTGGAAGTATCAGCTGCGCGTCTGCACGAAGGCCGGTTCGGCCGTGCTGCCCACCGGTGTGACGACATCGCAACGTGAAACCGGCGACGTGCGTGTCGCGAAGGAAGGTCGATAACCATGCGCGGTTTTTCCTATTCGCTCTGCCTGCTGGCAGCCTTGTCTCCCGCTGTCGTGATCGCCGCCGATTGGCGTCAGTTCCGTGGAAACGATTCCACCGCGGTGGCGGATGACACGCCGATTCCACTGGAATGGTCGGCCGACAAGAATGTGGCCTGGAAAGTCCCGCTGACGGGTCGCGGGCTTTCGTGTCCGATCATCGTCGGTGACCGGATCTTCGTAACCTGTTCCAGTGGTTACCGCCAGGACCGTCTACACGTCGTCTGCTTCTCGGCAAAAGATGGCAGCACCGTGTGGGAACGCCAGTTCTGGGCCACCGGACGGACCGGCAGCCATCCCAAAACCTGCAACGCGTCATCGACCCCCGCCAGCGATGGCAAACGGATCTTCGCCCTTTATTCCAGCAACGACCTCGTCTGCCTCGATCTCGACGGCAACCTCGAATGGTATCGCGGGTTGATGGTGGACTTTCCGAATGCGAGCAACAGCCTCGGAATGTCATCTTCACCCATCGTCGTGGGAGACACGCTGGTCACCCAGATCGAGAACGACAGCCAGTCACTCGCAGTCGGCATTGATGTCGCCACGGGGGAATCCCGCTGGACCAGCGAACGGCCCAAGCGCGCGAACTGGACCTCCCCTGCCGTGTTGCGTGGGGCGAAACCGGCTGAAGATCTCGCACTGTTGCAATCATCCGCCGGGTTAGCCGCGGTCAATCCCCGCACCGGGGCAGTCGTCTTCAACTACGACAACGGGGCCAGCACGATTCCGTCATCAACGGTGAATGGACGGACAATCTACGTCCCGTCGCGCGGCATCACGGCCCTGCAAATCGCCGAGGGAAGCGCCAATCCGGAAATCCTGTGGCGTGGCGAACGGCTCAACCCCGGCACGGGGACACCGATCGCTTACAAGGACATGCTTTACTTCGTCAACAATGCCGGAGTGCTGTTCTGTGCCGATCCGAAGAACGGCGAGACGAAATGGCAACTCCGACTGGAGGGCCCGTTCAGTTCAAGCCTCGTCGCCGCCGCGGACCATCTCATCGCATTCAATGAGAAGGGTGTGGGCCAGGTAGTGAAACTTGGCGAGAAGGGCGAAATCGTCAGCAAGAACGATCTTGGTGAAACGTTCCTCTGCACCCCCGCGGTTGCCAACGGTGCCATTTATATCCGCAGCGACGAACATCTGTGGAAGCTGGCACTGCCGCAGTAGTGGTTTACAACCGGGGCGCGATTCTCGCTTTGCGGTTTCGCGCCCCGCGTTGATCCACGCTATGCTGTCGGGCGCTACTGGAACAACCCACCCAGCAGTGTCACAAAGGGCCCTTGGTCCATCGGACTGCCTGCACCCCAAACGGTACGCAGCAGATCGACACCGACCATAACGCCGATGGCGAGTGTCAGCGTGGAAAACGCGATCAACGCCACGGAACCGCCACTCCACTCCCGTTCTACAACCGCAATCTTTCCCAACCCGCGGGGTGAGAAATCGGCCGAGCTGGCCCCTTCTGAAAACGAATCGCTGAAATCGGCGTCTTCCGTATCGAAGACTTCCATCTCCTCGAGTTCGTCATCTTCACCCAGCACATCATCGGCGACTTCGAGTTCGTCGTCGTATTCCTCGGTCGCTTCGACTTCGGATGAGGAATCGTCAAAGCTCACGCCGCTGAGGCCAGCCTTCTTCTTCTTGCTCGCAGAAACCTGCCCCACCTCTTCATCGTCATCATCGAACATGATGACGCTGGTTTCCGCATGGGTGTCGGCGGGGCCCCTCTTCCTGGGCATCAGATCGTCATCATCATCGGATGAGAGCATGGGGACTTCGGGATCGGTTCCGCTCATGTCGTCGCGGTCTTCGAACAACATGGGGGAAGTCATGTCGAGTTCATCGACCGGCTTGTTTCCTCGACCCAGTTTGGGACTCGACAATCCCGGCCCGAGTCCCATACCGCTGGTCCCGGTGGAGTGCAGCTTGATGCTGCTGTCCGTGGGACCTTCGAGCAGAATTCCGCTGTCAGCCGGGCTTTTCAACCGGATGCCGCTGTCGGCCGTGAGCCGCAAGCCACTTCCGCCGGTGAGCTTCACACTGCTGCCGTCCGGCAACTGAATTCCGCTGTCATGCTCGAGCAACACCGATTCACCGGCGTCGAGATCGAACACATCCGCACTCGAATCGGTAGCGGCGGAAGACGGCACAAGTTTGACATCGCTGTCGCTCCCTTTCCCCGGGGAAGCAAGACGGACATCGCTGTCGGAATCACTCAGACGGATGCCACTGTCGGACTGCGGTTTGAGGAGCTTGACATCAGAATCGCTTTCCATCAACGGCGCAGCACCGGGGTTGCCCACTAACCGGACATCGCTGTCCGAGCCAGCACCCTTCAGGATTGGCAATTCCGCACTGCTGCCGGCGAGCGGCTTGGTGCGGAGATTGTCATCCAGAATCAGCCGGACATCGCTGTCGGAAGCACTTTCCCCGCGACGGACCATTGTGGCTTGCGTGCCGAGGTCGTCATCGTCGGAGAGAATATTGGCATCGTCGTCCATCAGCGGGACATCAGGATTGGAATCGGGTTGCCGGCGGCGCTTGGCCTCTTCAACATCATCCGACTTGAACTTCCATGTGCCGCGATCGGCAAACCCGCGCAGGTCACCCCGTTCGCGCATGCGGATAACTTCATCGCTCCGCAGTCCGAGAACTTGTGCCGCTTCTTCGAGACTCAGATATTTTTTGGCGGCCATAAACTCTCGACTCCCGTATCCGGTGAAGGCATCCGGCGATCAGGACTGTGTTCGGCGAACGATATGAAACAACGATCCCGTCTCGTCCAGATCGGCAGACGGTTCTTACGGACATTGCTTTCCCCCCAACGTGAGTCAGGATCGTTAGCGTCCGTAGTGATGGATCGACCGCACCAATCTCCGGAACAGAAACCGTCGCCCCCATTCATCATAGGACAACGATTCCCATCCGGGAGTTTGTGCCGCTTCGGAAAATTCTATGCCCCTGCGCGGGGTGAGAACAAGAGGCGATCCCGTGGAGCGACGGTTTCTCGGCGAATGTCCGTCCCCGGCGGCGCAACCCCGACGGAGCCCTCCTTCATCAACTCTTGGTCGACAGGGGCGTCCGAATGGGCCGTTCCACAGAAAATCCGCACCACTCGGCATAATCCGTAAATTCGGTATGATCGGTCCCGCTTGAATCTCAGGATGGTTCCGTATGCAGACCGATCCGTCATCCTCGCCGCCGCTGTCGGTGACTGCCCAGCGCGCGATCACGCTGAATGCGGCACTCTGGACTGCCGGGAATGCGCTCACCACCGGCGGGTTTCTGAATTATTTTGCGGCCGATCTGGGAGCGCACACCTTCAGCCTCGCCGTGATGATGGCCACTCCCGAGTTAGTCGGGCTATCGGGAATGAGTAGCCGGACTTTGTGGAGATGGAGCGGTGACCGCCGCCAGGTGTGGCTCGTGACAACGTTAATCGCGCGGTTCATCACATTCCTGATACCGTGCATTGGTTTGTTTCGACACAGCGTTTCCCCCGAAGCCGTGCCGTGGGTGCTGATTAGCGTCCTTGTCGTTGCCCAGGCAGCGCAAGGAATCGCGACCACACTTTACTTCAGTTGGCTCGCCGATCTCGTCCCGCCGACGGCTTGGGGCCGGTTATTCGCCCGGCGGAATCTCGCCGCGCTGTCGATTCAACTGGTGCTGCCGATCGTTGCGGCCTGGTTTCGTGACGATGCCAAGAAACGGTTCGCCCCGGAGACTCTCTGGTGGGTTTATGCCGCGGTGTTTACAACCGGCGGGCTGTTGCTGCTGGCGTCGATCCTGCCGATGTTCTTGCTGCCTCATCCCCAGCCGGCGAATGAGAATCGATCTCGATTCGATCCGGGCGCACTGCACGTCATTTTGCAGAACCAGAATGTCCGCTGGTTGCTCGCCCACAGTTGGTGTCTGGCACTCGCCAACGGAGTGACGCAGGTGGTCTTCTTTCAGTATCAAGTCCGCGTGGTACAACTTAGCCTGACGGGTTACTACGTCATGGCGGCGTGCATGCTTCTGTTGCAAATGGCGGCGAGCATGTGGGCAGGGCGCTGCGTCACAGCATCCGATCATCGCCGTGTGTTGTTTCAAAGCACATGGATCAGCAGTGCCGCGCTGGGATTCTGGTGCCTGGCCGATGCCGCGCACTGGTGGTGGTTGTTCGGCGCGTTCTGCTGTTGGGGAGCCTTCGGGGCAGTGAATGTCGCCGGGCCGAATTTGATGCTTTGCCAGGCACCTCCGGGCGACAACGCACACCATCTGGCGTTGTTTCGCCAGGTCACCGGGGCGATTGCCGGAATCAGCGGGATTCTTGGTGGCCTCTGGCTCCATACAATGCGCGCGACATCAACCGGGAAATCCCCGCCCTCCACTATCAACGGCTTCCTTCTGATCTTTGCGATGTCATGGGCTGGGCGAACACTGGCGGCATTTCTGGTGCTCGGCGTGCGAACAGGCGGTGCGCTGAAAAACGAAGAAACCCAGCCATAAGAATGACTGGGCTTCCGGGGGCCTCAACAAGATCAACCGTGGCGTTACGCCAGCGGCAGTGGGATTGGCTGGATGACGAACGGGAAGACGCGGACGGGGTTGCCGTTCGTGAAGCGTTCCTTGTACGTCAACTGGGCGGCCCGGTCGGCGGCGAATTGCAGCAGCGTGAATTCCAGGCCGCAGAAGTGTTCTTCACCCACTTCCGCGGCGATGTCTGCAAAGACTTCCCCGGCGGACGCTGCGTGGCGACGAACGCCGTGGATACTGTTCTCACGCACTTTCTGACCGGCTGCGGACAACTTAACCAGGCCCTTGAGGAACTTGCCAGAGAGGCATTCATTCCCGGTCGCGCGGAGCAGGCGTTCCCACTCTTCGTGCGATTCCCAGTAGTAACCATAGTTGAAATAATCGAGAGCGAGGAGATAGCTGCGGTTTTCAGCCCAGGTGAACGGCGTGAGAGCCCGTGGCGTGGGGTGTTTGCGCTGATAGCTATGCCCGCGCGGATCGCGATACGGATGAGGGCAGTCGCAACCAGGCACGTAGGTGTAGGCCGGCAATTCCGTCGAAGGTAACAACCGGACAGCTTCCATCAACGCGGGGGACAACATTTCCACACACTCCTCGATCACCACGCCTCCATCCCGCGAACCACTGCCCGAAGACAAACTCAGCCCTGCGATGAGTCCAACAACTCATCGTGAGCCGGTAGATTGCACAATGAGTGTAAAAACAAGGCAGTCGAAACAGGCAAGGGCCAGCACGGGGGGTGCCGGCATGGGGGTAGGACACTTCGCACCAAGCGACCGTTCGCTGCACACGCGACCTTGGCTATCGTCGTGGAGCACCATTCGCCCCAGAATAACCGTTTTTGGGGCAAATGGGAGCAGGGACTTTCCGCTCTGCGCAGAAATCTTCAAAGTTGCTCACGACGGGGCAAGCTGGTTACGAGTCTCCTGCTTAATCCGACGAATCACACCGCGCAAACCCTGCTGCCGGGTCATCCCCAGCGCCGCATCCAACCCAAGCATCGGCAACAAATCATCCGGCAGTGAAAGGACTTGCGCCGCCGTCGCGCCTTCCAGACTCTGTACTACGACCGCCACCAAACCCCGTACCGTCGGCGACTTCTCAGGCACGTCCGCCTCCAAATGGAGGTGCTCACCCCGCCAATCGACCCACAGGTGAACGGGCGTTTGGCATTCCTGCACCCGGCACGAAGCGGGCAGCGCCGCCGCCCGCCGGTCTGCTGAAATTGGCGGCAGTTCATCCGCCAGTTCCACCAGGGTTTGCAGCCGCTCGCTGTCGTCGTCAAGATCCTGGAACTCCGCGATGTAGGCCGCGAGCTTCGGGAACGTGGTGGAAAGAACCGTCACGAATAGTGTCCTGTAATTTGCATCACCATGCAAAGCGAAAGAGTTTGAGTCGGAATGTCGGTGAGTCCGCGACGTGGCAACCGGGGATCATGTTCCGCGCCGCTTTCACATCGAACCATGTTTCCTTATCATCCGCGTTCCCTGATGGAAAATCGATCCCACTTCCCCGCAGGATTTGACTCATGACTGGTCCCGGTTTGACTCCGGCTCAACTCGCGGAACTCACCAAGTACGATTCGCCAACGGTCTGCAACGCCGTCGAATTGTGGAATCTGCATCCCCGCAACCGCGGTTACATGAACGGCTCGATCAAGGCCTGCTTCCCACGGCTGCCGCCAATGGTGGGGTATGCCCTCACCTCAACGTTTCGCAGCATGGCCCCGCCGCGCTCGGGGGATGCCTACAGCAGTATCGGAGCGCAGCTCGATGCCTTCGCCGCGCTTCCCGGACCACCCGTGGTGGTCTTCCAGGATCTCGATGAACCGTGTGCTTCGGCGACGTTCGGCGAAGTGATGTGTTCGACCTATAAACGCTTCGGCGCGAAAGGCCTCATCACCTCGGGCGCCGGTCGCGATCTCGCCCAGGTCGACGCGCTCGATTTCCCCGCCTTCACTAATGGGACAATGGCGGCCCACGGATATTGCCACACTCTCGCGGTCGGCGTCCCCGTCACCGTCGGCGGGTTGCCGGTTTATCAGGGTGACCTGCTCCACGGCGATCTGAACGGCGTGACAATGATTCCCCATGCGATCGCCAGTGAGGTCGCTGGTGTGTGTGAAGAAATCGCGGTCGCGGAAGCAATCGTGCTCAACTATCTCAAGCAGGCCAACGTCACCGTCGCCGGTTTTAACGAAGCCCGCAAAGCCTGTGGCGATCAGATTAAGGCGATCGAGAAGCGGTTGACGAAGTCACACTGAGCACGCAACGCACCTTCTGTCCCAGTCCGGAGCGCGAGCGACGGGAGTCTGAACGCACGGGAGTTGGCCCGTCGCTCGCGCTCCGGACTGGGATGATTATTTTCCTTCGTTCATCATCGTCTCCACCGCCTCACGAGTCGGCATCGCCGGTTGCGCCCCGGGATGGAGCGCCGCACACGCACCGGCGGCGCAGGCAAAGCGCACGGCATCGGGCAAGGTCGCCCCACTGGCCCAGGCAACGGCCAGCGCCGCCGTGAACGCATCTCCCGCGGCAGTCGTGTCGACGGCCTCGATCTCGCAGGCGGGGAAGTGAACCGCGGGTTGACCTGGTTCACTGAGCAGCGCACCCATTTCTCCCAGTTTCAGCACCACCGTGTTCGCCCCCATTTGATGGAGCGCGAGTGCCGCCGCTTCCGCTGTCGACCACGAATTCACCGGCAAACCCGTGAGTTGTTCAACCTCCGTCTGGTTCGGCGAGATGATATCCGCTTCCCAACACGCCGCGGGCAACGGTTCCGTCGGCACCGGGGCGACATCGAACACGCTCCGCACCCCGGCCCGTTTGACTTGAGCGAGAACCGCTTCAATCGCCGGGAGCGGAATCTCGGCCTGCACGATCACCACGTCGGCTTGCCGGATCAGATCATCCCAGTGCTGCACATCGTCGATGGTCACGTTGCCGTTTGCACCAGGGATGACCGTGATGCAATTGAGACCGTCATCGTCGACGCCGATCCACGCCACGCCGCTCGACATACCGAGGGTGGTGCGCACGGAACTGACATCGACACCGGCCGCGGACAGGGACTCGCGCAGCGTCGTCGCAAAGGCATCATCTCCGAGGCGCCCGCACATCGTCACCGTCGCCCCGAGTCGTGCCGCGGCGACCGCTTGATTCGCTCCCTTGCCACCGGGGATATAGTCCAAAACGCGACCAGACACAGTCTCGCCCGGCTTGGGCAGACGCGCGACTCGGGCCACGAGGTCCATGTTGATCGAGCCGATGACAACGACTCGTGGTGCGGTCATGGATGCGCAATTCCGTTTGAAGCATCCCAGGGACGGCAGTCCCTGGGCTTCACGACTGATAGACGCCCAGGGACTGCCGTCCCTGGGATGTTTCTAATTTCGATACGGGGGCTCACTGCTCAGTTGCACCAGCGCTTCCAGCACGCGCGGCCGTTGCTCCGCGGAGAGCGTGAGGTACCGGTGCTTGCCGTTCGCATCGGCTTGGAACGTTGTGAAGCCATCGTCCTCGACAGTCACCGTCCCGGCGGGGGACAGGCCGAAATAATCACGGTCCGGAAAGACACCGTACAGCACCGCGGTGAGATCCCACGTCGGACGATCATGCGGCGGCGGCATGTAAAGGGTGTAGGCTTCCGACAACGGATGATGCTTTACGTAGCCGTAGTCTTTCAGAATGCTTTGATGCGGATACGGCAGCGCGATCCCAATCTCGAAACCACTCCAGACAATCGGCGTCGGCCAACTGGCAACGAGCGCTTTCGCCGACGGAATGTCTTCAACGACGTTGTATTCCCGGTAACGCTGTTCCTTACCAATCGGCGTGAACGCACCCGCCATGACCGAGAGAAGTTTCACTTTCTTCGCCGCGAGTTCCTTCCCCGAGAGCGGGCTGATGTCATCTCCCGGCATGGCCAGCAACCGCGCGAGATTCGTCGAGAATCCCACCTGGGCGATCACCACCGAACCATCCGGCTGTGCGGCAAGCACCTTTCGCAACAGCGTCACCGCATCGGGAGCGTCCTTGCTGTCCATCAGTTTGTGTGGATAGCGCAACTGGCCGTCGTCTTTCGACTCGGCGAGTGGCAGGAACTTGCTATCCCCTGGCGTTTTGCCGTTCTTCACGACGCCAATCGGAATGTCGCCCCGACCATAAAATGCATTGACCGCATCGACAAACGGTCCGGCGAGGCGATGGTCTTTCGTCAGTGTGACGGCGAGGAGCTTGCATTGTTGTCGACTGTGCAGCGCATGCAGCATCCCCTGGGCGAGGGCGTCGTCGACATCATTCCCCATGTCGGTATCAAAGATGACCCCCACCGGTTCCGCCGCCGTGCTGACGGTCGCGCACATCGCCAAAATCAACGCTCCCAACCAACCGCGCATCGTCTTGTTCCTCGCAAGTTCATCCCGTTGCATCTCTGTGGCGATGATAGGACAGCGAGCGTGCGAGTGACAAGTCGTCGAACGACTCCTCACAACTGATTCGTGCTGATGTCGGAACCATAGAGAGAGGAGATCCACAGATTTCACAGATTGACACAGATTCGGAGGGGATGCCTCAACGCGGATTGAGGACCGACTTCGTTCGAGGAAGTCATCGAAACGAACGAGAATGCGAATGCCTTCAAATCTGTGCGAATCTGCGAAATCTGTGGAGACTCCGGGTATTCCATCCTTAACCGTAAGTCATGCGCAGCTTGAGTCAGGGCGGATTGACCCTGGAGGGGTAGCCGGTGGTCGCAGCGCAGCGAAGACCACCGGACAGCGATGGATCGCAACCTGCATCCTGAAGGGATGCCAGAAAACGGTACCGTACTGATGCGCAATTCACTTTCAACGAATCTCATTGCCGTTGTCATCCGGAATGACTTCCCCGCCATTCGCGGTTAACAAGTCCATTAATAGACCAGGGGCGATAGATCGATTGACGAAGCGAACCGTACCATCGGCAAACAGCACATGACCGCCTCCGGAGTGGCAACTGGAAATCACGCCGCGGGACGTGCCGGGTTGAGGGCCGGGAAGATTCACGCCGAGCTTCAATGCCGACAGTAGCAGATCGCGCGGTTCGGTCCAAACGATGTTTGCTCCGCAGGCTTCGACAATCGCGATCGTGTGGGATGTCCCATCCGTCACATCTTTGAACGTCCGGATGCTTCCGTCCTCGGCAAAGAACGTGTGCGGCCCGATCACCCCGGCATACGCCGTGAAATACCGCCTGGCGGCATCGCGCGGACGGTAGTTTCCGGGACAAATCAGCGGCTCCACTTTCTGCTCAGCGAGCACCCCATTCGGCGGCGCGTCCCATGCTGCGGTCACATCGTAACGGTTCCGCAGCGGGGCATGATCGAGATACGGCAACAACTCCACCCGCCAGCTTCGTAACACACCAGTGGTATCCAACACTGAAGGAGGAAATCCATTTCCCTGGTCGTGATAGTTGTGGATTGCCAAACCAATCTGCTTGGCATTATTTCGACACTGCGTCCAGTCTCGCGCAGCAAGCGGATGGGAAAGCGTCGGCAGACTCAACCAGAACATCGGAACGGCATAGATCATCGTGGTCTTGAGAACGCGGTTTTGCTTCACCCACCACGTTAGCAACCAGCAGAGATACACTCCGATCGCGAATCCGGCAAAGGTACCAACCGTTGCCCATTGGTACGCAGGCAGAATTCGCCAGATCGCTGAAATCTCCAATTTATGTACGGACTGAAGCGAGGCGATGAGTGGCTGCTCCACAGCTCGCGGCAACGTCGTACAGAGCACCAGTCCGATCGTAGCCAGGATGACATCGATCCAGTTCATCGGCCCGCGCCGGAGGAGTTCTCGAATCATGGGAACAAGGAAGAGAGACACGACGACCACCAGCATGATTCGCTGCGTGATCATCACCGCGGAAAACTGCTCGGGGTAGGCATATTCGGTCGGCATGACGCCGTCCTCCGGCGTGTTCCATTCAACCCAATGCGAGGTTCATGCCCACGCGTTCTTTCCGGGTTCGCCAGAGCACCCAGTACAGAAACAACCGCGACGACCATGTGGGGCGATAGTGCAGCGCTCCAATCGTGGCCCGCAACGTTTGCGCGATGTTCCGCTCGGCCCACGATAACCGGGCGGCTTCTTCGCACAACAATCCCAGCACTCGGCGGGCCCGGCGGCTGTCGAGGCGCTCGTCGCCTCCCTGCTCATCAAAGAACCGGTGCAGCATCTCAGCAGTCTCCCGCACATGAGCCGCATGGTCCTGCGCCGAAAGGGTCACTGCCGGGCGATGCACTTCGGTTAATGGTTCCGAAATCACGGCGAACCGATGGGCCCGGGCCGCGCGGAGATAAAAATTCTGCCCGGCGGAGATGGTCCGCGTTTCGTCAAAACCCCCTTGGCGTTCCCACACCGCTTTGCGAAAGACCACGGTCGAATCGACGATCCACGGCTCTTCAAAAATCTCATCCAGAATCCAGCCGTACGGCAGGAGTTCGGGGGCTGGCGGAGCGTGTCTGGTTCCATCCGCATCAATGAAGACCGCGGGGGTGTAGACCAGATCGTCCTGGGGAGCATTTGTCAGGGCCGTGACGCTGCGGGCCAGTTTGGTGGGATGCCAGACGGCGTTGGCATCGAGGAGCGCGACGAGTTCACCCCGACAACGTCGAATCGCCGCATTCCACTGGGCCGAAACCGTCGGCTGGGCGACGTCGATCCAGCGAACGTCCGGACCGATGTCCTCAATGCGGGCTTTCGACGCCACATCATCGGCATGACCGGCCACGAGAATCTCGGTTGGCGGTTCCGTCTGAAACAGCGCGCTGTGCACCGCCCGGCGCAGGTCCCCTCGGCTGGCGGATGGCGTGGTGGCAATCACACTGACTCGCGGTTCGGTCGTCATCCTGACACCTGCATTCTAGGATCGAGATCGTCGCATTCTCTGGGTGTGCCACTGGCTCTCCCAGTGTCATTTAATCCCAACGGTGTCTTCATCATGAAAAAGACACTGGCAGAGCCAGTGGCACACAGAATACCGGCAAACATCGAGTCCCTCTCAAGGTTGCGTCTCCGACGGTGGATTCTGCAGCTTCGGTTCCGCGTTCTGCAACCAGCCACGACGCCAGAAGAAGTAGATGAACCCCGTTGCGGAGCAGGCCATGATCGCCAGCGCCAGCGGATACCCCCACGGCTGATGCAGCTCCGGCATCAGGTCGAAGTTCATCCCATACACCCCGGCAATGAACGTCATCGGCATGAACAACGTCGCAATCAACGTCAGCATCCGCATGATCTCATTCGTGCGGTTGCTCAGTTGCGAATAATGAAAGTCCCGCAGGTCGGCACAGCTTTCCCGATAGATTTCGAGGATATCGATCAGTTGAATCGTGTGGTCATAGCAGTCGCGAAGATACGCCACGGTTTCGGACGCAATCTGCACGTGACCAATCCGCAGCAGCGACTGCACCGCTTCCCGATGCGGCCAGATGATGCGGCGGAGGCTGAGCAGATCACTCCGCAACCGATGCAACTCCTTCAACGTATCGCCGAGTTGTGCATACGGCTTCTGGACATCGAGTTCGTCAAGCTGGTCGCCATAGTGTTCCAGGATCGGGAAATACCCGTCGATGACCGCGTCGAGCAGTTCATACAGCAGGTAATCGGGACCATGTTGCCGGATGCGGCCGCGGTTCTGGCGTAGCCGATCGCGCACCGGTTCCAGGCAGTCGCCCTCCACATCTTCCTGAAAGGTGAGCAGGAACCCCGGGCCGACGAAGAAGCTGATCTGTTCGCTGGGAACGTCCACCCCCTGCATCATTCGCGCGACGAAGAACAGCACATCGCCATAATCTTCGCACTTGGCCCGCTGGTGCGTGTTGGCCACGTCTTCCATGGCCAACGGATGGAGTTGGAACAACTCACCGAGTTGCCGGATGACGTCCGCGTTGCCGAGGCCATCGACATCGATCCACGTCACCGGGCGTTTGCCGACCAACGGTTTGATGTCGGCGACATGCTGAATTGGCTGTTCGTGGAAATCGGCGGGACCGTAGGACATCAACCGGATCACGGGTTGCGGGGCATGCGGATCGGCGGTCACCGTCCCCGGGGGGACATGCCGCCCCGTCGGCCGACGAACCGACCCCCGCCGCTGCCGCCAACGCTGCCCATGATGCGCCATCATTCATCCCCGCGAAGATTTCGGCTCCGTTGTAATCTTTCCCAGCCCGGAGCGCAAGCGACGGAGGAACGGAGACAACCCGATCAGATGTGTGCCACTGGTTCTGCCAGTGCGTCTTTTCGAGCGTTTCAAGGATTGTGATTGCATCGACAAAGACACTGGCGGAGCCAGTGGCACACCAGATGAATCACTCCGTCGCTTGCGCTCCGGGCTGGGATGGAGTTGTCATACGGCGCCGGACAACCGTAGCAGCAGGTGTTCCATCTGGACGCGGTCGGGCAACGGGTTGGAGCCTTTCAGGCCGGAATCGATCGACACGAGCATGTGCAGCAGTCGCTCGGCTTTGACTCGGCCCAGGCGTCGCAGATATTGCTCGGCGGCGGTGATGTCGCGCGGGAAGACACCGGCGTCCTTCAACGCCTGGGGCAACGGTTGGCTGCGGGACAATTCCGTCGCATACGCCAGCTTGCGGAAGACGAAGCCGATGCCGCCGAGGAGTTTCAACGGGGCTTCACCGGCGTCGAGCAGTTGATCGAGCGCGTGCAGCGCTTCCGCCAGATGCCCGTCGCGCACGCCGTCGGTCATGGCCCACGTCGTTTCGGTCCGCCAGCCACCGACGAGCCCGCGCACGGCTTCCGCGGTGATGGCCTGCTTCGGGCCGACAAACGTCGCCAGCTTGTCCAACTCCTGGGCAAGCATCCCCAGTTCTTCGCCGATGAGTTCGATGAGGAGTGCCGCGGCGTCACGCTGCAAGGTGACCTGATGTGACTCACGGGCCGTATCCACCAGCCACTTCGATAACGCGGCTCCTTTGAGTTCGCTGCATTCGATGTCCGACCCCGGCTGTTGGGCGAGTTGTTTCGCCAGCCGCGTCGTCTTCGGCCACGATTTCACCTGCAGCGCGAGGACCGACTTTTTCGCGGGGGCTTCGACGTATTTTTCGAGTGCCCCGCGGTGGTCGGACACGAAATCATCGGCGTCATCAACAATCACCAGCCGCCGGTCGCCCCACATCGACACGGTCCGCAGTTCATCGATCACCGTTTTGAAGTCGACCTCTTTCCCTGCAAACCGCGTCAACCCGGCGTCATCATCGCCAATGACCGTCTCGCGCAGGCGGACAATCACCGCATGCTGAAAGTGCGCCTGATTCCCCGCCAGCACCACCACGGGGGGGATGGTTGGTTTGTCGTTCTTCAGGAAATCAATGGCGTGCATGGGATTTTTGTCCGTGGTCAGTGGTCCGTTGTCAGTGGTCAAGAGAGTGCAGTTCCGCATTCCCAACTGACAACGGACCACTGACCACGGACTCTTCAGGCGCGCGGCGTCACTCGCCGCACAGTATACAACGTCCGCACATCCACCACCTGCATGCCCGCTCTGAGACCGGCTTCGATGCCCGGATCGGTGTCTTCGTAAACCGTGCATCGCGTGGGATCGACGTTGAGCAACTTCGCCGCTTCGAGATACGTATCCGGGAACGGCTTGTGGAATTCGACGTCCTCACAAGTGACGATCGCCTGAAACCAGTCGGCGATGCCCAGATGTTCGAGCGTTTCCACCACCAGATGTTTCAGTCCACCGGAGCCGACTGCCAGGGGAATCACGCCTCGATATTTTGCCGCGATCTCGACCACCGGGGTGATCGGTAGAATCGAGCCGAGCATCCCCTCGAACGCCGCTTCTTTCTCGTCGACAATTCGCTGCGGCGGGAGGTTGACCTGCGCCCGTTCCAGCAGATGTGTGGCGACCTTCAACGTCGGCCATCCGCCCATGGCGTAGAACAGGTCTTCATCGAGATTGACGCCGTAACGGTTCAACGTTGCCACCCAGGCTTCGTAATGGGCGGGCATCGTATCGGCGAGGGTGCCGTCACAATCAAAAATCAACGCGGCAGGCTGCATGTGGGCAGGGGCTCGGCAAGAGTTTTGTCTTAGCCCCCGGTCAATGACCGGGGGAAGTCGATTCCCGAATGTCGTCGACGCCATCATCGCGATCTCCCCCCGGCGACTCGCCGGGGGCTAAGACCACGATCATTCCTTCACACGCACCGCGTGAAAACCGAACTTGCGGTTGGTCATCATCACGGTCCCGGCGATTTGCGACTTGTCTTTCGTCCACAGATAGCCATCGACCTGCATCTGCGCGTTGGCCAGAAAGACTTCCACTTTGAGGTTGTGCGGAGATGATCCTAACTGGCCGGTGATGTCGTAGCGGTTCTGCAATTCATCGGACACGAACACGCCGGTGATCTTGCCGTTTTCAGTCACGGTCAGGTCCCATTCGCCTTTCCAGCGACCGTCGACGTCCACCCGCCAGGCTCCCGCAAAATCCTGTGCTGTGACAGCTTCGTTCGCCGTCGGGTCATATTTTTCCGTCTTATCCGGCGGGGACAGAATTGATCCGTTCAATGCAACCATGACTGCGTCGCCAACGGACTTGACCGCCTGCTCCGTGGTGAATTCGATATCGGCTCCCTGACCCGCCGGCACCACCTGGCCGATGTCAAAATTGAAACCGAACCCCGGGAAGAGCATCACGTCTTTCCCCGCGGCACTCGTGAGGTCGGAACGGTCACCACGGTAGGTCACAAAGCGTTCGATCAGCAGCACGGGAACCGGTTTGTCGGCTCCTTTGCGGAGTCCCCAGCCGATGAGCGACTTTGCATAGTTCCCTTCGTCGGTCTTCACGATAATACATGGACTGCTGACCGACGCCGCCAGCCGTTTCAGCTTGGCGGAATCGTTCAGGGAGAGTTCTTTCAGCGGCGGTTGTTCGAGCGCCCGCTTCAAGTCTTTGGAGACATGCCGGTCAAACACATCCGCCGCGAACAGACTTGTCGTCGCGAGGATCAGAAGGCTTGCGGTGATCCACTGCATATCATCACTCCAGGAGGGTCAGCGAAGTGTACCCCACCCGGAACACCCGACGCGACCCTGTCCCGCTTGCGGTTTCGCGCCTCGCGCTGATCGGTTCTCAGTGAGGTCGGTCCATACTGAGACAAATTCAGCGCGGGGCGCGAAACCGCAAGCGGGGTAGGATACACTGGTGTTTTCGAGAAGGTGGACTACGGTGGATGTGATTGATCTCGATGCCAATGCGACGACGCGGCCGCTACCGGAAGTGGCGGAATGCGTGGCCCGGCACCTGCGCGAGACCTGGGGCAACCCCGGCAGTCGGCATGCTCTCGGCCGCCGGGCTCGGCAGGTGCTCGAAGCCAGCCGGGAAACGATCGCCGCGATTTTCGGTGCCGAGCCGGAGGAAGTCGTCTTCACCAGCGGCGGGACGGAAGCGAACAACCTCGCAGTTTTCGGTCTGCCCCGCGGCAACCGGGGCACGATGGCACTTTCGCCGGGCGAACATCCGTCCCTGAATGAAGCCTGCACAGTGATGCAGCAGCGCGGGTGGAGTTTGCATCGTTTTCCGGTGGATCGACAGGGGTTGATTCCCTCCGAAGCCGCCGCTGTGGCACCGTGGAACGATGTCAAACTGGTGGCGTTGTTGCTGGCCCACAATGAGACCGGCGTGATTCAGAACGTCACGCCGCTTTCCGATTTGTGTCGGAACCACGGCATCCCGCTCCATCTGGACGGCGTGCAGGCTGTGGGCAAGATGCCCGTCGATTTCCGTCATCTCGACGCCACATCGTTGAGCTTCGGGGCCCACAAATTCCACGGGCCGCGCGGGGTCGGCGGACTGCTGTTACGCCGGGGGACGAAACTCGCGCCGGAACTGGTCGGCGGGCATCAGGAACAAGGTCGCCGGGCGGGAACGGAACCGGTGGCGCTCATTGCAGGGATGGCGTTGGCCCTCGAACTGTGGCACCGCGATCAAGCCCAACGGTCGGCGACGTTGACACTCTTACGTGACCGGTTGCAAGCCAAATTGCAGGAACGCTGTCCGTTCGCGGTGGTGAATGCCGGGGATGCCGTGCGGTTGCCGAACACGCTGAACATGGCGTTTCCGGGAGTGGATGGGGAGGCGTTGCTAGTCGCGCTCGATCTGCTGGGCGTGTGCTGTTCGCTGGGCAGTGCCTGTGCCAGTGGATCGACGGAGCCGTCACCGATTCTCGTCGCGATGGGTTGCGATCCCGCGGTCTATCGATCGTCGTTGCGATTGACGGTGAGCGTGATGAACACCGTGGAAGAAATTGATCGTGCGGTGGAACGGATCATTTCGACGGTGAAACGATTACGGAAATGACCCCATCCGTTCGCTTGCGGTTTCGCGCCCCGCGCTGAATTTGTCTTCGTGATTTCCGACAACACGGCGATGGCGACAGGTTCACGTCTCGACAGCGACCTTCATCACCACCTTCAACACACCCGCCGGTTCACCGTCGGCGAGACTCGGGGCGTGGATGTCTTCCGGGTAGAAGATCGCGAACTGACCGGCGCGCAGAGTGAACGTGTCACAACCCGGTTCGTAGAAAATCACGTCTTTGGTGTCGTTGTACGGCGCTTGCACCGGCGGAGCATTGTCCAGCGGGACGTAACCGATCCGTTCCTGCCCGGTGACGACGTATTGCACATCGATGTACTGGCGATGCGATTCCCACACCGCCTGCTCGGGCAGCTTGGTTTGATAACGCATGACGTTCGCGATCAACCGGGGTCCATCGATCTCCACCTTGCCATCTGGCAACGTCGTGAAATCAATCGACCGCAGATACCGCAACGCCGCGGCAATGCCCGGGGACAACGCATCACAACGCTCGGCGCGGCTGAGAAATTCGAGAATCATCGGTGCTGCTGTCTTCCGTAGGGTTTGCCGAGTCCGTGAGGCGAACCACGTTTTAGCAGACTGAAAAAGTTGTTGACACAGTGTGCGTCGAGTCTTCGAGACGCACAAGTCTTGACGATAGAATGAGGTTCGCCTTGATGACGCGGCGAACGCTACGGCGAATTCAATACGTCGGAATCTCGGCGGTGCGTGGCGCGTGCTGCTTGGTGAACTCGGCGAAGTCCGCTTCCGCCGCGCGGAGGTTTTTGAGCAGCGCTTCGATCTCTTCATGGACCGGGTGTGAATGTCGAATGACCAACGATCGCGACTTTGCCAGTCCGACGATGCTCCCCTCTAGTGGTGTAAGACCGCCCCCGCTCGGCGCAGCAGGAGTCGTCAACTTTGATGAGGCGACGGATTCGGTTCCGTCCGGCTTAGTCCAGCGTCCCACAGCAGTGCCATTTCGTATCGCACCGATGAGCGAGGCCAAGTCCTCGGCGTTGCTGGCGAGATCGTGCACAGGATACACCCGCGTTACAAAGGTCTCCTCGGTTTTTGCCAGCGTCGTCACCTTCAGGACTTCATCTTCAATGACGGTGGTGAGAAGCAACGGACGCAGCATCAATGACAGCGCGCTCTGCAACGTGATCCCTGACAATTCCAGATTCACCGGCGAACTCGGGTCGACCCCTTCGTCCTGCAAGGCAGCGGCATCAATCACGATCTGGATCTGATGGACATCCCGCAGGAAATCGATCGCATCGGACAATGGCGTGTCGGTAAAAGCGACTTCCGTCCGTTCAAGGAGCGCGTGCCGGATTCTCTCTTCGACCGCTGTCGGCCGGGGATACGAGAGGATCGGGACCGGAGGCTTTACCAACGGGTCTGCCGCCATGGCAGGGAGGACCATCCAACTGATGACACAGGCCACTGCAGGCAGGAGACAACGGGACATGGGAACGGTCCTCATGCTCGGACGAAAACGACACGGCTCAACAGTAAGCAAGACCACACAGCCAGTGATGCTAGGCCGCGCGTGGCGGATCGTCAAATCTTTTCTCAGAAGAGCGGCCGCTTTCCCAGCCCGGAGCGCCGGTGACGGAGTTTCTCGCCCAGACTTCCATTAGACGACCAGAGAACACGTCCGTCGCTGGCGCTGCGACGTTCGTGGTCTTCTTCTCTGATAGAGAATCTTAAAGATTTCTAGCAGCAGTCGTAGTAGGGACGAAGGGGTTGTGGATAACTCGCATCGATCGCGCCGTAACTCCGCTGACGATTTGTGGTACGGAGCGTTTCCCCACAGCCAACTTTTGTGGGAAAGGTGTGTGGCAACAGGAGGTCATGTGTTGACCGCACGTGGAGAACCCGGTTGGTTGTGAACGATCGTTTTCCCTCAACCACCGCGGTTGTGGATAACTGAGAAAGTTGTCGCGAACTTCTCCACAGGTTATCCACAACGTTGCCGCCGTATTCAGGCCCGGCAAACCCGACCGGATGATCAACCGCAACGCGACTGTAATTGTTCGGTCAACCGTTGCACCTGCTCCCGCAGGGTGGGTGACCGCTCAACGAGTTCTTTCAACCGCTTGCAACTGTGCGAGACGCTGGTGTGGGTGCGGTGACCGAAGTAGTCGCCGATGGTTTCCAGCGGCCACCGGGCGACTTCGCGGGCCAGGAACATCGCACATTGCCGGGGCAGGAGCAACGCCTGTTGCCGGGACGCCGAACGAAGACCAGTCAGCGTCACTTGAAACGCTTCCGCCACTTCATGGGCGATGACGGCGAGGGCCAGCGCGGGGGTCTCGGGAGTGGCCTGCAACCAGCGTTCGATGTTCGCCAGCGTTGGGGCGATGGTCTCCCGCCGGAAGCCCTGCTCGATCCGTTGCATCGCCGTCACGAGCCCGCGCACCGTCGGTTCGATCTGCGCGGTTAACGTAGTTAGCGTTTCTTGTGGGATCGGCAAAGCTTTCGTCGTTGCCCATTGTTGCAGGAAGTCCAGCCGACTGGCATCGCACCACGGGGCCAACCGGGCTGTCAGCCCGCTGTGAATGCGACTGATCAGCCGTGGAGGCAAGCGATCCAGTTGCCCGGTCGATTGGCTCGATGTGAGCAGAATGCGGACATCACGGGACCGGAGCGCGTCGAGCCAGCCAACGAGAGCTTCCCCGGTTTCTGGTTGATCCAACGCACGATCCAGGTCTTCACACACGACCAGTTGCATCCGACCGCACTCGTTCAAGAGCTCGGGCAAATGATGCTCGCGCGTCGCTTCCAGGAGGGCGTCGCGCCAATCGACGGCGGGCAACCATCCCCAGCGCAATCGGGGTTGCTGTTGCAGGGCTTGTCGGACGGCGAACCGCGCGAGATGCGATTTCCCCGAGCCGCGCGGACCCATCAAGCAGGTGAGTTGCCCGCACCGTTCTGCGTCGCGCCGGGCGTGCGCAAACCGTTGAGCCGCAGCGAGCGGAAACTGCAATTCCGGGACGATGAACGTCGGTTCGTCACGGAGAATGTGGGGACGGTATTCGGCCAGTCGCGATGACAGCATCCGAATCGACCTTCATGAGTCGAGTTCGGCAGCTTCCGTGTGCGTCGCACCGTCCTTGGGAGTTGTCGAGGGAATGATACGGAGTTGAGAGTTGAGGGTCGAGGGTTGATGGTCAGAAAAGACGATTCTCGATCGTTTCGGACAACTCCCAACCATCGCTGTGCGGTTTCGCGCCCCGCGCTGAACGCTTCCCAGTGTTGTCGGTGAGCACTGAGACAGATTCAGCGCGGGGC
>JBGSUN010000017.1:0-39332 GCA_041753475.1 Planctomycetaceae bacterium | reverse complement strand
GTCCGCGAGGCGAACCTCTTCGCGTTGCGACAATTCGTGGTTCGCCTCGCGGACTCGGCAAACCCTACACAAATCTGAGCCAGACCTCATGTCCAAACACGATTTCACGTCCGAAGAATTCGCCACGCGACGACAGCGAGCGCGTGACGCCATTGCAGCCGCGGGGCTGGACTGGTTCATTTTATTTCATCCGGTGTCCATTCGCTGGCTCACGGGGTCGGATGCGAAGAGTTATCAGGAATTCCAGTGTCTTTTGCTCTCCGCGAAACCGGGGCCGATTGTCGTTCTGACCCGTGACGGAGAACGCAACGAATTCCGGGATGATGCCCTCGTTGACGAACTTCACACTTGGGGCGGTGGCGAACCCGAAGACCCCATTGCGGCGCTGGATGTCGTCACGCGGTCGTACGGTCTGCGAGGATCTCGCATTGGGATGGAAGTCCCCGCGTTCTATTTGCACCCGCACCATTACGTCCGGATACAGCAGCTTTTCGGCGATGCTCTCGTGGCCGAAGCCACCACTCTGATTCACGATTTGACGCTGGTGAAGTCGCCGCAGGAGCTGCACTACATCCGGGAAGCGGCCCGCATCGCGGATGTGGCGATGCAGCGCTTCGTGGATTCGCTTGCAGTTGGTCGCAGTGAACTCGAACTCGCCGGGGAGGTTTACCATGCCCTCTTGACGTCTGGCAGCGGGCTGGCGGCGAGTCCCATCAATCTCGTTACTGGCGACCGTTCGTGTTTCAGCCACGGTGCCCCAACGGATCGTCGTCTGCAACCGGGCAACTTCGGCAACATCGAATACGGGTCAACCTTCAAACGCTACACCGCAACGATCGGCCGTCAGTTCTGTATCGGGTCGCCCACACCGCGCATGCGCGAATTGTACGACATCGTCCGTCGCGCCGCCGATGCGTGCCTGGCCGAAGTGCGGGCCGGTGTTCCCGCTGTCGTGCCGCATGAAGCCGCCAAACGTGTGATTGCTGACGCCGGTCTCGATCACGGCCGCGTTCATCTTTCCGGCTACGGCCTTGCCCCCGGTTCGCCTCCCACGTGGGCCGAACCGCTCTACCTCTTCGGCGGCAGCACGAGCCTCCTGCAAGCGGGAATGGTCATCACGATCGAACCACCGGTCTTTCTCGGTAAGGAACGTCTCGGCGCCCGCCTCATCGATAATGTGCTGGTCACCGAGAGAGGGTATGAACTGCTCACGCAGTTTCCGCGCGACCTCATGGTCGTGGATTCGCCGTGATCCCGAATTCAAGCCGATCCACGACCGATTTGACGAGAGCCTTGACCCCGGTCAGCCGATGACATAAAAGAACGGTTATGGGATGCGTGCGCGTCGTCCATGAACGCGTCTCCGTTGAATCGAACTTTGCACTTGAAAATCCAGCGTCTGCAAGGCGTTATCGTATGTTGACGATTCTTGGCCGATCAAACTCCGCGCGTCGTGCCTACTGTGACGGCGTTTCTCGTCGTGATTTTCTGACGATCGGCGGCATGGCACTCGGCGGGATCAGTCTCTCGCAATCGTTGCGTGCCGAATCGGCAGCAAACTCGGAGCGATCGCACAAAGCGATTATCAACATTTACTTGCCGGGCGGACCGCCTCATCTCGACATGTGGGACCCCAAGCCGGACGCGCCGGCGGAGGTACGGGGCGAGTTCTCGGCCATCGAAACCAATGTGCCAGGGATCTTCGTCAGCGAACTTTTCCCGCGCATGGCGGCCATGATGGACAAGTTTGTTTTTGTCCGTTCGCTGGCCGATTCCGACGGGGCACACGATGCCTATCAATGCATGACCGGACGCCGCAAAGGAAGTCGCCAGCCACCGGGCGGCTGGCCTTCGGGAGGAGCGTGGGTTTCCAAATCCGAGGGGCAAGTCACCCCGGCGATTCCCGCCAACGTCGCGTTGATGTATCAGACCGGCAATCGGACGTGGGGTGAACCCGGCGATGGCGGCTTCCTCGGTGTCGCGCATGCACCGTTCAATCTCTTGGGACGTGAAGCCCGCAGCAAACCCGACAACATGGTGTTGCAGGGAGTGACGCTGGACAAGCTCCGCGACCGCACTCGCCTCATGCAGTCACTGGATCGTTATCGGCGTGACGCGGACCAACTCGGGCAGATGGAAAGCCTTGACGTCTATGCACAACAGGCGATGGGAATTCTGACCACCTCTCGGCTTGTCGATGCGTTGGACCTCTCGAAAGAAGATCCGCGCGTGGTCGCCCGATATGGCACCAGCAGCGAAGCTTTCCAGCGCGATGGCGCACCGCCGATGGTCGAAAACTTCTGCTTGGCTCGGCGATTGGTCGAAGCCGGGGCACGGTTTGTTTCGTTGAATTTCAGCCGCTGGGACTGGCATGGTTCCGATGGCATGAATTTCCCCAAGTGCCGGGAAGAATGCCCGCGGCTCGATCAAGGTCTGGCGGCATTGGTCTCCGACTTGTACGAGCGCGGCTTAAACCGGGATGTGTCGATTGTCGTTTGGGGAGAATTCGGACGGACGCCGAAGATCAACGGCAGTAACAGCCGCGACCACTGGCCGCAGGCCAACACCGCCGTGCTGGCGGGGGGCGGCATGCGCACCGGCCAGGTTGTGGGATCCGCACCGGCCAGGTTGTGGGATCCACGAACCGCTACGGAGAGCAACCTCAAAATCGTCCCGTGATGTTTCAGGAAGTCTTTGCCACGCTCTACAAATGCGCCGGCATCGACGCCCAGAATACGCGCGTCTTCGACCTATCCGGCGTGCCGCAATATCTTGTCGATCCCGGCAACGAGCCCTTGCGCGAGTTGGTTTAGACCGCGCGGGTCTCTAACGCTGCGACCACTACCGGACAATTTCCGTGAACCGCTTGAACGCTGCGGCCGGATCGTAATCACTGGCATCATGCATCACACTGGCAAAACGGATGCGGAAGGTCTCGCCTTTCTTGACTGTGAGGCTGCTTTTCGCACCCTGCATCATCGCGGCACGACCGAAAGGGTTCGCGACAAACACGCCGTAATCCCGATTGTGCCACCAGCTTTCACGGAAGTTGGCGGGACCCGCCATGAGCGTGATGCCGGAGCGGCGGTCGCCGATCGATCCCGAATAGTCACACCAATTGGCAGGTTGTCCCCAGGTTGCCGCTGCCGTCTTGCGACCGGTCGAACTCAAAATGACCCCGCCATTTTTTTCTGTTAATGGAGTGGCGACACGGGCACCAAACCCCATTTCTTCCTGATCACCGAACGTGAAATCCCCCTGGTCAGACCGGAAGGTCGCCTCCCAAATGAGCATCCATCCGGAAGTGGACTGTTCGAGGATGAAACGGTTCGATAGCTGGCAAACCTCACCTCCTGTCGGTGTCAACAAGCGTGATGCCGTTGAGAATGTCAGGCGGTTTTCTTTCGCCGTCGGTGGCTCCGTAAACCGCAGGTGTTCGATGCGGCCTTTGTTACGCCAGAAATCATGACCACTGAGATCACCAAAGCCGAGCCAGAGACCGGGGTGCATGGCGTCATGATCGGTCGCATCCGTCCCTTCCATCGGCGGGTGGTTGCGCGTCACCGGCAGGCCGGTCAAGGTTCGAACCTGCGCAAAGTACGGTCGCAGAATCTTCGGATCCTGATAGACGAACTCGGCGAGCGGCTGTTTCGCGAAAGCGATCAACAAGCGATCGGCTTTCTCAACAACCGTGAACCCGCGGTTCATGTCCGATTCGGCCACGCTTCCGCATGCCGTCTCGGTGCTCGGCACATCGACCTGGGCTCGCGCCTCAACCCTTAGAACTGCGGCAACCAGCAGGAATAGTGTCACGAATTGGTGTGATCGAATACGCAAGTTGGTAATCCCTGGATGTGACATCAGCGCGGTCTCGAGAAACGAACCCCGATCAACCGCGTCCAAGGTTACCGTCGGGCTTTGCGGCTGGGAAGTGGGCCAACGTGTTGATGCGCTGGCCTGCGGCCTATTGTTTCGCGGCCCCAACGCAGTAGAGACGATTGCCGCTCCGCAGCAACAGACGATCGGCAACGGGTGCGGCGGCATAAAGCACGGGGTTCCCGTTACCGCGTCCTTCGGCGGCCGCCGCGGGTTCGCTCGGCGTCTCCCAAGCGGAATTCTCGGCCAGTTTCTCGAACTGTGTCCCCGTCGCAATCACCGAAACGGTCCCGCCTTTACCGCAGAAGAGAACTCGCTCTCCGCTGGCGATCGGTGTCGCCCAAATGCTGTCGGCGAGCCGTTGCGCGAATCGTTCTTCCCCCGTCTCGGCATCCAATCCATAAAGGACGCCGGTGGCATTCACATAGTAGGCCATGCCCCGGTAGGCCAGCGGTGAGCCGAACGACGATGTGGCACGTTTGGCCCGCCAGAGATAATCGGCCTGGAAAGCACCTTCGGCGTTGCGGCGAATCTCGACCATCCCATTCGACGCGGCGGCCTTGCCGGAATCGGGTTCCCCACGGCCGACCGTGGCGGCAACCAGAAACCGATTGTCACTCACCGGAATCGGGGTCGGCGATGAATTCCCCGTGATCCCTTCCAGCCGCCACAGCCGTTTGCCGTCGGCAGGGTCGAGTCCGGTCACACTGCCGATAGCGCTGAGGACCAGATGCTGGCCTCCGGTCACATTGACCAAACGCGGACTGGCCCAACTCGTCGCCCCCATGCCGTCGACTTTCCAAATGTCCTTACCGGCCGCTTTATCAACGGCCAAGACGTATGGCTCAGTCTGTCGTTCAACCCACACAAACAGACGGTCGGGAGTCTGCTCCAACGAGGCGGAGAGTCCATGCCGGGATTTGATCTCGCCGAATTCGGTCACGAGGTTGCGTTCCCAGCGGACTTGCCCTGCGTGAGTCAATGCCAGGAGATTTCCGCCTTCAAAGAAGCAATACAGTCCGGAAGCATCCACGGCCGGTGTAGGCGCACCGCGGCTGATGTAGTTGTTGTTCTCGGCCTGCGTTGCCGCAAGGAAGTCATGCTGCCAAAGTTTCGTGCCCGACTTCAGGTCGAACGCCGTCACATGGCAGTGTTCCTTTTTCTCCCCGGAGATCGACGTCACGAAGACTCGATTCTGCCACGTCACCGGGCTCGATTGCCCATACCCGTTGATTTCAGCCGACCAGAGTAGGTTCTCGGTTGGTGACCAGGTCAGCGGCAACCCGGAAGGCTCAACGTCGAGATTTCGATTGCCTTGAAATTGCGTCCAATCTCCCGCGGTGACGGTCTGAATTGCCACAAATCCGATCAACAGCAGGCCGACGGCGATGGCCGTGTTTAACCGCCGGCGACCGATGAAGGTGAAACTCACGAACCGGAACGACCGTGTGGAAAAAGGAACCATCTCAAAACTCACTGAAGCAGAGGATACGGGACAAAGCCCGCGTGGAGGTCATGGTTCGGGTCGGCCACAAACTGCCAGACGACCCCGCCCGGAGCGGTGTTCTCCGGGCGGATTCGTGAGACGCGATTAACGTTGAGCGGTCGCCACGTTATCGGTGGTGAGCAACTCCAGCGACAACACTTTGCCGGTCTCCATGCTGGAACCACCGACGACAACGAGTTTGGTACCTTGCCACGGCAACACGCGGTGGAAGAATCGCGGATGCTGCAATTGGCCGAGGAGTTCCCAACCGGCGGCGTCTTTCTTGAGCCGCTGAATGGCCCCGGACATCGTGGTGGCATAGACGTCGCCACCAACAAAGAAGGCGGATGAACCGAAGCCTTCCATACCATTGCCGACGAGAGCCGGGCCGCTGGTCCACGCATTCGTTGCCGGGTCGAAAACAGCGGTCGCTGTAGTCGGTCCGCCCTTTTCGCTCATTCCACCGATGGATAGCAGTTTGCCATTCCAGTTCACGAGTGCCAGGGCGCGACGGGTAAACTCCGGCGAGGCGATGGGTTTCCATTGCAGTTCCGTGGCGGACAAATCGCACGCCCATGCCGTGGTATGCCAGTGGGCTCCGTTGCCACCGCCTTGCATGTTCCATCCACCGACAACATAGATCGTGTTGCCGATCAAGACAGCATCATGCGAAGAGCGTGGCTCAGGGAGCTTCGGTAATTCGGTCCATTGACCGGACTGGGGATCGAACCGGGAAAAGTCCGCTTGCGAATGAAGGTCTTCCTTTTCACCCGCCTTGTTCATCGCCGTGAAGCCACCGATGCGATAGAGCAGACCACGATGTTCGACCATCGCCAAGCCTTGGAGTTTCGGTCCTTCAGCAATCTTTTCCCAGCTTGTGGATTTCGCGAGGTCGAGCTTCCAGAGATCGCCAGACTGGTCTTCGTTGGCATACTCATGGGCGCTGCCGTAGTTCCCACCGTAGACATACAGAGCGGAACCGACCACGGCCCCGCCGAAGCTGGTCGTTCCCTTCGGCAACGGTGGCCAAGTTTGTGCCATAGGTGCCAATTGTGGCGCGGCGTACGGCAGAGTCAACGTGGAATAATGCCGAACCTGCTGATAAGCCTTGCCATCGTGCTCGCCGGCCTTTTCTTCGACATGCTTGGCGCGGATCGAAAAAATGCCGCTCTTCGGCAAAGAACAGGCGAATCGCCCTTCGGCATCAGTAGCCCCTTCGATGGCTTTGTCGAGTCCGCTGCCCGTCACATGGACGGCAGAACCGGCCAGCGGCTTCCCTTGCCAGGTCACCAGCAACACCACCTGGTCACGGTCCACCTTCGGGACCACTTCCAGCGGCAACCGTTCGGCATCACCCACGGCCCGCCAGCTTCCCGACAACGGGTAGGGGTACGCCTTCGCCCCGTAGTTGAGTAGAAACGGAGCGCCCCCCTTGGCGACGACGCCGTAGGCATGACGCAGGATGATCGTCGAGGACGTTGCGGCTCCGGTGAGCGGCGCAGCGAGATCGTCGCCGGTTTTCGTCAGCGTGAGGGCTTGTGCTCCACCACGTCCGCCGACAGACCAGACTTCCGCTTTCAAGACGCGATCGAGCAATGCGGGATCATCCGGCGACGCGGATTCGCCGAAGTACACATGGACTTTTGAGTCCGGTCCCTTCGACTCGGGCAGCAGCCACAGAAAGTGGGCCTGCCCGGACAGCGGCCAGGCGAGACAGAGCATCAACGTCCAGACCATGCGTTTCATGCAACCGATCCTGTCAGAAAGAGGTGAGGTCAAGGTTATCACAATTTCGTCGCCTTGTGTGCACAGCCGAATCGGTGACACGCACAAGACGCTCCAATCAAGATTCAATTCCGCGATGCGATGTCCGGACGTTCCAGACGAAAGTCGAACATGGTCTGGCCGCCGCGCTCGATGGTGGCCTGCAACGTCGACTGGCGATTGTAGGTCGCCGGCAGCGCTTCCTTGGGCAAAACAGACCGGCCGGGTGGCAGTTTGGTCGCAGCGGCCGCATAGGCCGCTTCGTCATCCAAAGCGAATGACAACTCAGGTTGTGTTTCAATCTCGACGCGGTGTGTGCCGACGATCGGTCCATTCTCACGATCGAACTCGTAGAACCCGTCACGGATGACTGCCGTCGCCGACGGACCTTTCGTCGCGCCCGTCGGAACGAAATGGATCCGGCCTGATTTCATCATGTCGTCGCCGTACTGCACCCCACCCCGAATTGCCACACGCTCGGGAGCAGCACCTCCGCAACCAACCAAGGTTGCCACGACCGCGAACGCAAGGGTCTTGTACGAAAAACAGAACTGAGCGGAACTCATGACTGCTCTCCCACTAGTGCATTGCCACCGCAAAAAGTACGGGTCGAGGGAACAGCGAGTAGGGAATAGCGAATAGCCAGAAGTCGTGTGCTGGTTTGAACCTATTCGCTACTCCCTACTCACTATTCCCTCGATTGAAAACCCGAAAATGAAGCCATGACGAAGCACTAGGATGAATTTGACGGTGAAACTGGACGAGGACGAATGACGACCATCACGAACACCAGTTCTGTCACAAGCGGATTTTCGGGTGCCGCCAGTGTGATGCAGCCGTGTGCGTCCACTCGGAGAAAAACACCCGCCGAGCTAGTGTCACATGACCCGAATTCTGAGTCCCGACAAAGCGTTAGAACTCTCCGAGGACTTCACCGCCGGCGCGGGTCGCCGCGGCGTCGAGCACCCCATGATCGATGTTCTCGCTGACAAAACGGACGGAACCATCGCAGCGGAGCAGATTCACGACGCCGGTGTGGTCGCTGCGGAAATTCGACAGTCGGTTCGAGTCACCATTCATCGCCTTGGGATTGAACGGTCCCCGTGTCGTGAAAGCCGTTGCCAGTGGATACGGCGACGACCAGTAGGTGAACCCCCATCGAATTTGCCCAAGACAGGGCCCCGAAGTGAACGTGTAGTCGGGGAAATTCCACGCCGATTCCCCAGCGAGGAACGTATTGGAGGTCCCGTCGGTGATATCGCGCATCGAAGTGCTGCCGCTGCCGGCATTCACAATGGCCCCGTTGTGCGGGTTGCCGCTGGCTTGTGTCCCCCATGGGTCACCACTACCGGTGGAAATCGCATAGGTTCCTGGCGCGCGGTTGTTGGCATCACAACCGACGATCGGAACCACGCGGCGAATCACTGCCGAAGGGCACAGATAGCCAGGAATGACCTGCGACACGACCGCCAGGTTCACCGGATCCGAATTCCGGCGGCTGAAGTCATACTTCTGATAGGAATTGGCCTGATCGAGATACGGCAGAATGGCGGCAAACACACTGGAGCGGGCCAGGCCAGTATCGACCGACGACAGAGGGAATTTGCTGAACGTATCGTGGTAGTTATGGAGCGCGAGGCCGATTTGCTTCAGGTTGTTGTTGCACTGCGTCCGCCGGGCGGCTTCACGGGCCTGCTGGACCGCGGGCAGCAAGAGGGCGATGAGAATGGCGATGATCGCGATCACCACCAGCAGTTCGATGAGCGTAAAGCCACGGCGGGCTGAAGAGGGGACAAGCATACACGACTCCTGCGCCAACTGAGTGCGGAACCGGCGACCGACATAGTCATCCGGAGACACCTGGCTGGCTGGCAAGAGTGCTGGCTTGCTGGGAATCTGAGACTGAGTCTCAATGTCATCATCGTAGGCGGCGAAGCTCACCGCCGCAAGCCTTTGGCAAGAATTTCGCGGATTTTCCCACAGCCGCTCCCACTCGGAGAGACTGTGGCGCTTCACAGGTGGCGGCTTCCTGGCTGCCATTCATCAAATTCATCGACACGAAGGTTGACTTCAGTCGGTATAATGGAGCACCCCAACCGCCGTTCTGGCGTTCCGCTGACAATTCGTCACATCACTCACATCCCCATGACGAGGAGCATCCGATGCCGACTCTGTTGACTTACCCCAAGGCCGATCTGACACGGCTGCGCGATTGGTTCGCGGCCACGTCCCTCGAGTTGTTCGAGGCTAAAGCCAGCGTGGACGATCAGGAATCGAAAGTTCGACTGCATGTTGCCGCGCAAGAAGCTCATCATATTGCGGCGGAACTGGAACGTTTTGCGAGCGCACATCAGGCGCTGCTCGACGATGGATTAATTGTTGCCGAACCAGAGTGACGGCATCACCACGCCGCGGTTACCACTTCACCGTTAATTTGCAGTTGCGGTTCCGATCGTCCTCATCCTGGCTGAGGAGCGCCTTTGTGACTTCTGCGGCGTAAGCGAACAGCTCTGCCGCAGACGATGGTGCGGGGCGCAGACCCGAGGTCTCTTCCTGGGCCGTTTCCGGCAAGCAACTGACTCGGACAGTCGAGAAATCGTACACACCGAAATAAACCTTCGGCTTCTGGTGTGTGCTCTGATCGACCTCCCGCTGAAGGGCTTGTGCCGAAACGGCGGCATTCACGTAGACGGAAACGGCCACCAGGAGGGATCGCATCTCGTCGATTTTCGCCAATGGCAATCCGGTTTGCTCTTCAAGCGCGCGTGCCGAGGCGCGCACGGCGATCTGAATCTGGTTCACAATGCTGCGCAGCGCATGGGTGAACGCAATGTCGACATAGCCTTCCGGAGAGAGGTACGCATCGACTCCGGCCGTCACGGCACCACATTTCGAATGGCCGAGTACCACGATCGCTTTCAGACTCTCGCCCAGATTGGCAAGCGCGTAATGAATCGAGCCGAGTCCTTCCGCGCCCAAGACATTCCCGGCGATGCGGAGCACAAATAAATCATTGAATGATTGGTCGAAGATCGCCTCGATTGGTACACGGGCATCGGAGCAACCGACCACGATCGCAAACGGTGCCTGGGTGGGGACGGCACCTTCATACAAGGGAAGGCCCAGCGACAACGGGCTGACGGGAATCACAATCGGTTCACCTGCCCCGCCGCCGAGCGTTCTCAACTGCATCCGGTTCACGATCAATGCAAAACGGTCGTTTCCTTCCACAAGCCGTTGAATGGCGGCTGCGGCATCCGGTGTCTTGGGCTGGGCCAAGGGCGCGAATGGGTCGTAGCGGTAAATGACATCCATGCGAAATTCCTAAAATCGGCACGAGATCACGACGACGGGACGAAGTGGCCGCGCCGTGCCGCGTGTTGTGCAAGCTGACCGGTATCACGCGCAATCGTCAATGTGTAGGTCTGCATGTCGAGACAATTATCGTCGGTTCCAAAAGGATCTTCGATTTCAACGCTGGCTTCTTCCATCCCGAACAATCCCAGCGACACGACCGCCATCAGCAGTGGTGACCACCACCCGCACCGCTCGCACAGGACGATCGGCAATGTGAACAGGTAGGCGACAATCAATTGCTTGACCATGACCACATACACAAACGGTAACGGCGTCTTCTGGATCTTTTCACAGCCCCCCTGGGCATCGACCAGTTTGGATAGCTGTTCTTCCAATTGTCGGACGGTCATCGCATCGATTGTTCCCGCACGGAACTGACGGCCGATCCAGGCCGAAATTGCCGCAGCAACAGCAGTCGGCGGATTGCCGAAGGCACAAACCGACTGCCGCACGGAATCCGACAGGTAAACCTCGGTTTCGTCGGCATCACGTTGGCCTTGCAGCGAACGCCGCAGACAAATGGCATAAGCGGTGACGAGCTCCGCCAGTTCACGGGCTTCCGACGAGTATTCACTGCCGATCCGCACCAGATTGCGGCTGGCATTAATGATCTGCCCCCAATGTGAACGGCCTTCCCAGTACCGGGCATTCGAAGCGTTCATCCGGAAAACGATCAGGAAGCCGAGCAGAGATCCGAGCACAGCATGCCCGACGGGATCGAGGCCGAGAAAGTGCTGATCGTCGATCCATCCGACGTCCAGCCCGGTTTCATAGACCACTTGCACCAGGGCCGTGAAAACGGTGAAGAGAATCACGCGCCCCGCCGCCCGGGGCAGGGCAGTTCCACGCAGTGAAAAGGTGGTTTTCCACCAACTGAAACGATTGTATTCGATCATGTTGTTTGGATAAGCGGCCTTCTCAGTGAACCATCCTGTTTGCAGGATGGTAGGGGTCTGATCGCAAGATTACCACCCTATCACCGCTTGACCAAAACCACATTCTGATGAAAGCCGCACGGTGGGAAAGAACGGCGGGAGCATTTCTTTGAGACGTCGCCAGACCGATGACTGCAACTCGGTCAGGTATCGTTCGGCTTTGTTGACGCCTCCTCCGCCGACTTCAAATCACGGAGCGAACCGAGACGGCGAATCTGTGGCCATTTTGCCGCAACGGCAAGCACCACCAACAGCGTGCCGATCCCTCCCCCCACCACCGAGGCGACAGGACCGAACAGCTTGGCAGTGACCCCTGATTCCAGCCCGCCCAACTCGTTGCTCGCCCCAATGAAGACCTGGTTGACGGCCGAAACACGTCCGCGCATCGAATCGGGTGTGAGCGACTGAACCAGCGTCTGGCGGATAATCACGCTGATATTATCGCTCGCACCGATCAGGACGAGCATCAACAGACTCAACCAGTAATTCTGCGAGACGCCAAAGATCATGGTCGCGACACCAAACATCGCCACCGACCATAGCATGGCCCGTCCCGCACGCGTGATCGGGGGGCGATGTGCCTGGACAATCGCCATCACACACGCTCCCAATGCCGGGGCGGCCCGCATCCAGCCGAAGCCGATCGCCCCCACGCCCAGCCGTTCGGCGAAGACCGGCATCAGGTACATGGCTCCACCGAGCAGCACGGCGAGCAAATCCAGCGTCATGGCTGCCAGCAGCAACGGCGAGTCGAACACGAACCGCAATCCCGCCGACAGCGACCGCCAGCCCGGTTCGTGAACTTTCGGTTCACTGGGGACATCACGTGGCAGAAACAACGTGAGCGCCAGGCAAGAGAGCAGGCACGCGCCGGAAATCAGATAGGACCAGGCGAGACCGAAGATCAGCATGAAGCCTGCCAGCGCGGGCCCCACCCATGCGGCCGTCTCAAACAGACTGCTCATCCAGGCAAACGCATTCGGATATGCCGACCGGGGAACCAGATTCGGCAGGAGCGCGGCGCGGGCTGGACGTGCAAAAGTGAGGGAGAGCGCATTCACGGCCAACAACGAAAACGTCACCGTCAGCGACACTCCCGAGGGATTCCAAAGATGGAGCAGCGCCAGCGAAACGGGAGCGATCGCTAACGGCACCTGCGTGAACAGCAAGACGCGCTGGCGGCTAAACCGATCAGCCACATGCCCCGCCGGGAGTGCGAACAGAAGGACTGGAATGGCATTCACCAGCCCAACAAACCCGATGGTCAATGGGTCCTTCGTATGCTGATAGACATCCCATTGGACGGTCGCCGAGAGAACTTGGTTACCGATAATGGCAAGCCAGTAGCTGATGGCATACAGGCGAAACGCCGCGTGACGAAACGCCTCATACGGATCATGCATGGCCATCCAGCCCGGTTAGAATCGCGACACCCGAACATCCACATGGTAACGTTGCCGATCGATCGAGGAAATCGGCTCACCACGCCTCAGGAAGCGGGCATGGTTTGTCTGCCTCGACGTCGCCGTGCTCGCGGACATCGGTTATCCTGCATGAACTGTTTCCTTCCGAGTGACGGCTGGGACTGAGCGCTCTGTGATGCTGCAGGGATTGTGTTGATGTCGCGCTGTGTTTGTCTGATGGTGTTGGCCGGTTCGGTATCCGCATCGGCGGCTGAACCGAATGCGGCTCTCGATTTCAGCCGCGATGTGCTGCCGATTCTGTCCAATCACTGCTGGAACTGTCACGGCCCGGATGAAAAGTCACGTGAAGCCGGCCTGCGATTGGACCGGCGCGACACTGCCATCGCCAAAAGTGTGAATGGCACGACGGCGATCGTTCCGGGGGATGTCACCAAGAGTGAACTCATCGTGCGCATTGATGCGCACGATGAGTCGCAAATGCCGCCGAAAGAGTTCGGCAAGCCGCTGTCTGACAAGCAACGGGCCACTTTGAAACGCTGGGTCGCGGACGGTGCCCCGTTCGCACAGCACTGGGCATTCATCCCTCCACAACGGCCTGCACTTCCCGAGGTCAAACGGCCCGATTGGGTACGAAACGAACTCGATCGCTTCGTGCTTCACAAGCTCGAATCGACCGGGATCGCGCCCTCACTGGAAGCGGATCGCAGTACATGGTTGCGGCGGGTGACACTTGACCTGACAGGCTTGCCACCGACGCTCGCTGAACGCCAGGCATTTCTCGCAGATCAAGCCCCCCATGCCTACGAAACTGTGGTGGAGCGCCTGCTGAAATCTCCGCGACATGCGGAGCGGATGGCAATGCACTGGCTGGATGCCGCTCGGTATGCCGACACGAACGGCTACAACAACGACGAACTCCGCACACTGTGGCCTTGGCGCGATTGGGTGATCCAGGCCTTCTCAGACAATTTGCCGTATGACCAGTTCGTCACTGAGCAACTCGCAGGAGATTTGCTGCCGAACGCCACCACGGCGCAGAAAGTCGCCACGGGATTCAATCGCAATCATGTGCTGACCACCGAGGGGGGGATCATTGAGGAAGAGTACCGGGTGGAATACGTTGCCGACCGCGTGCACACCACAGCGACGGTGTTCCTCGCGCTCTCGGTGCAATGTTCGCGCTGCCACGATCACAAGTATGATCCGTTCTCCCAGCGCGATTACTACCGGTTCGCGGCATTCTTCAACAATATCCCCGACAAAGTTGTGCCCTACAGCCAAGGACGCATGGCTGAACCCTTATTGAAAGTGCCGACACCCGAGCAGGTTCACCAGCAACAACAGCTTGAATCTCGCAAGCTTGAACTTGCGGCATTATTGAAAGCGCGAGTGAACGAAATCGATGCCGATCTCGCGAAATGGGAAGCCGCCCTCACTCCGGAGCAGATCGCTAAAGCTGGCCCAGTCGGTCTGGTCGCGCATTTTTCACTCGATGAAACCGGCGGCACCACCGCAGCCAATTCCGTTGCCCTGGATCGTATCGCAACAGTGCAGGGGAAGCTTTCCTCAGTCGAGGGCAAAATTGGCAAAGCCCTTGATTTCGACGGCACGACGTTTGTCACCGCTGGGGACACCGGAGCGTTTGACAGCGACCAGGCGTGCTCCTTCGCCGCCTGGGTTTATCCTACCAGCAACGAAGCTAGTACCGTGCTGTCGAAGATCGACGAAGCCAATGCCTATCGCGGCTACGATGTGATCCTCGAAGGCGGAAAAGTGTGCAGCCACTTCGTGCATCACTGGCCGGACAAGGCCTTCAAAGTGATGACTAAACAACCCGTGTCGCTCAACGCCTGGCATCATATAGTGGTGACGTATGACGGCTCCCGCAAAGGAACCGGCATGAAGATTTTCGTCGATGGTCAGTCACAAGAATTCGACATTACGACGAACAACACACTCGACGGGACGCTCACCACCGACAAACCATTCCACATTGGCCGACGACATGCGTCGGCACCATTTCGCGGACGGATGGACGATGTCCGTGTGTTTTTGACAGCGCTCACCGCCGAAGACGCAGCACTGCTGGCCAAGGGTGAATCGTTAAGCGGACTGAAGGAGATCCTCGCCATCGCCCCAGCCAGCCGCTCCGCCGATCAGACCGGGAGGGTGAAGGCGTATTTTCTCGATCATGTCGATGTTGCGACTCAGGCATGGAAAGCCGAACTGGCGGAGATCCCCACGAAACTCGCGGACCTCGACAAGGCCGTCACCGTCACAATGGTGATGGGTGAAATGACGCCGCGGCGGCCGACGCATATTCTCAAACGCGGGCAGTACGATCAACCCGCTGACGAAGTTCAACCGGGCGTCCTCACGGCCATTGTCGGTTCGAGTGCCGAGGCCCATTCGCGGCTCGATCTGGCCCGCTGGTTGACCGATCCACAACATCCGCTCACCGCCCGCGTCGCGGTCAATCGCTGGTGGGAGATGCTGTTTGGCACGGGTATTGTGGAAACCGTCGAAGACTTCGGCATCCAGGGTTCAGCGCCCAGTCACCCGGAATTACTCGATTGGTTAGCGACCGAACTCATCGCCCAGAAATGGGACACCCGGGCAATCCTGAAGCAGATCGTTCTTTCGGCGACGTACCGGCAATCCTCTCACGCGACACCGGAACAACTTGAACAGGATCCGCGCAATCGGTTGCTCGGCCGGGGACCGCGGTATCGTCTCCCCGCGGAAACAGTGCGCGATAACGCGCTGGCGATCAGTGGGCTGCTCGTCGAAAAGATCGGCGGCCCCAGCGTGAAGCCGTATCAACCGGAAGGCTTGTGGGAAGACGTTTCCGTCGAACGTCGTGAGAAATACGCGCCGGATTTAGGCGACGGTCTGTATCGCCGCAGCATGTACACCTTCTGGAAGCGCACCTGTCCACCGCCGGGAATGGCGGCCTTTGATGCCCCGGACCGTGAAACGTGCACGATTCGCCGCGCGCGGACGAACACGCCATTGCAGGCACTGGTGTTGCTCAATGATCCGACGTATGTCGAAGCCGCGCGGAAGTTTGCCGAGCGCGTGATCTTGTCTGCGGTCTCACCGAATGAACGCTTGGAAACCGCCTTCTCGCTGGCGCTGTGCCGCCCTCCAGAGGCCGCGGAATCGACGATCCTGCTGAAAATCTACCAATCGGCCAAACAACGATTCACCGCCGACCCCGCCGCTGCGGAAAAATTGCTCGGGATTGGTCATTCGCCGCGTTCGGACAAAATCGACGCCACCGAGTTAGCCGCATGGACAGCCGTCGCCAGCATGATTCTCAACCTTGATGAAGCGATCTCGAAGCCATGAGTGTTCCTGTAAATCGACACGATTCTCTCTCCCGCCGCGATTTCTGCGTGGTCGCCGGGAGCGTTGTCCTCACCGCGACCTCCCTGCGAGCAGATCCGACAACGAGTGACCTCAAATTGACCAGCCCGATCCCGCGGCAAGTATTTCAGCGAGAGGGTTACCAAGCGGCGGCGGCTCACGACCACGAACCCGGTGGCCCGAAACTGGGCGAAGCGAAAGTCCCCGTTCGGGGCACATGGACTGGCGCGACCCCCGCGCGACTGGAAGCCCGTACGGTGTTGCAGGACGGTTGCACGGGCCGCGCGATCGACTGGACCAAACTCGGCGACATCAACGCCGCCGGTGAGTTTCAGCACGAGATCACCATTCCCGCAGGCGGCTGGTATCGGTTGGAAGTCCGGGCCGTGAATGCCGGCGGGGAGACCATTGGCACAGCGGACGTCAATCCCGTGGGTGTGGGCGAAGTCTTCCTCATCTCGGGGCAATCTTACGCTGCCGGGGCAAATGACGAACTGCAACGGATCGACGATCCGCTCGAACGGACCGTGCTCTTCGACATCGTGACGAAAGCCTGGCGCACTGCGCACGATCCCTTTCCACACGTCGATAACGGCGGCACCATCTGGCCGGCATTCGCCAATGCGATTCAACCGCTGCTGCGCGTCCCCGTCGGCCTGGTCAACGTCGCCGTCGGTGGCACTGCCAGTCGGCAATGGCTGCCGGGAGAAGCCCTGTATCAGCGTTTCCTCGACGGTGGCCGGGCAGCGGGTCGGTTTCGCTTCGTCCTCTGGCAACAGGGGGAAAGCGATGTCATCGAGAACATTCCCACCGCGACGTATGCCGAACGGCTAGAGCTCATTCGCGCGAGCTTGACCAAGGATTGGAACTTCGCGCCGAAATGGTTGCTCGCCAAGTCGACGCTGCATCCAACGGTTTACAACAGGCCGGTGGAAGAAGGCCGTATCCGTGACGCCATCCATCAGTTGTGGCAACGGCCGGGGTTCGGTCCGGGACCTGATACCGACATCCTGGCGGGTGAAAACCGGGGCGGGATCAACACCCGTCGGCACTTCTCCGCCATCGGTCAACGCCGCGCGGGGTTGATGTGGTTCGCAAGTGTCTGGGCCGCGTTGCATGAGGAAACCGCACAATGAAACCGCTACTCGATTATCAACAGGCACTCAACCGGCGGGCCTTGCTGCAACACTCTGCGAGCGGCATTGGTGCTGCAGCGCTGGCGGGACTTCTGGCGCGCGATGGACTGGCCAACGGAACCGCAGCCGCACAGGGAACCCACTTCCCGCCGAAAGCGAAGCGGATTGTGTATCTCTTCCAGTCGGGCGGACCCTCGCATCTCGAATTGCTCGACTACAAGCCAAAACTCAAAGAGTTTCACGGCCAGGAACTCCCCGATTCCATTCGGCAGGGGCAACGCCTCACCGGCATGACGTCCGGCCAGAAAAGCTTCCCGGTCATCGCGCCGAAGTTCGGGTTTCATCAAGCCGGGCAGGCGGGAACGTGGATCAGCGACCTGTTGCCGCACACGGGGAAAGTGCTCGATGACATCTGCCTCATCCGCTCGATGCATACCGAAGCGATCAACCACGACCCGGCGATCACGTTCATTCAGACCGGTTCGCAGCAACCGGGGCGGCCGTCCCTCGGGGCATGGCTCAGCTATGGTCTTGGCAGCGAAGCCGAAGACTTGCCAGCGTTCATCGTCCTCATCTCACACGGTTCGGGACGTGATGCCAACCAGGGGTTGCTCGAACGGCTGTGGGGGAGCGGCTTCCTGCCGTCGAATCATCAAGGGGTGAAACTGCGTAGCAGCGGCGATCCCGTGCTGTTTCTATCCGATCCGCCCGGCATTGAACGCGATCTGCGGCGACAGATGCTTGATGGTCTCGCGCAGCTCAACGAACGCCAACTGAAACAATCGGGCGACCCGGAAATCGCCACGCGGATTGCGCAGTATGAAATGGCGTTCCGCATGCAGTCTTCGGTGCCGGAATTGACCGATCTGTCCAAGGAACCCGCGGCCACCTTCGATCTCTACGGCGAGGATGCCAAGAAGCCGGGCACGTTCGCGGCGAACTGTCTGCTCGCGCGGCGGTTGCTCGAAAAGGGCGTCCGCTGTGTGCAACTCTATCACCGCGGGTGGGACCAGCACGGGGGGTTGCCGACGAACATTCCCAAGCAGGCGCGGGATGTCGATCAACCACAGGCAGCGTTGATTTCCGATCTGAAACAGCGCGGGATGCTGGAAGACACACTCATCGTCTGGGCCGGAGAATTTGGCCGCACGGTGTACGGACAGGGCGGGTTACAGGACGATTACGGCCGCGACCACCACGGTCGCTGTTTCTCGACGTGGATGGCCGGTGGAGGTGTGAAGGGGGGGGGGCAGTCTACGGGGAAACGGACGACTACGGCTACAACATCGTTCGCGACCCGGTCCATATTCACGACATGAACGCCACGATCCTGCATTGCCTCGGCTTTGACCACAAACGGCTGACGTACCGCTTCCAGGGCCGCGACTACCGCATCACCGACGTCCATGGCGAAGTCGTCACCCCATTATTGGCGTGAAGTCTTCCCCATCCCATGACGGACATCTCAACGCTAATTCATCGCTTTGCGGTTTCACGCCCCGCACCCATTTACCGAGTGCCGCCATCCGCAACCCATCATCGCCAAGGCAATGACCTCCGTTCGGTGACGGCGATCGACTGCCCCGACCACACGGTCCGCTCGACGGTCACCGACTCGGCGGGCGTTTGTCGGGCGAGATGGACCAACCGTGGGCGGAAGACCACGGTGAGCACCAGCGGCAAGTACCACAGGATGTAAATGCCCCCTTCGTTGGGGTACCAGAACTGCGTAGCGACAATCACCGCGGCCGAGTGCGCCAGCAGATGTTCGAGGTTTTTCTCGAACGGCCAGATGGTGAGCATCACCAGTGAGACGCAGAATGCCGCGAACACCGGAATGCGATAGGCCGCGTCATAGAGCGACCAGAAGCCGAGCCCTTCGCCCCCTTCAAATCGCAGCGCGGACCAATCGATCGAGCCGATGATCTGCCGCGTGAATGAGGCGGTGTCCGCAGAAGTAATCATCAGACTGACGATCAGGAGCGCCGTCACGCTGACCACGGCCCCGGCAAACCGAAGGGCCCCCCGTTTCCAATAAAAGGCAATCCAGATGGGCAACAGGAAGGCGGCAAAGAACACGGTTCCGCACGCCAGTCCCAGCAGCCCTCCCGCCAATGCGGGGCGCTGGTAACACACCACTGCCCAGATAATCAGCGCCGCTGGCAGGACATGCATCACGCGGCTGGTGTCATACGCCGTACACGGCAAGAGCAGGTACAGGGTGGCCATCGCCAGGCCGAGGTTGGTGTCGTTGAAATGCCAGCGACCGACAAAGACCAGACCGCACATCACCGCGATGTGCGCGAGCACGGCCAGACATCGCGCTGCGGCGAGTTCCGCACCGCCGGTCAACGGAACCACCGTCGTGGCGAGCAAACGCCCGGCGGGTCCGGCAGACGGGGCTTCTGACTGCGTCTCCGCACTGTCCTGCCCTTTGAGCAACTCGTCCGCCAGCCGCACCGTATTGACGGCGGATTCATGTGGTTCTTCGTTGACGATGTTGGCCACTTGAAACGCCAGTGCCGAGCACAGCAGGAACGTCATCCCGGCCGGGTTGAGATTCTGTTCGTAGCGCGGCCGGCGAGTGAGGCTGGCATCAATCAGCAGCCGGCCCCATAACAGCGCGGTTGCGGCAAACAGCCAGGCATACACCCACGGGGTTTCCGCCGCCGCTGAGCGCACAATCAGCACGCAGGGTGAGAGCGACAACAGCACCAGTAGGTCGGCATTGCGCCACGACCAGAAGCGGTTGAAGCGGAAGAAAACGGACAAAATCAGCAGCAGCGACAGGTAAAACCAGGTCGCACCGTTGACTTCGTAACCGAAAAGGACATTTTCCATGTGCCAGACTCGCAGGAGCGGAGCGATCAACCCGTACGGACATGCTGTCCAGTGACCGGGCCAACACCCAATGCAACGCATCCCGGCGCGCGTCAGCCGCTCCTGATGATCCTCGCGGTTGGAGCCTGCCGACCGACATCAGAATACGGCAAGCGAGGGCCGATGCCAATCGGCAAACCGGATGGCGCGGTCGATTTCCCGTCGCTCCCATGCTACAAACGTTGTAGATTACTGGACTTAGATCGATTGCACCGAATTCCTGCGGCGACCGAACCGGTAAACTTTGCGCATTCGGGGTGGCTTGCCATGACGAACGAAAACTGGCCGTTGAACAAACTTCGAGAGGGGCGCGTACCGGTACTCAATGGGGCCGTCACCCTCGGCAGTTTCGAACAGCAGGACTGCTCCAAACTGCTTCAGGATCGACATGAGAATTTCGTCGCCATTCTCCTTCTGACGCGTGCGGAGTTTGATTTGTGGTGCCGGATGCCGATGAACATTCAGTTTCTAGCTGCCGGCGCGGTTCGAAGTGTCGGCATGGCGATCGTCGCTCGGAACTCATCGATCTTATCAATCGAAGAATTGGCTTTGATTCTCGAATCTGTCTTGCCGATCGGTGGCGATTTTCCACTTCGCCACAGGCAAAGACTTCCTCTCTTCCCGAACGTGGCCACGCCGCTTCCCGAGTGGTTGCAGATCGCGATTCGCAGTACGGCCAATACATCCCAAGGCGGCACCGCTGAACGCACCGCGGTGGCGGCGGGGTTACACTTGTTGTATGACGACCTCGATGGCAGTCATGCACTCTCCCAAGCAATCGAGGGTCGCGGGAAGAATCACAACGGCGACTATTGGCATGCGATCATGCATCGCCGCGAACCGGATTACGGCAACGCGAAATACTGGTTCCGCCGGGTGGGAACGCACCCCGTGCTTGCCGAACTGCCCCCGGTACTGGAACGCGTCCGCACCGAAGCAGTGAGTAGTGAACTCGATCGCTGGGTGGACCGTCTCATCAAAAACGGGGCATGGGACCCGCTCGCATTCGTCGATGCCTGCGAAACGGCGTCCCGCTCCGACGCCGACAGGGACTTTGTTCGCGCCCTCGAAGAGATCCAGCACTTCGAAATGCTGCATCTGCTTGTCCAATCGTGTGCTGATGCGGATCGAAAGTAGCCATCACGCTCCGTCGTGATAAGCGGATTGCACCCGACCGCCATGGTTTTGGGCTCACATCGCTGAATCGGACCATTCCGCTTAATCTGGTCGATCCTGATACCGCTTCCGTGACCATTTCGCGACTGCAATTCCGCTGCGGATGCGAACCGTCGGCAGCGGAACTCGAATTGCAAGCCGTTTTGCCACAAGGAATTACGAAAAAGACGCCTTGATTGATTCCAGTCCGGTCGATATGACGGAGGGCCGCTTCTCCGGCGCTGACGGAATCGCTGCGTCGGGATGGCATCGGACAGAATCGCGTCGGCTTGCGGATCGCAGTAAATGAAAAGTGGCAGTTGGTGGATTGGTTTGCTCCTCATCGCAATCGCGGCCGGTGTGGGGTATGGGCTGGGGCGGACCGGCACGGGGCCAGTCCTGTCAAACCCGCCAGATGATCACACGGGCCATGCGCACGGCGATGGCCACGACCATGGTGCCGCGGGAGAGGTCCAGCAGATCGCACTCAGCGAACAGGCATGGAAAAATCTCGGGCTGAAAACCGGTGAGGTCACACTGAAAGAGTTCTGGCGAACCATCACCATTCCCGCCCTCGTGGGTGAACGTCCCGGACATAGCGAACACCGCGTTGGCACGATGGTTCACGGCGTGGTCACCAAGGTGCATGTCGTCCCCGGACAAACCGTTCGGCCGGGCGATCCGCTGTTCGATGTCCAAACCACCGGCGAGTTGATCGCCGGCGTGCAAGCGAACCTGCTCAAAACCTTGCAGGACCTCGATCTGGCGAACATGGAACTCAAACGCCTCGAACCCTTGATCGAACGGGGCGACATCCCCGGTGTGCGGGGCATTGAAAAGAAGTACGAACTGCAACGGCTCGAATCGGCACGGCTGATTCAAATGCAGGAATTATTGGTCCGTGGCCTGACGGTCGAGCAAGTCGCGCAGATTGTCGAGTCGCGTAAACTCGTCCGGCAATTCACCGTCCGTGTGCCGGGCGGACCGACTCCCCAAGCCATGGACGCCGCTGTCGATCGGGGCGTGACGGTGCTTCCTGTCGGCTTGGCGCGGCTGGTGTCAGAACATCAACCGGCTGCGAATCCTAAGCTGTCGTACAGCATTGAACAGATCGATGTCTTCCCCGGCAAGATGATTCAGCCCGGCGACGAACTGTGTGACCTGGCCCTCCATGATGAATTGGCGTTGACCGGGCTCGGTTTTCAGCGCGATTCTGAACTCATCGCGCAAGTCCTCGAACACCAATGGTCGATTACGGCGATCTTCGAGACGGGTGAAGGCGAACCGTTGGTCCGTGAAGGATTGAAAATTCAGTACGCAGACAACGTGGTGGATGCCGGGACGCGGTTGTTCAAATTCTACATTCCGCTGGATAACGAAGTCGTCCGTGACATGCCCGGCCCGAACAACGTCACATACCGGTCATGGCGTTTCAAACCGGGACAACGGGCACAGTTGCTGGTTCCCATCGAACACTGGACCGACAAAATTGTGTTGCCGACGGAAGCCGTGGTGAAAGAAGGCCCGGAAGCGTTTGTCTTCCGCCAGAATGGAAAACTGTTTGAGCGTGTGCCTGTGGTCATTCTCTACGAGGACGGCCGCCATTCCTTGCTCGCGAACGAAGGGAGCCTGTACCCCGGTGATGTCGTGGCGATGAACGAAGCGTACCAATTGAATCTGGCGCTCAAGAAGTCCCAAGGGGGCAGCGGAGCCGATCCGCACGCCGGGCATAATCATTGACGGAAGCGTGAGCGCAGGAATCTGCGAAGCGTACGTAGTCATGAAATCTTCACGGGCGATCCATGCATGAACGGTTTGATTCGCTTCTCACTCGACCATCGACTGCTGGTGCTCGCCTTGTCGCTGGTGGTCCTGGTGGGTGGCGGGTTCGCGGCTTCGACCTTGCCGATTGACATCTTTCCCAGCCTCACTCGGCCGCGGGTCACTGTCATGACCGAAGTCGCCGGACTTTCGCCGGAAGAAGTCGAGTCGCTGGTCACGTTCCCACTCGAAACGGCCTTCAATGGGGCCACCGGAGTGGAAGCGGTGCGGAGTTCATCGGGCATTGGCCTTTCGGTGATCTACGTTGAGTTCGGCTGGAACACGAACGTCTACACCGCCCGGCAAATCGTGAACGAACGGCTGGCGATCGTGACCGATCAGCTTCCTGCCGGCGCGAAGCCGCAACTAACCCCCATCAGCTCCATCATGGGGCAGATCATGATGGTCGGCATGTGGAGCCAAGATGGTTCAACGCCGCCGATGGAGGTCCGCACAACAGCCGACTGGGTGGTCCGCCAGCGATTGCTCACCATTCCCGGTGTCTCGCAGGTCATTGTGATGGGAGGCGGACGCAAACAATTCCAAGTCCAGGTCGATCCGGAATCGCTGATTGCCTACGACGTGGCCCTCGCTGATGTGGAGCGGGCCTTGTCAGAAAGCAATCAGAATTCGACCGGTGGTTATCTTGTGCGCGGTTCGATGGAATATCTGGTGCGTGGCGTCGGCCGTGCCACGTCTGCGAAAGACATCGGACAGACGGTCGTCAAATCTGGTGAGCGGGCGGTGCTGATTCGCGATGTGGCCACGGTTACGGAAGGGGTGCAGAGTCAGCGCGGGGATTCCTCCGTGAATGGTCACCCGGCCGTCGTCCTGACGATCGCCAAACAACCCGACGCGGACACACGGCAGTTGTCAGCACGGATTGACGCCGCGCTCGATGAGATTCGAGTCAGCCTGGCGCAGAGTCAACCCGATCTTGTGCTGGATTCCGACCTCTTTCAATTGCGGACTTTCATTGATGTCGGGATTCACAATGTGATGGAAGCGCTCCGGGATGGGGCGATCCTCGTCACCATCATCCTGTTTCTGTTTCTGTTGAACTTCCGCACCACGATGATCACGCTGACCGCAATTCCCTTATCGTTGATGCTGACCGCGCTGTTCTTCTACTGGACCGGGATGTCGGTGAATGTGATGACGCTGGGCGGGTTAGCCGTTGCCATGGGGGAACTGGTCGACGATGCCATTGTGGACATCGAAAACGTGTATCGCCGACTGCAACAGAACGCCCATGCCGCCTTACCACGTCCGAAATTAAACGTGATCTATGACGCCAGCCGTGAGATTCGCAGTTCGATTGTCTTCGGCACGATGCTGGTGATTCTGGTGTTTGTTCCCCTCTTTGCCCTGCATGGCGTCGAAGGACGAATGTTTTCCCCGCTGGGCGTGGCGTACATCGTTTCAATTCTGGCATCGCTGCTGGTTTCGCTGACGGTCACGCCGGTGCTGGCCAGCCTGTTGCTGTCGGACAAACCAAGCGGGCATGAAGAGCGGGATGGCTTTCTCCTCCGCTGGTTGAAATGGCTGGCGATGCCGATTGTCCGCATGAGTTGTCATCCGGTCGGGAATACCTTGCTGCTGGTGGGCGTCTTCGCCGCGATTGTCGGCAGTGGCATCCTGGTGACGCAGTTGGGGAGCGATTTTCTGCCGCCGTTCGATGAAGGGGCAGCACAAGTCAACGTGGTGCTGCCACCGGGAAGTGCACTGGAACAATCGAACCGTGTCAGCCGGATGGTTGATGCAGCATTATCACGCCATCAACAAGGTAAAGACCATCCGGCGTTGATTCACTCCTTTGTGCGCCGCAGCGGCCGAGCCGAACTGGATGAGCATGCGGAAGGAGTGAACGTCACAGAATACATTGTGACCTTCAATCCCCACAGCGGCGTCTCGCGCAGTGACGCACTGGCCACAATCCGGCGCGAACTGGATGAAATCCCCGGAATCGAGTACGAAGCTGAACAACCGCTCGCGCATTTGTTAAGCCACATGTTGTCGGGAGTCTCGGCACAGATCGCGATCAAACTCTACGGAGACGATCTTGATACCTTGCGGCGTTCGGCGCAGGACATCAAAACGGCGATTACCGGGATTGAGGGACTCGCGCCGCCACTGGTCGAGCCGCAACAATTGATCCCGCAGATTCGGATCGAGTTGGATCGCGAACAACTGGCACAGTACGGCATCACGCCGGGGTTTGTGAACGAATTCATTGAAACCGCCCTCAACGGCCGGACGGTTTCCACCATTCTGCAAGGTCAGCGAACGTTCGACCTGGTGGTTCGGCTCGATGAAAAACATCGGACGGACTATGCGAACCTGCATCGACTGGCGCTGGACTTACCCAGCGGCGAACGGATTCCGCTCGCCTCGATCGCCAAGGTTTATGAAGCGAGCGGGCCAAATCTGATCTCGCGAGAGAACGCCCGTCGCCGGATCACGATCCGCGGAAATACCACCAACCGCGATCTCGGCAGTGTAGTCGCCGACATCCGCAAAGCGGTCGGGGAAAAGGTCACGCTGCCGGAAGGGTACTTCGTCGAATACGGAGGGCAATTTCAGGCGCAGCAGGAAGCCACACGGCTGATGGCGCTGTTGAGTTTGTTGTCACTGGCGGGGGTCTTTCTGGTTCTGTACACCCTGTTTCCGTCGGTGCGGATTGTGTTGCAGATCATGCTGGCGCTGCCGATTGCGTTTGTCGGTGGCGTCCTGGCGCTCTGGTGGACGGGGCAAACCTTGACGGTGGCGAGTCTCGTCGGATTCATCTCCCTCGGTGGGATCGCGGCTCGGAATGGGATCCTGCTCGTGTCGCACTATGTGCATCTGATGAAGGAAGAAGGGGAAAGCTTCACTGAAAGCATGGTGATGCGTGGCAGCCTGGAGCGTCTCGCCCCCGTGCTGATGACCGCGTTGACGGCAGGGATCGGGTTGATCCCGCTGGTCATTGGAGGACAACAGCCGGGAAAAGAGATTCTGTACCCCGTGGCGACCGTGATCCTCGGCGGTCTCATCACATCCACGGTGTGCGAGTACCTCGTCCACCCCGGCCTCTTCTGGCGTTTCAGCGGCCAGGCTGCCGGGCGACTCATCGGGAAAGAGATCGAGGAAAACTGACCAGTCAGTCAGCTCGATTTCTTGAAGAATTCCAAAAGTTTCGATACCGATTTCTGCGCGCGGGGTTAGACTGAGCAGACATTTCACTGGAAGTCTGACGTCGTCTGATTGCGGACTTGAAGCACTGTGCTTCCTTTTCGATACCCCGCCGCGGTGGACTTCCCGAGACTCAAGGAATTCTGGTCATGCAACGAAGTTGTGCAGCGGTGTTGACGGCGGCGATGGTTTTCGCCACGGGATTCTCGGTGATGGCCCAGCCACCGCAACGCGGCGGCGGACGTGGTTTCGGTGGCGGCTTCGGCGGACCTGCCTTTCTGGTCGCGATGGAAGCCGTGCAGAAAGAACTGGCAATCACTGACGCTCAGAAGGAAAAACTGGACAAGCTGCGGGAAGAAGCCCGCGCCGCATTCGGTACCGGTGGCGGAGGCAATCCCCGCGACCTGAGCGAAGAAGAACGAGCCAAGCTCCGCACTCAGATGGAAGAGCGCACCAAGAAAACCGAAGAATCGCTCAAGGCGATCCTCGACGAAAAGCAACACGCCCGATTGAATGAGCTCGTCATTCAGCAAGCTGGCGTGATGGCGCTGAGCCGTCCCGATGTCGCCGAGAAGTTGAAGATCACTGACGACCAGAAGAAGAAGCTCCGTGAAGTCGCCGAGGCAGGCCGCGCCGGTGGTGGCGGTCGTGGTGGCTTCAACCCGAATGCCACGCAGGAAGAACGCCAGAAGGCCATGGAAGAAGCCCGCGCCCGGCGGGAAAAACAGACCGCCGACACGCTGGCCGTTCTGTCCGCTGAACAGAAGAAAGCCTTTGAAGACATGCAGGGCAAGAAGTTCGAGTTCCCCGCCTTCGGTGGCTTTGGCGGCCCTGGTGGAAATCGGCCGCCCGGTGGCAACCGCCCGCCGCGCGAAGCGAACTGATTTGCCGTTGATGTGGAATGATTATGAAGCCCAGGGAATGCTTTCCCTGGGCTGTTTTCATTCCTATGATGCGCACTTCACACTCGATGTTCATCCGGGAGAGATGCCGTGCGAAGTTTGCTGCTCACGTTGTTGCTGTTCATGCCGGGATTCGTGATCGCACAGGACGTCCCCAAAGGCGACGTCACGAAATACTCCTTCAACAAGAGTAAGATTTTCCCCGGTACCACGCGCGATTATTGGGTCTACGTTCCCAAACAATACGATCCCGCCAAACCGGCGTGCGTCTATGTCAACCAGGATGGCGTGCAATGGAACGCCCCTGCGGTGTTTGACCAGCTCATTCATAAGGGGGAGATTCCGGTTATCATCGGCGTGTTCATTCAACCCGGCCGCGTCCTCGCACCCAATGATGCCGCGCTCGATCGCTTCAACCGCAGCTTTGAATACGACGGCCTTGGTGATGGGTATGCCCGCTTCTTGCTGGATGAACTGCTGCCGGATGTTGAGACGAAAACGGCACCGGATGGCCGCGTGTTGAAACTTTCCAAGAGCGGCAATGACCGCGCCATCGGGGGTAGCAGCAGCGGAGCCGTGTGTGCTTTCACCGCCGCATGGGAACGTCCGGATGCCTTCACGCGCGTCTTCAGTGCCATCGGCACCTACGTTGGACTGCGAGGCGCGAATGCTTACCCCACTCTGCTCCGTAAGTTCGAGCCAAAGCCACTGCGGATCTTCCTGCAGGATGGCAGCAAAGACCTCAACATCTATGGTGGCGACTGGTGGATGGCCAATCAGGAGATGGAACGCTCGCTGGTCTTCGCTGGCTACGAAGTTGATCACATCTGGGGCGAAGGGGGCCACGATGGCAAGCAGGGGACTGAGGTCTTTCCCGAGGCCACAAAATGGTTGTGGAAAGGCTGGCCCGAACCGGTGAAGCGCGGGGCCGGCTCGCCGCCGTTGCAGCAGGTCCTCATTCCCGGCGAAGAGTGGACGCTGGTTGCCGAAGGATACAAATTCACGGAGGGCCCCGCAGTTAACGCTCAGGGCGAAGTCTTTTATAACGAAGTCCCCGACAGCAAGACGTACAAAGTCGGCCTCGACGACACAGTCTCTGTGTTCCTCTCGGACAGTCAGCGTGGCGATGGTCAATCGTTCGGTCCAGATGGCCGGTTGTACGCTGTTGCCGGAAAGACGGAACAGATTCTCGCCTACACGCCGGATGGCAAATCGACGGTGATTGCCGACGGTTTTCGCGGCAACGATCTCGTCGTCCGCAACGACGGCGGCGTGTACGTCACCCAACCCGGTTGGAACGGCACCGATCCCAGTCAAATCTGGTACATCAACCCAAAAGGAGAAAAGAAGGTCGTCGACAAGGGCCTGAAGTTTTCGAACGGCATCACGCTGTCGCCGGATCAGACGCTGTTGTATGTCGCCGACTCACGGACACGTTGGGTTTATTCGTACCAGGTGCAAGCAGACGGGGAGCTGAAATACAAGCAGAAGTATTTTCACCTGCATGTGCCCGATACGGCTGATGACAGCGGTGCCGATGGCGTGGAAGTCGACCGCGATGGCCGCGTCTACGTCGCCACGCGGATGGGCATCCAGGTGTGCGATCAACCCGGCCGCGTGAACTTCATTCTGCCGACGCCGAATGGCAAGGTGTCTAACCTGACTTTCGGTGGCGAGAAGTTTGATACGCTCTTCGCCACCTGTGGCGACAAAGTTTACAAACGCAAAGTGAAAGTCTCGGGATCGCCATCGTTTCAGCCGCCAGTCAAACCCGAGAAGCCACGGCTGTAAATTACCCTGCCTTATTCTGCACAATCTCCGCTACTGGCTTGTAGTAGGATTGCCGCTGGACTAGACGTTTACGAAGAAATCCGCCACAGGGACAGAGAACCCTGGGAGTGTCGTTGAGCTGGTTAATTCATCAGCCTCGGAGAACCGTCGTGGACTGCGGTCCGCGCGGTATACGATGACGGCCCGCTCCTCAGGATCAATGAGCCAGACTTCTGCGACGCCGGAGTTGAGGTATTCGCCCACCTTGTCATGGAGCTCGGGCCAGCGATTGGAAAGTGATTTGATTTCCACCACCAGCTCGGGGGGAACTTCCAATGCACCGACAGGGAGTTTTCCTTCCGGAAGTCGCGATTTGCTGACCAGCCCCACATCAGGCCCCCGAACAGTGTCGGGATCACGTTCGGTGAGAACGGCTGCATCGTTCGTGGTTACAACGCAGTCATGAGCAGTGGCCCACAGCCGGAGTGCGAAGTAAATGTTTCCGCAAATCCCCCCGTGGGCTTGGCCTGCTGGCGGCATTTCAACGATCTCCCCACGCACCAGTTCCGCTTCGTAAGGCAGTGTTGCTCGAGAAAACTCCCGGGCGGTGAGCAATTCCTGTCCGATGGACATGACGCGGGCTCCCTCATCGTCTACGGTGCGATGTCCGCAAAGAGTTCGCTCACCCGGAACGAAAATCCCGGAAGCAATTCCGGGCGGGTGAGTTCCTCATCGCCATCGAAATTCAACGGTGCCGATTCGGACCGATGGACTGTGACCGAACGTTGCTCAGGGTCAATCACCCACACCTCGGTTACACCCGATCGCAGGTACTCCCGGATCTTGTCGAGAACGTCGGTCCAGCGATCAGTGGGTGATAGCACCTCCACGACCAAGTCTGCGGGAATTTTTAGAGTGCGATCCGCGGGGGGTTTGCCATCAGGAAGCCGATTCCACCTGATGAATCCGCAATCCGGTCCACGGACCGTATCCGCATCGGTACGCACAAAAGAGTCATGAGAAAAAACGAGTCCATGTCGACCTGAGCGCGCCCAAAACGTTAAGAACATGGTGATGGCAGCGCAAACGGTACCGTGTTGAATGGACGGCATACTTTGCTCCACGAGTTCACCGCAGACGAGTTCCATGGGACGATCAAAGGACATCCCTTCAAATTCGGCTGCGGTGATGTAGCGGTGTGCAATCGACATGGCAACGGTTCCTCCCGGTTCTATCCTGCCATTTCAACGCACGGCCGTCCACCACAAATCGACCAATCCCAGCCCGAGCAAGCCGAGGCTGATGACCGCGTTGACCTGAAAAAACGCGGCGTTCACACGCGACAAATCATTCGGTCGAACCAGCCAGTGTTCATAGGCCAGCAGGGCGGTAACGAAGAAGAGTCCGACTAAAAACACCGCGCCGAGCGCGGCAAAATGCCATAGCGCGAACAGCCCAGCCACCGTCAGCAAATGACTGATCGCCGCGAAGCGCAGTGCCGTCGGAATTCCCCACTGTGCTGGAACACTGTGCAAACCTTTGGCTTTGTCATACTCGGCATCCTGACACGCGTAGAGGATGTCGAACCCGCCCACCCAGAAAAACACGACGGCAGCAAGCAATACCGGCGGCAGTTCCATGGTCCCCCGGATGGCAATCCAGGCGGCCAGCGGAGCCAGCATCAACGCGGCCGAAAGCCAATAGTGACACCACTGCGTGAATCGCTTGGCGTAAGAGTATCCAAGCAAGAATGCTAAGACCGGGACGGACAAACGCAGCGGCCACGGATTGGGCAGGAAGAACAGCGTGCAGCCGACAAAGGCGAGGCTGCACAGCACAGTAAACGTGACGGCCGCAGTGACGCTCAGCAGTCCGGCGGGAATGTGCCGCCGCGCCGTCCGTGGGTTTTCTGCATCGAAGCGACGGTCAACAATCCGGTTGAACCCCATCGCGGCTGACCGGGCAAAGACCATGCACAACAGGATCCCGCCGAGTTGTTTCCATTCAAACGAGGACCCCGGCTGCTGCCATGCGAGTGCGGCCGACAGCAACGCAAACGGCAGCGCGAAGACCGTGTGACTGAACCGGATCATCTCCAGAAAATGGCGGATCGTCGTGAACATGGGCCGTGGTCAGGGAGGGAGTGGTGCAGATGATAACGATGGAAACCGCAGCCTCTGCGCGAAAATTAACGAGATGGGAACAGCATCCAGTGCAGTTCACTCGTCGCTCTTCAACAACGCCCCTTCACGAGTGATGTGGGCCTGCCAGCGCTGGATTGCCGGTTCGCGCTGCGACGCGCTTCCCAACGGACGGTAATCGTAGCGTCGTCCGGTCAAGCGTACGAGTTGCTGGAAGGCTAGCTCTCGGACTTCCACCCGATTGCTTCGCAACCATTCCACCAATTCCAGCGACAACAGCCGGTCCCGGGCTTCTGCCGGGGTGTAGCCCCACAACAGACGCTCCACGGCTCGGGCTTCGTCCCCTGGAATGTGCGTCGACAATTCCTGCTTCAAAAGTTCTCCATTGGCGCGATCCACCGCCAGCCACGAGCGGAGTCCCGCCGCGGCTGCCAGGCGTGCCTCTTCGTGTTCCGATTGGACCAGCGACTGAATCAACGAGGGGTACGATTCCATCACGGCGAGACACCGCGCACCGAGTTCCGAAATCTGCGGCTTGGGATCACGCATGAGGGCAGGAATCGTCTGGTTGACGGCCAAACTCGGATCGAACTCTTTCTCGAAGTGTTGTGCGTACCGCCGCAATGGAGACAACTGGGCGCGCCGCAGGGGATCGAGCCAGGCCGGCCACTGGCTTCCCGCGCTGAGATTTTCCGTAGCGGATTGCGGTGTCAGCCGTGCGAATTGCTTTGCCGAGAGTGCAGCACCGTCCGCCATTTCAACGCTGCCGGAAGCTACAAACAGCACCGCCCGCCACGGATCCGACACCGTCTCTGTTGGAAAACCCACGGGATCTTCAATTCTCACTTCGACACCCACCAGCGTCGAGGTCGAAACGAGGACGATTGCGTGCGTTTGATTTCCAATCTGAAGGTTGACCGTCAGCGGCGTCTTCGCCATCGGCCCCGGTTGCAGCAGGACCCGCCCACGGCGAATCAATAGTCCATAGCGTTGTTTTTCGGTCGGAGCCAGAATCTGGACGGTGGTCTCACCAAGCAGTGTGGCTTTCAAGTCGCCTTTGTCCCATTCCAGCAGGCCTTCAAACGGTTCCGGACAGGCAAACGTCTCCATGGGATGCACATCGGAGCGGCGCGGCTGGACATACCAATATTGATCACCAGGGTTGTATCGCAGCAAAACTCCCTCGACACCGGTGGATTGCATCGGAACATTGACCACCAGCTCGACTGGAGTCGTAACCCCGACTGCCGGCGGCCGAGGCGTCGGCCCGGTCACCACCGGCCTGGAGGGCGCAGGAACCACGGTGGTTGCATCCGCCACGTCGGGAGACAAGGGAGGCTTCGGCAGAGGAGTGGTCTTGGGTTCCGGAGCATCTGGCGGCGGGGCCGGATCGAGATTCACCAACGGCGTCGTGGTTTTGACCTCGGCTGGGGGCGCGGTCTTCATCTCTGGTGACTTGGTATCGTCAACAGGCGATATCACCGCATCCCGACCATTCCGATCCGGTGACACCGGCCGAGTGCGCGGCGTGTCGGTCGCTGCGACAATTTCTTCTGGCGTCCCCGCAGCCGATGGCGATTTCTTCACAATGCCACGGAATAAATCGCGATCGAGTAACAGGACGAGGACGACCGCCACAACGACCAACGCCGCCCCCGCCGCCGGTCCCACGCGTTGTGACCACGGCGTCTGTTTCAAGTGGCCGGCCATCTCATCGCGGAAATATCCGGCGGCCTCGCTGACGGTGACATTCGTGCCGACGTCGCGCGGACGTTCACTACGCTCGGCGGGAGCGCTCACCGGTTTGGGACTGTCGGCGCGCGTCACCTGCAGTTGGGCTTCGGCCGAAACCGGGCCAATGGCGTAGAACCGTTCACGGCTGCGGATCGGGACTTCAATGGGTTCGCCGAGGATCAGCGACAACACCTGATGACAGGCCGCCACTTCGGCCAGGACCAGGTCCGATTCCAGGCAAATCGATTCAAACTGCCCCACTTCTTCTGGAGCGAGAGAATTGTCGAGATACTGCGCAACAACATTGGGATCCACCCCCTGCGATGGACCATCGACATCCGGTGCACCCAGCCGACGGCGGCGAATCACTTCCCGCACCCGGCTCACCAACCCCGCCGCGACGGGGCTTTCCTGAATTTTCTTGCCGATCTCCCGCGTTTCGTGCGGTTCCAGGGCGTCATCGAGGTAAGCCAACAGGGTTCGTAAGGTCAATCGCATGGCAACGTTCCGCAATCTGAAAGATGTTTCCACAAAGAGTAGTGGCGGACCGGTGGCTGAATCCGTACAAGAATCGGAACAGAATCTCGAAAATCTCCCAAATCGCGGCAATGGAGCGGCAGCATGTCAGCGCACCCGGCAGGAACGACGTTGATTTCGCGGTCTCTGGGTTGGGTCTGCGTGCTCTTGTGCGTCAGTTCGGTCACGTTGGCTGAAGACACCATTCCCCCGAAACGGTTGCTGCTGATTGCTGGGCCACCCGATGGTCACCCGCCACAGACACATGAATATGTGGCGGGCCTGAAAGTCCTGCATGAACTGCTGAGTGAACGTCCCGGCGTCGCACTGCGCACCGTGATCGCCGATGAAGCGTGGAAGGATGGTCCCGAACTGCTCGACGGGTCCGAGGCGGTGGTCCTGTTCCGTTCCGAAGGGGCGAAGTGGTGTTCCGCCGACGCAAACCGCCTCGCCGCCTTCCAACGGTTGGCGGAACGGAAGGGGGGCTTTGCCGTGCTGCATTGGGGAATGGGGACCAAAGCCGCGGAACCCATTCCGAACTTCACCGCTCTCTTCGGGGCCTGTCATGGCGGCCCCGATCGTCAATACCGAGTGCTGGAAACGACACTGACGCCGGTTACCCCCGCACATCCCATCACGCGCGGCATCAGCCCAATCAAAATTCGTGACGAGTTCTACTACGCCCTGAAACAACCGGCCACCGCGGTTGCTCCCCAGCCATTGCTGCAGATCGACATTGACGGCCAACCGCAAACAGTTGCCTGGGCCTGGGATCGCCCCGATGGCGGCCGCTCTTTCGGCTTCTCCGGTCTGCATTTTCACGAAAACTGGCAGCAGCCCGGTTACCGCACGCTGGTCAAGCAGGGCGTATTGTGGACGCTGGAACGCTGATGGGACGGCCGACCAGTTTCGACAAACTCCGCATCCTTGGCGAGCGCTCGCCCATCTGGCACGATATGCACATGGACACCCCCAACGACGAACCGCCTGCCCCGCTGCGGGATAAACTGACGCTCGACCAATACCTGAAACGTGAAGGCTGGACCGGCACCGGCGGACAGGCCAAGTACGTCATCCAGGAAGGCATGGTCCGCCTGAATGGCATCGTCGAAACGCGCCGCCGAAAACAACTCGCTGTGGGGGACGTCATCGAGTTTGAGACGTACAAAGCAACCGTGAAAAAAGCGGATTTTTCCTGACAACAAGTTAAACCGCGATCACAAGCCGCGCGACGGAAACAGGAACTCCATGATGCGACCGACGACATTCTGCTCGACGGTTCTCGTTTTCGGACTTGTCACACTTTCGTTGATCCCCGTGCTTGGTCACACGGCTGAACCACCGCCAAACGTGATCATCATCTACGCGGATGACCTCGGCTACGCCGATCTCCATTGTTTCGGCGGCAAGGAGATGGTCACGTCTCATTTGGATCGGATGGCAACCGAAGGCCGCAAGCTGACAAGTTTCTACGTTGCGCAAGCCGTCTGCTCGGCATCACGGACCGCGCTGTTAACCGGGTGTTATCCGAACCGCATCGGAATTCTGGGCGCGCTGGGACCACAGTCGAAAAACGGCATCCACGATGACGAGATGACCATCGCGGAAGTCCTTAAGCCGCGAGGTTACACCACAGCGATCTTTGGCAAATGGCACCTCGGACATTGGCCGCAATTCCTGCCGACGCGGCACGGCTTCGATCACTACTTCGGCTTGCCGTATTCGAATGATATGTGGCCGCAACATCCGACAGCGAAGTTTCCCGATCTCCCGTTGATCGAACGGGACCGTGTGATCGCATTGAACCCCGACCAGACCCAATTGACAACGTGGTATGCCCAGCGAGCGGTGCAGTTCATCGAAGCCTCCCGTGAACGGCCCTTCTTCTTATATGTGCCACATGCCATGCCACACGTACCATTGTTTGTGTCGGAGCGTCACACGAGACAGAGTGGGCGCGGATTGTATGCCGATGTGATCGAGGAAATTGATTGGTCCGTCGGACAGATTCTCGAAGCTTTGCAGCGCTGCGGGATTGATGACCGGACGCTGGTGATTTTCACCTCGGACAACGGCCCGTGGCTTTCCTATGGCAACCATTCCGGTTCGGCTGGTCCCTTACGGGAAGGGAAGGGGACCGCGTGGGAAGGGGGCGTGCGTGTGCCGTTCATTGCCCGTTGGCCGGGTAAGATTCCCGCCGGAACGGAGACCTCTGCGATGGCTGCCACCATCGACCTGTTGCCGACGATCGCAAAACTCGCCGGGGCAGACCTGCCACCACAGCGAATCGATGGCATCGACATCGCCCCCGTGCTCATGGCACCATTGCCTGTGGAATCACCACGGGAGTCGTACGCTTTCTACTGGGGCCAGGAACTCCACGCGATTCGGAGCGGCCCGTGGAAACTTCACTTTCCACATCCCTACATCACGATTCCCGAACCGGGACGTGAGGGCAAGCCGGGCAAAGTGATCTCCGTCAAGACTCCGAAGGCTCTGTACAATCTGAAGGACGATGTCGGTGAGACGAAGGACGTTGCCGCAGAACATCCGGAGGTTGTTCAACGACTCACCGAACTGGCCGAACAAACTCGCGCAGATCTCGGCGACACCTTGACACAGCGAAAGGGAGCCCATGTGCGGCCCGCCGGGCAGTTTGTGCCGTAGCAGCCACACCATCCGATGGTGTTTCGTCATCGGAATCGCGGCGCTGTCGATTCCGATGTGTGGCAAGCGAAACGCCGTTGCCGCCGAGCGCTATTTCGGCGTGCTGCGCGATGGTACCGTCGCCGTCGATACGGAAATCCGCGACTGGAACGATGCGGGCGCGGTCCCGAAAATCGGCGGGCGTGATCTCTTCGATGCAAACAATCCCGTGCAGTGGATCATCGATCGCCAACAGCCACCTCCAATGGTCCCAAGCAGCTTCGTGGAGTTCTTCGGTGGTGATCGCCTGGCGGGGGAAGTTATCGGCTACCGCGCCACAGCGGAATCACCGTTCGAGGCTCAGCCGCTGCATGTCCTGGTGAGAACCGCAGGCGACGTGCACTCGCCTGATGATCTGCAACCCGCGGTGTTGCGTGTGGCCCTCGATCACGTCCGCCGTATCGTTTGGGAACATCGCAGCCAGGATGTGTATCGTCCTTCCACCGTTGTTCTTCGCAATGGTGGCGAAGTCACATTCCGCAGTTTTCGCTGGACGGATCTCGGCATCTCCCTGCTGACCGAGCAAGGTCTCCGTGCGATTTCCTGGAGCGATCTTGCGGAACTGCATTTTCCGAAACAAGACGAATGGCAGACGTACATCGATCAGTTGTCAGTCCTCTCTCCCGATTTGAAGAGCCGGTTGATTTCGATTGAAACTGCCGACGGGCATCGTTGCACGGTCTCGACCACACGGATGCAGGCACGGCATTGGGGCGATCGCAACCGGCCGGAGGCATGGCTGCACCTGGTCCAGCCCGCATGGGCACTCGATCCCTTGTGGCTGCGATTCCGCACCCTCACCTCGTGGACGATGTTTCTGCCAGAGGAACCGCCGTTATCGTGGGTCTCACCGTCCTCGATCGAACAGGCTTCCGTCTTTGGCAGTGTGTGGTTGTGGCAACAGAACCGGTCCACCCTGGGTGAACGACTAAAGGCCAAGGATCGCGACTATGCTGCCGGATTCGGCGTCCATGCTTCCACCGACCTCACATTCCCAATACCCGCCAGCGCGAAGGGATTTCGCTCCTGGGTCGCACTCGATCCCTCCGTCGGTACCGGCGGGTGCGTGAATCTCGCCGTACTCGTTGACGGCAAAACGGGTCTGTTTCAGCGCGATGCTTTGGTCGGCGCACAGGACCCGATCGATACCGGCTGGCTCACCTGGCCTGCCGGGAATGCGAAATCGTTGACACTCCGCGCCGACATGGCCCGTGATAACCGACCGGCCAAGGCCGATCCGTTTGATATTCGCGACATCACCAACTGGTGTGCACCGACGCTGCAACTCGACCCGATTGCCCTCGCCAAAGACGTCACGACCGCTCAACGCCAGCGCGGTGCGGTTCTGCCGGGTTGGACAATGAACGATGTCGACACAGCGGCCGTGCTGACGAAATCGGTCTTCGACGGTACTGACACGCGCGATCTACGGCTCCGTAAGGTGCTGCGCTCAATGGACCGCTTTCTTGTCGCGAAGCGGAGTGTGAAAGTCGGAACCGATCACCGCTGGTTATCGCTGGCGATCAGCCGTTTCGCAGAGAATACGGCCGCATCGACTGCGCAGATCAAGATCGATGGCCGCTCCGCCGGCGAGTTCGAAGTCCCGCTGCGACAAGGTCCGATCGATCCCGAACCGTTGCTGGTCCCGATTCATGAATACCAGGGCCGCACGGTCAATGTGGAAGTTGTCCTCTACTCACCGGCGGAAACCTCCTTCGTCGATTGGCGGGGGCTTGCGCTCACCACGGAACGTCCCGGTGTGCGACAACTCTACGAAGACGATGACGCCCTGGTGCAAGCACTCCGAACCGACAAACCGATTGTCGAATCCACATCCGATCCCGTCTTTTCCGGGGCACGCAGTTTGAAGGTCAGTCCCGGCATCGCGGAAGCTTCACAGTTCTATGAGACGCTGGGTTCTGTCGTGGAACTCCCGAAACTCGGACAATACCGGTTCCTGGTTTTCGCCTGGCGCGGCACGGGTGAACGGTTGGTGTTGCGGTTGGCACACGATGGCCGCTTGGGATCGAGCATCGCCGAGGGACTGATCGGTCGGGGTGGAATCGCCCGGAATCGGATGCGCCGCCGTTCGGTGGAAGATCGCGGCCTGCGTTACGGGTTTTCATACGACATCGGATCGCAAAAGCCTGAAGACTTGCCGCCGCTGCGGTTGGATCGCACTGTTCCTAAAGACTGGCGTTTCGAATCCCGCGATCTCTTTGGCGATTTCGGATCTGTGCAACTCACAGGGTTAGCCCTCGAGTGTGCCGAAGGAGGCAACGGCTTCTTCGATCATCTCTATCTGGCGCGGACGCCGCAGGATGTGGATTACTTACGAACCTACCGCCTGGCATCCGCCGCACCGCCGCCGAATCCGGATCCCACCTTTGTCCGCCGAGCAGGAACACCGGCCGATTGGGGACCGATGGTCGCGTCCTTCGCTCCCGCCTTTGCCATCAACGAAGCCGTGCACGGACTCGTCGAACTGCGCGAGCACATGGGGCAAAGTGGCGCAACGCAAACGCATCCGCACGATCAACAACGACCGTTTGTCTTCCGCACTGGCATCCATCTTCCGGCCGATCAACCACAACAACTTTCGTTGCGTGTCTCGCACCTCGTGGACAAGGATTGGTCACTCGTTGTGAAAGCCAACGGCGAGGTGATCCACCAGGAACTGATCAACACCGTTCTCACGCGCCCACAGCGCGGCTGGGCCTTGATTACGGTCGACCTGTCGAAATTCGCTGGGCAGAAAGTGCTGCTGGAGGTGCAGAATGCCTCGAATGATTGGTCCAATGAGCATGCGTTTTGGAAGCGGATTGCGATTGAGGATCGTTAGAATGGAGACTCGGCAAGCATCCCGCTCATCACGCTCCGCGTAATGAGCGGATAAATCTCAAGCGTTGATTGATGGACGTGTTCTCTCCCAGGTAATTGACGATTCCGAATGCCCAGCGACGCCGAATCTTTGCCGACGTTCATCGACGAGATTTACCGCTCGGATTCGCGGCGGGTATTTGCAACGCTGGTGCGGTTGCTGAAAGATTTGGCTCTTCCGTTTCTAGGTGTAGAAACCGAGGAAAAGCGTGCGGATCGTGTTCGCCATGTCGTGGATCTGAGAAACGGTGAACGAGACGGCCATTCCGGCCAGGTTGATGTCGAGGCTCAGCCGGTTCCACAGCGTCG
>JBGSUN010000016.1:0-44748 GCA_041753475.1 Planctomycetaceae bacterium | reverse complement strand
CCGACCCCGCCGCCCCCGCCGCGGACCCTGCGACTCCGGAATCGACGACGCCTCCTGCCCAGCCTGGTGCCGGGGAAGCCGGGACACCGAGTCCCACGGAGCCGCCGCAGCCGGAAGCCGCGACGCCACCGCCCAATTGAGATCGTCACGAACGGTCGTGAGTTCGGGATTACCAGTTCAATGACATCACTGTGCTGCACAAAACTTTGAAGTCACCTTCAACACCAAGTGTGCTGCACGTCTTCGACGGAATCGAAGTTTCCGAGGAATGCCGAAATGAAGAAGTTCAACTTCAAAGCGTTTTTCGCTGACCACGGAGAGAAGGTGGGCTTCGCCTTCGGTGTTGTCATGGTGCTCGCCGTCCTGGGGACGAGCGAATGGTTCCCGTTCGACAAAGCACCGGAAGAAATTATCAAGAAGGCGAATGACGCCAAGGATCAGATCGAGCGGAATGTCTGGCCCGAGGATTCTCGAACGGGGTTCTCGATTCGTGATTTTGCATCCAACACGCGTGAACTGCGTGGTCCGCTGGCGACGACCGCCTATGACTACACCACCCCGCTGTGGCACCCGCTTTACCGCCCGCAGCAATTGGCGAAAGAGCCGGAATTCCTCGCCGTGATCGACCTGGAAGCCAAGGCGGGAACCTTCGTGATGGCCGTGGCTCCCAAGCCGACAAGCCTGTCTCCCGAAGATTCCACGACCACTCCCGCCACGGCTGCCGTGGCGGCGGTGGACGACGACGATCAGTTTGGGCTGGCTCAGCCGAGCACCACCTCTCCATTTGGTGCGGGGCCTGGATTGGCAGGAGCATCGGGAACCATGGCCGACATGATGTCCGCGCCGCCCATGCCCGCCGCAGGCTACGGATCCGGTGGTCCGGCTGCGGGAATGATGGGCACGATGGGCTCGATGATGATGGGGGATGGCTACGGCGTGGGTGAGTACGGCACGGCCGCCTTAACTCCTGGTGTGACGGGGCGCGGCGAACGTTTCATCTCGGTTCGCGGTGTCTGGCCGGTTTACGAACAATTGAAACGTTATCGTCAGGCGATGAACCTGCAGACGCCCAATGATGCCCGCGCCCTGCTGGATATCACCGACTTTGTGCTGGAACGGAAGACGGCGATTGCAGCCTCGGACCCTTGGTCCGGTGAATGGCAAACGCTGGATATCAGCCGGGCAACGGAGATTCTCAGCGAGTGCCCTGATTTTGATATCGACATTTTCGATCCGCGATTGGTCGACGTGACGATCACGATGCCGTTGCCGAAGCGGATTACGGGCCGCTGGGCTGACTATGCCACGCACCCGCAGATCAAGAATTTTGAGTTGAAAGGCCCCGAACTCGAGCGGGAACTGAAGCTTCAGGAACGCTTGATGAAAGAGTACGAAAAACTCAATAAGTTATCGCAACCCACTGTGACCCGCGGCGGTTTCAGCGGCGTGCAACAGAATTTCCGGCAAATGTCGGACATGATTTATTCGAGTCCGGAGAATACGCGATCGTTTGACACTTCGATGCGGGGCTTTATGGAAAATGACAACTCGATGTCGATGCCGGGGGCGAAAATGAGCCCACCCGATATCAAAGCCCGGCTCACCGCAGCCGAACGTCTCTTCCTGTTCCGATACTTCGACTTCGACATTCGCCCCGGTTACGCCTACCGCTATCGGGTGAAGCTCGTCCTCCGCAATCCCAATTTCCAGCGGCCTCTGGACCAGGTCATCGATAAGTCGGTCGCCGAAGGGGAAAAACGCGAGACGCCGTGGAGCACGGAATCGACCGTCGCTGTGGTTCCGGAAACGACGAATTACTTTATTCGCAATGTGTTTCGCGACCCGCTGCATGAAGCCATTCGGTTTGCCAGCCGGGCGATTGCCAATCTCAAGATTTATCAATGGGATCAGACGGTGGGCACCATGATTGCCGACACCATCGAAGTGAAGTCCATCGCCCAGTTCATTGGTGAAAAGAAGCCGAAATCGCTCCGGCTGGATGTTGCGAAGCGTTCATTCAAGGAAGACGAAGTCACTTTCCAGACGGAAGACCTTTACCTCGATGGCCTTGGTGATATTCGCTTCTCGGCAGACGAACACAAAGATCTGAAATTGCCAGCGGAACGAAAAGGGATGGTCGGTCTGATTGCCGAAGCCGTGATTCTGAACGAACTTGGCGAGTTGGAGACGATTAAGTTGGGAGCCGATCCGGAGCGCGAGGCTGAAGCTCAATCATGGGTCGACCGGGAGCGGAAACCGTTTGAGAAATACAAAGGCCTGGAAGATAAGCCGATGAATCCGTTGGATGGCGGTGCTTACCCCGGGATGATGCTGGAAGGGGAAACGCCAGGAATGTTTCCGGGCGCTCCGCCGACTCGCGGCAAAGGGAAGGGCAAGGGAAAAGCCAATCCCCGGAAGATGACGATGTCCCCCGGAATGATGAGCTCCGGGATGATGCCCTAACCGAATCGGCCACCATCTGGCGATCATCCAGAACGAAGAAATATGAACGTGGCCGTGTTCTCTCGAACACGGCCACGTTGTTTTTCCGCGCCGAGCGAAACCAACCGATGCCGCCTCAGTCACGAAATTGCAGGGAACCCCGCGATTTTTAAGGCCGCATCGTAGTCTGCCGGGTGGTTCAGGTTCTTGAGCGTCTGCAACTCGGGGTCCGCATTTCGCAGACGTTCCACATCAACTTCATGCGTCAAAACTTCGTCAAAGAGAAACCGGGGACGCAATCGGTTGGCCGCCAGCAGCGACTCAACGGCGGGCAACACGCTGCGGCGGTAGACCGCGGCTAGCGGGTGATGGTGTTCGCCGTCGCGCGGAACCGCAATCGCAGCGTCGCGAAGTTCCGCAAACATCTGTTCGACAAAGCCCGCCACCAGCAACGGGACGTCGCAGCTTGTGGCATAAGCGGCATCGACATCGGGATGCAGCACACGCAGGCCGGCGGCAAGACCTTCCAAAGGACCGCGAGCTTCGTGCTCATCACGAGTGATGCAAATTCCCTGCGGCAATGACGGTAAAGTTTGGCGGCTTGCGGCGACGACCACCATGTGCCCGGGATCGACAACTTCCGTCAGCAACCGAACCACGCGTTGTAGCATGCATTCGTCACCAAACGGCAACGTCGCCTTGTCTCGACCCATGCGCGTCGAACGTCCGCCGCACAGCACTATCGCTCCTCGAATCATGCAGTGGTCTCCGGTTGCTTGCAGGAGATTTGTCGGAACCTCCGCGGGCGGTTAGTCTGTATCCGTAGACGTTGTCCGTCGATGATGACGTCGGTGACGAAATTGCCTTGAGTTTAACAGGAATCGTGAGCCGATGGCGCTCCGTCTCACCTACCGTGGTCAAACATCCGTCCCCGTTGAAGTGGAAGGCTTGACGCCCGATTGGGCGGCTGACAAGTCCTTCGCAGAAATCGAGCGGTTCGAGATTTTTCACGGCAACCGCAAGATTCCCCTCGCGGAAATGTTCACCGTCAGTGGCGATGCAGGGGATAAACGGTTTGACGTGGAAGGGGATCTCTCCGGCGTGCATTGGCTCGGTGCGCACATGCAGTCGGGCAGCATCCATGTGCAGGGACCGGTTGGCCGGCACCTCGGCAGCCAGATGCGCGGCGGTCACATTGTCGTTGACGGCAACGCCGGCGGATGGGTCGGAGCGGAAATGCGCAAGGGGACCATTCACGTCCACGGCAACGCGGGCCATCTTATCGGCGCGGCTTATCGTGGTTCCGCCAAAGGAATGACTGGGGGAGTGATTCTCATCGATGGCAATGCCGGGAACGAAATCGGCCATACCATGCGTCGCGGCCTGGTGGCAATCGGCGGGAGCGCGGGAGACATGCTCGGCTTCAATATGATCGCCGGGACGGTGTTGATCTTCGGTGAGTGCGGCATCCGTCCCGGGGCCGCCATGCGCCGCGGGACCTTGGGGCTCTTCGGCCCGAATCCTCCGGTCTTGTTGCCGAGCTTCCGCTACGGTTCGACGTCCCAACTCACTGTGGTGCGTCTGCTGCTCAGCGATCTCCGTCGGCGCGGCTTCCGTGTCGAGGATGCCCTGTTCGATGCGGCCTTCGATCTCCACCACGGCGATCTCGTTTCCGTCGGCCGTGGGGAGATTCTGTTGCGGCATATCGCTGCATAACGGCGTCGCTGAAAGAGGAGCGGAGCGCTCAGGCTATGACCGAAGAAGGATCGACACCTTTTGAAGCAACACCACGGCGAGCGCCACCGCGATTGTGGTGGCGCGTGATTTTGCGGCTGGCATTCCTCTTTATCGCCGTCCCCTATGTGGCCGTTGGTGGACTGATGGCTTTCATGCAGCGGCAGTTGCTCTTTGCCCCCACCAAAACCGGACCGCTGCTGGCCGTGGAATATGCGACGGACGAGCATCCGATCGAAGACGTCACGCTTTCTGCGGCAAACGGACTGCAATTGCATGGCTGGCGTTTCCGGGCGCCGCAGGATGAATCAAACCGCACGAAACGCATCGTGTTGTATTTTCCTGGCAATGCCGGGTGCCGACGGGACCGCATCAACGATTGCCTCGACTTCACGCGACTGGGATGCGAAGTGCTGCTGATGGATTACCGTGGCTACGGCGACAATGCCGGTTCGCCGTCCGAAGCGTTGCTGGCCGCCGATGCACGACGTCTCTGGATGCACGCGACTCAGGAACTCGGTTACCGTCCCGATCAAATCGTTCTCTTTGGTGAATCGCTGGGAGGGGCGGTCGCTATTCGCCTCGCCGCAGAATTCTCAACCGCCGGAGATCCCCCGCAGGCCATGGTGCTGAATTCCACGCTGGCTTCCATGGGGGAGACCGTTGCCTGGCATTTTCCGGCGTACCCCTTCCGCTATTTCCTGCTCGACCCGTTTCCATCGCTAAAACGCATCCCACACGTGAAATGTCCGCTGCTGCAATTTCATGGCACGGCTGACGAGACCATTCCGTTTACCCACGGCGAGCGGCTGTTCGCCGCCGCGCCGGACCGCGTAAACCGCATCGAAAAGCGATTTGTGACGATTCCCGGTGCCGGTCACAATATGGTGTCCGCCGCCGATATGTCGGACGCCATGAGTGAGTTGTTCCGACAACTCGATCAACGTTGAATCGCCAGCAAACGTTCGGCCATCGTAACGGGCGATTCACTTCCCGAGATCGCCACTGCCTGGCATTCTTCCAGGTTACGAAACCAGGTCACCTGCCGCTTGGCAAATTGCCGAGTGCGGGTCTGCACGGTGTCCATGATTTCTGTGATGGAACCACCACCCGCTTCCATCCAATCGAGCACTTCTTTGTAACCGAGCGCTTGTCGCGCTGTCCGTCCCAGTCCGAGTGGTGACACGGAAAGTTGACGGACTTCGTCGATCAATCCGGCTGCGAACATCTCTACCACCCGATCGTTGATCCGCTGATGCAACTCTGCGCGGGGCCGATCCAACCAGAGAATGTGTTTTGAACGTGTCTCGGCGGAAGGCGGTCGTTCGGCCTGCTGCTCCGAAATCGGCCGCCCGGTGACGTGGAAGACTTCCAGAGCGCGAATAACCCGGCGGGTATCATGGGGATGCAGCCGTGCGGCCGTGACCGCATCCAGGTGTACCAAGCGTGTATGCAAGGCGGTCGCCCCCTCCTCGGCAGCGACCGATTCCAATTGTTCGCGGAACTTCAGATCGGCCGCCGGGCCATCGAAGACTCCACGTAACACTGCTCGCAGATACATCCCCGCGCCGCCAACGAACAACGGCACACGTCCTCGTGAAAGAATATCCCGACAACACTGCTTCGCCGCTGTGACGTAGTCGGCAACGCTGAAATCCTGGTGCGGATCGAGCATGTCGAAGAGATGATGAGGAACGACGGCGAATTCTGCGGGAGAGGGCTTGGCCGTACCGATATTCATTCCGCGGTACAGGGTCATCGAATCGAGCGCGATGATCTCCGCGTTGATGCGCTGGGCCAATTCCAGGCTGACTGCGGTTTTGCCGCATGCCGTCGGTCCAGCGAGAAACCAGCACTGCTGTAGAATCTCCGCTTCAATCTTCATCCTGAGACCTGAACACGTCTTGTTCTGCGCCGAAATGGGTTACGATTCCCGCCGGGAGCCGTTTGCCCTAAGATAGCGGGACCACAGGCGGGGACCAATCGGAAATGGTCTTCGCCGGAGCACGATGCCAGAAACTGACGGGACGCCTGACGAATGGCCGTATTTGAAAGTCGAACGCCTTTGCCCTGTTCTGCTGAGCGGGCCTTTTCGTTCCTGACGCGACCGGCAAACATGAAAGCGATCGCCCCGCCCGATCTCGACATGGTGTTCGTCACCGCGCCGGAGGTGATTGAACTTGGCAGCAAGCTGGTGTTCAAAGTCCGCGGGTTCGGCATCGTGCAGGAATTCGAGCACGAAATCGTCGAGTTCGAACCGCAACTGAGCTTCCGCGAGAAAATGCTGCGCGGTCCGCTGCCGAAATGGACCCACGACTACATCCTCGAACCTGCCGACAACGATCTTGTGATTTTGATCAATCGCATCGAGTTTGAACCGCCGGGTGGGTTACTGGGAATGATCGTCACCGAGCAACGGGTGCGCGATCAACTTCAGGATGGGCACGTCCACCGGAGCGCCGCCTTGCAGAAGCATCTCGCCCCATGACGCTCCCCGCGCCGGATTCGATCTTGACGCGGCTGGCAGCCGTCATCGAACAGCGACGGCAGAATCGCCCTGCTGGTTCGTATACCGTGGAGTTGTTCGACGGTGGCTCTTCAATGATGTCGGCCCGGATTATTGATGAGGCGTATGAACTCATCAATGCCGGGGCGGAAGCCGAGGACGATTTCCCCTCCCGGCAGGCCATCATTCATGAAGCGGCGGATGTGGTCTACCACCTGATGGTGTTTCTATCATCCCACGGCGTTGCCTGGCATGACGTGGAACGGGAACTCGACCAACGATTTGGTACCGGAGGACTCACAGAGAAGGCCCAGCGCCGCCCGGAGTCGGCACCATGACGGACAAGGAAACGGAATCGGCCCGAAATGCCGCGACGATGATCGCACTTCTGTGCCTGGCCGTTGCGAGTGTGCTGCTGGTATTTCTCGCAGCCATGGTCATGCCGCAGATTCTGGGCATCGTACTGGTCGTCGGCGTATTCTTCGGAGCCGTAGCGCTGCACTACCTTGTCTGGGGTTGGTGGCTCAGTTCCATGCTCAAGACGGACGAGACGGAAACCCGCAGCGGCACATCGCCTCCCAACGTCTCGGATCGAGGCTCCGTTGCCGGCGAGTGATCTTCGGGAGACGTGACCCGGTTTCCGATGCCTGACCAGCTTGCGGCAATCGCGCTATCGAGCAGGTTTCCGTCCTGCAACGTGTAGCTGGCACACAAAGCACGAATGTCATCGCGCACAGCAAAATAGGCTTCAATGACGCGGCGGTCCCATTGCTCTCCGGCACCACGGCGGAAAATCTCCTCAACGCGATCCAAAGGCATCCCGCGACGGTACGGACGATCGCTGCTCATCGCATCGTAGCTGTCTGCAACAGCGAGGATCCGCGCCATCAGCGGGATTTCATCCCCCTTCAAGCCTTGTGGGTAGCCGCGACCGTTGACAGCTTCGTGATGACTGCGCACTCCCGGCAGAATCTGTTGCAGTCGTTTGAGTGGTTTGAGGATCTCGTACCCGATATCCGGATGTCGCTGAACCTGCTCAAATTCTTCCGGAGTCAGCTGATCAGGTTTTCGTAGGATGCGATCATCGACACCGACTTTGCCGATGTCGTGCAACAACGACGACAAGTAAATGTCATTCTGCTCATCGGCCGATAGGCCAAGTTCGTCGCTCAGCCGCCGTGCAATCAACGCCACACGCTCACTGTGGCCGCGCGTGTAGGGATCTTTGGCATCCAGTGTTGAAACCAGTGAACGAACGAAATCGATCAACAATTCGTCATGTTCGTTGAACAGTCGCTGGTTCTGCAAATGGGTGCTGAGCAACTGTGCGACGGTGTTCAGCACATTGGCTTCGACCGGTCCGTAATGCCCATACCGCAGATTGCAACTGATGATCCATCCGCAACGACGGCCGCGTTCTCCGATGGACGCAGCCACCAGACTTTCCAGTCCCGGAAACTCTTCCCCGAATAATGTGGACGCCAGTTCGTTGCGGAAAATCGTGCGTGAGCCAATCTGTGTATTGAGACACTTCAGTAACCGCTGAATGGCCAGGGAATCGAACGGCACCGTGCCATCAATCAGTTGATGCGTCGACTGCTGTTCGTCATCGATCACCACGATGTGACCCGCGGCATCGATGAGGCCATGCACACGATGCAGGCAGATTTCCGCGAGGTCACGCACGCTCCGCACCAGGTTGAGGTGTTCCGTCACACCGTGGAGCAGGCTGATTTCATCGGTCGAGTATTCGAGTTGCTGGCTCAGCGCACCAATCTCGTATTCCAGCGCGGCTTCACGGGATTCCAATCGCAACCGGTCGAGCAAACCGTTGATAATCCGCCGCCCTGCGGCAAGCGACATCGTGGGGGTCTCTTCCAGGAATGCGGCGAATTCCGCGTTGGACCACCCAGCCGCCGTTGCGGCCTGCACTAAGGCAATCGGGCGAACATCCGGAGCTGTCAGAAAGTAGCTGGTTAATGCCAGGCCGTTACGGGCGACACCGGGCAAAGACAAGGCCACTTCCACCAGCGCGTGGTCTTCGCAGTGGAAAACGGGTTGTCCGTCCTGTGGCAATCGGGCTCGCAGTGCAGACGAACAATAGGGCACAAAGTGGGAGTCAGACCGGGCGACAAGCTCGCCGGTGTGAACATCAACACAATCCCAGCCGAGTCCCGAGTGCTCTGCAAACCAGTTCACCCAGTGATTCGCTGACGACTCTGCGATGACCGACCGCGTCCGTCCCCTAGGGGGCGAAACGGTATCGGCAATCGCGGGTGATGCGGCGCATGTGGGCACGGAATTGCCCTCCGGAGGATAACCTCCGTGTCAAAACAACATGCGAAGAACACCGTTCCTTCACATCGGGGGGATGTCGAATGGCCTGCAAATTCGCATTCCCCCAATTGAAAATGTAGTTCGGAAAAATACCAACGCAAATCCGGCAGAAACATGAGGCAAGAACCTCGTCAATCCGTGATCTTGACGGGCCGCAGTTGCGTCTTGCCCAGCAGATTCTGCGTACAAAATCGGTACAGATAGAACCGATGGCAGCGCCGGAACAATCGGACTACGCGGCGATCTGTTGCAATCCATCCCGTCGGATGACGGCTCAGTGAATGTGTCGGCGATCGGTCAGTCAGGACGACTTCTTCGATCGATCGCGAACGGCTTCCGAGGCTTCACGCAACTGACGGCGTTCGGCGGCGGAGAGACTGTCGAGTCCCGTTTCATGAACCTTCGCCAGCAGAATATCGAGCTGCTGTTCCAGATCGATCAGCCGGGCTTGTTCCCGCTCCGCCCGTTGCTGGCGACGGCGTTGCTGCCAACTCTGCCACCAGGAGAGCGACGGTTCGCGCCGCGTCTCCCCCGGCGTCCGTTCCAGGCTGGTATAACCCTGCGAAAAGTCATAACCGAGAAACGTGTCTTCGCCGGAATCATCCATTCCCCGGTTGTTCCAGGAGGTCATGTTGACGAGGAGCAAGATCGCCCCGAGCGCCACGACCCACGGCCAGTTGCCCATCAGACCGACGGCCATCGCAATCCAGCCCGATGCCAGGCCGGTAATCGTTACGCCTCGAAAGGCTGCGTCGCTGCCGCTGTGAGCCTGCCAACTGGTCCACAAGATCTGGCCGCCATCCAAGGGGAGCGCCGGAATGAGATTGATCAGCAGCATGATCCAGTTCACGGCAAAGAACACCAGCCGCGCATCAACAGGCCATGTCTCGGCTGTGAACTCCAGACTCGGTAATTCAAACGGGACAATCACGCTGCGGAGTTGTTGTGGAGCATAAAACAGCGGAAAGGTCGCCAGGCAGCAGAGCAGATTGACGAACGGACCGGCGGCTATAGTCAGCAGTCGCCCAGAAGTTGACCGCGGATGATGCAGTGTCGCCAAACCGCCCAGTGGCCAAATCACGATTTCCTCAGCGCTGCCGCCCAGGCTGCGACAACTGAGCACATGGCCGTACTCATGCAGCAGCGTGGCGAGAAAGAGCGACGCCGTCAGCGCAAGCCCCATCGTGGAGCCGAAGCGGACCATCAGAATCAGAGGCACCACGGCAAAGAAGACGCTCACTCGCACATGTGTGGCGAACCATCGTCCACAGGGGACCGACCACGACAATGCGGCAAAGCGATCATTCATCAGAAACAACCGGCGGAATCCGGACAGCAGGCGTCCAGAGATCAGATCGTGAGCATCATTTCACACACTGGCAGTCTACCGCTGACTCCCAGCCCCCGCAATTGGGCTTTCATAGCACCAATTGCGAGGGCGATTTGAGTCGCTGATTCTGCGGCAGCGCCGTTGAATTACAGCGTGGTCTTGGGAGTCGCCCAATGGTCACGATATTCCCGGCCCAGGAGTTTGGCCGCGTCTTCGTCGTGCAGAATCTGTTCTTTCTGCGGATCGATATTCAGGACGCGACCGACGCGCGTGGCGATATTGCCGAAGTGACACAGCGCCGTTGATAGATGGTTGATCTCGATATCGGCGTTCGGCCGGGCTCCGGTGCGGATGCAATCCAAAAAATTCGCATGATGGGCACCGAGATCGGGGCCGGCTCCGGTGGATTCTTCAATCACCTTGTTCCGCGGACCGAAAATCTGATACCGCCCGGTTTTGCCGAAGACCATCATTCCTTCGGTACCGTAATAAGCGTCGCCGTTCTCGAAACCTTCCTGGAAGTAGGGTGACCAGATGCGCTGTTCGAAGATGAGCTGCTTCGGCTTGCCAGACTTTGTGGCATTGGCGTATTCATAGACGACGGTCTGCGTGTCGGCATGTTGCTGGTCGTCGTCGAAGAAACTCTTGCCACCGAGGGCTGCGACGCGCGTGGGATGTGTTTCGACACCGAGGCCCCAGCGAGCGATGTCGATGTCATGGACACCGTCGTTGCCGATGTCGCCGCAACCCCAGTGGTACCACCACCGCCAGATGCTCGGCAAAAAATTCGATTGATACGGAATGTACTTCGCCGGGCCAACCCACAAGTCATAATCGAGCGTCTGCGGCGGTTCGGAAGGTTTCTGCTTGCCAATGGTGCCGCGGCGCTGGCTGTTCCACGCCTTGGCAACAAGAATCTCGCCGATGACGCCGGACTTGAGTTTGTCCATCGCCTTGATGATATGGGCCGTGCTGCGGCTTTGCGTGCCGACCTGCATGACGACTTTATTCTTCCGCGCGGCTTCGATCATCAGCCGCCCTTCGCGCAGGTTGTGCGAGCACGGCTTTTCGACATAGACGTGCTTGCCTGCGTTGGCCGCCAGAATGGCCGCGGGGGCGTGCCAATGATCGGGGGTGGCGATCCACACGGCTTTGATTGCGGGATCATCCAGCACGCGGCGCATGTCCTTTTCGATCTTCGGCGCGATACCGGTCCCCTTCATGACCGTATCCGCCGCTTTGGCAGCGCGGTTCTCATCCACTTCGCAGACGGTGGCCAGTCGCACCCCTTTGTTCGTGACAAGCTGGCTGACATGTTGGGACCCCATGCCCCCGGGACCGATGATGGCAACCGGGATTTTTTCTTCATCGGACGCCCTGGCGGTCGATTCATTCGCGGCGAACAGCCCCGCCGCCAATGCGGCGGCCGTGGTCGATTGCTCAAGAAACTCGCGTCGGTTGCCAGTCATGGTGTGGGACTCCGTTGTGCGCGGACTTTCAAGAACCATTTAGCCCCCGGTTGTCCGCAACCGGGGGATCACAACACTCTATCAAGGCCAAGTCACCCCCCGTTGCAGACAACGGGGGGCTAAATGACGAATACGAGTCCAAACGCGTCACTTGTTCTCGGCCGGTGGTTTCTTCTCGATGACCGTCAGCCAGAATGTCTCAAAAGCGGCGTCCAGTTTCGTGGGCGTCCGTGCGAAGCGTTGCAGTTCTTTCGGAGCAGCGGCCGTTCCACGGAAGCGAATGCGGCCCGAAAACGGCATGCCTTCGGATGCCAGATTCAACGTCACCTTCTTTTCGGTCGGCCCGGTGGCTTCGGATGTCACTGGCATCGCAGTCACGCCCGGTGGGAGATCGATCGCTTCGATGGTGATCGGGCCGATGGCCCCTTCGGCACCGGCGCGACGGACGATGTTGAGCGTCACTTCCGTCGGCTTGTCGGGATTGACGACGAAGACGTCCGCAGCCGCCGTGATCTCAAAATCGGACTCATCCAATCGCGCGGTAAGCACATAGTATCCACGGTCGCTGCCGAAGCGATGGCGATCCGCCACGGTCAAGACATAGTCACCGACTTCGGCGGCTTTGTGTGTCAGCACGGCGTCTCGATTGTCGCCGTTGTCGTCCACTTCTCCCGCGGCTTTTCCACTGGGGCTGATCAGCTTGACCAGCGGATCGAGCGGCAGATCGAGAGTCCGTGACTCAACCGCAGCCAACAGCGTCTCACCCTTTTTCATCGCGATCCGATAGCGGTCCGCTTGCCGTGGTTGTCGTAAACAGCCCGTCAGGGATTGTGGCAACGGCAACGGGATTGGTTCATCATTTATCGCTGGATGTGGAGCGAGCGTACTGGCCCATGGGACAAGCCGGACCCGGGCACTGCCGGCAAGATCGGGACCGAACACGAAGCCCCAGCGTGTTGTCGACGCCGTCCGCAACTCTCCGAACGATTCGAGTTCCGGCTGCTCGGTCAATCGCACGCCGCCCCATGGCTGCACCGGCAATCGTGTGCTGGCGGGAATGTTCCAGCCGAGCAAATCGACCGACCCAGGTTCCGATAGAGACGCCGTGAGCGGCAATGCATGCGTGACGAAAGGCCCGGTTGTCAGCGTCAACCGGTACAGCGACGTGTCGCCGCCCTGAAATGCGATCGATGTATTGGGCGTCGATGAGTAACCGAACACGCGGACAATGTGCGGCCCGGTCTTTTTCACCGGAAACACAAGCCGTGGATCCAGACCGGCTTCGTCGTGATTCTCCGCCAGCACGGTTCCATCGGCGGCACAGATTTGCAGAATCGCATCCGTGGGCGAGCCGAGCTTGCCGTTGGCATCCACCGAGGCGATCAACGTCTGTCCGGTTTCCAGCGGAATCGAGTACCCATCGACATCGGCCCCTTTCAGCACACCGTTGATGATAAGCCGCGATTCCGTCAGCAGTTGAGCGGCCTTGGGGGCGTTGTTGGGTTCGGTCTCGGCGATCTCTTTCAGATTGCCGATGAGAAACGGCACCGTTGCGGACGCCCCTTCAGCATTGAAGAGCCGGATCCAAATGCGGTCGGCCGCGAGATCAGCCGGGACGGCGATGTCGATGTGGCCCGACTCCGTACCGGGTGTGATCTCGACGCCAGGCGCATCAATCGACACCGGCCAGGGGAACTTGCCGGTGAGTTTCACCGCGACTGTTGTGCCCCGCTGTCCGCCCGGAGAGAAGACGTGGGACAGCGTGGGAGCTTCGGCGTGGACAGCGCTTGTCAGCAAAACCAGTAGGAGCACTGTGGTGCCCGCTAAGCGGCAAGCGTGTTGGTGGACGTTGTGTGATATCGATGGCGACATTCTCAGCCCATCACTTCGGGGATGGGGCGCGGGTCACTCACGATGTGCGTGGGGCGGCCTGCGGGGGAGTAGAGAATCTTGTCGGGATCAATGCCGAGCTTGCGGTAGACCGACGAGACCAGGTTTTCAGGCGCGTAGACCTTGTCGATCGCCGAGTATCCACTCCGATCGGTCGCTCCGACGACTTGCCCGCGCGGCGTGCCGCAGCCGGCCATCAGGACCGAGATCGCACTCGACCAGTGATCGCGGCCCGGAGTCTTCGAACCTGCCAGTGTGGTGATCGCCGGGGTACGACCGAATTCCCCCATCACCATCACCAGCGTCGTGTCAAGCATCCCGCGCTGGTCGAGATCATCGATCAGCGTCGCCACCACGGCATCAAACGCCCTACCTTGTTTGCGGAAGGCAGGGAAGATGTCGGAGTGGTGATCCCATCCGCCGTTGTTCAGCGTGATGAACGGGACACCGGCTTCGACCAATCGCCGGGCCAGCAGCGCCCGTTGACCGAATCCGTTGCGACCGTATGCCTCACGGACCGAGTCCGCTTCGCGCTCAATGGCGAAGGCTTCCAGCGCTTTTTCGGAGGTCATCAGCGACAGCGCCTGCTGATAGTTCTCATCCACGCCAAGGATTGGGTCACCCGCGGCGCGGTCTTGAAAGCGGAGCATGCCATCAAGTTGACCACGCAGCTCTCTCCGGGTGAGTGCCCGGCCATCGGCGAGATCCTGCGGCAACGTGACATCCCGCACGCGGAACGATTTGTTGTTCGGATCATCGCTCACCACGAACGGTGCATGTTTCGCTCCGAGGAAGTTCGGACCGCCCGAACGGGTCATCTCCGGCAGCGAAAAATACGGCGGCAAACCATGCGGGGCACCCCGTTCGGCGGAGACGATCGACCCCATGCTCGGATGGAAGCTGACGAACGAACCGCAGCCGACGGGGATGCGTGTCGGGGCGCCGGTCATCATGTAGTGATTGCCGGCTCCGTGGTTGTTCTGATCGTGCTTCACCGAGCGGATGATCGTCAGCTTGTCGCTGATCGCCGCGAGCTTCTCCATGTTCTCGGAGAAGAACGCTCCGGGAATCTTGGTGCTGATCGGTTCGAATTCCCCACGGATTTCCGCCGGGGCGTTCGGCTTGGGATCGAACGTTTCAAAGTGGCTCGGGCCCCCATCAAGCCAGATGAGAATGCAGGCGGTGGGCCTTGTCGTCGTGACCGGGTTGGCCCGTGCCGACAGCCGCATGGCCTCGACAAACCCACCACCGAGAAGCGATCCCAGTCCGAGCTTCAAGCAGTCCCGCCGCGCGAGACCTTCGCAATTCCGATGTGTGGTCATTCATTATCCTTGCTTACATTCTGTCCCAACCCGGAGCGCGAGCGACGGGTGTCTTGATTTCTATTTCACCCGTCGCTCGCGCTCCGGGCTGGGAAGGTCGTTTTCTCAGTCGATGAAATAAAACTCAGGGGTGTTGAGTAGCGCCCAAAATAAGTCTTCGACAGCGGTGCGGCGCTGGTCGCGGGCGGGCAGGGTCGCGGCGGCGGTTTTCAGTTCTTGGTCGGTGGGAAGGCGGCAGTAAGTTCGCAGGAACGCGTCTTCGACGATTTGCTCACTGGTGGACTCACTCGTTGCAAGCGTCGCCGGACTCGCTCCGTCTTGAGTCAATTTTCGGTTCAGCGCCGGGGAATTCATCAGGTGCAACACCTGCGGCGTGGTGAAATCAGCGGTTCGTTCACACGGTGGGTCCTGATTCGGATCCGGCCGGCCGAACGTGTCCAGAAACAGCGACGATGACCGGTGCGTCCACAGTTGCGTGGCTCGACTCGAGGGCGGCATGGCCGCAAAGTCTTCCTCAGTTCCCAAAACGTCATTCACGGCATCGAGCAACACTTCGGCGCGGAATCGCTGCCGGTAATACCGGGAGAAATTCTTGATGTCCGCCAGATTCCGCCCCCCGGGAATCGAACTGAGTCCGAAGACATGCGACGTCGCAATTTGGCGGATCAAGTGCTTGATGTTGTAGCCGTGGTCTCGAAAATCCTTGGCAAGAAAATCGAGCAACGGTTCATTCGACGCCGGGTTCGTGGCCCGCAGATCGTCGACGGGATCGACGAGGCCGATGCCCATCATTTCCGCCCAGATGCGATTCGCCATCACCTTGGCAAAGAACGGGTTCTCCGGGGCCGTCATCCAGTTCGCAAGAACTTCGCGCGGATCATCGTTCTCGCCGATGTCGGGTGTTGCGCCGATTAACATCTTCGGTTCGACGAGTTCCCCCGTGCGACCGTGCTTCAATTGTTTCCGACCGCCGCCGCGGTTGGTGAAGATCATTTCTTCGCCGCCGGAGATCGGCGTCGACAGTCCGGGGCCTTTCCGACCGACTTTGGAGAAGAAAGCCGCGAAACCGTAGAAATCGTCCTGACTCCAGACTTCAAACGGATGGTGATGACACTTCGCACATTCGAGTCGGACGCCGAGGAAGAGTTGACTCATCGACGAGGCGATTTCCACCGTTTCCGGGCGATCGCGGTACACGACGGTAGCCCCATTCCGCCAGGTGCTTCCTTGCGCCGTGACGATCTCACGGACAAATTGATCGTACGGTTTGTTCTGACGGAACGAATCCCGCAGGAACGCATCGAGCATCCACGTCGCTTTCATCCCGGCACGGTACGGATTTGGTCGCAGCAGGTCGGCCCATTTGTTCGCCCAGAAGTCGCCATACTCGGGACGTTCCAAGAGCCGATCGATCAATTGCTGGCGTTTGTCGGAGGTCGTATCGGCGAGATACGCGCGGGTTTCCTCCGGCGTCGGCAACCGCCCAATCACACGGAGATACGCCCGGCGATGGACGGTGGCGTCATTCGCTGCGGCGGACGGCAACATCCCCAACAGCCGCAGCTTCTTCCAGACGTGTTCGTCGATCTCGTTTTGTCGGGGCAGTGCGGCGTAGGTCTCCGGGGGGACTTGCCCCGGCAACGGGATCGTTACCGCGCAGACGCCGATGTTGTTCATGTACCGAACCATCACAGCCGCTTCGCCAGCAATTGGACCAGCCTGCACGATGCCGTCCGCATTCACTGCGGCGATGGTTTTATCGTTGGTCTGAAACGCCGCACCGTTGGTGACATCTCGACGAGAACCATCCGAGTACTCGGCAATCACCTTGAGCGGAAATGTTTCCTTCGGAGCGAGACTTTGCGTCGCTGGTTCCACGACCACGCGAACCAGCTTCGGCGCATCGGCGGGGGTGCGTGCCGCCCCGGTCCGAATCCATTCCAGCAACAGGCGATACTGCGGACTGTTGGTGGCAAACCGGGCACCACCACCGTGCGGGACTTCACCGATGGCTTTCTTGAGCAGCAGGCTCATCTCGGGGGCCGCGGTGATGATTCGTCGGCCGCGCGCTTGCTGGACGAGAGATTCGTAGTCGAATTCGGAATCGAAACCGAGCAGCGACAGCGCGAAGCCATTCTGCCCGCGCGACTTCCCATGACACGCCCCGGCATTGCAACCGAAGCGGGTGAGCAGCGGTTGAATGTCGGTTTCAAAGGTGATCGGCTGGCTGACCACGACCGGCGCGAGCGTTTCGGCCGCATCCAATCCCGTCGCCTCACCCCGGAGACAGACCGTGATCGTCCATGCCACCAGCCATCCGCATCGCATTGCCAAACGCATACTCTGATTTATCCCGCGAATCTCACGTGCATCCTGACCGAACCGTGCCCACGCTTCGGACCCATCAATTGTCGCTTGCGCTTGCGTTGGCGTCAACCGCGGAAGCGCTGATTTCCCGCTGTGACGAGCATGCCGTCCCTCGTGCCCCCGAAAAGACGGCCATTTGAACCAGACTTGCTCTGTCCGTGTCACTCCGGTTTGATGAACGAACCATTACTACGGACTGATGTGGAACGATGTTGCTGACGCCGCTTGCCGATTTTTTGACTGCGCTGTGGGAAACGGGCCAGGTGAGTGTGCCGGAGCTGCCTCCGACAGGAGTATCGAATTGTTCCGACGCCGACCGCGCCGAGAGCGTGGTGCGATTGCGGTGGTATGCGAGTGAAGAACGGGATGCGTTGCCGGGAACACCGCCGGAGGTTGCGGATGATGCCGCCCTGTGGGGACTGACGGCGGCTTTCACCGCGTGCAGTTTGATTGTTCACCGACAGCACACCGTGGAGACGTTCGCCAACGTATTCGACAGCCGGTCGCTCGGGGACATCACGCCGGGCATGGTCTATTCCGTCGATCTTGCGCTGCGGTTTCTGCCGGATGTGCATCGCCTCGCCGTCGCGCTGGCGGAAAGCGATCCGCTGTGCAATGTGCTGGAAGACCTCGGACGCCGTTGGCCGTTGTCGTCGGTCGGGATGCAATTTCGCGAACATCCGGAATCGCCGCCGGTAGAGAAGGTGGATCAACTCACCGCGTGGTGGCATGACGATTGTCTGCGGCGGATGTATGTCGATCGCATCGCGGAGCGGGAGGATTTATCGCGGTTAACAGAGACACGAGTTGCCGACGCCCTGCGCGCAGTGATGGGCATTCACGGCGAAATGTCCCCGAAGATTTCTGCCCGGTTGCACGAACGTATTGCCCCGTCGCTTCACGACAGGAACGCTGACGAAAATTGAGTCCTCGGTGATTCACTGAGTCGGAAGTGTCGACCGAAAATTGACAGGCTTGGCTTGCTCGGCTTTCCTGTCGCGGAGCGACAGGGCTACATTAATCGTCCACTTGAAATGGGATCGAGCCAGAGAACACGATGAATCTTCCTGAAACACTGATCGAAATCGCCGGACGGTTGACCCGTGAGATTCTGGAACCAATGAAGCAGACCTTCGTCGGCAAAGAGGAAATCATCGATCTCCTCGGCGTCGCACTGGTTGGTGGCGAGAATCTCTTTCTGCTTGGTCCACCTGGCACCGCGAAAAGTGCGATCGTACAGGACCTCGGTCGTCGTCTCGGCGGACGGGTCTTCGATTATCTTCTCACGCGCTTCACGGAACCCAACGAACTCTTCGGGCCGTTTGATATCCGACGGCTAAGAGAAGGGGACCTCGTTACCAACACGCATGGCATGTTGCCGGAAGCGGAGTTCGTGTTTCTGGATGAGCTGCTCAACGCCAACAGTGCAATCCTCAACAGCCTGTTGACCGTGCTCAACGAACGCATCTTTCGCCGCGGCCGGGAAGTGATTCCGGTGCCGACACTGATGGTCGTGAGCGCGAGCAATCATCTGCCGGAGGATGAAGCACTGCGGGCGCTGTTCGATCGCTTTCTGCTGCGCGTGCCGTGTGAAAATGTGCCCGGTGAACAGTTGGGCGAAGTCCTCACCGCCGGATGGCGCTGGGAAACCAACCGGCCGCAACAAGAGGCGACACTTCCCATCGAATCGCTGCGGATGTTGCAGAAAGGGGTCGCACAGGTGGACCTGCAACCGATGATCGCGACCTACATCGCGTTGATTCAGCGGTTGCGGACGGCCGGGATGGCCGTGTCGGATCGCCGGGCAGTGAAGCTGCAGCGTGTGATTGCTGCCAGCGCTTTGCTCAGCGGCCGTTTGCAGGCGGACATCACGGATCTATGGGTCCTGCGGCACATCTGGGACACGCAGGAACAGCAATCGCTGCTGGCGTCCCTCGTCCGGCAGGCGATCACCATCACCGAGGGAGCCGACGCCACGCGCATGCACCCCCGCGCCCGGCAAACAGACCGGCCCGATCCCGAGCAACTCTCCCGCGAATTGCAGCAACTGACCGATGACGCCACCGCGGCGGAGATCTCCGATGTGGAACGCGCGGTCCTACGTGACAAACTCGGTTTGCTCGCCGGGCGCTGTGAATGGGTAACGGATTCCTTGCAGCGCACGCACTTACAGGCACAGATTGCCGGCGCGTGGAAGCAACTGGGAGGACCGTGATGACAATCCGGAGTCTGTCACCGCCGGCGGGATCGATAACGATGTCCTGGGTCGCGCGGGTGCCACTCGATCACGCCGATGCGGTTGCACTGCTGCGCAACGAGCCGGGATTGATCGCCTGTGAATGCGATGCGTTCTTCTGGATTCGGAGTGCATCCCCAACATCCGCGTTGAAAGATGAGTTGGCCCAACGACTGCGAAAAGAAGCGGTCGCGGAGTTGCTGCACGTGACGGCGACGGGAACGGTGATACCGTGGGGCAAACGTGTCCCGATCGGACAGTTGCCATCGGGACCGTGGTTGCCGCTGCCGGAGTTGTTCACACCGGTCGCCCCGCTGGCGGGTTATGCAGCACAACGACCCGCGCCAGCCACGATCACGATGGTGCCGAGTGAAACCATCGTCGCACCAACATTGCTGCGGTTACCGCTCGCAGAATGGAACGCCTACGTCCGCACCGCTCCGAATCTGCGGCTCGCGCGCTGGGAATTTGCAGCGAACACCACGGGCGATGTGCTCATCCGGGGCACACCGTTGCCGCCGATCCACGGGCAACATTATTGGGAAGCCGACGGGTTGTTCGTCCCCTGTGGCTGGATGTGGTCCCCGGCCGTATCAGCGGACATCATGCGGACGGTGCTGCGTCTCGAATCGGGGACATTCGCGCTGGTCGATGTGACAACGTCCACATGGGAAATCATTCCGCCCGAGGCGTTCGTCCCTGCGCGACGCCAGAACGTTCGCCGCACGGTGATTGAACGGACGCTACAGAGTGAGACGTCGACGTGACCGAAACCGCGGCCGAAATCGCCGAGCGTTACTTCACCCCCAGCGAGCCGCGCTTCTGGCGGTGGTCGGGGCAGAACTGCGCGGAGATTGAAGGAAACTGGGAACCGACATCGCTGATTGCTTTTCGCGCGGAGTTGGTCTCCATCTTGACCGCGTTACAACCGCAAGGATGGCCACCGTTGTCGTCCCTGCTGTTGGTCATGGCGGCATCCCGCGAGAGTTGGATGATGTCGCGCGATCTCATCGGAATGATCTTCGGTCATTCGTGGCCGAACAACCCCTTCGTGGCAGATGTCGGTGGGCAACTGGATCGTCTGCACGCCCTGCCGCCCGATTTGCGGGAATCGACCGGCGCGAAGATCCGTTTGATGCGAGTGATCTTTGAAGGTAGCCGCCCCGTTCTCGACGCTGCCTCTGCCAAGGAAGCCCTGCAATATCTCACCTCCGTCGTCCCTCTGCGCGAACCGGAGACCTGGGCCCCCGATCCTAATCACACCCTGATTATCCCGCGGTTTGCTGACTGGACACGCAGCCTGCGGATTGGTCTCGCGCGGTTGAATGAGGAGGCACTGCGGAACCGGCAACAAACGGGACTCGATGACGTCGTTGTTCCCGCGCCGATTACCACACCGCCGCCGTTGCCCGAAGAACCGGCGACGCATGCTGCGCGGTTGTGGTCTTGGTCGCATGACCCGCAATTGTACGGCATCGCCCGCATTGCCCGGCAGTTGTTATCGGTGGTGAGCTGGCCGCGGAGTGTCAGCCAGCCCGATGATTTGCCGCTGGGTGGCGTTTCGGATCTGACCAACCGCGGGCCGCTCGATCGCCTGCTGCTGACCGAACTGGCGAACGACGACGTAACGCTAATTGTCAGGATTGCGTTGAATGAAGCGCTCTACCTGCGGCGCGAATGCCCGCGACACGACAGCCCGGTCAGCCGAATGATTCTCGTCGATGCGGGCCTGCGGATGTGGGGCCGCCCGCGCGTCTTCGGGGCGGCGGTCGCATTGGCGATGGCCGCGGCTCAGGATCGGGAAACGGCGTTATCCGTGCAGGTCGCGGTGACATCGCGCGAGGGTTGGCAATCCGCGGATGTGTCCACCCGCGCCGGGGCGATGGCGTTGCTCGGTGCGTTGTCTCCGACGTTACATCCGGGAGAGCTGCTCGAAGACTGGCGGGCCGCCAAAGAGACCGACGCCGCGCAAAGCGAGTTCGTACTGGTCACCACCCCCGATGTCTTCCGACAACCGGAGTTCCAGCAGCAATTGAGGCAACTGCCCACCGATTTCCGGATCGCGCTGGTCGATGGTCAGGGCCGCTTCGAACTGCGGTCACACTCGTCTCACGGCTGGCGAACCGAGTGCACCGCGGAACTCGATCTCGACGAACTGCTGCAAGCACCGCCCGACACACGGTCGTTGCCGATCCGAACGTCGGAACCGGATCGGTACCCGGTGATTCTGCGGACCGAGCCGTTTCCGTTGTTGCTCACGCATCAACTGGAACCGCAATTCTGCTTTCCGGCGCCGGATGACAAGTTGATCTCGCTGGCCTCCGGTGGCCGTGTGTTGTTATGGACGCAGCCACAGCGCGGCGGCCGGCAGTTAGCAATCGACATTCCGCGCGGCCGGGTGGAAACGTGGTCGACCCGCCCCACGATCGCGTCATCGCATGGCCGCCAGGTCACCGCCGTGTTGCGAGCCAAGCAATGGACGCTGTTAACGATCGACCTGGAATACCGCAGTTGCAAGACCGTGGAACTCAAGAGTGAGCGCTCGCCGGCGGACCCAACCGTCCGTGCGGTCATCCTACCGGAATGCGTGATCGTGATGTCCAAACGTGGCATGGAAGCGTTCTCGCCTTTCAGCGGCGAGCTTCTGGCAAAAACGGCGTACAACCTGCGCGATTTCAAGTTTTACGGGAACCGTTATCTCACTACGAGTCAGCCGAACTGGTTCCGCTTGACGTTGACGGATGGCAAAATCGACCTGCTCTCTATGAAAACAACGACGGAGACCGCTCTGCTGGTCGATCTTCCGCCGAACTTTTCGTCGGATGGCCCGTTGGAAATTTCCGCGTTCGGCCAGAATATGCCGAAAGAGAGTCCCGTCCCGCCTTTTCGTGGTAATCTCACTTCCGCAGAACAGCACGACAACTACGTGGTGCTCACCGGTAAGTTCGAGATGCTCAGCGGGAAAGCAGCCAACCGCGCCGCCAGTTGTGCCATCTGGGATCTCAACACCCCCGGTGAGGGCTGGACGCAGTCGTATGCGAACCAGCCCACGGCCCTGCATGCTAAACTCAGCACAAAGTTTCAGGCCCGACCGCCGCTGCGCACCAAATTTGCATCCCTTGCGTGTGATGGACACGGCGTGGCGCTCCTCACGACCAAGCAGCACTGGTGGCGATTCATGATCGTCAATGATCAATTGAGACTGGTGCTCAAGCCCACGCCATCAAACCCCGCGCCCGCTGTCCCGTTTGAACGCCTCCGATGGCCCGGTATGACCCTCACGATGCATGCCGCAAAACTCGATAACGGCAACACCGTCTGGCTGGACAGCCGCGGCCTGTTACATCTGTTGCCGGCAGACACGCAGCAACCGGAGATTTCGCTCGTCCTGGATGCGAACGCCATCAGCGGCTGGATGTCCGATGGACGGCAGTTCGGCGATGCCTACTATCTCACCAACTTCCTCAGCGGAGTCGAGCAATTGTCTGTGCAGACTGCCTGGCAGACGTTGATTGCTCCCTTTTTTGGCGTCCCCGCATGAGAGTGGTCCCGCTGCGATTGCATCGCCGACCGCACGCCCTCCGTGCCGCGACGGCGTGGCTGGTGCCGGGACATTCCCCCGCGGAATCGCTGGCGGAGATCGCGCGCTGGCCAGTGAAACAGTCGGCGTTGCGCTGCTTGATTTTCAGAGCGGCACATCATCATCGGGAGGGCGAGGCTCCCGCCGAGCCGCGCTCGCTTCAAGACGCTGTGACAATTCACGGCTCAGCGGGAGCTTCGCCCTCGCGTAATACCGCTGCAGAGGCGATCCTCGTGTTGCTCACCGAACCGTTGCCGGAAACCTTTCGTCCGGAACGCTGCCGCCCGTATGGGGCGATCACACCGAATTTGTTCGCGCCGGTGGAAGGAATCATCGAACCGGCCCTCACCGCCGAGGAATGGCCAACGTTGTTGCCGGGAGACGAGACAATTTACGTCTGGCGGGCGGCGGGAGAGCTCATCGGGTTCGAACCGGGCGATGTGCTCACCATCGCGGAATTGCTGACAGCGAACGTTGAACGGACGCCGCGCTGGACTGAAGCGCGCGATGTCCCTGTGTACGTGTCACGGCTGCGGTCGATCACGTCGTCCATGCCGCTTCCTTCGTTGGAAGATGTCGCTGCCAACTGGCGTAACGACATTGGTCCCAACGATGCACCGAGCAAGATTCAACCCCTGCCGGACGAACCGCCGCTGCACTGGACCGAACGGCTGGCCAACTCCACCGCGGGCCTCCGTCAGGTATGGCGACACTTTGCGACCGCAACTTCGCGATTCTACCAGCGCTTTCGCGGGCTGATTCGGGCGCTCGCGCTGGTGTTGATCGTGCTCATCGCCTATGCCGCCATCCGCAACCTGGAAAATCCCTCGTTGGGTTCGTGGCCCGAAATCCTCGCGTTCATGGCCATCGCCGCATTGGCCCTCGCGCTGCTCCGCTGGAGTCAGAACTACGGCGGTACGGGGCAAACACAGGAATCTGCAGCGTCCTACTCCGGCAGCAACGGTGGTTTCTCGCAGGGGATCCGTCGCTTCTGGACCTGGTTCAGCAGTGGGCTGCAATCGGTTACTCCGCGCGGGATGACATTCTCGCCATTCGAAGAAGCCAATCGTCGCCAGCGCGAACGCGAAATCCGTCGCTTGTTGAACATGCTCGATCAGAACCCCGAAGAAGGGTTGCGGTATGCGATTCCGTTTGGGGGTGAGGCCAGCCGCGGGGTCGCGAATCCCGGCAATCAACTGGTGGCCCGCAACCTCACGTTCAATCTCGGCGGCGGTGGGAGCGTTGCCGCTGACTATTGGGACATTTCCGCCGAGCATCAGTTGCGACTGACGGCGTCGTACCGTGCGCTCGCCGAGCGCGAACAGCGGGCCGGTCGCCATCGCCGTGCGGCATACATCTATTCGCAGTTGCTCAACGACTGGCGTTCGGCGGCGACGGCGTTGGTCGCCGGTCACCACTACGCCGAAGCCGCCGTGATCTATGAGAAACGTTTGCAGAATGTCGCGGAAGCCGCGCGATACTACGAACTCGCCGGGCAGTTCGACAAGGCATTGCAACTCTACATTGATGGCAGTCATTGGATCGCCGCCGGAGATTTGTGCACCCGTGCGGAGCGGATCGATGAAGCCCGCACGCATTACCGAACCGCCGTCAACGCGGCATTGTCGGCGAGGAACGTTCCTCACGCGGCGGAGTTACTGGAGCAGAAACTCGAAGCCGTGGACGAAGCACTCGCCCTACTGGCAGCCGCTTGGCCGGGCGACCTCCGTGCCGATGCGTGTCTCGATGCGTGGTTTGATCTGACAGCAAAGTATCATCGGACGGCACTCGCTCTCATTCAAATCGAAGGCCTGTCGCAGATTGAAGGCCTGTCACAGAACACCACACCCACCGCCGCTCTGCGGTTGCTGCCGCGTTGGTTGCGCGTCCATCAGCGTTACCCGGACGCCGCCGTCCAGCAGCAATCGGCGGAATTCACACTTCGTATCGTCGCCCGCCATCTTCGAGACGCCACACCACCGCTGGCGCAGGAACTCACATCGTTTCTACCGGCGCTTGTTCCAAACGATCGGTTGCTGTCGCGCGATTGCCAGCGGTATGTCGAAACCAGCCGGTCGCTGGCACCGAAAAAGCCAGCTCCGTTGCCACAGCCGAAGATGGAATTGAGATTAGCTCACCAATTCTCACTCCCCGAGAATCGGATCGCCGTGCCGGTTTTTACCACTGTCCACGGCTGGGTGATCTTGATGGAGCCGACATTCACGAAACCACAGGAATTGATCCTGACATCCTGGGAGGCCATCGTCGGCGTGGTACCGCTCAAGGTCCGCACGGTGCCCCCACGACTGCTGGCCGTTGATTCTTCGGATCGCCATATCTGGCTCAAGTCATCTGCCCCGCCGACCCGTGTCGCATGGCCGTTGGACCGGGAACATTGGCATATCATTTCCCCCGAGTTTCTGCCCACTCACACGGTTGTTGCGATTCCCGGGGCGAGTGTGACCCGCGCGCTGTGGTTCGACGAGTTCTTCGCCGCATGGCTGTCGTTCTTCACCGCCAACGGAGAGTCGGTCCGTTCGTTTCGGATCGCCGAAGAATGGCTCGGCGATCCGAAACAGGTTGTCCCGCTCCTGCACGGCAAGGCCGCGCTGCAGTCTTTCGGTGACAATGAAACGATGACGTTCTTGCCCGTCGGCGATGGGCAAATCTTTGGCGAACATTTCAGCAGCGAAGGGATTCGCCAGTGGGCAGGCCTGCTTCCGGGCGACGAAATCGTTTGTCATCACAACAGCTTCTATTCGGCTTCGGATTCACGCACGGTGTTGCTGTTGCAGAATGATGCGGTCGTTGTCGTGGATGATGTCTGCCGGGCAGAAGCCAGTCAGCGCGTGTTGCCCGGCTGGCACAGTCCAAAGGCCACCTTTCTGCTGGGAGATCTGTTTGTGGTGGTCGACGATCGCTGCATCGCGCTCTTTCGACTGTGCGAAAACGTGGCGATCGCGATGTCTGCCCACGCCGCAGCCAGTCCCTTGGCGATCAGCCCCTGCGGAGTCGCCAAGTGCTCGGTGCTGCGCAGTGACGGCACCATCGAAACCTGGGCTTGGTAATCCAGGTTGGCAACAACGCCATCATTTCCAGAGTCGTGGAACCGGAACGGATTCTCATCAACGAGAAAACGAGGTCTTTCGCTTCTGTGGACACGCATATCCAGAATGCGTGCTAGGTTTCGAGAGAATGCCCAGTACTCTTGGGCGAAAGGCCCACCGAACCAACCAGGAGCCCCAACGATGACTGCCGTGATGCCTGTACGCAATGTTGCGAAACTGACTGGTGTTGATCCCACGTTCTATGCGCGGGTCAAGGACGAGTTCAGTCGCTGCATCATCAAGCCGAGTTTCTTCGATGACTTCTACCAGGAATTTACCGCAAAATCGCCGGTGATCGGGCAGATGTTTGCCCACACCGAGATGGCGGCCCAGAAGGACGCGCTGCGGGCTGGGCTGACGTTTCTCATCATGTACGGGGAGGGAAAGTCCAACTTCGCCGCCGACAAACTCGACAAGATCGGCACCACACACCAGCGGACGCGCCTCAACGTTCGTCCGGACATGTACCCGATGTGGATTCAATCGTTGATCGCCACAGTCCGCAAGCACGTGCCGACTTTTGACGACACCTCGCGGAAGTCCTGGGAAGCCGTTCTGCAACACGGGGTGAACCGCATTGTGTCGCATTACCACGATGGTGTTGGCGGTAGTGTAAAGGTGTAGCGCTCGGCGAGGGAGATGGCGGGATGAAAGTGGCGACGTCGCCGAGGCCCTGAAATCGCTTCACCTGCAACAGTTCGCCATCGGTCCTGGAGGGGAATGCTCTCGATAATCGCAAGCTTGGCGGAATCTCGTCGAGCTCGAGCTAAATCACCGACTACCGACAGAGGAATCCGTCAAGACACTCGTTCACCTCAAGCATCACCAGGTTCCTGAGTGAAACCACAACGCCTGGAGCTGGTTCCCGGACGCCGTCAGGCACCAGTTTCGCGTCATGCTTCACCTTTCGTTTCGTGACGATAACCCTTCCACCGAGAAAGCCCGGCATTTCAGAAAATGCCGGGCTCATGCTTTTGTCAAAGAGTTCCATGCCCCGTAGCCTTGTCTGCATTCAAAGAGATGGCATGATAACGTCGCCTTGGATGCATTCCGCAGAGGTTGGTGTAGCCCGAAGAAAGTGGCACCGTGCGAAAAGTACTCTACATTCTGGGACTGCTTGATGACGCCGATATCGACTGGCTGGTGACGGCGGGGCAGGCCATTTCTGTTGTGCCGAATCAGGTTCTCATTTCGGAAGGCGTTCCGCTCGATTCTTTGTATCTCGTGCTGGAAGGAACGGTTCGCGTGACCGTGGCGTCGCAGCCGGGCAAGACGCTGGCGACGTCGGGTCCGGGAGAAGTGCTGGGAGAAGTTTCCATGCTCGATTCGCGTCCGCCGCTGGCATCGGTGACCGCGGCGACGGAGGGGCGAGTGCTGCGAATTCCCCGCGTTCGGCTGGATGATCGCTTGCAACGGGAGGCTCCGTTCGCCGCGCGGTTTTACCGCACGCTGGCGGTCTTTCTGGCCCACCGCCTGCGCGAACGGACCGATGGTTTGAAAGGGAAGACGGGCGTTGCGGGAGCCGCGGATGAAGACGAACTCGATCCCGAACTGCTGGAGACCGCCTCACTCGCGGGGAAACGGTTCGAGTGGATTCTGCAACGGTTGAGCCGATCTTAGTCGCGTCCGGTCGCCCTCGAAACATATGATCGGGAAAACTCGCGCAGGCTCCGGGAAGCCCCACCGTGGCGGAAAAGATCGCCTTTCAGGCCAGAGCACTCGAAAAACTCTCGTCGCCCGATGAACTGGACCATCTCCTCAAGGTGGTGAACCTGCGCAGTTGGCTCTTGCTGACCGTGCTCTCGCTGTTCGTGGCGATGGCGGTGCTGTGGGGGGCCGTGGGACGGATTCCCGTCACGGTCACCGGGAGCGGTGTCCTCGTCAGCCCCGGCAATGTGCGCGGCCTGCAATCGCAAGCGTCCGGCCAACTGGTGGAGCTTCCGATCCGCGTCGGGCAGACGGTGACACAGCGGGACATCATCGGAGTTCTGAATCAGGCCCCGTTGAAGCAGCAACACGAACAAGCTGAGCGCAAACTCCGGGAAGAAACGGACCACGATCGCGAATCGACGGTGCTGGAAACCCGTCGCCGCGAGTTGGAACGATTGGCCGCGGCTACGCAGATTCAGTTCTACACGGAGGAAATCGCCCGGCTGCGGACCCTGTCGAGCGATCTGAAAAACAAGAACAAGAGTTACAACGAAACGCAGCGCGAGAACCTGGTTCGTTCCAAAGCGATCTCGGAAAAGCTGCATGCGTCGCTGAGTAAAGTCCGCGATGAAATTCGCACTTTGCGAACCGAAGGGCTGGCTTCCGGGCAGACGCTGTTGCAGAGCGAACGCGAACTGAATGAGAGCCTGCTGCGGCTAGCGAATCTGGATGTCGAACTGCGCGAACTGGACTTGCGGGAGATTCAGGGCGAGGAAAACGCTTTGCAAATGGAGAATCGCATCGCCGATTTATCGTTGCAGCTCAAGAAGCTTGAAATTCAGGAACAGCGGGCCGATCACGATCTGCGCGAGGCCCGGTCGCAACGGGAGATGCACATCGCGGATCAACGGCGACTGGTGGAACGCTTGCAGCTCGAACTGACGAATCAATCCGAGATCAAAGCGCAATGGTCGGGACGGATTCTGGAACTCACCGTCGCACCGGGACAACTGGTTCAACCTGGCGAACGGCTCGGCACCATCGAAGTCGATGAGCCCGACTCCGAATTGAAGTGTTTGCTGTATCTGCCGGTGAAAGATGGCAAACGGATCACGGAAGGGATGAAAGTGCATGTGACGCCGTCCACCGTGCAGCGCGAACGTGACGGTGCCATCGTCGGCCGCGTCTCGAAGTGCTCGAAGTTTCCGATCACACGGCAAGGAGCCGTGAACATGGTGGGGAACCCGGACATCGCCGCATTGCTGACGCAGGCCGGCGGGATGATCGAGGTCGAGGTGAGTCTCGAGCGCGATGCGGAATCGTTCAGCGGCTATCGTTGGACGTCGCGCGGTCCGCAGTTGCGGTTCTCCGCGGGAACCACCACGTCGGCACGGATAACTGTTGAACAACGCGCCCCCATCACCTATGTGATCCCGTCGCTGCGCACATGGTTTCTGGGCGCGGCGGACGATGCCGCCGTGAGTCCGTAACACTTGTTCGACCGGAAACACCATGCCCCGTTCTGCCCGTGTGCACACTCCACTGCTGCTGCAAATGGAAGCAGTGGAATGCGGCGCGGCGGCGCTGGGAATCGTGCTGCGTTACTTCGGTGCGTGGGTCCCCTTGGCGGAACTGCGCCGGGAATGTGCGGTCTCGCGCGACGGCAGCAAGGCGTCCAACATTGTGAAAGCCGCCCGGCGGTTTGGACTGTCCGCCAAAGGCTACAGCAAAGATCTCGCCGGGCTCAAACAGATGGCCTTTCCGGTCATCGTCTATTGGAAGTTCAACCACTTCCTCGTCGTCGAGGGCTTCTCGCGGACGCACGTCTTTCTGAACGATCCGGCGTACGGTCACACGCGCATGACGCTGGCAGAGTTCGAAGACGGTTTCACCGGCGTTGTCCTCGCATTTGAACCGACGCCTCAATTCCAGAGGCGTGGCAGCCCTCCGCGGGTCCTGCCCGGGATTCGTCGACGGTTGCGGGGCCACTACGGAGCGATTGCGTTCTGCGTGCTGGTGGGGATGGCGCTCGTGATTCCGGGACTCGTTGTGCCCGCCTTCAGCGCCGTGTTTGTGGATACGATTCTGATCGACAAGCGGATCTCATGGGCGCGACCGTTGATGATCGCGCTCGTTCTGGCCGCGGTTCTGCAGTGCGCCTTGCGAATGCTGCAGCTCCATGTGCTGCGGCGGTTCGGGATGGCGCTCTCGGCCCGCATGACCAGCCAGTATCTCTGGCATCTGCTGCGACTGCCGATTTCGTTTTATACCCAGCGCTATCCGGGGGAAATCGCCAATCGAAATGCGGCGAACGAGCGCGTGGCCGCGGTGTTGTCGGGGCACGTGGCAACGGTGTTGATCGACGTGCTCACGATGGCGATGTATGCCGCGTTCATGCTGAGTTACGACGCCACACTAACGGGAATTGGCGTGGGGCTCGCCGTGCTCAATTTTTTCGCGCTGAACTGGATTGCGCGCCATCGCCAGGAAGCGGACTTGCGGCTGGCAAGGGAATCGGGACGGGCGGCAGGGGTGGCGATGGCCACGTTGCAGAATCTGGAAACGATCAAAGCGGCGGGCGCGGAACCGCATCGCTTTTCGCTGTGGGCCGGGCACTTTGCCAAGGACGTCAACGCCCAGCGCGAGCTGCAAGATTCGAGCATGAAGCTCAGCGTGCTCCCCGTCATCATGGGGGCGTTGTCCAACAGCGCCGTCATGCTGCTGGGCAGTTCGCGGGTCATCAACGGCCAGTTGACCATCGGCGAACTGTTTGCGTTCCAGCAACTCATGGCGAGTTTCATGGGGCCGATGAGCACGTTGCTCAGTCTCGGGACGCTCATCCAGGGACTCAAAGGCGAACTGCTGTTGCTCGATGATGTCCTCGATAATCCCGTCGAAGAAACGTTGGCGGGGCCCGATCAAACCGATGCCGCGAACACCGCCGTGCGTCTGGACGGCCGCCTTTCCATCACCGGATTGACGTTCGGTTACAACCCCATCGAAGCTCCGTTGATTCACGAGTTTCATCTGCAGTTGGAGCCCGGCGCTCGGGTCGCGTTTGTCGGCGGCAGCGGATCCGGAAAATCGACACTGGCCCGGGTGATTGCGGGCCTGTTTCCCCCGTGGAGCGGTCGGCTCGACTTCGATGCGAAACCGCGCGGGGAATGGCCGCGGGATTTGCTGACCAGTTCCATCGCCATGGTGGATCAGGAAGTCCTGCTGTTCGAGGGGACCGTGCGCGACAACTTGACGTTGTGGGACAGCACGATCCCGGACGACAATCTGCTGCGGGCCTGTCGCGATGCGATGGTGGAAGACGTGGTCGCCGCACTTCCCAGCCGTTTCGATGCCACTTTGCCGGAAGGGGGGACATCCCTCAGCGGCGGGCAGCGGCAGCGACTGGAAATCGCCCGAGCCCTCGTCGGCAATCCGTCGATTCTCGTGCTGGATGAAGCCACCAGTGCACTCGACGCGGAGACCGAACGGATCATCATGGACAACCTCCGCCGGCGCGGATGCACGTGTATCATCGTGGCCCATCGGCTCAGCACCATTCGGGATTGCGACGAAATCATCGTCCTCGACCGAGGGGCCGTCGTCGAACGGGGCACACACGATCAACTGTGGAATGCCGGAGGCAAGTACGCCGAACTGGTCGCGATTGACGGAACGTAATCGACATCCCGTTTTTTGAATCACGACATCATCGACCATGAGTCACATCCCCACGGACCATCGCGATCTCAACCCGAGCGACACCTTGTCGCTTTCAGGACGGGACACGTTGGTACTGGATGACCCGCAACGCGGCTGGTCTGTCGAACAAGGCGAAGTGGCCGTGTTCCTCGCCATGTTGGAAGACGGTCGCCCTGTCGGACCGCGACACGCATTGCTGACGGTTGCCGCCGGTGGCGTACTGATGGGAGCCGTGCGGGCCGGGAATGATCGCGTCCGGTTGGGACTGGTGGCGGCCGCATCAAACGCCGCCACGATGCGTTCTTTCCACTGGGATGATGCCGTCTCCGAACGGGATGAAGCGGGCATTGGGTCATGGATCGATCAGTTGACCGAGGTCCTGCTGACCAATGCGGCCCCCGTGCATACACCACGATTGCCCGACTTCGGCTCTCACACGCTGGAAGCCGGGCAAACCGCGGGAACCGTGGCCCGCACCGTCAATTGGGTTCGCTTGCAAAGTGGTCGACTCGATTTCTGCGGTCACAGCCCCCTCTCCGTCACCGATCCGGACGCTCTCTTTCCACTCGGACGTGATGGCTGGATCGTTGCCACCGAGGTCTCAAGGATCGTCGTGACCACCACGGCGGAAGCGGCGCGTCAACGGCAATTGGCCGCGGGTATGGCTCGATTACACGAATTCGTCTTTCAGCAATGGGAACATCGCCAGCAACAGGAACACGAGGCGGAACGAGTTCGGCTGCGGCAACGTCGCCAGGAATTGTCGAAGGAAACGGCCGCGGTCTTGCAGGAGGTCGGGGCAGCGCTGCAAAAACCGGCATCGACGCCACGAGCCGAGAACGATTTGCTGACGGCGCTCGCGGCAATCGGAAACCGCTTGAAGCTGACTTTTCAGGCTCCGCGTCACATCGAGCTTTCGCCGCAGCCGGATGAGGCGGTGGACGCGATTTGCCGTGCTTCCCGCATTCCCTGTCGGCGCGTCAAGCTGCGCGGTGACTGGTACCACACCGATGCCGGTTGCCTGTTGACGCACACGCGTGCCGAGGGCAAACCGGTCGCCCTCTTGCCGAACGGTGACAGCCGATACGACCTGTTCGATCCGCAAACGCTGCGGCGCTCCCCTGTCAATACACGGACGGCGGCGGCCCTTTCCACCGATGCGTGGATGTTCTACCGCCCGTTTCCCGAACGCATGGAAACGCTGTGGGATGTCTATCGCTTCGTTCAGCCCACGATCCGCAAAGACCTCGGGTTGATGCTGGTGTTGACGATCTGTGGCGTGCTCCTCGGCATGCTGGTGCCGCGGATCATGCAGCAGTTCATCGATCAGGCGCTGCCGAACGCCGACGGAGAGCTGATTGCTCAATTGATGGTCGGCTTTCTGGCGGTGTCGTTCGGACAGACGCTCTTTTCCCTGATGCAGGGCGTAATGATGTCGCGCCTGCAAACGCTGTCGACGGCGGGCCTGCAAGCTGCACTATGGGACCGGTTGCTGCGATTGCCCATGCGTTTCGTGCGAGGCTACTCGACTGGTGATCTGATGAATCGCTGTTCGATCGTCGCGGAAATCAGCCAGGCCCTCGGCGGAACCGTCCTGCGCACCATTGTGACCGGCGGGATGTCGCTACTGAATTTCGTCGTGCTGTTTTCGTTCAGTCCACAACTGGCGATGGTGGCGGTCGCCATCATCATCGTGCTGGTGGCCACCACGGTGTTCCTGGCAAGGCAGATTCGCACCTTGGCCATCGATCTCGAACAACAGAGCAGCCGTCAGTTCGGGTTTCTTGCCCAATTGATCGGCGGCATCGCCAAGTTGCGGATCGCCGGTGCCGAGTTACGGGCTTACAACCAATGGATGCGGCAATACGCGCTGCAGTTGCGAACCCGATCGCAGCTGCAGCGCTGGCAATCGGCGGGCTTCGTGTTCAATTTCGTCCTACCGGTGCTGAGCACGCTCGTGCTGTATTACACCGCGGCGAATGTCATTGCACAGTCGCTACAATCTCCCGCCGGGAACGCGCTCTCGATGGGGGGCTTCTGGGCATTTATGAGCGGTTTCGGTGCCTTGCTGGGCGGAGCGACCGGGTTCAGCACGTCGCTGATCGAGATCATGGACAGCCTGGCCAAGTTCCGCCTGGCACGGCCCATTCTGGCTGCCGGGTTGGAAGTCGCCGCCGCACAGCGCGATCCCGGTCGGCTCGCCGGGGCAATCGCACTGGACGACGTTACCTTCCGCTACGATCCTGACGGCCCGGTGATTCTGAATCACCTGAGCCTCCGCGTGAATCCCGGCGAGTTCGTGGCGATCGTCGGCAAATCCGGCAGCGGCAAATCGACGCTGCTCCGTCTCCTGCTCGGCTTTGAAACGCCGGAAACGGGCCGTGTGCTTTATGATCGACAGGATCTTCTCGGACTCGATATCAGCGCGATCCGTCGGCAAGTCGGCGTCGTCCTGCAGTCCGCGAAGATCAATGCGTCCACGATCTATGAAACCATTGCTGGTGATCGCCAGATGACCCTGGAAGAGACGTGGGCTTGTGCCGAGGAAGCCGGGTTGGCCGAGGACATCCGGGCCATGCCGATGGGGATGCACACGATGATCTGCGAAGGGGGTACCACGCTTTCGGGCGGACAACGGCAGCGGTTGATGATCGCCCGGGCTTTGGCCAGCGAGGCGACGATCCTGCTGCTGGATGAAGCCACCAGCGCCCTCGATAATCTCAGCCAGGAAAAAGTCAGCGAAATTCTCCGGCGGCGGAAGGTCACGCGGATCACCATCGCCCATCGGTTGAGCACGATCCGTCATGCCGACCGCATCTATGTTCTCGAAAATGGCCAGATTGCCCAAGCCGGAACGTTTCTTGAGTTAACCCGCACACCGGGTCCATTTTTACAGATGATGGAACGGCAAATGGTTTGACCCTGCCGAAAAGAGGAGTAAATCGGCCTGGCAAACCCAGATCGCTGGGAGTGCGCGCCGTGATGAAAGCCAAGATTTCCTGCGATTCAACGAGTCTGACTTGCGAACGGCGTTAGCGATCATCGCGGACGGTCGAAAGCTTCGTTGGATCACATTGCTTGTCGTCGGCGCGGCAGTTTTTGCCGGTTGCCGTGGACCGCATGGTGCCGCGGAGCCAATGGTTCCCTACTGCGAGCCGCCGGGCATCACGACGATTGAATCACTGGGGTTACCCGAACCGGAAGAACTCCGCACGGCGTTGGAGACCGATCCACCGGTGATCCCCGTCCGTGAAGTGATCGAATCGGAATGGACGCCGACGGGTACGGCGCAGGTCGACAACGTTTCCGGCGTTGAAGAGGCTCCGCCCGAGGCACTTCCGCCAGCACCGATGGAATCCACGCCGTCGTCTTCCTCCACGATGCCTCCCGTCGCGTTGCCGGAGTTTGAACGACTTCCGCTGGACGTGACGCAGGTCCGCGCGGCGGCACTCGAAGGCAACTTCAGCCTGCGGATTGAAATCGTCAGTCCGGCCATCGCGCGTGAACAAATCAGCGAAGAAGCCGCCCGCTTTCAGGCCACGTTCGCGGCACCGTTAAGCCACAACGAAATCGTCCCACCACCAGCAAATCCGGGGTCTTTCACGACCCGCGCCATTCAGAATCAGCGGACCGTCTTCGACAGTTTCAATCCGAGCTTCAATGTCCCGTTGCTCAGCGGCGGGCAGTTGTCGATCAATCAATCGATCGATCGGCTGGATGCGGATGCCGTCGGCAAAGCCTACGACACGACGATGGGATTCTCCTTCAGTCAGCCGCTGCTGCGTCGAGCCGGGGTCGAAGTCAACACGGCCGGGATTCGCATCGCCCATGTGCAGACGACATCGGCGAATGCCAACGTCAAACTCGCTGCCACCAAAGTCCTCGGCGATGCCGAACGCGCTTTCTGGAATCTTTATCTCGCGCAGAAACAGCGGGAAATCGCCGAGCAGCAAGTCGAAATTGGTGAGCGGCAGGTAGCCAATACCCGCCGGTTGATCAAAGCCGACCTGTTTGCCGAAATCGACGAACAGCGGGCGCTCACGGGACTCTATACCCGTCAGGCCGCATTGTATTCGACGAACATCGCCGTCCGGTTTGCGAATCGTGAATTGAAGCGGCTCATGCAGCATCCCCAGTTTCCCGTGGAAGCGATGACGGAAATCGAGACGGCGACCCATCCCCGTCCGCAACTCCTGGAACTCGATCGAGAACGGCTGGCGGATTTCGCCCAGCAGAACCGCATGGAAATGTTTCAGCTTCAGATGGACCTGCTTGCCAATCAGTACGTGCAATTGATCGAAACGAACGGGCGGTTGCCCAAGATCGATCTGGTCGCCCGCAATGCTTTGCTGGGAAACGGTGGCACGCTCAGCCGGTCGTACGAACAACTGCTCGGCAAGGGATACACCGACTGGTCCGTGCAGGTGATTGGTGAAATCCCGCTGCCGAACGGGATCGATCAGGCGGCGGACGCCCGTCGACGACAAGCCGTGCTACGACGATTGCAATTGATGATTTCGATGGAGTCCCTCGGCGTCCTGATTCAGCAGGAAGTCAACAACGCGATCGATCGCATCGAGCTGAATTGGTACCGAGTGCTGGCCGCTCGCAGCGGCGTGTTCGCGGCGGAAAAGGCCTACATCGGCGAACAACGGCAGTTTCAGTTGGGGCAGCGCAACAGTACCGACGTGCTGATCGCCGCCGATCGGTTAGCAATCGCGCAGCAGCAGGAAGTGCAAGCGCTGACGGACTTCGAGATCGCCAAGGTGGACCTCGCCGTGGCGACCGGCACTACGCTCGGGTTGAGTCAGGTGCATTGGACACCACTCAACGGCAGTTGGTGACGCTTCGATCATTTCGACTGCAACAGGAATGCTCCGTTCCAATCGCTGGGGGGGACATCTCCCAGAGCGTGCATCTGCGACAACAGAAACTGTGTCGGCCCATCATTCACGGGCAATGATTTCAGCAGTTGCACGGCTTGTGACCAGTCGCCCTGAATGACGGCCTCAACAGCGGCGTCGTAATCGGCCAGCATCGCCTCGGTGATCTGTGTTAGGAACTCAAACGCCGGGACCAGGGCGTACACGGTTATAGCGGTCTCCATGCCTTTGGGACGCACCCGCACAAGCCGTCGCAGCCGCGCTTCCTGAGGCGACAACGAAGCGCGGACCACCTGCGCGGTCGGTTCATCCAGGCAGATCGTCACACCCAGCGGACGGGTCAGGCCTTCGAGTCGCGCACCTTGATTCACCACCGGGCCGAACACGCCGATCTTGGATTGGTTACTCGTTCCAATCTGCCCCGCCAGCGCACGACCGAACGCGATCCCGATGCCGATTGAAAAACCGTGCAGCAGCGATTCGTCGTCCTGAGAACTTTGATGAAACGCTTCGGCCATCGCCAGCGCCGCACGGCACGCGGGTAACGGACCGTCCGCCTGCTCCAGCGGCCACCCCCAAAATCCCAGCGCGGCATCGCCTTGAAAATCGGCAATGGCACCGTCGTGAGAAACGATGCCTCCGGCCATCACATCGAGTGCCGCGCTGACACTTTTCAACAACGCCGGCAGATCGTTCTGCAATTGCTCCGATTTGCGCGAGAACCCACGGACATCGCAAAACAACACCGTGATTGGCCGCTCGGCCGGTTGCAGCGATTCTTTGGTGTTGGCGTGGGTGATCCCCTCAATGATCTTCGGCGAGAAGAAATTGCTGAGTTGCGTCCGCTGTTCCTGCAACCAGCGGACCTGGCGAATCGAGCCGATGAACTGAGCGACCAATTGCGTGAAACGGAGATCGCCGAGCAGATCGTTTTCCGTCAAGACAAGTCCACTCCCGCCGCCGCGACCGGAAACGTACAGGCACCAGCCCTGATTCGATTCCGCTTTGATCGGCGTGCAGAAGGCCCAGCCTAGTTCGGAGTTGAGCGTAAACTCGCCGGTAACATTTCGCTCAAAGATGTGCATGACACTGTTCTGCGTCCGCAGGCACTTCAAGATCATCCGCCGACTCGGGGTAAACCGCTCGGCGAACGAATCCCGAGTTTCCACCTGCATCGACGTTGGCTGTGGAAACGCATCGATATGCGCGTTGTCGATCGGGAGCAGGGACTCGTCATAACAGGCCACGGCGACCGCCAGCGCAGGCGGGATCGCTTCGAGCAACAACTCCGACAGCATCCGTCCCAGTTCCTGATCGGTGCTCGCCGCGGAAATGCGTTGTGGCAGTTGATCGAGAATCTCCATCTGCCGAACGGCGTTGCGGAAGGCCACCTTGCGCAACGCTTCAAAGGAGAAGGAATACTCCGTGGCTTCCTCATTTTGATAAGCGACGGAGGCGGCCTTCTCCCCCGCAGTAGCGGGCAACACGTCTACGATGAAGGACGTGTTCCCGATGCGGAACGACTCGCCCGGCACCAACACCGCGGATCGAACCGCTTCCCCGTTGAGCAGCACGGGGTTGGTCGCTGTCGTCAGGCACTGCACATGGAGACGCTGTTCTTTAACCGACAGATCGGCATGTTCCCGGGAGATGGCGGGATCATTCGGAATCGCCCACCCCAGCTTGGACGTCCGCCCCAGGCGCAGCGTTTCGCCCTCGGCAATCGTGCGCGACGACTGTCCTGTGGGATCACCCCCAACGATCTGAACGATCAGCCCCATCGTGTTGCCTTCCCTCATGGACTGGTGCGAGCGGACCTCGGTCTTTGTCACAGCAGATAAAAGGGAATAGCGAGTAGGGAATAGCGAATAGTATCAAAACTGCCAATGACTTCTGGCTATTCGCTATTCCCTCGTGGCACACCACCCGAGCTCTTTGCCGTGACGAAGCACCAGGCTGACCGTGTCCTCATGTTCAATTTCAGAATTGATACAGCGTGTTGGGTTGTCCAATCTGCATTCCGGCCAGTTGCAGAGCTTTCAGTTCGACGGTGGTCTGCTCGGCGAATGTCGGTTTCAGATGGACGGCGATGATGGCCGGCGGCAAGCGTGTCTTCGCCAGTTCACCCGAAAATGTGGCCGGTGTGAGATGCCGGGTTTTGTCGGCGAGCCACTGCATCGACCGGGGAAAAGCACATTCCAGAAAGACAGCCTGAATCCGTGGATGGCGATCGATGAGGCCCCAGATGGCTTCCGTCGGCGCGGTATCACTGATCCAGGCAATCGCGGCGCGGCTATCGTCGATGAGGAAACCCCAGGTGGGGACCACGTGATTCAATGCGACCGGCGTGATGGTGAGTCCGTGAATGTGGACCGGTTGCCGATCGGTCAACTCGACAAATCGGACAAACGGCGATTCTTCACTGCCGAGTCGGATCAGGTCGGGCCAAACGATGTCGTTGAAGAAATGGGTCTGCAGGGCCGCGATCACGTCCGCCCCGGCGTAGACCGTCGGGCACGCCGGCCCGGCTTGATAGACCGTGTCGAGAAACAGCGGCAGTGTCGCGGTGTGATCCAGATGGGAGTGTGTCAGAAGGATCGATTGCACTCGTTGCTGACGTTCCACCGCGGCCAATCCCAGGCAACCGGCATCGATTGCGAGCACATCATTCACGATGGTCGTCGACGCAAACTGGTGGGGACCGGACTCCACGGAGGAGGACAGCAGAAAGATGTCCATGCAGAGCTTCCTCGCTGGGACGGGAGAGGCACAGCGCTCGCAGGCTAACAAGAACGGCAATCCCCGGGGAGTTCACGAGACCCGGATTCTCCGTTCTCGGAAGAATATGAAACGAGTCGGCTCCCCTTGCATCCGCCCGAGACCAGTGCCAGAATTTTTCCCGGTGCGTGTGCGGTGCAGAATCGTCTCCCCAGGCGGATGAGTTTGGAAGGTCGAGGCTTTCATGAACACGACCTCCCTGACATTGCTGCAACGGGTCAAACGCCGGGACGATCACGCAGCCTGGGAAAGGTTCGTTCGGCTCTATACGCCGCTACTCCACCGCTGGGTGATGCGGGCCGGGTTCAACGAAATCGACGCCGCCGATCTGGTTCAGGATGTGTTCGCCGTCCTGCTGGTGGAAATGCCGCGGTTTGAATTCGATGGGACGCGGGGACCGTTTCGCGCCTGGTTGAAGACGGTGACGGTGAATAAATGCCGGGAATCTCAACGGCGACGCCAGGTGGCGCACGCGGAGGGCGGGGACAACGGGGGCTTACCCACCATTCCCGACGACCGCGAACTGGAAGCGTTCTGGGAAGTCGAATACCGCTCGGAACTGGTGCGGCGGGCTTTGGTAATCATGCAGCAGCAGTTCGAGCCTCGGTTGTGGCAATGTTGTTGGGAGACGGCCGTGAACGGTCGATCGGCGGCGGCGGTGGGAGAATCATTCGGGATGTCCGAAGCCGCGGTCTATGTGGCTAAGTTCCGCGTGCTGAGACACTTGCGACAGGAGCTTCGCGATCTGTTGAACTAACGACCGGGTCGATTTCTCCATGATCTTTCAAATTCACACAGAATCTTGGTAAGGAATTGTGGGATCGCGCATATCAGAGGCAGTGACAGTCTATCGATCGCCGCTGACGATCGAATTCCCCCTCTCTTGTCGGAGCCTGTTCCATGACCGAACCGAATGCCAACGACGCGGGTGAACTGAATCTCGAACAACTCGAAACCGTCGCCGGTGGGGCGCTCAACCTCGGAGGGGGCAGCAACTATATCCCCATCGGCACCAGCCCCACCAACATTCAGGGAACCTCAGCAGCGAATGCCGTCAGCCTCACGCTGAGTGGCAGCAGCGTCTTGTCTGTGGGCACGATCACCATGCCGACCACGACGGCGAACCCGTCGCAACCGATGGCATTACCGACGCTTCCCTCGACTGTGACTGTCGGCTCTGTCGGTATGACGCCGGGTATCGTCATCGACCCACTTGCGGGGGGGACGGGCGGTTTCACGATTGGTTGAGCATCGTCAAGGACCTTGGTGGCGACTTGGAATTTTTGTGTGAATACCCGGCTGCTTTTTCCTGCTGGAGAGGTTGGTGATTCCGGCGTTGGCACAAGTGCAGTCAACGCCGGACACCTTGGCTTGACGTGTCGTTCGGTGATACCCATGACGATCCGGCTGGTGAGCGCGCTCTGGATGTGGGCACCATGCCTGCGGGGATTCCGTTCATGGAAGTGACGAACTGCATTCCCGAGGAGGCGTTGCAGAGACTGCACAGCGGCGACATTTCCGACGATGCCGCCGCCGAGTGGGAAGCGCACCTGCTGAGTTGCCCCGATTGTCTGCAACGCATCCGCATGGTGAACGCAACCGATCCGCTCTCTTCGGCGCTGGGCGAAGTCCGGCAGTTACCGAACGCACCGGCCGATCCGCCGATTGTCGACGAGTTGATGCAGCGATTGAGCGACCGGCAGGAAATGGAAGCCCTGTCGCAAACCGCGGTCTCCATGGCCGCGGAGTATGCCACGCAGCGGTTGGACTCCGACGCGATCCGCGCCTCGTCGGCGTCGCATGTCGCGGCGATCGTCACCTCCGCACGGTTGCCAGCCGGAACACAACTCGGGCCGTATCGGATCATTGCCAAACTCGGTGCGGGGGGCATGGGAGCCGTCTACAAGGCAACTCACACGAAACTCGACAAGGTCGTGGCGCTGAAGATTCTCTCCCTCGATGCCACGCGGCATCCGGACGCGCTGGCTCGTTTCGAGCGCGAAATGCGTGCCATCGGCAAGCTCGAACATCCGCACATCGTCCGCGCGATGGATGCCGGGGAACTTCAAGGCGTCCATTTTCTGGCGATGGAATACGTCGACGGCACGGACTTGCAGCGCCACATCAAAGAGCAAGGGCCGTTATCGATCGATCAAGCCTGCGATTTTGTCCGTCAGGCGGCGGAAGCGCTTGCCGCAGCACATCACGCCGGGCTGGTGCATCGCGACATCAAGCCCTCGAATTTGTTGCTCGGACAGCACGGCACCATCAAACTGCTCGACCTGGGACTCGCGCTCCTGGCCGACGACACGCCGACGGCGGCCGATCTGACGACCGCCGGCCAATCCTTCGGCACGCCCGACTACATGGCCCCCGAACAGTGGGAAGACGCCCACGCGGCGGACTCCCGCAGCGATCTGTATGCTCTCGGTTGCACTCTCTTCTACCTGTTGACGGGGCGTGCTCCGTTTGGCACCGAAACGTGTCGAACCGCCGTCGCCAAAATGAAGGCCCATGTGACGGAGCCGCCGCCGTCGTTGCGCTCGACACGGGCTGAAGTTCCGGCCGAACTGGAGGCCATCTACCGTCGTTTGATGGAGAAACATCCGCGGGATCGGTTTGCTTCCGCCGATGAATTGGTGACGGCCTTGGTGGCGTTCGCGAGATCTCGTGCGGCATCATCGTTTGATGGCGCTACCACCGAACGAGAACTCTCAGCGCGATCCGTTGCCGATCACACCGCGACGTCGATGGACCGACACCGTGGCAAACGCTTCAACGTAGGAATGGCACTCGGCGGCAGCGCGCTGGTTTGTCTGCTGGGAGTGATCGTCGTCACGATTATCAACCGGGATGGAACGCGGACGAGCCTGAAGTTTCCCACGGGGACTCAAGTCGACATTGATGCCAAGCCGGATAGTAAGGTCATCATCACTGAGTCGGATGTGCCCACTGGAACGCCTCGTGAAGTCACCAGTCCGATCGCCGACATCCACGAAGCGAAAGCACCGACTCTCGAACCCCCCGCTCCCGCCGTCGCACCGTTTCAGAAGCATCAAGCTCGCGCCCATCAAGAAGCCTGGGCACGGTATTACGGTGTTCCGGTGGATTACACGAACAGTCTCGGAATGAAGTTTCGACTGATTCCCCCCGGTGAGTTCGTCATGGGGGGGACGCCCAAAGAAGTGGCCGAAGGTCTCCAGTCCGCGGGAAATGATGTGGCCTGGATTGAGCGCGTGCGGAGTGAAGCCCCCCAACATCGCGTCAAAATCGTTCGTCCGTTTTATCTGGGCGTTCATGAAGTCACGCAAGACTACTATCGCGCCGTCATGGGACAGAATCCGTCCGATTTCTCGGCGACGGGTGACCGGAAGGAAGATGTCGCCAATGTCGATACCAGCTGCTTTCCAGTGGAGCGAGTCAGTTGGTTTGATGCGATCGACTTCTGTAACAAGTTGAGTGATCGCGAAGGACATTCTCCCTTTTACCGCCGCGAGGGAGATGTCGTAAAACTGCTTCCGAGCCGCGGTTACTCCTTGCCTACGGAAGCCTAGTGGGAGTTCGCCTGCCGCGCAGGAACGACCACGCACTACTGGTGCGGCGATGACCTAGAGGAGGTCTTTCGCATTGCGTTGTTCCGGGGGAATTCCAACAAGAAGCCCAAGAACGTGGGCAGACCGGCCGCGAACCCCTTCGGTCTGCACGACATGCACGGCGGTGTCTGGGAGTGGACCGGAGAGGAATGGGTGAAGGACACATACCAACTCGATGCGGATCAAACGGTAACGTCGCCTCACGTCTGGAAAGACGATGGGCGTCGAAAAGTTGTCCGCGGCGGCAGTTTTGAGGACGCACCGCTCCTCGGCCGATCGGCTCAGCGTTATTGGCGTGAACCCGGTTTTGTCCGCAGTTTCCTGGGGTTCCGTGTGTCCATGTCCGTCGATGCCGTACGGACCTCGATGCTCGCTGAAAAGTCGAAGACCGGGGCCAACGAAGTTTCCGTTGAGGTTAAACCGGCCGTCGCACCGTTTGATGCATCACAGGCGCGAGCCTTGCAGGAAGCCTGGGCGAAGCACCGCACAATTCCGGTCGAATTCGTCAACTCGATCGGCATGAGGTTCCGGTTGATCCCCCCCGGCCGGTTCGTCATGGGATCCACTCCGGATGAAATTACGGCCGAAATCGCCCGCACGAATCCCAACAGTCCGGACGCGCAAGCGTGGATCGCTCACCTCCGCGACGAAGGTCCACAGCATGAGGTGGAGTTGACCGAGCCGTATTATGCTGCGGTTTATGAAGTCACGCAGTCCGAATATGAAAGAGTGATGCTCGCCAATCCGTCGAGTTTTACCGCTTCAGGAAACGACAAGGACCGTATCGACGGAATCGATACGCGTTTCTTTCCTGTGGAAAGTGTGAGCTGGAACGACGCCGTGCAGTTCTGCGATCAATTGAGCCTGCAAGAAGACCGACGTCCGGCTTACACCGGCGAAAACGAACAACCCGAGTCCAACGACCGCCCGGGCTATCGTCTGTTGACGGAAGCCGAGTGGGAGTTCGCCTGCCGCGCCGGAACGACGACCGCATACTGGTCGGGACCGACAGCCGACGATCTCGCGAAATCGGACTGGTACAACGCCCATCCCGACACCACGCTGCATGCAGTGGGCACGTTACTGTCGAATCCGTTCGGCCTGTTCGACGTACACGGCAATGTGACCGAGTGGTGTCACGACGGTTTCGAGATCAATACGTATCTTCATCGACAAGAGCCGATCACAGTCAATCCGGTGACAGCGTTTGAGCAAAGTAAGGAACGCATCTTCCGCGGTGGAAGCTTTTACTGGGGATCGGGGCTCTGCCGCTCGGGTCATCGCCATGTCGGCAACGCCACCCACAAAGCCCGCCACATCGGCTTCCGCATCATGCTGCCCGCTGTGCAATCCCTGAAAAAGTGAAGAATGCGAGTGAGCGTTGGTTGGTCGTGTCGACGACCGCGGTAGCCGTCAGGTTTTTCGAAACGGTCCTTTGCCGTTGCTTGAGATTGTGACGGGAGCGGCCATACTTCTGGTGTGGTCGGGTGATTTCTCGCCACACACGGCCCCTCATCGTGAATCACCTGATTCCGGCTTCCAAGGGGTTTTGGCGGCGGTGTGAAAGTGTGGCGCGGCAGACCAGCGACGTGGCCGTGAAATAGCTCACTCCGGGGATCGACCGCAGCAGCTTCTCATCCTCATTGTGTTCCGACCGCTGGATGATGACCCCTTCCAGTTCATCCACGCGCTGCTGAGCACGCTCCAGGTCCGACACCAGAAACGTCATCTCCATCCGGTCGATCTCTGGCAACACCAGTTCCTTCAGCCAAGCCACGGCTCGCTGTGTCGGAAAGGTCTTCGTCGGCAGGCTCCATTGCAGGTTGTG
>JBGSUN010000015.1:0-42623 GCA_041753475.1 Planctomycetaceae bacterium | reverse complement strand
CGGAATGGAAACTGCTCACCTGCTGCAAACCCTTAACCGGCGCCACCACGCCCGCCGTAGCGGATCGCTCGCGATACGCCCACTCAACGACGCGCCGAGTCCGGGCAAAACCACGCCGGGTATACTGGTTTAAGGGCTAGTAGAAGATAGTGCCAAGCCGTGCGGATTACAGGATTCATCTGACCGTGACGGTGTTCAAGACCCCATTCGATCTGACGAAGAATTCCCTGATGGAGAGCGGTTTGTCGTGCGACCCACCAAACGGTAGTCGCCTGATTCGCAACTTTTGCGAGCCACAGTCCAAGCCAATCGAGACGCTTTGGTAGCCGAGGTATGGTTACCGCGTAATGTCCTCGCATAGCAGCAAAATTGTCGTCGGTCAAATCCTGACGGTCTAAAGCACTGGAAACGAAAGCATCCCACGCGACACTTTGAGGATTTGTGGATTGCTTGTTCGGGTCATCCCGCTGGGGAGGTGAATCAAAATCGAGTCCGTACAAACTGAACGGGTCAACGATGGGATTCTCGGGATCGAGCCCATACGACTGCTCAATCCGAGAATACCGGCACGACGGGTCGAAGACACACAGCCACTCCGCCGGCGGAGCAAGTTCGGCGAACTCCCGAGTTCCTTCGTCGGTTGAGACAATGTGAGCCACCTGACCTCTTTGATGTGGTTGAAGTTTCTCTGGCCCCGCCATCGCGAGGTCAAGAACAGTTCTACGCCACGAGTTTGGATCATCCGCCCTATGCGCCCATTTCTCTAATGTCTCCCACAACGCACAATGCCCATTCGCTTGAGAATAGGAAATCGCATCGACTCCCTTGTGACGCCAGCGCGCAATGGCTTCATCCGATTCGTCACACTGGAAGGCAAAGATTTGACGGCATGGATCCTGCGCCTTACGCAGGCCTTCCAGTAAATAGTGAATCGGTGGATCATCCGCCGAATAGCCGATAAAGACGACGACGTATCCACGGACGATCTCCCGAAAGAATTCCGTTGCCCTGCCTTCAGAGAGATAGGCATGGCCGAAGTCCGAGCTCGAAAGAATCAAGCCGGCTCCATCAGCCCCCGTGTAATCGTCGTTCACACGACCATGAAGGTAGACTACTCCATCAATGACCTCATCGCGCGATAGGATGGGCAATCGTGGATACTGGTGATGCTGCAGAGTTCCATTAGACTTCTCAAATAATCGATCGAAATTCGTCGTAACGAGCTGAGTTCTTGACATGGGCGTTGTGGCCAAGCGAAGCAAGATCTGATGGGCTGACAGGTCCGGTTCCATCTTGGAAACCAAAGATCGAGCCACTGCGGCTTGAATGTCTCTGGCCGTGAAGTCTCGTTCCAGCAGACCAAAGATACGATCGGCAGAGATGAGCCCGGTGACACTCAACTCTTTGCCGAGATCGCGAGCCTTATTGAGTACCTTGCGTGCGTCGCTGTTTTCAGGTGCGTGAAGATCCTGCAATACCGCTTCGGCGAGCCCGAAGAAATCTGGCAGTTTGGCCCGCGCTTGGGAAACACCAGCACCGCAAAAGAAAACAACCTGCCCTGCGTCGCGCGCATTCAGGAGTTCGTTGGGAATCGCCGGACCGTTCTCGATGAATCGCATCTAGAGCCGTGTGCTTTAACGAGGACAACGAAAACTACTTTTTTCGCAATCATCGTAATGCCACGCTCCTACTCACGTACAGGGGCATCGCTGTGCACGGTGTTGCTTCAACAATCGCAAACGGCATCCGTGCCTTCCCAAACATTCTCCCACACGGGAATTCCACAAATCGCGCGCAACCCCCTCGGTATTGAGGGGGGAGTGATGTGACCGCTCTCCCGATGCTGCGGCGGGGGGAGGGCGGGCGATGGGGCGGCCGACGCGGGAATCGTTGCTGGAGGAACTGCGGGCGCTGGCGGCTCGGCGGGGGCCGAATGTGACCGTCTTCACCTTCCGGCAGGAGACCGGCATTGCGCCTTATTACATCTACAACCGCTGGGGGAACTGGACCAATTTGCGGCGGGCCGCCGGGTTGCCCGTGCGGTCGCACCCCGGCCCGGTCTACTCCGATGACGAGTTGCTCGCGGAGTACCATCGGGCCGCCGTGGAAGTCGATGATTACCCGACGCACGCCGAGTTCAACCGGCTGTCGGACCATTGTTTCCATACGCTCGAAACCCGGTTTGGCAACACCGAGGACGTGCATCATCAGTATCGGGAATGGATCGCCGCCCATTGTCCGGGGGAGTCGCCGACGTTTCTCGAAGGCTGCCCGGTGGGGTTCGAGCCGACCGCCGTGCCGGGGCTGAACATCATTGATGAAGCGTGGCTGCGCAGTCTGATGCTGGGCGTCGGACTGTGGTTGCTGATCGTGTTGATGGACCCGATGTCTGCGCCGTTCAGAGTTCAACTTCCCAGGGATGGCAATCCCTGGGCTTCAGTTCTTCGTCCAGCAGAAAAAAAGTTCGCTTCACGGCCTCGGCAAACCCTACCATTACGGGTCACTAATCACCGTGCAATCGGGCAAACTCTGCAGGAACAATCGCCCATACGCTTTGGTGCGGATGCGGGGGTCGAGGATGGCGACCATGCCGGTGTCGGTGCGGGTGCGGATGAGGCGGCCGAAGCCTTGCTTCAGTTTGATCACCGCTTCTGGCACCTGGTACTCGTTGAACGGGTTGCCCCCCTGGGCCCGGATCGCTTCCACGCGGGCTTCCAGCAGCGGGTGATCGGGCACGCTGAACGGCAGCTTGGTGATGATCACGTTCTGCAAGGCATCGCCGGGGACATCCACGCCCTGCCAGAAACTTTCCGTGCCGAAGAGGACGCCTTTGGTATCGCGGCGGAATTTATCCAGCAGCAGATTCCGCGGCACATCTTCGCCCTGCACGTAGACGCCGTAGCGTTGTTCGGTGAGCCACGGCATCAACCGGCGGACGCAGTTTTGCAGCATGCGATAACTGGTGAAGAGGACGAACGCCCGGCCCTGCGTCCATTCCACATACCGCCGCACGCGGTCGCACACGGCGATGTCGTAAGCCTGCGGTTCGGTGCCGGGGTCGGGCATGCCGTCGGCGAGAACCAGTTTCACCTGCTCGCGGAAGTTAAACGGACTGTCGAGCCGCAATTCACTGGCCTTCGTCAATCCGAGCCGATGCCGGATGAAGTCGAAGCTACGCTGGCCGACGGCAAGGGTGGCACTGGTGAGGATCGCCACGTCGACCTTATTAAACAGTTCGTCGCGCAACACCGGGCCGACATCGATGGGAGCGGACATGAGCCGGGTGCGGGTGCCGTCCTGGCCGAAGGCTTCGATCCAGTAGACGTTGTCCGGCGGGTTCTGTTGCAGCCAGGCGAGGAGGGAATCGGCCCAGTCGGCACACCGATCCGCCGCCGCGAGGTACTCGATTTTTTCCTCTTCCTTCTGGAAGCCCTGCGCGAACTCCAAAATCGCCGCGGCCAGTTGTTTCAGCGACGGTGTGAGGCGATTATCGATATCCGGCGGTGCTCGGAGTCGGCCGTTTTGCGGGCAGCGGGTTTCGCGAAAGTAGCGGAGATCCTCGAACAATTGCCGTGCGAGTTGCCGGGACTGGGCGACCAATCGTTGCAGCTCATGCGTGTCGGGTCGCGCGAGCAAACCCTTCTGTTGACGATCGTTGAACAGGCGATTCAGCAGATAATCAATCTGCCCGCCGGTGAGCGACAACCCGAGATGATCCGCCGCGACCTGTTCGACGGTGTGGGCTTCGTCGAAGATCACCACGTCGTAATCGGGCAGCACCGATGCCCCCTGTCGCCGCAGCGCGAGATCGCTGAAGAACAACGCATGATTTACCACCAGCACGTCGGCATTCCAGACCCGTCGCCGCGATTTGTAGTAGAAGCAGTCGTCATAGGTCGGACAGTTTTTGCCGAGGCAATTGCCGTGCTCGCTCTTGGCTTCGTCCCACACGGCGGGCAACGGTTTGAACGCCAGATCGGACAGACTGCCGTCATTCGTCTGCCGGGTCCACGTGAGAATTTCGCTGAGCTGATCGACTTCTTCCGGCCGTGCGAACAATGCCGCCGCGCGGGCCACCGCTCCTTTGGTGCGCCGCAGGCTGAGATAATTCGACCGGCCCTTCACCAGCACGGCGGAGAACTCGACCGGCAGCACCGCGTTGAGGAACGGGATGTCGCGGGACATCAACTGTTCCTGCAAACTGATCGTGTGCGTCGAGATGACGATTTTCTTGCGGGGCTGCCCTTCGCCCTGACCGGCGGTCGCCGCAAGAATCGCCGGGACGAGGTACGCAAAGCTCTTGCCGGTGCCGGTGCCCGCTTCGACGAGCAGGTGCTCCTTGTTTGCGATGGCGTGCTCAACCGCGGCAGCCATTTCCAACTGCTGCGGACGACTTTCGTACGCCCCCAACCGCTGGGCAATCCGCCCCTCGGGTCCCAACACCTGTCGTGATTCTGATTCCGCCGCCATCAACCGCATCCGTGCCAAATGATCGCCAAACTGCGGTTGTAGAACGTACTGCAATGGACCGCAAGGATCGATTGTACCGTACCCCTCCGCTCGATTCGTCACATCGTTAAGCTATCGAGGAGCCGGCACACATTGGAACCGGGCGGTCGTCATCGAGGAGTGTGGTCTCATGCTGCGAAATCGTCGGGAGTTTCTGGGACAAGTCGGCATCACGACCGTGGCGGCTTCGATTGCCGCGACCACGGTTCCGGCAGATGAACCCAAGTCTTCCTTGCGGGTGGCCTTTCTGACAGACACGCATCTGCCGACGAACCGCCCGGAGGTCGCTCCGCGCGTGGCGAAGTTGGTCGAGGACATTCAAGCCGCGCCGCAGCCGCCGGACCTGTTTCTCTTCGGCGGCGACAACGTGATGAACATCGACCGTGGCGGGACCACGGAAGACGAAGCCCGCGGACAGATGACGCTGTGGCGAAAGACCGTGATGGACCGCCTGCGCGGGCCGAGCCTCAGCGTGATTGGCAACCACGACATCTGGTGGGGAGCTGGTGCGGGGAAAGAAAAGGACCTCGCCGTCGAACACTACGGCATGCCGCATCGGTACTACGCCAAGACCCACGGCGGCTGGCGGTTCGTCCTGCTGGACACGTTCCACAAAGCCGGTTGTGAGCTGGATGCGCCGCAATGGGAATGGCTGGAAGCGGAACTCGCGGCTCATGCCGAACCGACCGTGGTGGTGACGCATGCCCCGATTTTATCGGCGACGCATTTTCTGGAACCAAGCACGGAAAAAGGCCACGCCTACCAGATTCCCGCGGGGTGGTCGCCGAAGGGGGTGGTCCGTTTCCGGCAACTCTTCCGCAAGTTCCCGCAGGTGAAGCTCGCCCTGAGCGGCCACATGCACACCATCGACCGCGTGGACATCGACGACACCACCTACCTCTGCGGCGGCGCGGTGTCAGGATCGTGGTGGGCTGGCGAGTACCTCGGTTTCCCGCCGAGCTGGCATGAACTCGTGCTGAATGCCGATGGAACGTGGTCGCGCACGATTCAAACCTGGGTGTGAATCACTCTTCGATTGTGTGCGAGGGGCAATTCACGTTGTGTGAGTCTGTCGACCTGCGCACAACACAGCAGCAAACTGACATTGATGCAAACCCGACCGGCGTCGAGAATTGAAAAGCCGTCGAGACTGGCGGCCTTTCATTTTGTTGACTCCACGATGCGAGATCGGACGATGCTGCTTCGGGCTCTGCTCCTGGCCTCTCTTGTGATCGCAGGCTGTTCCACCGAGGAACCACGGATGGACAGTCACGCGATCCCGGGCCGTCACTATGACTTCGACGACTATTTTACCGAAGCCGATCTTCGACAGATTCAAACGCTCGTGAAGTCGCAAACGGCCGAGCCAATTTTCAAACACGAAGCGATCAGTCCAACGAGCGTCGAAGTGCGCTGTGGTGAACCTACAGATCACGGGAGCATCTTCGGGATCTACTTTATCCTCAGAAAACGCAGTGGCGGATGGTATCAAGAGAATTCTGGTAACTGGGGGACCTTATGTTGCCGCCAGTATTCTTTGGATGATCTTCCTGCCGATGCGCTGGCGGTGATTCCGTCGTCCTCACAACCGTAGGACATGGCATGCGGATCCCCGGACAACGGATTCAACGCACGCGGCTGATTCAAACCGACAAGTATGTGGTCGCCGTCGATTCATCCGTGGGCGTGATGACCCCACGAATGCCAGCGCCCACCAACTCGTTTCACCCTTGTCCGTCCGGGTTTTATCGGGGCCGTGATGTTTCTTTTTCCTCAGGTGCTGTTGCGCGCCAACGTTCCTCAATCCGTGCTCCCTCTGTTTGTCGAGATGATCGATCACCGCCTGATGCAGCGTGTCCTGGTATCACAGTGCTAAACCGGCGCTCCCCGTTTCCAGCGACTCGACAACAGCCAGGTTAGGGTCCCTAAAAGAGCGGCGCTGCCGAGCAAGACGGTCACTTCCATCTGGAGACTGGAAAGCGGCGATTGGAACCAGAAGACTTTCTGGAAACCGTCCAAAGCCCAGGCGTTGAAGGACCATTTGCCGACTTCCTTCATGCGATCGCTCATGGCGAACCGGGGGATCATGCTGCCTCCCAATGCGGACATGCTCAGAATGATCACCGTCGACACGGCGCTCAGTTGGGCACGCGAATGGCAGAGGGAGGCGAGAAACATCGCAAAGCTCGCCGTCGCGGCGGACGTGCTGACGGTCATCACACAGAAGCCGACCCAATGTTGGGCCAGTTGAATTCGGAACACGGCTTCGGCCCAGAGGAACATGACCGTCACTTGCAGGCATCCCAACGTCAAAATCGCCAGCCATTTGCCCATGAGAATGTGAAACAACCCCGCCTGGCTGACCAGAATCCGATCCAGCGTGCCCGATTCGACTTCTTCCAACAGCGTCGCGGCATGGCCGGTAGCGGAGAACAACAAGAACAGCACAGCGATACCCGCGGCAAACATGGCAATCCGAGGATTCACCTGGCCCACAGCCTGCGGAGTTTCGATGAGGAGATCAACGACGTCGGTCTCCTCATCCGTTTCCGGGATCACGGTGGCGGCGCTGCTAAGTCGCGACGGCGATCCGATTATTTCCGTTTGTTTCGGGTCGATCCAGGGGACTTCTTCGTGGGTGACGAAGACATCGTCAGGATTCCGCACCGCTTCAAATGCGGGTTTGCTGCCCGGCGCGGATGACTTCACGCTCGGCGTCGATGCCCCCTCACCGGCGGAATGTGTCTGATCGGGGCGAGGTCGATTCTGCAGCAGTGCCGCAACGGCTAACGCGGCGCTCTTCTGTGAAAAGAATCCCCGGACAATGGACGAGACCATTGCCACCGCCAGCGGGTTTTGTCCATCCGTAATCAGCGACACGGGACACGAATGGGGACTGCTCGCTGTCTGCAATTCGTTGGGAAATGACGGCGGTAACTTCACGATCAGATCGTACTGGCCGGTTTGTTGAGCCTGCAGGATCCGGGCTGTGAGGGCTGCGTCATCCTGGTGATCCGCAATTGGCTCAGCGGTGAGGGATGACACTTCGAGCGATGCGTTCGCTTCCAGAAACGCATGCAGTTCCTGGCCCAGCGAAGTCTCCTGGCTCCAGACCCAGCCGACGCGGATTTTCTTGTCTGTTCCCGAAGCAATCCCATGGCTGAAGATCGTCGCGAAAATGCTGAAGAAGATCACCGGCATGACGAAGATCAACAGCAGTTCCAGCGGATTGTTGCTGAGCCGCAGGTAGGTAATCCGCAGGATCGTGAGCATCATTCTCGCAGACTCCTGCCCGTCAGTTCCAGAAAGACGTCCTGCAAACCGAAACTGCGGACATCGATCTGCGCCGGCACGTGTTCGAGTCGTTCCAGCACCGCCAGTACACGGGGAAGTTCCCGCATGGAATCGAGTGCGCAGGTGGCGTTGGTGCGGGGGGCATCAAACTCGAAGTCGGCTAATTCCTCCGGATAGGGCCGATCGAAGCGCAGGTGAATCCGATGCGGCCGACCGAGCGTTTGCCGAACCAGCTCGTTTAATTGGCCATCAGCGACGATTGTCCCCTGATCCATGACCACGATGCGGTCACAACGAGTTTCGACTTCCTCCAATTGATGCGTCGTCAACAGGACCGCGGCCCCCTGACGGGTCAGGTCGCCCATCATTTCGTAGATCCGTTCACGGCTCTGCGGATCGACGCCGACGGTCGGTTCGTCCAGAAGCAGCACCGACGGGCGATGCAGCACACTACAGGCGATATTCAACCGGCGCTGCATCCCTCCTGATAACGTCCGCGCCAGAGAATGGCGACGATCCTGTAGCGCCGACCACTCCAGCACTTCCTCAATGCGATCGCGAAGGTTTCGCCCCGAGACTCCTTCCAGACGTCCGAAGACTTCCAGATTCTGCTGTGTGGTCAAGTCGCCATAGACGGCGAGATTCTGAGGCACGAGGCCCAGTCGGAAGGGAAGGGGCTGACCGGTGGGCGACGTTGTGCTCCGTGTAATCGTGCCGGAGTCGGGTTTGAGCAGTCCGCAAAGACAGCGGATCATGGTTGTCTTACCGGCACCGTTTGGGCCGAAAAAGCCGAGCAGTTCTCCGGGATAGAGCCGGAGTGAAATCCCCTTGAGAGCATCGCGGCCACGATACTGCTTCCGCAACTTGTCCAACGTGAGGATCGGTGCGGGCGACTCATCGGGCCGATCGCTCATGGGGTGACGGCCTCGTAACTCCGCTGTCGCCATTGGACCGGTTTGCCGCGCCACTGACGGAACCACGCCGTCCATTGAATCACCAGGAACAGCACAATCGACACGGGAAACAGCAGGCATCCCCACGCGGAGCGATCAAATCGCAGACCGCAGATGATACGGGGCAGCGAACTGAGGAAACAACTCAGAATCACGGGAACAAACAGTGAACCGTCAATCCAGCCGGCACTCCACGCCATCAGGCAAACCCAAGGGGAAACAAATGCCAGCAGCATGACAACGGTGATGATCGGCAACACCGGCATCTGAGCGAACCCCTCGGTCGCATTCTTCGACAGTCCCGACCACGTCTCCTCAAAGCATGTGTACATGCGACACGACGCGATGTCCGACGCATCAAACAGGTCGGTCTTCAATCCGACGGCTCGATACGCGCGGGGCAGCATGATCCCATCGTGGAGCGACTGACGAATCGCCGAATGGCCGCCGCTGAACTGATAAGCCTCTTTGGTGGTCACGAAGAACTGTCCGCATCCGGCAGCCGCGCCTTTCATGCGGGTCCAACGCATCAGGGGGAAGGGGAGCAAGCACAGCAGAATCAGGTGGATCAGTGGAATCAGCAATTGCTCGCCGAGAGTGCCGACATGCTGGCGTGGAAAGCCGCTCATCAAATCGGCGTCCCTCCGCTGCCTATGGCGCACCGCACGGCGTAACGCATCGGGCGCGAGGGCCACGTCCGCATCGAGGAAGACGAACTCCGAGAATCGGGCTTGCTGTGCGAGTTGCCAGCAGGCGTACTGTTTGCCGCTCCATCCGGGGGGAACTGGCATGCCGCGCAACAAGCGGACTTCAGGATGTCGCTCTGCGTAACTCAGAACGATGGTGTCGGTCCCGTCCCGGCTTTCGTCATCGAGGACGCAGACATCGAGCCGGACCCCTTCGCTCTGGAGCAGCGAGTCAAGAAGCGGCCCGATTCGCTGGGCTTCATTGCGGGCAGGAATCAACACCGACACGCAGAGGTCCAGAGCCTTCGCCGCGGAATCTTCTGCCGCTCCTGACCGACGAAAGAACAGGAGATTGATCAGAAACAGCGTCGAAAGCTGCAAACTGGCAAAGAGGGTAACCAGCACCAGGCCCGTGATCAGCAGCGTCATGGTCACTCTCCCCGCGCCGCGGCCGGAGTCAATCGATCAGACTCGGAGTGTCGCGCATGAAACGGCTGCCCGCGAACCCACGCTGTTAGTCTCCGCCAGGCATCATACAGTCCGCCGATGCCGGCGTTGCCGAGGGACAAGGTGGAGAAGGCTGCGGCATCCCGCGCGATGGCGCGTTGCGCTAATGACGACTGGGTCCGCATCAGACATGCTTCCAGAACGTGCGTTCTCTCGGCTCGATCGGTTGGCAGAGCGCTGCAGTCAATTGGTTCAGCAAACTCGACGAGCAATTCGGGGTACCGTTCGTTCCAGAAGGCGTACTCAATCGCCATGGCCAGCAATGTGCCGGTGTAGTTTCGGTCGACGAGACTGCTTAAACCGCTCATGAATGAATCCGTCCGGCGGACATCGGAGAACCTTCCCGTCGGCGTCAGCCAGAGCATTGTGTCCGGAGATTTCAACAACTCGCGGCTATGTTGCAGAAACTGTTTGGCACTCGCCGCGGAAGCCTGTGACACCGGATAGAACCCAAGCCGGTTGAGGATGGGATAGCGGCTGAGTGCTTCCGCATCAATCGGTGCGAAGAAACGCCGTCCGGGGAAGAGCTGGTCCGTGATCAACACGCCAGTCATGGGGTCCCACCATCCGGGATGATTGATGAAGCAGATGATTGGGCCATGCGGAACCGGTTGCACATGCTCCCGACCGGCGACGCGCACGGCGTTGAAATTCTGGTTCACAAACCGACGGACATACCGGCGAAATCCCCAGTCGAGGACGCTTGAGAATGTCGATATTGATGACGGTGTGGGGGAACTCATGCGATCACACGGCTTGGTCGATTCCTGACAGTTCGTGGAAGTGTTCGACTCTGTGTGCCACGGCCGTGTCCGCCGTGCGATGTGGCAAAACGCCTTGAAAAATCACACGGCCGACACGGCCGTGGCACACCCTCAATCCACCGAATGCTATGCCACGGCCTGACTCTGCCGTGGCTTCTCATTCGCTCCCCGGCTGCGCCGATCCTGGTCGAGACTGTCGGCGGCGATCCACCCCGACATCATCACCATCGGCATGCCGGGACCGGGATGCGCTGAGCCACCCGCCAGATACAGCCCCTTCATCTCCGCGACACGGTTAGCGGGCTTGAAGGCTCCCATGAAGCGGCCGTGGCTGGCCAGACCATAGATGGCACCATTTAGAACATGGTAGCGGGTGTGGATGTCCTGCGGAGTCAGCGTGTGTTCAACTTCGATCCGGTCTTCGATGTCCGTCATGCCCGCCGTGGTCCTGAGCTTATTGATAATGACATCACGATACGCCGGCAGCATCGTTTTCCAATCATGATGCTTCCGCAGGTACGGAGTGTGCACCAGCACGTACAACGCCTCTCCCTGGCCCGGCGCGACCTGATCTCCCGACAGGGACGGCGCACAGACATAACAGGTGGGGTCCGCGGCTGGTTCGCCTTGCTGGTAGATCTGCTGAAATTCCACATGCGGATCGCGGCTGAACACGAAGTTGTGATGCAGGATGTGATCGTACTTCTCCCGCAGTCCGAGATACAGCACAACCCCCGAGCAGGCCGCTTCAAACTTCCGCTTCGACAGAAATCGATCCGCGACCTTCGCTGGCAACAGTTCCTGGCAGGTCCGCACACAATCCGAATTGGAAACGACGGTGTCAGCCGTCAGCATGGTGCCATCCTCCAGGGTGACACCTGTGACGCGGCCGGCCTGGGAATCGATCGCTTTCACCTGTCGGCCCGTCAGGAACTGCACGCCGAGTTCCTGCCCGAGTTTCACGAGCGCATCCGGCACCGCGCGGGTGCCGCCCATCGGATACCAGATCCCCTCGTTGGTCTGCATGTGGGCAATCCCACAAAGGACGGCCGGCGATGCTTCAGGAGACGATCCCACATACTGCGTGAAGTGGTCGATCATCTGCGCGATCCGCGGATCGGGGATGTGCGACCGAACGAGACCGGCCACGGTTCGTCCAAACCGCAGGCTGAGGACATCGCGGAGGACTTCCAGCGAGAACGATTGCTTGAAGTCCATCGTGTCCGCGATCCCGCCGACACTCTTCCAGAAAAAGAACCGATTCGAAACTTCGTCGAGCTGCTTCGAGATCCCCATGAAGGTTTGATAACCGTGGCTGGTCCGATCCGAGCCGGTAAACGCCCGCAGTCGGATTTTCATGTCCTCCATCGACTCGACGAGGTCGAACTGATGACCATCTTCGAAGAAGCATCGCCACTGCGGATCGAGCCGGACCATCGTCAGGTAATCTTCAAGCGATCGCCCGGCTTCGGTAAAAATCCGCCGCAGAACGGACGGGAGCGTCAGGATCGTCGGCCCCATGTCGAAGCGATAACCGCGATCGTTTAACTGCGCCGCCTTTCCGCCCAGCCACTCGTTCTTTTCGACGACGGTGACCGCATACCCTCTCGCGGCGAGAGTGCACGCCGCGGCGAGTCCGCCCAGTCCGCTGCCAATGACAACCACATCGCTCCGACGGTTCATGATCCCGATCCTGCGTGAGACTTTCGATAACGGACCTGTGCCAACGCCGCCCGTACCAGACGTGGAAGGGCCGACAACAAGGGAAACGGACCCGCGGAATGCTCGACCCGAATGAGCTGTTCCAGCAGATCGGCATCGGCCGGCGTGGGCGATTGCAGATGCGGCTTGAACCCGCGGCGGGTGGTCACAATCGACTTGATCTGCGTCATTTCCAGCAACCCCGCCGCACCGCGCGATGTGCCGTAGCCACTTTGACCACGTCCCCCGAACGGGACCCGCGGGTCAGCGGTGGGCACAATCATGTCATTGATCACGACACACCCGACCGAGATGCGTCGCGCGAAGGCCTGACAGCGATCTGTCGAGCCAAAAACGGCGGCGTTCAGGGCATAAGGACAGCGAGCATGCTCCCGCACAGCTTGCACTTCGCTGCTCACCCGCAGGAATGAAATGACGGGCGCGAACAGATCCGTCCGGGTCACCGCCATGTCCGCGGTCACGCGATCGAGAATCGCAACGCCCTGGAGTGCGCTGCCAGTCCCGCTGGGGCTGATGGCCCCCGACATTAATTCTGAGCCATTGGCTGTGGCCTCGGCAATCAATTCCGCCGCGTGTTGAACCGCCTGTTGGGATGCCGGCACGGTGGCCGGTCGCCAGGCTTGCGCTTCCCGGCGGCGGAGCTTCTGCTGCAAGAGGGGGATCAGCACATCCGTCATCGGATCTGTCGCGAAGACCCTCCGAGGAGCCATGCACGTCTGGCTGTTGTTGAACGTCAATCCGAACAACAGGCCGTCCGTCACCAACTCAGGGTCGGCATCGTCCAGCACGAAGACCGCATCGCAACCGGAGAGTTCCATCACCGCCGGCGTGGTCGACTCCGCAAGTTCACGACTGACCGCCTGCCCGGTCGTTGCCGATCCGGTCAGAAACACTTTGTCAACACGCTGCCGGATTGCCGACGTAGCTGCGGCGGGGGCTTCGGGAAGAACTTGCAACACACCGGTCGGCAGTCCCACGGACTCTGCGAAACGGCGCAGGCATTCCATCGCCGCCGTGCCGTGCGGGGCGGGTTTCACCAACACACTGTCGCCAGCCGCCAGGGCCTGCAAGATCTGAATGCCGGGAAGCATCAGCGGATAGTTACCGGGGCCGATCACGAGGACGACACCGAGCGGCTCATGCCGCACCGTCACCGACGTTCCCCATAACCAGCGCGGACGGGAGCGATGGCTGAGGACGGACTCCTTCAAGATCCGCGGAGCTTCCCGTTCCAGAAAACGGCAGGCATCCAGCAGCGGGAGCACCTCGGCCGCCAGCGTCTCGGCAATGTCCTTGCGATCCATCGTCGCGGCCAGTTCGCGCGGGTGTCTGGCCATGTGCAACCGCAGTGCCGTCAGAATCGCCAGCCGCTCGCGCAGCGATCGCTGCGCCCATGCCTGTTGGGCGGCGCGAGCCTGCTGTAATTGAGAGCCGACCGTCTGCTCCAGAGAGGCTGTTTGAATCACCGAAGAGGCAACATCGCCCGACGGCGATTGGTGCGGCGGCGCTGGTGCGAATCCCAGGGAGGGCATCACGCAACCCTTTGCACACGCGGGTGATCCACCGGCGGCGTAATCGGCGCGGACCCCGCTTCCGGAAAGGGAAGTCGCAGCGCCTCGCACATCAACCGCGCGGAGATTCGCGCGGATTCATAGATGACCGGGAGCCCGCTGCCGGGATGCGTGCCGCCGCCGACGAGGTAAACGTGCTGCAGATCATCGAAGTGATTCCGCGGTCGGGCATGCAGCATTTGGCCGAGATTGTGGGCCAGATTAAACGTCGCCCCGCGGTAAATCTGATAGCCGAGTCGCCAGTCGTCGGGGGTCACCATTTTTTCGAACCGGATCCGTTGTTCCACGTCGTGCAGTCCGATTTTTGCTAGCTGCCGCAGCACGCGCTGGCGAAACACAGGGGCCTGCGACGACCAGTCAATCTGCGGACTCTCATGGGCGACCGGCACCAGAACATACAGGGTGCTCATTCCGTGAGGAGCCAACGTCGCATCCGTCACGCCCGCATTCTGAACATAGAAGGACGGATCCTCCGAAAGGACCTTCAAGCGATCAATTTCGTCGAGATTCTTCTGGTAGTCTTTGGCGATGTAAATCGTGTGATGGGGCAGATCGTCATAGCGTCCATCAATACCCAGATAGAGCATGAAAGTCGAGCAGGAGTATTTGCTCCGTGCCAGCTTCTTGTCATGCCAGCGTTTGCGGAGATGGTTGGGAACCAGCCGTTGCATGGTGTTCGCAAAGTCGGCGTTGATGACCAGCGAGTCGAAACGGTGTTCTCCCGTTCGGGACCGCAGCCCCACGGCTTTCCGGCCTTCGAAATAGAGTTCTTCGACGGGTTCATCGAGGCGGATGTCCACACCGAGGTCCCGAGCAATGTCGGCCATTTTCTCGCTGACGGCCGCACAGCCGCCGGTCGGATGAAAGACGCCGTACTCGTATTCAAGGAACGCCAGAATCGTGAAGAGGCTCGGACATTGAAACGGCGACATCCCCAGATATTTGGACTGAAACGAGAACGCCGTAATCAATCGCGGGTCGGAGAAGTACTTGCCCAGTTCGTCGGCGACAGAGTTCCACGGACGCAGCAGCGGCACCGCCTTCAGGACCGATGGCCGGAGCAAATGGAGCAGGTTGCCGAACGGGGACTCCAGAATCGGGCGAAACCGTTCGAGCTTGATGCGGTTCTCGTTCATGAACCGCTCGAAGGAATTCGCGTCCGCCGGGGAAATGCGTGCAATTTCCGCCTGCATCCGGGAGAGATCGGGGGTCGCATCGATCCGGCCACCGGCACCGAACTCGAGGCGATACTGCGGATCGAGGCGCGTCATGGGAGCTTCGTGCCGAAGTTCACGTCCAACCGATCGGAAGATCTCTTCAAGGACCCGCGGATACAGAAAAAACGTCGGCCCCGTATCGAACCGGAAGCCGTTGGCTTCAATCGCCGAGCAGCGTCCTCCGACACGGTCCGCCCGCTCGAACACGGTGACATCCGCGCCGGCCTGGGCCATCAACATCGCATTGGCCAATCCACCGGGTCCCGCTCCGACGATACAAATTTTCGTGCGGCGGCCCGCTGGGCGGCTGGTCACGGCTTCGGCGTTCATCGCAGGCGCAGCCTTCTCGGACTTTCAAGATAGATTCACAAACCAGCACGAATTCCGGTCGAACGAGCAAAGCGTCCGCCAGCAAGTTTCAACACGAACCCCTGTCGGATCATTGCGTTGTAATCGAACAACAACGCAGGTGAATTCCGTCATGGAAACGATGAAACGCGCGCGGCTCTCGACTCAGAGGACACATGCTGGCGGGGTTATAGTCGCGAGGTTGGCCACTGACCACTTGTCGTGCGGGGCACTTCAACTCGCTCACGCATTGCCATCGGCTCGGCGTGTCGAGGTTGTGTCGACGGACCGTGAGAGAAGGGTTCGTTGACGGCGCAGACTGCCTCAGGAACAGTGCCGGCATCACTTCCAGCGATAGACCGACATCGCCTGGAGTTCACGCACAAAGATTTCGTCACCCACGACGGCGACGTGGGCCCAGGAGTTCTCCGCGACCTTGCGGCGATCCAGCAGATCGAACTTTTCCGGCGTGGCGTTAATCAGCAAGAGATCGCCACGTTCGTCCAGTGCCAGGATCTTCGAGCCGTTGGCGACCATGCTCCAGTATTTGCCGTACGGAGTGGTCGTCCAGAGTTCCTTGCCTGTTTCGACGTCCAGGCAGGTGAAACGCTGGTTCCGCAGGTGCAGGTAGATGTGGCCGCCGATGACGATCGGAGAACTCATGTAGGCCTGAGATTTCGACTTCCAGACTTCCTTGACGGTTGCGGCTTCGGAAGCATTCGGTTGACTGATCTCGAAGAGGACCGATCCGCCACCGTAGGAGCTTGTAAACACGCGGTTGCCGATGACGGTCGGCGTGAGGATATTCATCCCTTGATCGGCTTTGACAGGTTGTAACCAGAGCACCTTACCGGACTCCGTATCAACGCCGGCCAGTTTCTGCCGAGTCTGGATGAGAATCTGCGGGACCCCGTTGAGCGTCGCTGGAAATGGTGAGGAGAACGCACTCCCATACATCCCGCCACCATCTTCGAGCACCCGCCACACCACCTCGCCTGTTTTCTTGTCGAGCTTCACGAAGCCACCGCCGGCCTGAACGTAGACGTGGTCCCCCATCACCAGGGGCGAAGCGACGAAGCCGAAGGCCGGTACCGGAGAACTAAACTTTGCCATCAGATCAGCACGCCACCGCTCCGTTCCCGTTGCTGCATTTAGACAGACAACGACATCCCGAATGCCAGCCACGTAGAGCGAGTCCCCGTCAATCGCAGGAGTGCTACGAATCCAGTCCCCATTTGCCTTCGCAAAAAACGGGACGGTGATCGATCCGGTCCAGGACGCTTCCCACAACGACTTTCCGGTTTGTCGATCCAGAGCCTGCACATGCTCGGTCTTGGCGTCGCGGGTCTCGGTTACGAAGACTCGATCACCAGTTACGATCGGCCCGGAATAGCTGTTGCCCAACTCGACACGCCAGACTTGTTGGAGATGGTCGCCATCCAGTTTGTCCGGCCAGGCGACCGATTCGATCTTGCCCGTCCGCGCGGGTCCCCGCCATTGCGGCCAGGCCACAACATCGCCAGCGATTGCCAAAGCAAACGAACCCATGCTCAGAACGAACGTGACGATGGACACAAGGAATCGGCCTCCGATGCCTCGAGCGCTCTCCGAACCTGATGTGAACATTTGGACTCTGCAATTCGCGGGACAATAAAATTGGCGAGCTCACTACAGGTTATAGCCGACAGGTCAAGGGCTTCGGTATGCGGGGCGGGCCATCACGACGAACACGGGACAACCGGATGGACTCTCGCATCCGACGCCCCCTCCTGTTGGTTTGCTCCATCGAACCGGCTGCTTCACCGTCGATATTCCGCCAGCTTGTCTGGCACTCTTCCACACGGCGTTTATGATGGCCGCATGGAACACACGAACCCCTTTGCCGTTCTGTCGTTGATCGTGGCACCGGCGATTCTCACGAATGCGGCTTCGGTGCTGACGATGAGTACGAGTAACCGTCTGGCGCGGGCGGTCGACCGGGCGCGCGAGTTGTCGAAGCAACTCGAAGCCGATTCGACCGGGCCCGATGTCCCGCGGCGTTTGAGGGAACTTGCGGCCACGGAAGAGCGGTCTCTCTTGCTGCTGCGGGCACTGCGCGGATTTTACTTCGCGCTGGGCGGCTTTGCGTCCGCAGCGCTCGTTTCACTCTTGGGGGCCGTGCTGGTCCCGCTGGAAACCCAGGTGGTGGTGTGGCTGCTTGAAATTCTCGGCGTGGTTGCCGGGCTGGCGGCAGTGGGGGCGATTGTGCACGGATCGGCACTGTTGGTGCGGGAAACGCAGATCGCCGTCGCATTGCTGTCGGATCGCGCGACACGTGTTCGTGCACAGATGCCCTCTGAGATGACCTAAGACATCCCCAGCGGCGAACGGGCTTCACCGTTCTGATGGCGACAAACGCGATCTCACGAACCTGGGCGGCTTCCTGATGCGCAAAGGCGACGGCTTACCCGGCTGGCTCACCCTCTGGCGCGGCACACAACGCCTCCAAATCCAAGCCGCACTCAGTGAGTAGGTCAGGCTGTGCCTGACTTATTTCATTGTGATATCGCCCCCCAATCGCAGAGAAGTCAGGCACAGCCTGACCTACGAAACTGATCGTCGATCATTCTCCGCGTCATGGCATCAACCTCTGGCGGAGTGATTCAGCGAGAAGATGAGCCACGATGCTGATCAATCGAACGCGGTTCGAGAAGCTTCTGACCGCTGATGCGGCACCGGGTTGAGGCAACCGGCGGTACCTGGTTCGGCGTCTACGGCCCTACCGCGGGCCGGGTACAGCCAGCGGGTCAGGACGGCGTACAGCAGGAACTCGCCGACGCCGCCGGCGAACCACAGGGCCGCGACCGACGCCGGCAGGGGGTACTGAACGAACTGATTGAGATCGACCAGCAGCCCGGCCAGGGCGGCGAAGAACAGCCCGTACCCGAGCGCCTCCGGTAGTGACCCGGAGCGGGCGGCTCGCCCGTACCCAAGCACGAACAAGGCGACCAGGCCGGCCGTCAGCAGCATTGCCAGCGGCATCGTCTCCTGAAGGTCGGGCCGCCTCAGGTGGGCGACGGAGGCGTTCGCCTCTCGGAGGACGACGGTGTGCAGCACGCCGTTCCAGAGCATGGCGACGATGAACAGGACTACCGTGGCCAGGACGAATCGACCCACTCTCACCGAAACACCCTCCGAAACTGCCGAACAGAAATTCGGCGTCTGGGGCCTCGCCCGTTGGTCACGCCGTGGGAAGCGGGAGGCCTTGCTGCCGAAGGAAGGACAATTGATCCCAATACCCCCGCTGGAACTGGATCACCCCCCCGATGACGTGGAAGAAACCGCAACCCCGCAGTCCCTTCGGGTCGCGCCACTCCAGGATCGCCCACTCGCCGTCCTCGAACACGTGCTCGGGGATGCACACCATCTCGGCGGCCGCGAACTCCCGGCGGAACATGGCGTGGATCGCCTCCCGCCCGACCACCGGCTCCAGCATGACTTGGTGATTGGTCGCGCCGTCCGAGTATAGCGCGGCAAGTCCGTCGGCGTCGGCCCGGTTAAAGGCTTCGACCCAAGCATTCACTACATCCCTCGGCCTCCGCATACCGTCCGCCTTCCGCCACCGAACTCGCATTCACCGCCGAAGTGCGGTAGAAGATTCCCGCACTATTCTGGTCGAGTCTGATCACGCCGGTTCCACTATGGCAAACGAACTGGAGAAGTTCAAATCTTCTTTGAACTGCCGTCAGGTGCAGCTCATTGTTCGGTGTCTATTATCAACCACCCCTCGTTTGGTCCGACCGACCAGCCTCGCAGGGTGCGAAGGCGGGACAACATGGCTGCCACCAACACCCGGTCGCCGCCCAATGTCGCCCAGACAGTTGGAACTGCGCTTCCTGGACCGAGGTTGAATGTCGCTGTCACTCCACCGGTTTTCAGCTCCCCGCAATGCACGGAGGGCTGCGACTCCATCGCCCGTCGGACCGCAGCCGGGAGTTCCAATCCGGCGGCGTCTGCGGCAGCCAAGCGGTCGACCCCCGTTGAGGTCCACTCCCAGTCGATGCCAGGAAATATCGCGTTCAGCGCAGCACGCACCTCCTCGGTGTCGCCCAGCGATGCGCCTTCCGTGCTTTGAATAGTGAGTTGTAGCTCCTCCAAGCCATCCTCCGACAATACCCGAACTCGTATTCGACCGCCGAAGTGCGGTAGAGGATTACCGCAATTGTTCGGTCGAGTCTGATTTCACCGAGATCACGATGGTCGTCGCACGGGAGATGTTCAAGAGATTCTGGAAATGCGGGTGTGTTTCGCCGCAAGATCCACTTTCGAACAGGGTACCACCGGTTGCCTCACCTTGTCATGACCCACATTTTCTCTTGAGTGCGGCTTGGGTCTGGAGGGCGGTGGTGAGTTTTTGTGTGCCGCGCCAGAGGGTGATCCAGCCGGGTTCGCCGTCGCCTTTGCGCATCAGGAACCCGCCGAGGGCGGCCAGGTGGCGGATGAAATCGCGGACGGTGGTCAGCGGCCGTTGGCGGAGCGTTTCCAGCATCCGCAGCCATTCTCGCGGCACCGCGTCGGCCGCCGGAGTCTGCGGTGCCGAACGGGCCAGTTGCTTGAGCGCCAGCAGCCGCACGGCCAGCACGCTGGTGATCCCCGCGACCCCTTCCAGGCAGTGAGCCGACTCGTATTGCCGGTCTTCGAGCTGACAATCCGTCTTCATCGCCTTGTGCAATTCTTCGATCAGCCAGCGTTGTTCGTAGATCGCGGCGATGGCCAACGCCTCGTCCAGGGTCGTGACCGGCAGACCAGCCAGCACGCGCTCGACACGCGCCGCCGGTGCCAGTTCTCCCGACACCACGGGCTGAACGTCTCGATTCAGATGGCTGCAGCGGATCACCCACTGACAGCGCTGCTGTTGCAGATGACAGAAGACTTCCAGAGTGTCCGCCCCCCGGTCGCAGACACCCGCGCTCACAAGACATCCGCCAACTCCCACCCCGCCCCGGCCCACCGCCGACAACCCACCAAATTTGTAAAATTGTGGGTCATGACAAGGTAACACAACCACCGGAAAAGCCGGCATTTCAGAAAATGCCGGGCTTTTTTTCGCTCAGAAGAGAGAGAACCACGGAGGACACGGAAGGGGAGAATGCAAAAGAAAAGACGATCATTCATCCAAGAAGCCCTGTGAGTTCCGTAGATGCTTCTCCGCCTTTCTCGTTTTCCGTGTCCTCCGTGGTTCCCGCTCTTCTGCTCTTCTAATCTGTGTCCCTCTGTGAAATCTGTGGATCTCTTCACTGCGGCATTTTAATCCCACAGCGCCGTCGTCAACTGAATCGCATCATCCAAACCGTACTCCCGCGCTTCGGCCGCAAAGACGGGTTTTTGTCCCACCGGTTGCAGGTCGGCGATTAACCGCCCGTTCGCGGCCCGGCCGCGCAGCTTGGAGACGAACAGATCCCGCACCTGATACTGATTGTTCACATCGAGTCCCAACACTTCCGCAATGCGGGTGATCTTGCGCGAACCGTCTTCGGAAAATCGTGACAGTTGTACGACGAGTTGAATCGCCGACGCGACCTGCGCGCGCGCGACGTAGACCGGAATCTCCACATCGGACATCAACGACAATGTTTCCAACCGTGTGAGGGCATCGCGCGGAGACGTCGCATGGACCGTCGTCAAACTGCCCGCGTGGCCGGAGAGCATCGACTGCACCATGTCGAGCGCTTCGCCGCCGCGGACTTCACCGACGAGAATGCGATCCGGCCGCATCCGCAGCGACGCGATGAACAACTGCCGGATCGTCACGGCACCGCGACCATGCGTGTCGGCCTGTTGCGATTCCAGATACAGCGTGTGCGGTTGCGCGAGCCGCAGTTCGGAACTGTCTTCGATGACGACAATCCGTTCTTCATCGGGAATCGCCGTCGACAACGCATTCAGCAGCGACGTTTTCCCCGTCCCCGTCCCCCCGGCGACGATCGTGTTCTTCTTCAACCGAATGCAGAGTTCCAAAAACTCTTTCGCAATGGGTGACACCGATCCCAGCCGGATCAGATCATCCAGCGTGAAGATATCGCGGCTGAATTTGCGGATCGTGAAATAGATGCCCCGCCGCGCACTCGGCGGCAACACCACATGCACGCGCGAACCATCGGGCAACCGGGCATCGAGAATCGGCCGGTTCTCATCGATCTCACGGCCGACATATTGCGCGACGTTGTGCACCGCCGACAGCAACGCATCATGGCTGGGAAACGCCGCGTCGGTCCGTTCGAGCCGCCCCCGGCGTTCGATGTACACTTCGCGAAACCCGTTGATCATGATTTCGGTGACGGTGTCGTCTTGAAGGTACTGCCGGATCGGCGTCAGGAAGTACCCGAGACTCGCTTCAAACACAGCTTCGCGCGACATGAGGATCGTCTTCCGCTACGGGAGTGGTGAGCGATGATCATAACACACGCGATGGTGAGACGAGTCCCCTCCCAGCCCGGAGTGCAAGCGACGGACGAATTCGGAATCGTGACGACGAAAGGCACAGCGTCCGTCACCGGCGCTCCGGGCTGGGACGGACAGATGTCGATGTCTTCCGCTTCGACTCTCCGAGGAATCACACGCCGTGACGCGTTCGGCAACGATGCGATGGTTCTGGGCAGGATGGCGTTGTTGGAATCGTCCTTGGCCCACATGTCATCCGCGGTCACCCTCAGGGCTCGGAGGGTGGTGAAGCGTCTGAATAGCCGAGACGGCTGCGGAGCGGGCCGAGGATGCTCTCGGCGATTTCTTGAACTTCTGCGGTCAAGTTTTCGGAGGATGTCCACCCTCCGGCTTGACCCTTGCGTCGGAATTGCAGCGTGCCGGTTTGTTCATACCGGGAAAAAGAACGCCGTTCGACCGCGGCCTGGGCAGCTTCGGCGGTCACAGGAACGGACAGCAGCTTGCCGCATGAGAGCAGATGCGGTTGCGGGTCGCGCAACAGGTCTTCGTATTGAATGAGCAGGCGTTGCGAGTCCGGGAAGTCTTCGTATGTCCGCAGAGCCTGGAGCAGGCAATCACGGATATGGAGTGCCGTTTGACGGACGCGCGCGGCCATGTTCGGGGACTTCGCATCGCCAAACGTCTGGTTCCAGCTTCCCGGCTTTTGTAGATCGAGATAGGAATCGAGGATGTCGAACGGATCACGGACGAGCAACAGCACACGGCCTTGGGGAAACAGGACTCGCAGCCAGGGGTATAACTCGGGCGTGTTGACTTCTTTCACCACCAGCGCATGCCGACCAAATTGCGGGTACCGCGCGCGCACCATCTGAAAAAAGAGTTGCCGTAGTCCTTCCAGCCACGTTCGATGATGTGGCCGGAAAAAGAACGAGGCTCGTCGGTCGAGGTCTTCCGGATGTTCGGCGACGTGGCGGAAGAATCGTCCGAAATAGGGTTCATGCCAACGGCGAATCTTCGGCAAATCTCCCAGCAATTCGGCCAGCCAGGTCGACCCAGTTCGACCGCAACCGATGATCCAGGCGACTTGATCCTGCGCCGAAACAGGATCTCCCGTGCGCTCCGCCTCCGCCGTCCGGACAGTCGAAATCAGTTCCCGGGCACGGTGTTCATAGAGGTGTGCTGCCAGCGTGATCGATCGCGCCCGGTCCACCTTCGCTGCCCGCTCATCATTCTCGGCGAGTGCGGTTCGCAAGACAGCGATGGCTTCGTCAGCGTCATCGAAATGATACACGGTATCGCCAAAGAGCCGTGTGACTTCGGCACGACGGGGTCCGGTGAGGAGTGCCGCTTGGCCGAACGCCGTCACTTCGAAGACGCGCGGGCTGGGAGCATCGGCCGGTTGCTCCGACTGTCGAAACAAGTTGATCGTCACGCGCGACTGGGAATAGATTTCCCACTTTTCGACAGTGTTGATCGTGCGCGAACGGACCTCGGTACAGACGAATTTTCGAAACGGCTCCACACCCCCGGGAAGATTCCCAGCGACCAGGAATCGATGCCCCTCAGCTTCACAGAACTCGGCCATCTGCAACAGGAAAGGGAGTCGGTCTTCGAACACGGTTCCTAGAAACGAAAGGTCATATTGTGGTTGGCGCACACGAGGGATTTGCGGCAGGGGCAGCGTTGCCGTTGGAAGGTAGACGGTACCGCGCTCGGCACAACGGATCTCGTTAGTGAAGCGGTACGTGTAGAGTTCGTCGAGATTGGGAATCGCGTCGTACGGATCATCCGTGGCGATCAAGACGGTCGGCAACCCGGCTTTCCGCAGCGACAATGGTAGCCGCGATCGCTGACCGCGAAAGTAAAGTCCGTCGACAAAGACCACGCAGTCAATCTGGTTGGCGACATCCAAGGCGGTTCCGAGGATATCGTTGCAGACCGAATCGACGCTGAGAACTTTCAGAAAGGAAAACGTGGGGTAGGGGATGACCCGGACGCCTTCGGCTTCGAGGGCCGTGCGGTAACCATCCCAGACATCGCGCGTGGAGAAATTCGCCGACCCCGAGACGAGCAGGACATTGGCGAAGGACATACCCGGCCTTATGAACCGTTACGGACCGTTGTTGTAGGGATAGGGCATGCCGTCATCGCCGTTGTCGCGAAAATCGACGGGGAGCATCGGCACCTGCTTTGCCAGCGCATCGGTCTTCATCGCGATCCCGAGCGCCCCAGCGGAAGCCGTCGCCGCCGCTGTAAATTGCAGGAACAACCGGCGATTGACCTGTTGTTCGTCATGGCGGGAGTTTTCGGACATTGAGCCGCATCCGTCTATGTCACTTCAGGAATCCGTGAGGTCGACCTATTCTTCACCGAGAAAATCGTAGATTCCGTTCACCAGAATCGTTTTGTCAATTCGCGTGACTTTGATTTGTTTGTACCCCGGATCGGCACCTGATCCGGGTCCGGCGACCAGATCGATTGATTGGTCGGGAAGCAACTTAACAAGTTCGGCGCCGTCGGCAATAACGTTGAACGCCAATGCGCCCGTACCGGAGTTGGTGATTCGGTACCGCAAGGCTTTCGAACTGCCGGTCGCATCAACCACCAGATGCTCCAACTCCTTGTTGATGTCCGGGTCGGCGTCGACATCCAGCTTGAAGTGACCCGACCGTACTGAAAGACCGGTGTCGAGACTGTCGTAAACACCTGCCACGGAAACATTAACATCCGTGCTAATGGTCAGTGGATCCGGCACCTGGAGTGCAAAATCGGTTGAGCACCCAGGGATAACGGAATTTACCCCGACCACGAAAGGGGTCTCACCGACATTGAAAATGCGATAGAGATCCCCCACCCGGCCGCGCACAACTTGAAGGGCGTCCGTGGGGACATGCAGTCCACTAGCTTTGAATCTGCCACTGCGGACCGGCACCCCCTTCGCGACAAGATCATACACACCTTCGATCTGTGCGAGCGGCGTACCGGAAATCGTGACCGTGCTATTCGCCCGTACCAGGATGTCGACCGAACATTGCTTCTTGACAAGCAACGTTGTGGTACTTCCGCTGTCCGTCTTTGCCGTGACCGTGAACTCTTTTTTCGCCGTATTGAAGAAGCGGTACTCAGCGGCCTTATCGAATGTTCGGACAATCCGCTGCGTCGTGGCTGCCAGCTTCTTAAACCGACCGCTCCGAAAAGGCAGATCAGCAGTCGCGCGCTTCGGCATGAGATTGCTCCGATCGGAAAAGACTTATCGAAGAGAGATGCACCGAACGATGGGTATTTAGGAAGAATAGGATGACGGTGGAGTGCGTGCAAGAACCAATTAGTGTTTTTCGATTCCTTGTTTAAAGACTGGAGTGGCACCGTCCCAGCTAATACGTATTTCTACTCACCTTTCCGGCTCTTCCATACCCGAATTTCGCCATCCAAACCACCGGAATACAGTGTCCGGCCATCGGGAGCCACGGCGAGGGCGAAGACCTGCCGCGAGTGACCCGACAGCGGAGTAATCAGTTCGGCCGAGGTCAGATCCCACAACTTCAAATCCCGGTCGCGCCCTCCCGAAACGAGGACCTGCCGATCGGGTAAACACACCAAGGTATTGATACGCCCCGTATGTCCCTTAATGACAAATCGCGGTCGTTGCTCCTGCATATCCCACAAGTGGATTTCTCCGCCGGTGGTAGCAATCGCCAGCAGACGGTTCTCTTCACAGAAACGCAGAGCAGAGGGCTCGGAAGAGACAGTGATCGTCGGCCAGCGCGGCTGACCGTTGGTCGGGTTCAGCAGTTGCACCTCTGAGTCCCCGCGGGCAACAGCCAGAGTGGTTCCATCGCCGGAGAACTCAATCGCACGGACCATGTCAGCAGTCCCATCGATCTCAAACTCCGGTCGACTCCAGTCATCGGTTTGATAACCCAGGAGCCGTCCTTTTCGAGAGGCAATCGCGAGCCGTTTCCCATCCGGCGAAAACTGAAGTGCGACCGCTCCCGCCGGAGCCACCGGGAGTTCGTGCACGACCGCGGACTGCTTGCGATCCCAAATGGCGACCGTGGGACCAACGCCTCCGAACGCCAGGAGCGCACCGTTCGGGCCGACTGCCATCCGTCGAAACCGACGTTCAGCGTCCACCAGCAATTCCGTGGCGTCGCCTCGCTCCAGGTTCCAGCGGCGAATCGCACCAATGTCATCGATCTCGACAATTTCCCGCGTGTCCGGCAGAAAAACCAGATCGCGCACGGCATTCTCATGCCAGTAGATTTGCGGCCGACGGATCTCCGCCACCTTGAGATGGGTCACGGCTCCGTCGCCGCTGCCGATGGCCAGGGAAACGCCGTCGGCGGAGCGCGCGAGCATCCCCGTGGACAACCCGTGTGTGTCGAGGGTGCGAACTTCGTGCTGCTGGTTGAGGTCGTAGACGTGCAGCTTGCCATCGCTGGAGACCAGCATCACCAGGCGGGTGCCCTTCACAAACTCAAGATCATCAATGCGCCCCCAATGGCTGCGGTAGGTCGATTCCTGACCATCGGTTAAAGAACGGATGGTGAGATGGCCAAAGAAGTTTCCTGCGACCAATGTTTGGCCGTCATCGGAAATAGCCATGCACTCCAGCAACTGCGCAATGTCGAACTCCCGTTCGGGTTTCATCTCTGTTTTGATTTGAGCCAGGTTCCAGACGCGGATGTGGCCGTCCTGCGATGCCACATAGAGTCGCTCTCCATCGGGAGAGAAGCGGATGTCGCGCGTTTCCCCCCGTTTTCCCGTCGGAATCTCGGCGATCATTTCTCCCTTGCTGGTGTCCCAGAGACGCACCGCCCCCGATTTGCCGGCGGAGAGGACCTGTTTCCCTGACGGTGAGAACCGCACCAGCGCGACCGGCGGGCCATGCAGCATTTCCAGCACCGTTCGATCGTGGTTGGCGGGCTGCCAGATCCGGACGTAACCGTCGGCCCCGCCGGATGCAAGCAGCGACGCGGCCGGTGAGAACTCCAGCGACTGGAAACGAACTCCTTCCACGTTGAGCGTGCGGACCCGATCACCGGTTTCGACATCCCACACCCGGATCCCCGAATCCACGCCGATGGAGGCCACGAGACCACTCTCCCTCGACAGAGCCACATCGCGGACGGTATCTCCGTGATTGGCCACCAGATGGAGCGGAGCGGTCACCGCATCGAAATAATCGGACTCGAATCCCTGCTGTTTGCGCATCGCCGGGTCAGCCGAAACACGTTCCAGCAATTGCTTCACACCCGTGTAGTCTCCGTTGCCCAAGTGCACGGAAGCCAGATTCATCCAGGAGTGATACAACGATCGCCGGGCTGCATTGCCCCGCTCTTCGGCCCGCAGCCAGAAGTAGGTGACCCCCGACAGCCCGAAGCTCAAGCTGAGAAACAGCGATGCCAGCAATCCGGCGACGACGGGACGCCGGCGACACCACCGGACCACGCGCTCGAACCGGGAAACCGGTCGGGCGCGAATCGGTTCACCCACTTGCACGCGCTGCAACTCTTCCGCCACTTCCCGCGCCGTGGCATACCGCCGGCCCGGTTCTCGTTCCAGGCATTTCAGGCAGATCGTTTCCAGATCGCGCGAGATGTCCGGATTCAGTTTCCGCGGCGAGGGGGCATCCTCCACCGTCTTCTGGTGCAGAATCGCCTGCAAGTTGCCCCGAAACGGCAAGTCCCCCGTCAGCATCTCGAACAGCATCACACCAATCGAATAAATGTCCGACCGACGGTCCGTTTCCTTCGATTTACCGCTGGCCTGTTCGGGCGACATGTACCGCGCAGTGCCGATCACTTGCCCTTCATGCGAAATCGTGGCATCGGCACTGATCCGGCGGGCGATGCCGAAGTCGGTGACATACGGTCGCCCTGACTTGCTGAGCAGGATATTCGCCGGTTTGACATCGCGATGAATGACCCCTGCCGTGTGGGCATAATCCAGCGCATCGGAGATCGCGACCAGCAGTTCCAGCACGCGATATTCCGGGGGTTTGCCTTTCGTGAGGAAGTCTTGCAGCGTCATTCCATCGATGAATTCACTGGTGATGAAAACCTGGTTCCCGTCGTGACCGACCTCCAGGACGCGGACGATATTGTCATGCTTCAGGCTCGCTGCCGTGCGGGCCTCGTTCAGGGGAAAAGCCGATTCGAACCCTGGCCGTTTCGGCAACTTGATCGCCACCTGACGTCCCAACGTGAGATCTTCTGCCAACCAGACCTCGCCAAACGTACCGGCCCCCAAGCGCCGGAGCAGGACGAAGTGAGAAATCCGCATCCCCGTGCGGTCCATGAGTGCGGGGGCCACAATCACCGTCGGTTCGAGCGAATCCGAGATGACACACGCACCGCATTCAGGGCACGTTAACTCCCCGTCCGAACTTTCGGAGGCAACGCGCGTGGCTTCCAGCGGCAGGTGCGGACGCTCGAAGACACATCCACAATTGGGACAGCTCAACGACATGAGATTTTCACCACGAGCGGTGTGCCAGAACTCGGCAGAACGGGATCGCCGTCCGCCTTAGAATTGAGATTCGCACCGCTTCTGTCAATCGGCTCTTCATGAACCGACGGGGCCTTTCCTTGCACGGACTGTGTCCCACGGCTGCGATTGTGAAGAGCGTTTTGTCGTGTCTTAAGGCCGACACGGCTGCGGCCGACAACACATCAACAGCCACAATTGGTTACGCATCTGCTTAACAGGAAACTAGTTATGCCGAAGTGCTGGCCCATCGGCAGCCCTTGTTCACACTGTTGACGCGCACCCTTTCCACCCAGGCCGCGCCCAGTGCATACTCCCGAGTCTGAATTCCGGTTGTTCCGGCGCTGTGAATGGATTGCCCCGCCGAGGTCATTGCCGGCCGTGGGCCCGAGGCGGGTGAGGATTTTCGTATGGCCGACATGTCCGCAAGTTTCCAGGGCAAATTGCCCCCGCAAAATCTCGTCGCCGAACAGAGCGTGCTCGGCAGTATCCTGCTGCATAACGAATCGCTCGATGAAGTCGCGGACTTTCTCCAGGCGACGCACTTCTACAGCGAAAAGCATCAATTGATTTATGGCGCGATCTATCGCATGTCGGAAGCCGGCGTGCGCGGGATCGACGCCGTTACGCTGTCGGAAGAACTCGACGCCCGGCAGCAACTTGCCGATGTCGGCGGCGTGCCGTACATCCTCGAAATCCTCGCCGCGGTGCCGCATGCAGCGCACGTCAAATATTACGCCGAGATCGTTCGTGACAAGTGGATTCAACGCAGCCTGACGAATGTCTGCACCGAAGTCTTGAAGGAGTGCTACGACGGCAGCACCGATACCGCGGACATTCTCACGCTCGCCGAAAAAGGGGTGTTCGGCATCCTCGAACAGCAGGAAAGCGGGGCGAAGATCAGCCTCGATGACATCCTGCTCGACACAATGGACCGCATCAACACCCGCATCGGCAAAGAAGGTTCGATCAGCGGCCTGCCGACGGGCTTCACTGACTTGGATCGCCAGACGAACGGTTTTCAGCCCGCCGAGTTGGTGATCGTCGCCGCGCGACCATCGATGGGAAAAACGGCGTTCGTGTGTAACCTTGCCGAATGGGTCGCCGGCCCCGCGGAATGCGGTGTGCTCATCTTCAGTCTGGAACAGTCCAAACTCGAAATCGCTGAACGATTCTTGTGCATCCGTGCGCGACTCGATGGTCACCGGCTGCGAAAGGGATTGCTCGATGAACCCGAGCGGAATGCGTTGCTCCAGGCGGCGAACGAACTGAGCAGCCTGCCGATGTTCATTGATGATTCTCCCGGCCGCACGGTCGGTCAGATCAGTGCGATCACCCGCCGGTTGAAACGCCGCAACAACATTGGCTTGGTGATCATCGACTATCTGCAACTCATCGAACCGGAAGACAAGAAGTCGAACCGCGAACAGCAGATCGCGCAGATTACGCGCCGACTGAAGGGCATCGCGAAGGAAAACAGCCTGCCGGTGATCGCACTGTCACAGCTCAACCGCGGCGTGGAACTTCGTGAAGACAAGCGGCCGCGGCTCGCCGACTTGCGCGAGAGCGGGGCCATCGAACAGGACGCGGACATCGTCATGTTCCTGCACCGCCCCGACGCCTACGATCCCAGCGACCGCCCCGGCGAAGCCGAAATTATCGTCGCCAAACACCGCAGCGGCCCGACCGGCATCGTCACCCTGCGCTGGCGGAAAGAGTCAATGCGCTTCGAGGATTACTCCGCCCTCGAAGGGGGCGCGATGGATAACTTTGGTTGATCCCGAAGCCCGGGCCATTTGTGTCCGCAGACAGCTATGGGCAACCGGCGAGGTCGGGTGGGCCCATCTTCCAACCGGTGATGACCGCCCAATCCTGAGCAGCCAAGTAGATCAGATCCACGGCGGGATCTTTTACATCCGGATACTGCGCGTCATCTTTGAGTTCACGGGCCAGACGCCGCTTGAGCTCGGCATAAGCCGCCGCGGACAGAGGATGAGCGCGAAGATAGTCCCGGAAGAGAAGCGGGTACTGCTGATTTGCATGACCCAGGACGCGGACATGCGTGTTCGTCGGTCGCTGACCGGCGGGTGGACGGAAGAACCACTTCTCCCAGTCACAATCCGCAGACAAATCTCCCGGCGGACGATGATCGGCGGTGATCTGGCTGACTTGAGAATATCCGAGAGCGGTCAATCGTACGGACACCGCCTCGTCCAGCGCCGCGACTGAGAGCTGAATGTCGATGATGTCTTTTGCAGCCAGATTCGGTACGGCTGTCGAACCGATATGATCGATGCGTAGTGCCAGCGGACCGAGCTCTTGCTGCAGAACCGCTGCAATTTCCCGGAACTCGCTCGGCCAGCGCGATTGATATGAGAAGATGTCGATCATCGTCTAAAGCTGTCAATCTTGTGAGCGGCAAGGATAGTATCATGAAAAGTGGCGGGGGGCCCAAACATCGCATGGGACGTCTGGGTTGAGAAGAGTCGGGTTTTTCGGGAGCATAACCGGCAACACTTGATGAAATGGATCACGACTCTGGAACTCACCCTGCTGTCTGTATCCCATCGCTCTTGAATATGCCACCGACATAGAATTGAAAACAATGAAGCGGCAGCTGCGCACGTTCCTCGTGATGGGATTGGTTGTCGTCGCGGACTTCGTTCAAGGTCATGCCGCAGCCGTGATCGATGAACAGGCAGAGCAGCTTTTTGTGCGCCGTGTCGCCCCCTTACTGCATGAGAAGTGTCTGGCGTGCCATGGCAAGGATGAGCCTCGCATCCAAGGGAACTTCGACCTGCGGACACGGGCGTCCACTCTGAAAGGTGGCGCGAGTCAGCAGCCCGCGTTCGTCCCCGGTAAGCCAGAGGAAAGTCCGCTGTATCTCGCGGTCACTCGTCAGCACGACGAGTGGCCGCCGATGCCGCCGAAGGAAGCGGACAAACTGAGCGCGGAGCAAATGGCATGGATCAGGGATTGGATCGCAGGTGGTGCACCGTGGCCGGAGGAGCCGCGAGCCAGGGAAATCGCGAAAACGCACTTTGAGAAATGGACCGCCGAGGATGGCATCATCGTAAAAACCTCGGGCGGATTGTCGCCGGAGTGGACCGATCGGAAATACCAGCGTGAAGGTCTCTGGGCTTATCAGCCCGTGCAGAAGCCGGCTCCGCCGACGAATGACGGCAATCCGATCGACGCCTTGATCGTCGCCAAGTTACCAAGGGGCCTCGCTTCAGCACCGCCGGCAGATCGCGTGACGCTCATTCGCCGCGCGACGTTCGATTTGATCGGGCTGCCGCCGACGCCGGACGAAGTCGAAGCCTTTGTGCAGGACTCGCGGCCAGACGCAGACGCCTTTGCGAAAGTTGTCGAGCGTTTGTTGGAATCGCCACATTATGGCGAGCGGATGGCGCAACATTGGCTCGATGTAACGCGGTACGCCGACACTTCGGGCTTTGCCAATGACTACGAGCGCGGCAATGCCTGGCGTTATCGAGATTACGTTGTGCGATCCTTCAATGCTGACAAGCGCTATGACCAGTTTGTCCGCGAGCAGATCGCAGGCGATGAACTGGACGCGAATAATCCGGAGATGCTCATCGCGACCGGATTCCTGCGGATGGGTCCGTGGGAGCTGACCGGGATGGAGGTCGCGAAGGTCGCACGGCAGCGGTTTCTTGACGACGTGACCAACAGCGTGGGAGAGACGTTCCTCGCACAGTCGCTGCAATGCGCGCGCTGCCACGATCATAAGTTTGATCCGATTCCGACAGGCGACTATTACTCGCTTCAAGCCGTGTTCGCGACCACGCAACTCGCAGAACGGGCCGCGCCGTTTCTGCCGAATGAGAACCTCTCCGGGTTTGACGAGAAGAAATACTTGGAGATGCGGCGCGCGGCGCATCTCGCCGTGCTTGCACGACTTGACGATCAGTTGCTGGCGGCAGCTCAGCAGTGGTTCCGCGAAAAGGGCACTGATCCGGCTCGATGGAACGCCGCGGTCGAGTACGCCACCAGAGCACAGCCGCAAAACTCCAAACCAGTTCTGTCGCGTCGGGAGTTCAAGGATGTTTTCTCGACGGCGCGCAACTCGCTCCGAAAAGACGGGGTGCCCGAGGACCAGTATCCACCGAAGTTGGTTGGCTTCAGTCCGGAAGACTACGGAAATGAGCGTGTCGCCCGCAAAGGGCTCGAACGGCTGAAGTGGGAAATCGAACGCTACGAACCGTTCACGCTGGCGGTCTACCATGGACGGACGCCACAGGTCACCAGCGTCACGTCACCGATCCGCATGCCCGCGAAGCGCATGATCGATGGTGAGCTGGAGCAAACGTGCGTGCTCACGGGTGGTGATCCTTTCGGCACTGGCCGGAAGGTTCAGCCCGGTGTGCTCAGCGTACTGGCTGTTGCTCAGAAAATCCCCATTCCCGAAACAATCGAAGGTCGTCGCCAGGCATTTGCCGACTGGGTCGCCAGCGCAGACAATCCGCTCACCACGCGGGCGATTGTGAACCGCATCTGGCTCTGGCATTTCGACCAGCCCATCGCCGGCAATCCGAACAACTTCGGCAGCACCGGCAGAAAACCCACACATCCTGAACTCCTCGATTGGCTCGCGGCGACATTCGTGGAGGAAGGTTGGTCATTCAAAGCGATGCACCGGCTCATCATGAGCTCGGAAACGTATCGTCGCGGGACCCGGCATCCCGATCGCAAGTTGCTGGCCGACAAAGACCCGACCAGCACAAGCTATGCCGTCTTCAAACCGCGCCGACTCACGGCCGAGGAACTACGCGATGCGATGCTTGCCGTCACGGGAGAACTCAATCCGACGCTCGGCGGCATTCCGAATCGTCCGGAAATCAATCTCGAAGCGGCGCTGCAACCACGTCAGGTCATGGGCACTTTCGCCGCCGCCTGGACACCCAATCCATTGCCGCAGCAGCGCCACCGACGCGCGCTCTACGCGCTGAAAGTGCGTGGGCTGCCCGATCCCCTGCAGGAAGTGTTCAACGCACCCGCGCCCGATTTTTCCTGCGAACGCCGCGAGGCGAGTACTGTCACACCGCAAGTCTTCAGTCTCTTTAACGGACAGGCATCACATGCACGCGCTCTCGCGCTGGCAAACCGCGCACTGAAGGAAAGTGACTCCGATAAACGGGCCATCCAACGTTGCTTCCTGCTCGCCTTCTCACGCCAGCCGAGTGCCAACGAATTACAAAGCTGTCTGACCCACTGGCGCGACATGGAATCGCTGCTCGGAGACACCAAACCAACATCGACAAAGCCACCACTGGAAGTCCGCCGCGATGCCATCGAAGAGAACACCGGCGAACGATTCTCCTTCCATGAGAAACTCCACGCCAACAGCGATTTCGTACCGGATCTGCAGCCTGCGGATGTCTCGCTGCACACTCGAGCCCTCGCCGATGTCTGCCTCGCGCTGCTGAATACCAACGAGTTTGCCTATGTCTATTAAACCCTGCTTCCCCTGTGCCGGTCCCCATGCGATACCCGGGTTGACGCGCCGCGAATTCATCTACGGCTTGAGCGCGAGCCTGGGCAGCGTGGCGTTCAGTTCATTGCTCGCTGAGGAAGCAATGAACAAGCAAGACGCGCCGAAGCAGGGCCATCTCCCGGCGAAGGCGAAAAATGTCATCTTTCTGATGATGTAAGGCGGGCCGTCGCACATTGATACTTTTGATCCCAAGCCGATGCTCACGAAGATGCACCTTAAGGAATTTGTGCGTGAGGGGAGGCAGAAATCCGCGATGGAAAGCGGGAAGCGGTACTACGTGCAATCTCCCTTCCAATTCGCAAAACACGGGGAGAGCGGCGCCGACATGGCGGAAAACTGGGAACATCTTGCGAAAGTCGCGGATGAGCTTTGCTTTTTCCGTGGCTGTACGGTGGATAGCGTGAACCATCCGACCGCGATGTATCAGATGAACTGCGGGAATCGGTTCGGCGGTGATCCCGGCATCGGTGCCTGGGTGAACTACGGCCTTGGCACGCTCAACCAGGATTTGCCGGGCTTCATTGTGTTGCCGGAGGTCAGCTATCCGCAGGGTGGCGCTGCGAACTGGAGCAACGGTTACCTGCCGGCGAGTTTCCAGGGTACGCCGCTGCGTGCGAAAGGCTCACCCATTCTTGACCTGACGCCGCCGGCCGGAGTGAGTGTCGCGAGGCAGCGGAAGAACCTCGACCTCCTCGCCATGCTCAACACAACGCATGCGGAGCAGCATCCCGGCCATGATGAACTCGCCGCACGCATGGAAACCTACGAACTGGCCTTCCGCATGCAGATGCAAGTGCCGGAAGTGCTCGACCTCTCGAAGGAGGACTCGAAGACCCAGGAACTGTATGGCATCGGGACCGAAGCAACGGAATCGTTTGGCCGCAAGTGCCTCCTCGCGCGAAAGCTCGTCGAGAAAGGCGTCCGTTTCGTGCAACTCTACCACGGCTCGTGGGACAGCCACGACTACATCGAACGCGCCCACGGCAATCTGGTACGGGCTGTGGACCGGCCCATTGCCGCACTCATCACCGACCTCAAGCAGCGCGGATTGCTCGAAAGCACACTCATTGTGTGGTGCGGAGAATTTGGTCGCACGCCCGACAATGGTGTGCGGGGCGGCACCGCGTACGGTCGCGATCATAATCCCAACGCGATGACCATCTGGCTCGCCGGCGGCGGCTGCAATGCCGGCCACACGATCGGTGCGACCGATGAACTCGGCATGGAAGCGGTCGAAGGCAAAGCCCATGTGCGAGACTTCCATGTCACGTTGCTGCGACTCCTGGGTCTCGACGACAACAAACTCACCTACTACCACGCTGGCCGTTTCAAACAACTCAGCCAGTTTGGCGGTACGGTCATCAAAGACTTGATTGGATGATCCCCCATGAAATCGACCGTGGTTCAACTTGCGCTGGCGCTGTTCATGCCGCTGGTTTCGCTTCACGCTGCCGATGTGCTGACGCCTGCGGCGAAGCCCAATATCCTGCTGATCGTTGCGGACGACCTGGGCTGGAGTGATGTCGGCTGGCACGGCGGCTTCGGGAAGACACCGGTGATGGACCAGCTTGTTCGTGAGGGGGTCGAACTGGATCAACATTACGTGCAGCCGGTTTGCACGCCGACGCGCACGGCGTTAATGAGCGGACGGTATCCCGGACGGTTTGGACCACAGGCACTTTCACCCAGCAACTTACGCGCGATGCCGTTGGGGACAGTGACACTCGCTACAGCACTGAAGTCTCTCGGTTATCGCACTCATCAAACCGGGAAGTGGCATCTGGGGGCGAGGCCGGAGTGGATTCCCAACGTCTACGGCTTCGATACGAGTTACGGTACGCTGACCGGCGCCGCAGACCCCTGGACCCACAAATATCGCCGAGGGAATCCGTACGAAGACACCTGGCATCGCAACGGAACCCTTTTTCACGAAGCGGGCAATGCCACCGAACTCGTCGCCGCTGAAGCCCTGCGACATATCGAGGCAAAGACGTCGCCGTGGTTTGTTTATGTGCCGTTTCACGCCGTCCACACCCCCGTCGATGCGCCCGCGGAATACAAAGCACTCTACCAAGGTGTGAAGTTCCACGATGATCCGGTGAAGCATGAGTCACGTCTACGCATGGCGGCAATGGTGTCCCAGATCGATGCGAAGATCGGTCAGTTCATTGCCGCACTCGAACGGACCGGGCAGCGTGACAACACACTGATCATTTTCACCAGCGACAACGGCGGGATCGAATCGCTCAAGAATGCCTATGCAGGAGACGTACCGGATTCGCCGCTCAACAGCGAGAACGACCCGCTGCGTGGCCAGAAGGCCACACTCTACGAAGGTGGAACCCGTGTCTGTGCGTTTGCGAATTGGCCCGGAAAGCTTACGCCGCAGAAGTTCACGACCGCCATGCATTGCGTCGACTGGTTTCCGACAATCGCCGAATTGACTGGGTTCAAATCGTCGGACGACCTGAAGTGGGACGGCATCAGTCAATGGTCGGCACTGACGAACGCGGTTCCGAACACGGTGTCACGGAACATTTACATCGCCACGCCAGGAGCAAGCAGTCTCCGATTCGGCGAGTGGAAACTCATTGTCCGTGCCAAGGGCCAGCATGAGCTTTTCCACATTGCTGCGGACCCCTATGAGAAGCACAACCTGGCATCGAAGGAGCCGGGAAAAGTCGCCGAACTCGCAAAGTTGCTCGCCGAAGAACAGTCCCGGGACAATCCGGTCCTGCCAGAGGACTTGAAAGGTTTACCTCATTGAGGCGAAGTAACGACTCGTGACCGTCCATCGATCGATTGTACGCCACGGCTGTGACGGGGCCATTTGCTCTGGCTCACCGCGGTGCGGAGGCGTTGAACTCCAACCGCTCGACAGCGAAGCGCAGAGTCGGGAGTGTGCCTGGGGCCGGGGGGAAATCAACGGCCGTACTGGTGTCGCTTCTCAGGTCGCGTTCGACGCTGTTGGCCGTCAGAATGATGGTTTCACCCGCATGGATCGGCTTCGGCAACACGGCCCACGGGAGATCGATCGGTCGCCAGGTGCCCGAGCGGTCGGCAACATCGATCGCCGTAAGTGCACGGGTCTCGACATCGAGTTCCACACGCAATTGTGGACAAAACAGGCGCTGCGTTTCATCGGTCGGGACGGCACGCAGGATGGTCACATCGTCGCTCGTGCTTTCATGGGTCCAGATGAAATCATGTTCGAGGTCGGCTTCCTTCACCGATGACGCCAGGCGGACGACGGCATCGAGTGCGACCGCGGAAAGCCAAGGTTGATGCCGGCGGGCCAGCCAACTCTTTTCTGACGCCGTCCAGGCCGGATGAGCGATCGACGCTTGCGACCAACTCTGCAGCAGTTCGGTAATGGTTGCGTCATGCTCCACCTGCCAGAACAACCCAAGTTCCGGGAGTTCGGCAACCCGGGCGGCTGGTTGGATGCACGTGGCCATCGGCGCGCCGCAGTTGTCTTCCAGGTTGGTTGTCCGTGTCACCTCGCCGCTGGTGTGAAAGTATGTGGCGATGGTTTCATGATGCCGCGCTGCCGCCGGGAGTGTGCAGGTCGCAACTGGAGCGGGACAAGCCGATTCCGCGGAGGCCCAACTGGTGACGCCGGCTCCGAACGTGAGGGCCCAGGCAAGTGGAACCCGTGTGGATGACAGGATCGATGACAGGCGTGATCCGATCGGCATGATTCCCTCCCTGGCCGAGTGCGCGAGAGTCCGTTCTCGCAATCAATCGGGGTTGTAAACGAGAACTTCGCCTGCGCGAAGATCGGATTCGCTACGGAGGGGCCAACACTACTTCTCCACGGCCCGGTCGAGGATCATGATCTTCTGCCAGATGTTGCGGGAGAGATCGTTGGTCAGACGGGTGAGTTCATCGGCGGCTTCCACGGCGGCAGCGTCCGGGAATTCCTGCACATAAATCGCAGCGATCTTGCCGATCACCGAGAGGATCTCGGTGCAGTAATCGAGATAGCGACCGAGTTCAAACGTGGTCATCGTCCGTTGCGGTGACGATTGTGTCGGCCGGTTCTGTGTCAGACTTTGCGGGTCTTTTGTGAGTTGATGCATATCGACGACGTGGGCCAGCGCCCGGAGTTCCCGCAAGGCGGCGAGCAACCGCTCCCGTTTCCAGCGGCGTTCGACAGTGACCAGGAACGCGATCGTTGCACCGAGAAAAACCAGGCTCCCTAACCCAGCCTCCAGCGATTGAATGAAGTGTTCGAAGACGAAGAGTTCCGCGTTCTGGGCTGCTTGCCACTGCACCGAGAGGCCGACGGTAATCAGGATTCCGAGCAGGACCGCAATCAACGCCGCGACGAATACACGGATGACATAGTGTGGCTGGCGGATGCGATTTGTCCGCTCGACCGCCTCATCGGCCACTTGCTTGAGTTCTTTTGAAACGGCCACCAGGCTCGAATGTGGAAACCGCTCGGCAATCCGCCGGTTCAACTGTTCCGCGGTGGCCACGATCCGGTCAGGCAGCAGAGACCGGTAAAGCGATCCCGTGGCGATCGCATCTTTGCCGGTGGAACCGGTGGCGGGCGGAGGCGGCAGGGAAGCGGTCAAGGTGTCTGTTTCTCCACGAAGGACCATCGCGGTGAATCATGAACAATCTCTCAGCAGAACGGAACCGAAGCCGCTGAGGATCAACGTCCTGATGTGGATTTCGACAACCGGCGTCCATTTTGGAAACACTGGACAGGTGCAGGAAAAATGCGTCGTTAATGATTGCCGCGGGGTGCGGTTGTCTCCTTGTCACCAAAACTAACGTTTTTCTCCACGGGAGACACCGATCATGACAATGACCACCGCCTATCTGACGTACCTCGCTCTCTGTGTCGGGATCACCATCTGGGTGGCGCGGACGCTGCGAACCCATGGCCGCGTATTTCTGACGGACGGGCATGAGGAACACAAAGAACTGACAGAAGCGCTGTCGCACTTGCTCGTCGTGGGTTTCTATCTGGTGAATCTGGGAGTGATCTGCTTCGCACTCAAGAGCGACAGCCACGTCCATGAAGCCCAAGGCGCGATTGAACTGATTAGCGCGAAAGTCGGCACGATTCTGGTCGTCATCGGCGCGATGCACTTCATCATCCTGGCGGTCTTCTCGTCGGTTCGGCAGGGGAACGAACATCGCCGGCACATCAGCCAGCGCCGCAGCGCGATTGCTGAACTGGCAGGAAATCGGCAAGCCGTAACGGAGTTCGTGGATCCAGTGTAGTGCCGGGTTTACGGATCGAGTGCCATGTGCCGGATGCGGCTTGGCCTCATCTCACACCCGTTGCCACGATGCCCCCGGTCGACACTTTCAACTGCGGCACTTGACACTTGACTCTCAACATCTGGCCCGTCCCATGTCACCGCTTGCCTGGACCTACGCCGCGTATCTGGTTTTCAGCGGGGTGATTACAGTCCTTGTCGGGCGAATCCTGTTTCACCACGGCCGACCGTTTTTGGTGGATTGTTTGAAGAGCGAACCGGCTGCGGATGCCGTCAACGTGATGTTGCTCACCGGGTTCTATCTGACGAACATCGCGTTCGTGACCCTCACACTCCGCAGCGGCATCGAGGTGGTGGGCTGGCTCGACGGCTGTGAATTGCTGAGCGGGAAAGTTGGCGTGGTCTTGACCACGCTCGGCACGATGCACTTCGGCAATCTGCTCGTGCTCAGCATCGCCCGGCGGTACAAACAGCGGACTGCTGTACTGTGAACGCTGTCACGCAGCGCGGGATGCCGTCAGCAGATCTTCCAGCACCTGAATCAGTTCGGGGAACTGAAACGGCTTCTCGAGAAACCGCACATGGGGTTGCGAAACTTCGACCCGTGTGGAACCGAGAAGCACCTGGTGCGTATCAATCCACGAATCTTCCGTGGCGGTGGTCATTTCGTCCAGATCGAGAACGACGACGTCGGGAGCGGTGTCCGGGCAAAGAACTTCGACACCGTGCGAGCGCGTCCTGGCAACACTCATGCCTCGTGGTTCAAGTACGGCGCGGACCACCGCTTCGGTGTCTGCGGAACCGTCAATCAACAACACGCGCGGGGTCGCGTTCACAGGCCGCCTTCCATGGTGAGGACTTCCGCCGGTGGGAAATCGCTCCCCATCGACGCGGCGACCATCCCATCCGTGGGGTATCGCGGCGGGAACTTTAGTGAGATCGCGAAAACGTGTCAAAACCAGTTTTCACGCCGTCGCCCACCATTGTGAGCGACTGCGACATGCGATCAGTTCCCTTCGATAATTTCATCAGAGAGGTAGTACTCATAGAAGAACCGGCCGATTTCGTCGCTCAGTCGTGACAAGTAACGGGCCTTGAAGTTGCTGTACGTCGTTTCCGTCGAGGATTCCGGCTTGTGCAGCGGGAACTTCGAGATCTTTTCCTTGCTGAAAATCTTTTCGGCGGTTTCGTGGTCTTCGTCCATTTTCCAGACGCTGACAATGGCTTCCGACCGGCCGCGATACAGGGTCGCACTTCCCTCTTCGTAGAGTGTGAACTCGTTCAGGTCGATGTAGATCACATAATTTGTCTTGAACGCCGCGCCGATTTCTTCCGGCTTATCCCAATCCTTGTTGGTATCCAGCCAGGCCTTGACCTGATCGGGGTTAATCACCTTGATCTTGTGTTCGTGGAGCCGGAACGTCACGTATTTGGCAAGCTCTTCGTCGATTTTCTCGAAGCCGTACTTCACTTCCTTTGGAGCGAAACAGATGACCGCGACGGTGATGTCTTTGTCGGTCATTGATTCCTTCGTCTCGGCATCAAACACCGGTTCGACCGATGGCGGACCACCGATCAGGTAACCCAGGAAGAGAACGTAGCTGCAACCAGAGAGCGGCAGGCAGAACGCCGCCGCCAGCAACCACGCCGCGGTACGAGTCAGCGTGCGACGAACCGGCAATCGAGCTTCGGTCGAAAACATGCAAACGCCTTCCTTGGCGGTGAGGTGATTGATGGCGTGGGTCATCGTCTGCCGTCCATTCGCTGCCACTAGTAGTTTTCACCGGGACGGTGGTCGTAGAATTTGACGGCCAGTTCGGAACAGAGCCGATCGATGTATTCCTTCTGGAATGACAATTGGCTGCGTGAGAGTTCCGAGATGGGCTGGTGCGACGGAAAGATGGACGTGAATTCGGAGTTGAACGCGGAGAGCGCGACCTTGCCGTCGCCGACATCCTGAATCTGATACACCCGGACGAACCCGTTGGTCCGACCGCGGAGCAGTTTCGAGGTTTCATCTTCTTTCAACGAGAACGTATCGATATCGATCCACGCAATGAATTCGGTGTCGAACGCATTTGCCATTGATGCCGGATCGGTCACGACGCCGCCGTTGTCATCGATCCACTTGGCGACGACGTCGGGATCGACGACTTCTACGCCGTGGACTTTCAAGCGGCGGGTGATACCGTCAATCAGGTCAACATTCAGGCTGGATAGTTCGGATTCCACGGACGCCGGTGTTGAGCAGAGGATGGCGATCCGGTGTTTGCCCTTGCTGAGATCCGTCCCGGTCATGGAGTGGAATTCGGCTTGCCGCAGTGGCTCCCCGCGGAACATTTTTCCGGCCATGACGCCGAGCGAACAGCCACCCAGCGCCAGCGCCAGCAATGCCAGCCCCAACAGCGAGACGGGCGTCCCACGGCGGATTTTTTGAATCGAACAACAAGCGGAGTATCGATCCATGGACGCATCCTTGTCCGCTGTCTCAGTCATCCTGACCGAGGAGCGAGGGGGCCTGTTACAGCCACCATCGCCAAGCCCAGACCAACAAACTCGTTCCGCCCCAACTGGCAGCGAGAACCGCCGCCGTCGGCCACGGATCGTCGACACCCCACAACCGGCCGCGATACGCGCTGACGCCACACCAGGGAATCAACGCCAGGCAACCGGCCGCCATCCAGAGCCCCGCCGGATTGGCCTGAGCACTGGCACGGAACTCACCACGCACAAAATATGCAAAACTCGTTGTCATGCCGCACCCCGGACAGGGGCCGTCAAACAACGACCGAATCGTACATTCGGGGAGACCAAGCCGCTGGTGTGTGCCGTAGCCGCGCGGGTCGGGCTCCAGGCACAAGGCCAGCCCAAACCCAGCGACTAGACATACCGCCAGTCCGATCAGCACGCCGCGTCCCCAAGGACTCAGGTGCTCATCGTCCAGCTCAATTTCCGCCGTGGAATCATCTTCAAAGGGAGACACGGAGTGGTATCCGGGGAGACAACACAGGGCAAGACGGAGTCCCTTCTGGACGCCCAGTTTGACGGATTTCACCGCCGTCTGGACTGCAATCCGGCAGTTTTCGCCGTGAAGAACGCCGTTCCCCATAGGATCGTCAGGAACACCCGCTCATCTTCGACGATGAGAGAACTCAACGCCAGCGCACGGCGTGAAACGGCGGATGGTGGTGTTTGTTTCGGAGGGCGGTCGCGGTGGCCAGTTCGAGTTCGGTGAGGTCGTGCAGACAGAAGTGGGCCAGGTCGTGCAGTTTGGTGTCGGCCCACAGCGCTTCTACCGGGTTGAGTTCCGGCGCATAGGCCGGGAAGTATTCCACATGCAGGTCGGGAACCGTTTGCAAATAGTCTTTGACGAAGTGCGAGCGAT
>JBGSUN010000014.1:0-44465 GCA_041753475.1 Planctomycetaceae bacterium | reverse complement strand
TGCCCACACCCTGAGCGGCCAGCGCGACCGCCTCGCGTCGCACCCGCTCTAACTCCTGAGGACTTCCCTGTCGTCGCATGGCAGAACATCTAACGCTTCCCCGCGTCGACGTCTATATCATCCTGAGAGTCAATAGCCCCCCGTTGTCTGCAACGGGGGGCTATTTCGTTTCGACTGGACGACGAAGCGAGAACCCCCGGTCGCGGACGACCGGGGGCTAAATGGTTAATTCGGGACCTTCGTCAGATCGTAGACATAAATGCTGTACCCAATCGTCGCATCCGGCGGATGTGTGCGGAAGTATCGGTAGCGATCGAGTTTATCGGTCGGTTCGTAAATCGTGTTGACGCTCAACGCAATCCAGCGGTCGCGCAGCTTCCCAGCGGCAAAGTCTCTCGCTTCCTGATCTGTCAGACCATGATGAACGACGGTGCCGTCCCACAGCGGTAAATCTTTGCTGTTGAATCCGCCCCAAAACACGACCTGCAACGGTCGTGCTGCGGGATGAGCCTTCGCCCACTCGGCAAGACCGAGCAAGTCCTGGCCCCAGTCAATGTTGCTGTTGAGCAGATGTTGAGGGCCATTCGCCGCTCCGCCCACGGCGCGATTGAAGAACGACAGCGAATGAGGAAAGACGGATAGCGATTCGATTGCTGATGCCACGACCAAGACCACAGCAATGGTGGTCCAACGTCGCGACGTCCTCGTGGACGAAGACGGCGCGGCAACGGCCGAGGCCAGCACAAACAAGAACGGATACGCCGGCAAGACATACCGAAAGTGGTGGTTGAGTCCGGTCTGTGAGCTGGCGAGCGCAAACACCAATCCCGTGGGCACGCCCAGCCAGAAGAGAGATTGCTGGCGAACGCACCGATCCAGAAAAAGCAAACGCCCCAACCCAGCTATGAGCAGCGCCAATGTGCCCAGCGGCTCTTTCACCAGGAAGCCATAGAAGTAGTAGTGCAACCAGCCGCCGCGCTTCCATTCGCCACGCAGGTAGGACAACTTGTCTTTCTCGAAGTCGCTCTTCTGAACGTCGATCCCCATCAGATAATTCTCGGGGAGCGGTACCGGCAGCCGGCCGAGGATGGTCCCGTAAAAGCGATTCCCGTATGGTTCCGTGCGGCCTTCCGGGGGACCGCCCAACGCCGCACTCACAAAGCGATAGTCACCGAGCCGCGTGCCGAAACGTTCAAAGCCGTAACCCAGGTTAATGAGGTAGAGCGCCAGCAGTCCGATCCCCGCGGCTTGCAGACACCATCGCCGTCGTTGCGGCTGCTGGATTCCGGGGTGATACATCCGGTATGCGAGCAGGACGAGGAGCATTACACACAGTAAGAGGTTGGTAAATTTCGTGAGCAGCGCGAGTCCCGACCCCGCCCCGGCCAGCGCCGCATGCTTTCGAGACGGCGATTTGACCCAGGTCGAGAACGTCCACATAGCCAACGCGGCAGTTGCGGCTGCGGCAACATCCGGGGTAATGAGGCTCCCATGCCCGATCACCATCGGCGATATGCACCACAGCGTTAGTGCAACGAATGCGGACGGAATGCCGTACAAAGCGCGGGCCGCGGCGTAACACAGGACGCCGGCCAGCAAGGAAAACGGAATCGCACAGAGCCGCGCGATACGGAGATGGTTTAGAAAACCGAGACCGTCAGCACGAATCCACGCGCTGCCGCTGGGGAATTCCATGCGTCGCCAGGGTGGACAACGAATCGTAGCACCATCAACATCAAGCCGTGCTCCCAAGGTATACGGCATCGCCGTCACGGCACCGCGAACCAATGGCGGATTGACGCGGTAAAGGTCGAACACCCCGGTTTGCCAATGGGCCAGGCCGGCGGGGAGGTGTCCCACTTCGTCCCAGACAGGCGAGTGAATCCAGCCGCAATAAACCAGCAGAAGCGTATGGATCCCAAGGATCGCCGCGATTCCCTGCCGCTCTTTCCGACCGAGCAGGAAGTGTCTCCCGTCGGACGGCGTTTTCTCAGCAACGTCCGTCGGGACTGGAATCACGGCCATCTCTTTCGGATGCACAACACTGCAGTGGCAACACGGCTGTGACCGACGCGGTCAATCGTCCACTTCCGCGGCATGTTCCGCGAGTTCTTCCAGCGAGACGAATTCCAGTGTCGAGATGTGCGTGGCCGCGAGGACCACTGGCGCGACGACTCCCGCTTCGTAGGCTTGCTTCCAGCGTTCCACACAGACACACCATTGATCGCCCGCCTGCAGGCCGGGAAAGTCCCATTCAGGGACCGGTGTGGACAGATCGTTCCCGTGCTCTTGCGAGAACGTGAGAAATTCGTCGGTCATGCGGGCGCAGACCAGATGCAGGCCGACATCATCTTTGCCCGTTCGGCAACAGCCGTCGCGAAAAAAACCCGTCGTCGGACTGAGGCTGCACACCTCAAGCTCGCCCCCCAACACATTCTTCGGCATCGCCATGAATCTTGCTCCTCGTTCAATCTTGAGTTTCAACACCGTACCGCGCCGCGGTCCGCACACCAAGCGGTCAAGCATCTGGTGGATCATGCCAATTTCCGTAGGATGGCCCTTCCGGGCCGTCATTCTGTATTCCACGCCGATAGTCAATGCGAATGACGGCCCGGAAGGGCCATACTACGGGATGAGTTTGGAGTCGTGACAACAAAGGCTGTTCGCGACACCGTCGCATGGACAGCGGAGACTCGCCAACAATCCTGTCGGTCGATACAGTTTTCTCCGGGGCAGCGTTTGCGTCCGGTGTTCGCGGAAGCAGTCTCCAGACGATCCCCCGCCTTCTTCTTCAAGGTCGTGTTGTTTCATGGAACCGCCCAAGTCTGCCCCACGGTGGTTCTTTATTGTGGTGATGTTGGCCACGGCGGTTCCCATCGGCATGTCGGTTGCAGGACGGTTTGGTTGGCTCGTTGCCGCACCCAATACGATTCCGCCGGAGCAGATTGATGTCGCCGTGCGCTCGTTGCAGGGGTTGTTGATTCATACTGTGCTGCAATGGACCGGCGTCTGTTGCGCACTCCTCACTGCGGCCTGTGCCATGGCGCATTTTGCGCTACGAAGAAACCTGGCGACGTCAATTGTCGGCGCGGCGCTGCTCTTCGCCGGTTGCATGGACGCCTTTCAAACGCTGGCCGCGACCCGCATCGTTGGAAGTGTCGTCGATGACGGCCAGTTCGTGCCGTTCACGTGGTCGCTGTCACGCATCTTTCACGCCGGCGTGGTTGCCATCGGTGCGGCTCCGTTCGCATTGGGACGCCCAGTCGGTCAACAGATCGGCAGCCTGAAGCTGGGTCTGCTCGCGGGATCAACCTTCATTTGTGTGGGAGCAACGTACATTCTGATCCGTTTTTGTGGAGAGCTTTCGCCGTTACCGGTGGCGATTGCTCCCGATGCCATCATTGTCCGCCCGTGGGATAGTGTGGCCCTCATCATCTATCTCATCGCCGGGGGAATTCTGTTGCCGCGGTTGTATCGGAGGCATCCCAGCGTGTTTGCCTACGGGCTGATGGTGAGCCTTGTGCCTCATATCTTGGGAGAAACCTATGCCACGTTCGCTGCCCGGGGGGAGTTCGGCGTGGCGTTCGTGACCGCCCAGGGATTGAAGCTGGTGGGGTATGCGGTGCCGTTGGCAGGGTTGCTCATCGACTACGGTCGGGTCTACCGCGCCGAAGGCGAATACGTGGCGACACGCGAAAAATTGCGTGTCGCGCGCGAGTTACAGGTCGGCCTGTTACCGCAGTCGGCCCCAGTGATTGCGGGCTACGACATTGCTGGAGTCTCTGCCGCAACGGACGCCGTCGGCGGGGACTGGTTCGACTATTTTCACCTGGCGAATGGTGATTGGGCGATCGTCATCGGTGACGTCAGCGGGCATGAACTGGGTTCCGCACTGGTGATGGCCCAAACACGGGCCTCATTGCGTGCCACCGCCGCGGCGACGTCCGATCCGGGGGTGTTACTGTCCCGCGTGAACGAGTTCGTGACGCGCGATGTCCGTGACCGACGTTTTGTCAGTCTGTTTCTGGCCACGTTGAATCCCAACCGTCGAGAGATCCATTACGCCGCCGCGGGATTGACGGCGATCGTCGTGAATCAAACCGGTCTGGTGCGGGAACTGCCGACGACAGCACCCGTGCTGGGAGTGCAAGTCGGCGCGATTCCGTGTGGTGAATCATTCGTCCTCGAACCGGGTGATTGCCTGTTTCTCGCCACGGATGGCTGGGAAGAATCCCGCTCCCCCAGCCGTGAGTTGTTCGGCTCCCAACGGCTGATCGCGGCGACATCAGAAGCTTCAAACAAGAGTGCGAGCGACTTTCTCGTTTCGCTGCGGGAAGACCTCGACAACTACCGCGGTGGTGCTGATGCGGAGGATGACCTTACCGCGGTCGTGGTGAAACGGATGGCCTCGGTGTGAAGACCAGCATTCCCAGTCCGGAGCGCAAGCGACGGGCGTTTTGCATCGCTATGCGACTTTTTCCTCCATGACTTCCGTCGCTTGCGCTCCGGACTGGGAAGATTCGAGTCATCCCGGTCAATTCCGGTCCCACAAATCCGTCAGCTTCTTCCATGCGCGGACGATCTGGTATTTGGTGTTGTCCGTCGAAGGTGATTGTCCATACGGTGTCGGCTTCAGGCCCCATTTCCGCAAGCCGTGGTTGAACTGATACGTCGCGCGACGGCGATCCAGGTCCGGCGTACGGAACGTGATGCTGAACGAGATCGACACTTCCGAACCGTTCTGCACCCAATGGGGGAACGTCACTGGGAAGTGCAGCCCTTGCCCCGGTTGCAATTCGTAGGTCCAGCACCGTTCGCGGTTCTCTTCCTTCAGCGTCATGTTGCGCTGGCGGAGAGCATAGAACGTTTCCAGTTCTTCATGGGTCAGGATACTGGGATCGTTGCCGTCGAACTGACGGATGAATTTGTTGCCGCGGACTTGCAGCAGAAAATTGTGCTCCGGGTCCATGTGATACGGCGTGACGGATCCCGGCGACGTGATGAAGATGAATGCCTGCGGTTGCCGCATGCCCGGCACAATCGGTTCCGAATGGGGCCGGACTTCGGCAAGACATTGCTCAAGCAGTTCACCATACTCGGGATCGGTTTCGACCCACTTCATCACCATCCACGATTTACAGTCGCGAATCCGCTGAATGGTTTCCTCCGGCGACAGCCCATTTCGCGGTGTCTTCGCCTGATCCTGATTCACCGGCAACGTCCCGGCGTTGTACTCGATGTGACTTTCCGGCAGATCTTTCGCCAGTTGCAGCAACCGGTCGAGGTTGAACAACGGATGATCGCACAGATGATGACCGACCAGGAACGGATGGCGATCGAAGCACCGCGCGAATTCCACCGGCTCAATGTCGAGCAGTGTCGTCGGCGTGTCGGTCTGTGTCGGGGCAATCCGCAGGGTCGGTTCGAGAACGGCAGTGCTCATCACGGGGTTCCTGTTGTCACGGGGGTGATTGGTTTAGGTCGGCGGCGCAGCACACTGCGGAGCGCCCGTGCGGCGGGCATCAAACCCACCACGAGATCACCCCAGCGTCGGCCGGTGGAAAGGATGAGTCGTTGAATCGTTCGCCGTTGTCCCCACAGGCGACCGATCATGAAATGCCCGGGTTTGGCGCAGGAATCCATCCATTGCACGCCGCGCTGCCGATGGACCCAATCAATGTTTTCCAGTTCCAGTTGCACACCGGGTGAGAATTTTGCGATGGATTCATCGAAAGCGATTTTGAAGGCAAAGCTGCCCGCGCCGCTGAGAAAATTCACCTTCAGCGCCACCGGCCGGTCATCGAGAAACAGCCCGAGAAAGCCGACCTGATTTCTCGTAGCGGCGTTGGTGACGATCTGTCGGAAGTAGGTCGCATCAGCTTCAGCAGCCGCGAGTGCCGTTTCTTCGCGGCCTTTCCAGCCGGCCGATTCCAAGGCGAGGAATTGATCGATCCACACGCCAATGTCGTCCGTCGGCACAGAGCTGCGGACTTCGAGTTTTCCCTGTTCGCCCAGCCGTCGGCGTTGCCGCCGCAGTTCCTGACGATTGTGACACGTCATATGACTGGCACAATAAGCTTCGGCGCTTTCCAGTGGACGTAACAACGCTCGATTGTATTGATGGGCGATGAAGGTGAGCGCGTGTCGTTCGAGAGAAACGTCAATCAGTGCCTGCTGAAAGGGGCCATCCGCGGCGACGTGCGGCAGTTCCCACACCGCCGGACCTTGTCGGTCCTGTTCGAGCCAGTTCCACAAAGTTCGCAGCGTTTCGACCGCCACGCCCTGTCGGATCAACGGCGTGCAGAGGAAGCAGTACATGTGCTTCCACAAAGTGCGGACCCGTAGCAACCCCCGGCGTTCGATCACGAATGGAAACATCCCGCACAACTCTGCGGGATCATTCGGCCGCGCACCGCTGCGGTAGACCATCGCCACCGAAACTTTGTCGTCCCGGAAACGTTCCATCGCCGGGATCAGCATCGCCGGCTGATAAAACGGATTCGGTTCAATGGCATTCCAGGCGAGGTCGTCCCACATTGCCGTTCGAGCGCTGAGTTCGCCGGGTTGGTCGAGTGTTTCCACCCACCACTCGGCATCGCGCTTGACCGGCGCTGCTGTCGATTTTCCGTCACCTGCGAGCAAGGCAACCATGCGTGCTGAATTCCCGTCGAGGTGGCCTTTCTGTCGACAATCGCGTCGCCGCCAGGCCCGTTCCGGATCAAACCTAGGTCACTGGGCACGGGGAGCAAATCGCACAGCGTGTTGACCGGAAAGTCACCCGTGGCGAATTGGCATCACGACGGCAAAGTCGTCCTCGCGCTCCGGTTTTCGCGGGCTGTGATCGGCCGATGTTGCCGATCGTACGGATGAAATCAGACGTAACGACTATGCCAACCGGCTATCCGTACGTGTTTAGTGATGGTCGCCGTTGACCGTTTTGCGGAGTGCGACGATAGTTCGTGGGGTTATGCCGGGGACAAGATTCCGTTCGTTGTTCATCCGCTCATCACGCTCCACGCGATGAGCGGCGCGCTTCCCGAGCGCGATCCGCATCATGTCTTTGATCTGACATCAGGGAAGTCAAAATGTCGCGCCGCTTGTTGCTTGGGCGCTGCACTGTCGGGGTGATGGTCTGCTGGTTGTCCACCAACACATCCTTCGCCGCGGATTTCTTCTTGGGGACCACAGCGCCACGACCGGCGGTCCGCACCCTCTTCGTCGATGCGGCTGCGGACGAACTCCTCGGTGATCTGGGCACGGCGACGGTCGATCCGCCGGCACCGTTGCCACCACCACCGGCTTCATCGGGGAAAGAAGTTCGCATCGAAGGGCCGGGCGCGCTCGAAGCCATCACGGAAGAAACTGAAGACGAGGACGAAGCCAAAAAATCGCAGGGTGCAGCGATGGTCTTCACCTATGTCCCCGGATCAGGCGATCAACTCGGGATGTTCGGGTTTGATTTTCGCTCGGTCCCGCCGACCGATCTGCCGCAGGCGTCCACACTGACGATGAACACCGGATGGGGAATCACCTGGCTCAACGGGCCGAGTTCGACCGACCTGCCGCCGCAACTGTTTCATGTGACGATCGACATCGGGGGCATCACCAGGATCAACGATGAATGGGCGGTGGATCTCGCCATCACCCCGGCATGGTACACCGACTGGGTGAACCGTCGGCCGGAAGCGTTTCGGCTCGGGGGACGCGGAGCCTGGTACTACCGCTTTGATGAATCGGTGCAACTCGCAGCTGGATTTGTGTACCTCAACCGCGACGACATCCCCGCCCTGCCCGTTGCCGGCGTGGTGCTGGGCAATGACGAAAGCGGGCATCGGCATGAACTCATTTTTCCGCGTCCGAAACTGGCATGGCGGATCGCCGAAACCGACACCGCGGACCATTGGTTCTACGTGAATGGTGAACTTGGCGGCGGCTCTTGGGCCATCAAACGACTTGATCGCACGCCGGACGTCGTCACCTATCGTGACTACCGCTTGATGTCCGGCTTCGAGTTCCGTCGCAAGAAAGGGAGCCGTGGAGCGATCGAAGCCGGTTGGCTGTTCAGCCGCGCAGTCGAATCCCGCACTGGCCGCGGTGATTTCGATCCCTCTGATGCGTTTATCACCCGCTTCTGGTTGGATTATTGATTGCGATCGTAAGCTGTCGCGACATCAAGCCGCTACTTTTCGGCGGCCGTCAGCAGGTCGAGATAGCGGTTCGTCAGTTTCTCGGCGACGCTATTGGTTTTTAGTCGCTGCCGGAGATTACCGAAGTCGACACAGTCCATTGTCTGGTCCTGGTTGAAGCAGGAAAAGACGACTTCCGACGGTTCTTTGGTCACCGGGTCGACATGTTGTTGCAGACACTGTCCACAGACTTCTTTCATCATGCATTGCATCATCGAGTTGATCGAGGCGATGCCGATGTGGCCCGGCTTGAGATACGGTTTGAGCACCGTGTGCCGCGCTGCCGCGACGGCGGCCATCATTCGATCGGAACCAATGGCGATGATGCGATCCACATCGGACAAGAGCACATCGCGCGGTCCGGGAATGGTTCCCTCAGCGTAGGCGATCAACGCTTGCACCATGTTGCCGACGAACGTTTTATCCTGTGGACGCCGAGGAGGAATCGGGTCTCCCTTGTCGACGGCCCACACGACTTCGTCGGTTGCCATTTCGATCGACTCTTGGAGGAACAGATCGTCTTTCCCGCGGTAACCGGCGAAGTAGAGGACGTGCGAACCACGGTCTCGCAGTTCTTTGCCGATCGAAAACAACACAGCGTTCCCCAGCCCGCCCCCGAGTAGCAGCACGGTTTCGCCCGATGGTGTTTCGCTGGGGGTCCCCGTTGGACCCATCACGACGATTGGTTCCTCAGGCTGCAACTGGGAGCAGAGTCGCGAGCTGACGCCCATTTCGAGAACGATGAGGCCAAGCAAATCCTTGTCGAGATCAACCCAGGCCCCGGTGAGGGCAATCCCTTCCAGCGTTAATCGCACGCCATCGACCACGGGGGCGAGGGTCTCGTAGTTCTGCAAACGGTAGAACTGACCGGGACGAAACTTCCGCGCGGCGTAGCGGGCTTTCACCACGACTTCCACGATCGTCTTGGTTAGACGATTCACTTGCACGACGCGCGGCACCAAGGCTTCGTCGAGTTCTTGTGTCAAAGTCTCGAACCGCTCCAACGATTGCGGCTGGGTTTCGCAGCGGGCAATCTCATCGGCGAAGAGTCGTGCGACTTCAATCGCGCCATGCTTGGCCGAGGCCATCGCCTTCACCACATTCCCGGCATAGTCGGGATGATTGTCGCCGTAGAACGAGACCAGGCGGCCTTCAGACTGATAGGAAAGGAAGAAGGCGTCGCGTGTGGCCTCGTGAGTCGCTTCCAACTTCCATCCGTTTCCGTTGGCGATGGCGCGATATTTCTGGAAAAACTTGCCGTCTTTGTCGAGTTGGAATGTGCCGGGCGCTTCTCGCTCAATGACGGTGTTGGGCGTGGTTCCGGCGGCGAAACAGACGGCACGGGCTGGCAGGGTGACTTCCTGACCATCGGCGCACTCGAACTTCAGTGCAGAGACGGCTCCGTACTCGTCTGCGATGGCTTCGATTGGTGACAGGTTCTCGACAAAGCGAATTCCTTCTTCCAGCGCCTTGGCGACTTCTTCGTGGTTCAGTCGATACGCCGGAGAATCGATCATCCGCTTGCGATAGACCAGGGAAACGCCGCCCCAACTGTCACACAGCGCAGCGAAATTCGGATCACGGTGTTGTGCTTGAGCCAGTTTGCGTTCCTGACGGATCGCACGTCCGTGTTCGAGAAACGTCTTGAGGATTTCGGTTTCTTCGGGGTCACACATCTTCCAGATGCTTTCCTCGCCGGAAGCCGCGCTGAGGCGTTCAAATTGCTCCAGCGTCTTTTCCACCTGGACGGGGTAGTAGGCGAGCATTTCGGTTGCGGTATCGATGGCCGTCAATCCGCCGCCGATGACGATCCCGGGTAGCCGCACCTGCAGGTTGGCCAGCGATGACTTTTTGAATGCGCCGGTCAGCTGCAGGGCCATCAGGAAATCACTGGCCGTCCGGATGCCGCGCAGCACGTGATTCTTCATCGGCACGACCGTGGGTTTCCCAGCGCCGGTGGCCAGTGCGACATGGCGGAAGCCGAGTTTCCAGGCATCATCGAGTTCGAGGGTCCCGCCGAACCGCACTCCGCCGATGAAGCGGATGTTGCGCCGCCGGAGTAGCGTCAGGTACATCACCGCGAGAAACGTCTTATCCCAGCGGACGGTGATGCCGTACTCGGAAACGCCGCCGAAGCCGGCCAGAATTCGTTCGTCGAGATTCTGCTTAAGCGTGGAGAACTCACGGATGGGGGTGGGCTCCCCGCAATCGCGACCGGTGAGGGAGTCATCCACCGGCTCCAACTTCAATCCATCGATCCCCACAACACCGAAGCCTTCGTTGGCCAGGTAATGCGCCAGTGTATATCCCGCCGGACCGAGTCCGACGACGAGCACATCCACACCGTTGTAAGGGAGCGCATAAGGGCGGAGATGGTTGAGTGGATTGAATCGCGTCAGCAGGCTGTAGATTTCAAAACCGAACGGCAACGCGAGAACATCACTCACGACGCCGGTCTCCGCCTGGGGAATGTTGACGGGTTCCTGTTTCTGGAAGATGCAGCCTTTCATGCAATCGTTGCAGATGCGGTGGCCGGTGCCGGGGCACATCGGATTGTCGAGCATCACCATCGCCAATGCGGCAATCGCGGCCCCACGCTTCCGGAGCGCATGCATCTCCGAGATTCGCTCTTCGAGAGGACATCCCGCGAGTGGAATCCCCAGCGGATTGCGCGGCCGATTGCCGGTCTTGTCACGGAACCCGTGGGAACAGGAATCTTTTTCACGTGGATGGCAGAGGATGCAATAGTCGATCTCGCGGAGATATTCCTTGCGGCTCATCCGCGCATCGGTGAGTTGAAAGCCATCGCGGTGACGACGATGGTCTTCCGGTCCCATGATCGCTTCGGGGAGCTCGTCATCCGGTCGCGTGATTTGGACGAGGTGCTCATAATCCAGCGTTTCCGGCCGGACGAACGATACCCAGCCTTCCACTTTCTTGCGGCGCTCCGCCGTGGAATTCACCTGCACGCACCAGTCTCCCAAAACCAAGAGTGCCTGCTGTGCCCGTTCGGTGAGTGATCCTTCGCCGCGATGTTCGCAGATCCGCTCGGCGAGGGAATGCGATTCGCCGATGGCTGGCTTTTCGACCTCCAAGAGCGCCAACACCGTTTCGGCAAAGCGGATTTCCGGATCGTGACGCTCACGGACAATCGCCACCATCTGTTGCACGGCAGCATCGAGCGCAAGGAACTGGGCATCTTCGACCGGCGGCTCACCGAAGCGTTTGAAAACCCGCGTGCGCAGAAAGTCTTGCTTGAACTGAAAAATCCGTTCGACTTCCAGCGTTTCATCCGTCAGTTGGTAGGCTTCTGGAACGATGTGGAACAGCCGCGCAATAAATTCGCCCACCACCGCAGCGGTGTCAATCAGCACCTCCGACTGTTCGGGCCGAGAGATCGACCCCGCCTTCAGTGCGGCAAAGCGCGCCTCCAAACCTGCGTAGTGTATTGTTGCAAACTTCCAGAATTCTTCGTGCAAGTGACGCAGTCGGTGTGGCGCATAAAGATCCCCAAACGAGAATCCGGGCACACCGAGTGAAAGAGGCTCTGCAACACTGTCCGCCACCGTGCTGTTCCCAATGAGTCGGTCACACTCTTGCGATGATGCCGCCGCAGTAATTCTCAACTGCGGAATCATTCAGCGTCAATGTCGGCGCGTTACATTGATGGCCAAAGTCCGTTCGAGGAACGGAGTCCGTCCGTGAAATGCACTCTGAGGGTTGCAGACGACGCGATCACCACCAGCGAAACATTCGTGTGAAAAATTGCTGCCAGGCCAACTGAGCCTTCCGCTTTTCCAGGGCGTTGTCGATCTCAATCCCCGCCGCGGCAGCGTTGGATTCACCGGCATCCACGCCGCACTTTGCACAGAATGTGACGTGCTGCGGCAAGGTCGTCTTGCACATCGGACAGCGCACGCCTTTTGACTTGCTGTCCCCCGGCGACGATTTTGCGACCCGCTTGGAAGCCCCGCAAGCCGGGCATTTGCCACCGATGGCTCCTGCGGCAATCGAAAACTTCGTGTTGCATTCGTCGCAAACGACTTTCGGCATGAGATTGCTCCTCAGTCAATCACTCCCAGTCCGAAGCGCGAGCGACGGAAGCGAGGTGATGAATGAGAAGTGATGATTTGACTCTCGTTTGACTCATCCTTCATCTCTTATCACTCATCACTTCTTCCGTCGCTGCCGCTCCGGGCTGGGAACGGATGTCCTTTTACAAAGCGTACCGCACATCCACCCACTTGCCGTTTGCGGACGATTCCAGCACCGCATCCGCGACGGCTTGAGCGCTCGCGCCGTGGTCAAACCCCGGTACGGCATCGCGGCCTTCGACGATTGCGGAGACGAATTCCCACATCAGGTCGTAACGGAAGACCGTGCTCGGCTTGCCATCGGCCGGGTTGCGCGGGCTGTCTTTCGGCTTCATGAATTCCTGCGGGACAGGCACCTTTTCCATTGAGCCGCCGTGCTTGCCGACGAGGATGTAGTTGGGGTCGACGAGTTGGTAAACCGCGGAGCCTTCGCTGCCGTTGATTTCGGCCCATTCAAAACCGACGCCGTTGTTGTGATGGCCCTTCATCAGCGTGCTCCCTTCCCACACACCGACGGCACCGCACTCGAAACGGCCGATCATCGCCGACCAGTCATCGACATCCGACGGTTCGCACGTCTTGCCGTCCGGTGTCGTCGTCCGTGGCACGAAGGTTTGAACGGCTCCACACACCGATTGAATCGGTCCCAACAGATTCTGCGCGAAGTCGATGCGGTGAATCGTCATGTCGTACAGATCACCCGCCCCGGCGAGTTTCTTGTACTGTCGCCAGCCCCAGCTTGTTTCGGGCAAATCGAGAAACCGTTGACTGCGGAAATGCCGAGGTGTCCCGAGTGCACCGCTTTTCACGAGATGCTCCAGGTACAACATCGACGGCGCGAACCGGTAGGTGAACGCCGTCATGTGGCGGACGTTGTTGTCTCGCGCGGCCCGGTACATCTCGCGGGCTTCTTCAAAATTCACGCCGAGCGGTTTCTCGGCCATCATGTGCTTGCCGCCCTTGGCACACGCCAAGGCGATGTCTTTGTGCGTGAAATTCGGCGTGGCGATGATCACCGCATCAATGTCCGGATCGGCGGCGATCTCTTCGTACTTCGTGGTATACTTCGCCGGACCCCATTCGCCCTGGCGTTGATCCAGCAGCGCCTGATTGGGATCGCACACCGCGGCGAGTTCCGCCCGCGGGTCGAGCTTGATCCCCGGCACATGGTGAAAGTCCGAAACCAGCCCCGCCCCGATGATCGCGATGCGTACCTTACCCGTCATGGTGTCTTTCGTTGAGTTGTCAGTTGTCCGTAGTCCGTGGTGAAGAGAATCGGACTTCACCGCTTGCGGTTTCGCGCCCCGTGCCGATTCACCGCGTGATTTCCGACTCAAGGTGTATCCGCGCCGGGGGATTCCTGCAATCGTCGCGCGAGCGCCAGTGCCTCAGCGGTCGTGGTGATCTCTCCGTTCAGTTGCGCATCGCGGATTTCTTCCAGCAGCAGTTTGAACCGCGGCCCCGGTTTCAGCCCCTGTCGAATCAGATCATTCCCCGAAATGAGCGGCGGTGGATCAAGCACCTCCGGCGGCGTCGCGGCAATGAATTCCTCGCAAAAAAGCACGGGATGTAAGTCCGCCTCTTCCGCAAGGAGTCTCACGCGCAACAGCGCCAGCAGTTCATCCCGATGCGGGTGGGCCAACCGCCGTTTGAGTTGAGCAAGCGTCATCGTCGACGCGGCCCGCAATTCGTCCTGTTGCGCGACCAGCCATGTTGATCGTTCAATCTCCTCATTCGACAACCGCAACCGCCGACCGATGTCATGAACCGTAGGCGCTGATAACGAATGCAGCAGCGTTGCAAAGGCCAGCGGAAACGATGGGCACTCTAACAGCGCGAGCATCTTTCCTGTCTTCACCACTGACCACTGACCACGGACCACGGACAATTCCGGCAACACCACCCGCAACAACCCCACGTCATCGCACAACTCCATTGCCCGCCGTCGATGCGGATCGAGCAGCATCTTGTGCAGTTCCTGCGCGATCCGTTCCGCACTGACGACGTGCAACTGATCCGCCATCGCACGGATGGCATCGGCGGTGACGCGATCGAGTTGAAAGTCCAATGTCGCCGTGAAACGGACCGCACGAAGCATGCGGAGTTTGTCTTCGGTCATGCGGGCGTGGGGATCGCCGATGGCCCGGATGAAGCGCCTTGCCAGATCCGCTTCACCGCCGACGTAATCCAGCACGCGGCTGTCGACCGGATCGTAGAACATGCCGTTGATGGTGAAGTCCCGCCGCTGGGCATCTTCTTCCGGCGAACAGAACGCGACATGCGTCGGTCGGCGGCCATCGTGGTATTCACCATCGCTCCGGAACGTCGCGACCTCCACCTGTCCCGCCGCTTTTGGGCCGAGGACGATAATCACACCAAAACTTTCCCCCACGGCGAGCGTCTTCCGGCGGCCGAACAATTCCCGCACCTGCTCCGGCCGGGCGCTGGTGGCAACGTCGTAATCCTTCGCCGTCCGCCCCAGCAGCAGGTCGCGCACGCACCCCCCGGCGAAATATGCCACAAACCCCGCCTCCCGCAGGCGACGGACGACATCGGTAGCAAATTCCCGTTGCGGCATGACGATTTTCAAACGAGGCGTGTTGAGACCACGAGCGAAGTTTCGTTCCAAGAAGTGCGTCCATCACAGCCCGGAGCGCAAGCGACGGAGGTACGCCTTCTCCATTCCGGACGGCCGTCGCTCGCGCTCCGGACTGTGACGGAGTGGCGCTCACCGCGGTCTAGGATAGACAATCCGCCGTAAAAATGGTTCTCCACGGCTTCCGCCAGCAACCCGGCGACTTTCAGCAGGATTTCGAACATGCAAGAACCGACGCGGAAGGAAAAGTTGTCTTGGGTTCGGGTGCTGTTCGCTGTCGCTGCAATTGTTCTTGTGGCGAGTTATCTACTTGCGCCTCGTGTCGGTGGCCATGATCCGCGACCTCTGCAGAACCTCCACAATCTGCACCTAATCGGCCTCGCAATGACAAATTACGCCACGGGTTACGGGGGGCACTTGCCCCCGAGTCGGTCTGGGGACGTTGGGCACAATTGGCGTGTGAGTCTTTCTCCACATTTGGACGATTCCGATTTGGTGCTTGCCTACCATCATGATGCCGCTTGGGATTCTCCAGAGAATAAATCGGCCACGAACCAGTGGGTGCCGACGATGACCAGTCCGTACCGTCCGAAGCCACGGAAAGACGCTCAAGGACGAGGATATCGGGATTACGGCCTGATCTCCGGACCGGGCACGGCGAATCCACCCGATGGGCCTGTGACGTTGGACTTCATTTCAGAGCACGACGGCATGGCGACGACGATACTCGTCGGCGAGTGCTCAGGCCTGCAGCTCATCTGGACCGAACCGCGTGACCCCGATGTATCACGGGAGAAAATCGGAATTACCCGTGTCACCTCGTCTAAGGGGACTTCGGATTCCTTGTTGTCCAGCTTCGCACAATCCCACGCGGTAGCACTCTTCGCCGATGGGTCCGGTAAAACGTTGAGCTACGACATCGATCCAAAAGTTCTTGCGGCGCTGTGCACTGTCAACGGCAGTGAGGCCATACGGTATGAGGATCTACGATAGCAACTCCGTCACAGTCCGGAGCGCAAGCGACCGATGCACGCCTTCTCAATCCCGGACTGCGACGGAATGACACAGATCGTGTTCCATGAGAGACAATTCACCGTGAAAATGGTGCTTCGCACCGAGGAACGCGATTGAACTGTGCCGCTTGACGTTGTACGTTGCCGGTAGACATATCTGGCGGGATTTTGAAGGACGATGGACCGTGAATATCGCCATTGAGCGTGAGAACGACGGGCGCTGGATTGCCGAAATCCCCGAACTGCCGGGCGTGATGGTCTACGGCCAGGATCGGGATGAAGCCATCTCGCGCGTTAAGGCACTGGCCTTGCGCGTGCTTGCCGATCAATTGGAACAGGGCGAACCGGTTCCGGAACTTCACGACATGTTTGCGATCCCGGCATGAGTCAGTCGCCATCCACCAAAGCCCGTATCGTGCTCGCCGCCCTGCTCCGCATCGGTTGGATGGTCAAGCGGCAAGCGGGCACTTCGCACCGTATTTTCTCCCGTCCGGAGTGGCCGGACTATACCTTCGCTTTTCATGACCAGGACGAGATCGGTCCGCGGATGCTGGCACGCATCGCCAAGCACACCGGCTTGACCCCGGAAGACCTATAGCCCTTCAGTGCTTCGCTTCGGTTTCCTCTGCCGACGTCAGCACGGTCGGCAACAGCGGCGGAAACGCGGACGCCTGTTCCGCGGCGGCCAACCGTTGCGGCGGCGTCAGGGCCGGCTCATTCTGCAGGGGAACTTCCGCTTCGATTTCCCGGCGTTTCTCGATCATCGCCTTATCAAACTGTTGCAAAACGTTCAGCGCTTTGTCTTTCGATGACACTAGGCCGATGATCAGGTAGTTGAAGATCGCGAAGCCGTAGCAGACCCAGCCGGCCGGTCCGGCGATGAACACGGTGAGAATGGCCAGAACAGGCGACGAACGGTTGAGGTGCTGGCACAGCAGACCGTGGAGATACTTAGGAATGTACGCCCACAGGCTGGCCACAATCCGGCCCCGTTCGATGTTCGGTTTCGGCGGCCCAGGGTGGATCAGCGAGAACAGCGCTTGATCGGGCATATTCTCAATCACGCTGATCGCCAGCAGTAACCGCGCGGCGAGCAACCAGATGTGCTCTTCCCGAAACTCTGGCGGAACCCAGTGGAAGAAAAACGATTCCGTATTCGCCGTCGCGATCAGCAAAAACAGCGAACCCTTTAACCATTGCGCGAGGTCTTTTTCCAGCTCTTCGTTCAACTCTTTCTTAATGACGCGGTGGAGTGTGACACGAAAGAGCGGCGCGACGATCAATCCGAGAATCAATCGCACCAGCGGCTTGATAAAGATGCCGACCAGCTTGGCGGGAAACAGCAGATTGACCAACTCGAACACGGCAGTTCCCGCTGGCAGTCTTGTCCGGCAGCTTTCCGATCGGCGCTATCCTACCGTGCCGGCGGGGCTTTCAGAATTGCTGTCACCGGCGGCGGGCCAAAACGGAGCGATTCGACAAGGTCCTGATCGCGCAGGCCAAGCTTCTCCACCAGTTCCCGATCCAGCGAGAAAAGCATCGACGCCTGCTTTCCGGATGGATCGGCGATGAGGTAATAAATCCATGTCAGTGGTCGTTCCCCCACAACGCCCTCCGCGACAACCTTGTAAATGTACCGGCGGTCTTTGGTCGGGACGATTTCAGCCTTGGTGATGGCTTTCAATCGTTCGCCGAGGGATTGGCGAATATCACCCTGAAAGACTTCCGGAGGCGTGTGCTCCCCCGCCTTCGCCGAAGGAATGGGCGACATGTTGACCTGCGTGATGAACAGCCCGTCATCGAGCAGCCGCAAAATGGAAGTCTGTTCCGTCTGCTTGAAGAGATGCCATTGGCGGGTGTGAAGCATGCTGAGGTTGCCGGGCGCTTCAAACCGCAGCAGCAGCGCGGACGCCGGCGGTTCTTCTCCTGCAGCCGTGAGCACGGCCGGTGTGGTGATCCGCCCACCCACCTGCGCAACCTTTCTCAACAATCGCATCCGTGCCGAGACATCCAACCCGACGCTGACCGTGCCGACCGCCCGTTTCTCCACTTGTTGAACATCAGCGGCACTGATGCATTTCTGCGTCAGATCGAAATCAATCGAGCCCGTGATTTCCAGTTCCGTAGGCGCCCCCTGCACGGCCCCGTGGACGGTTGCTGTAAAGGTGATCCTGGCGATGTTCTTTTCAACACTCGCAAGTTTGCACTTCACTTCGCTCTTCGTGGCGGCTTCCAGCCGCGCGAGAAATTGACCGGCCCATTTCGGTGGCGTCCATTCCTCGCCGATTTCTACAGGCGCGGTGGGCAGAAGGGGAACGAGACCCAGACTGTCGGTCGGCGGCGAGAGCAGTTCCAATTCCTGGGCTGTGAGCAAGCCCCCCAGGCTGTAGACTTCCAGCCCCGATGATTTCCCCTGTGCGACGATCAGCTTGAGCGCTTCCGGCAGGATGACCTGCGTTTTTTCGTCGGCGACTTCGATGTCGACCTGGCCGTTCTCGTAATCGCGGACACTCCGTAGCGAATCAGCATTCGTCCCGATGCCGAGCAAACGCCGTTCACGATATGACAGTGCCGCCGTTCCCGTGAGGGGTAAATCGACCGTTTTGTTTTCCGCGCCGCGGGTTTGCACTTTGCCCTGCACATCGAGCCGCAAACCGATCCCGAGGACACGGTCATCATCAACCGGTTCTTCGAGCGTGTATTTCTCACCCGCCGCGGTGGTGGAACCGATCAATCCGACAAACAGGAGCAGCAAACAAGAGAGATTTTGCCAGTGCGAAGAGAACCGATTCGGCATTGATCCCGAAGGGATCGCAGAGGGTAGCCGGTGGTCGTATCGCAGCGGAGACCACCGGAACGATGCGGTTCTTGATTCGCACCCCGGAGGGTGTGCCAGATGTTTGTGTGGGCATCGTGCTGGCACACCTTCCGGGGTGCAATTCACTTCTGCTCGCATTCCGGGGGTATCGCTCACGCTCAACCACCGGCTACCATCTGTGACCCCTGCTGGGGTCGAAGACGAAGACACTGGCAGAGCCAGTGGCACACCATTCAACGATCGTCGGCGATGGTCCGTGTTGAATCCGTGCCGGCTCATCCAAGCGTCCTTTCTCAGATTTCGCATTGATTCCCGCTCCGTGGGAAAATTGGTGGACGAATCCTAACCGACAGCGACCGGGCTGGACACCTCGATTTTGTCCCCGGCCATCTCGGTGGCGGCGCGGATCAGACCGTTCACATCCAACCCGAGTTCGGCGAGCAATTCGTCCCGTTCGCCGTGTTCGATGAAACGGTCGGGTAAACCGAGACAGCGGACGCGATCCGTCGAGACCCGCGCGGCATTCGCGGCTTCCAACACGGCCGCGCCGAAACCGCCGAGCAGTGTCCCTTCTTCGACCGTCAGCACAAAGCCTGTTTCTTCAATCGCACGGAAGATCGTTTCCGTATCCAGCGGCTTGACGAAGCGGGCATTGATCACACCGACGTCGAGGCCTTGTTCCCGCAGTTGCTCCGCGGCTTGGACACACGCCGTGAACAAGGTTCCGAAGGCGACGAACATGCCGTCGCGACCCCAGCGGAAGACTTCGGCTTTGCCGAGTTCGACCGGTTGTTCGGGGCGTTCGACAATCTCGATGTTCGCCTTGGGATACCGGATCGACACCGGCCCCGGGTGATTGACGGCAAACGTCAGCAGCGGGGCGACATCATGGGCATCCCCCGGTGCGGTGACGACCATGTTCGGGAAGACACGCATGTAGGTGTTGTCGAAGGCACCGTGATGGGTCGGGCCATCGGGACCGGCGAGTCCCGCGCGATCGAGACAGAACGTCACGGGCAGATTCTGCAGCGCGACCTCCTGGAAGATGTGGTCGAAGCTGCGTTGCAGGAACGTGCTATAGATGTCGACGACCGGCCGCATGCCGGCTTTGGCCATCCCGCCCGCGAACGCCACGGTGTGGGCTTCGCAGATGCCGGTGTCGAAGAAGCGCTCGGGGAAATCGGCCCGGACGCGGGAGAGTTTGTTCCCTTCGCACATCGCCGCGGTGAGGACGCAGACCGCGGGATTCCGCTGCATTTCGTCGTAGAGGGCGTCGCTCACCGTGTTGGTGTAGGCGACGGATGAACTCTTCTTGATGCTGCCGACTTCCTGCTGACCGTTGCGCTGGAACGGCGGCGGCGCGTGGAACATCACCGGGTCGTCACACGCCGGACCGAAGCCGTGGCCCTTCTGCGTGAAGACGTGCAACAGCACCGGGCCGCTGACGTCTTTTACCATCTCCAGCGACTTTTTCAGCCCAACGAGATCGTGACCATCCACCGGGCCGATGTACCGGAAGCCCATTTCCTCGAACAACATACCGCCGTGGATGAATCCGCGGAGGGCATCCTTGAAGTGGGAAATGGCTTGCGACGCGCTTTCGCCGACGACCGGCACACGGTTCAAGAGCCACGACACGTCGCGTTTCAAGCCGTTGTAGAACGGTGCGACACGGGCTTTATCCAAATATCTTCCAAGGCCGCCGACACGCGGGCAGATGCCCATTTTGTTGTCGTTGAGAATGACCAGAAGGTCCTTCTTTAACTCCGCGGCATTGTTCATGGCTTCAAAGACGACACCGGAGGGCAAAGCGCCGTCGCCAATGACCGCGACCGATTTCCGACCGAGTTGCCCGGCGAGATCATCCCCCGCCTTCATCCCCAGCACCGTCGACACACTCGCCCCGGCATGCCCCGTCATGAAGAGGTCATAGGGGCTTTCATTCGGATTCGGAAAGCCCATCAAACCGTGGCGTCGGCGAATCGTATGAAAATCTTTGAATCGTCCCGTGATCAACTTGTGCGGATAGATCTGATGGCCCGTATCCCAGATCAACCGGTCCTTCGAGAAATCGAAGACCAGATGCAACGCCAGGCAGAGTTCCACTACGCCGAGGTTACTGGCAAAGTGGGCCGTGCGGTCGGTCACCACGGTGCAGAGGGCTTCACGGATTTCGTCCGCGAGCTGCTTCAGTTGGGAATCGGAAAGCCCGCGCAAATCGAGCGGCGAGGCGATGCGGGGCAGTATCTGGAATTCCATCAGTGGTCCCTCTTCCCCACGAAATCAGCCAGGGCGGCGAGCTTTGCTCCCTGCGTGCCGAATGAGGCCGCCTGCTGTTTCGCTTCGTCCAACAAACTCCACAGCCGCCGACGACTTTCGTCGACGCCCAACAAACCGGGATACGTCAGTTTCCCCAGACCGGCGTCCTTTTGCACGCCCTTCCCCATTTTGTCCGGGTCGCCACTCACATCCAATAAGTCATCCGCAATTTGGAACGCTAATCCAACACATCGCCCGTATTCTTCCAGACGACGCAGTGCGGATTCCTCCGCCCCGGCAATCCGCCCGCCCATCGTCAAGCCGCAGGTGAGCAGCCGCCCGGTCTTGCGACGATGAATGTGTTCCAGATGCGCAACGTCTTTGACACCTGTGGTTTCCGCTTCGATGTCCACCACTTGCCCGGCGACCATTCCCACTTCCCCAGCGGCCGCAGCGAGTTCGAAACAACACGCGGCGGCGACGGCGTCCGGCTCCACATCCCGCGCAACCACTTCAAACGCTAAAGTCAGCAGGGCATCCCCGGCGAGAATCGCGAGGGCTTCTCCGTAAACTTTGTGATTCGTCGGTCGGCCGCGACGGAAATCGTCGTTGTCCATCGACGGGAGATCGTCGTGAATCAGCGAATAGGTGTGGACCATCTCGAGGGCACACCCGGCCGGCAGCGCGGCCATCGGATCACCGCCGCAGGCTTCACACGCGACCATCGCCAACAACGGCCGCAGCCGTTTCCCACCGGCGAGCAAGCTGTACGCCATCGCTTCACGCAACCGCGGTGGGCAATCGAGCCGGTCTGCCATATAACCGGCGAGACGTTGATTGATCGTCTCCCGCCATTCGCGGAACGCGATTTCCAGATCAGTGGCGGCGGCATCCATGCTCGCGGTGTCCACGGGATAGTACGGTAGTGACGGCGGCCACCATCCCGCCTATTGATTGAGCGTCCTGAAACAGTCCTGATCCTACCGCGAACCAGCGTCAGGGAGAAGCGAACTGAACAACGAACGGATCATCGCGGATGAAAGCAATTCTCTAAACACTCAGAGATCAGATTGGCGCTCCCGCCATTTCTCCATGGATCTCGCTGTGTGCAGAACGCCGAGCATCAACAGTTCTTCGTCCACAATATCGAACAGCAAGACATACGCAAAACGAGATAAGCGAACGTAACGACAGCCGGCGGGAGAACGCGCAAACCTTTCCGGGTCTGAGATCACATTGGCCGCGCATCGCCGCACTGTTTCGACAAAGGCGTTGCCAAGTCCCGTTGAGCGACGGTCGTACCATCGAGCGGCTTCGCACACGTCGCTATCAAAAAGCGGGTGGTATCGGAGTTTTCTAGGCATGTCGACGTTCGATGCGACGCCATACCTCTTCATGGGTCAGTCCGAACGCGGGATCCTGCATTTCATCGCGCCGCTTGACAGCTTCCTGATCGACCCAATTCGGAAGCGGAATCGATTCCGTCGACTCGCCGAGGTCGTCCCATAAGAATTCCACTAACCGCAGCTTCTCCGCAGGTGGCAGGGCTCGAAGATCGTCTGTATTGATCGACATGAGATGACTCCGCCAGATGCTGTGCATCAACAGGAACTTGACTGCGTCTCTGCTTTCGCATTTTCCGGGGCGATTACGGAGTTGTCAATTCCCCATTTCTTCTGGAGTGATGTTCGTTGTCGGACGTTGAACGCACCATCAATGAAAAAACGCCGGGACAACGATTCCCGGCGTACGGACTTCTTACTGTCTACTGTGAGAGTGATCGGGCTTGGCTTTCACACCGCCATCGGCCAGACCACGGTGGAGCGAAAACCATCGACGGAACCGTTGACACCGAGCCAGTCGATGGCTTCGTCTTCGGTTTCAAACATCGTCAGGTTTTGTGCCACGACGTGCGGCAGTGTGTCCATAAACTCTTCAACGCTGGGTGTGACCACGGCGAGTCGGCTGTTGGGAAATTCGCCGGTCTGCTTGGCTGTCGCCAGGGCCAAACGGACTGCCCGGCGGTAAATTTCTCCGTCGCAGATCACAATGACGTCCATCCCCGCTCGCAGGCAATCCCGCACTTGGTCACGCAACTCGCTGGGCTTCTCGGCCAGAGTCCGGGTGACGTGGAGAATGGAGAGAGCAGCGACTTGAGTCATGGAAGTCTCCGAATTGTGGGGCGGGTGGGTGACCCGTGTCTGATCGATGTTGCGGCGTCATCCCATTTGTGCCGCGGTAACTATCAGAACGGAGCCTGTTCCAGGGAACGCACACAATTCGGGAAGATTTTTTTCGAAATCGGCAACCCCCATTTCAGACAAGGTTTGCGTCGCTGGAATCTTCCGGAGTAGACTTGGACCGCCTGGCCTCTGCCGCATCAACGGATGGACGAAATGGTGCCTGAGACGTCGTTTCCGGAACTGGTCCAACGTGTTCGCCGCGGGGATGGCCTTGCTGCGGAGGAACTCGTCCGGGCCTACGAACCGGAAGTCCGGCGGGCAATCCGGGTGCGGCTGACCGATGCCCGTTTGCGGCGGCTGGTGGATTCCGTGGATATTTGCCAGTCAGTTCTGGCAGGATTCTTTGTGCGAACCGCCGCCGGGCAATTCGATCTGCAGACACCGGAACAACTGTTGAAATTGCTGGTCACGATGGCCCGCAATCGGGTTGTGGATTGGGCCCGTCATGCGAATGCCGACCGTCGCAATGGCCAGCGGGATGTCTCGCTCGATCTGGAAAGTGGCGAACCGCGGCCGATCGCCGGTAAAGACCCCGGTCCGGTGTCGGTCCTGGTCAACCTGGAGTTGTTGAACCGCGTGCGGGATCGTCTGTCACCGGCGGAGCGACAACTGATGGAGCAGCGAGCGGCGGGGCACGATTGGGACACGATTGCTGCGAGTTTGGGCGAACAGACCAATACCGTCCGGATGCGACTCACGCGGGCATTGGATCGAGTCGCGACGGAGTTGGGACTGGAGACGTCGCATGTCTGACTCGGTCCACGCCCCTGCCCCGCCGTCACCGCATGGTGAAACCGTGCCACACGATTTGCTCGACAGCCTGTCCGTTTCGTTGAGTCAGGACATCGACCTGCTGGTCAATGAGTTGCGTGCCCGCTGGCGGGGTGGGAAGCGAGTTTCCATCGAAGCGCTCGGCGACGTTTACACCCGTGTGGCGGCGAATGATGAGCAATTGCTCGACGCCATTTATCATGAGGTTCTGCTGCGCGAAGAGTTCGGCGAGACCCCGCATGTCGGTGAGTACATCGAGCGCTTTCCTCAATATCAGAGTCGTTTGGAGCGTCTGTTTGCCGTTCATGGGGCCATTGAAGAAGACTGGGAAGACGATCCCGCGGACGTTCCACTGGCAACGGAAGAAGCCGCTCCGGAACAGGCTTCCTCGACAGAGTGGAATCTTTCACCAAGTGGAACACCGCGGAAGCGACGTCGGAAAGCGGCGACCGTCGAAGCCCCGCCCGGCTACGAGTTGCTGGAAGAGCTCGGCCGCGGCGGGATGGCTGTGGTTTTTCGCGCCCGGCAACAGAATCTCGATCGGATCGTCGCGCTGAAAATGATCCTCGGCGGTGCAATCACAGGTCCCGATGTGTTGGCCCGTTTCGAGCAGGAAGCCCGGACCGTTGCGCAGTTGCAGCATCCGGGAATCGTGCAGATTTATGAAGTGGACGACCACCGCGGCTTGCCGTATCTGTCGCTGGAGTACGTTGCCGGCGGAACCTTGCACGATTGCTTGCGCGGCCGCCCCTTGTCACCGAACGAAGCCGCGCGGTTGATTGAACAGCTTGCGCGAACCACGCAGTTCGCTCATGAACGGGGTGTGATCCACCGGGATTTGAAGCCCGCGAATCTGTTACTCGTTCAGAAGCCCGCCGAATCCAATTTCGATGTCACATTGGTCTCGGATCCGAGTCCGAGTGGGGTTCGCTCGAACAACGGCGCGGGTTTCCAGGTCAAGATTGCTGACTTCGGGCTGGCCCGTCTGTTGGGAAGCCAGCAAAGCCTGACCGTCACCGGGCAAGTGATTGGCACACCGAGCTACATGGCCCCCGAGCAGGCCCGTGGCGCGAATGATGACGCATCGCCGGCTCTCGATGTCTATTCCCTCGGGGCGATTCTGTACGAATTGCTGACTGGCCGGCCGCCGTTCCGCGGCGCGACTTTGCTTGACACGCTAGCGCAAGTCCGTAATGAAGAACCAGTCTCGCCGCGCCGTCTGCAACCCCGGGTGCCGCGCGATCTCGAAACGATTTGCCTGAAGTGTCTGGAGAAATCGCCCGGCCGACGGTATTCCACTGCGGCGGCTTTGGCAGACGATTTATCTCGGTTTCTCCGTGGGGAAGCGATCACCGCCCGTCCGGTGATGTTTCCCGAGCGCATCTGGAAATGGATGCAGCGTTCTCCCGGCATGGCGGCGCTGACTGCCGTCACCGTGGTGTGTGCCTTTGCGGGGCTGATGGGAATTCTCGAAGGGGCACGACAGGCCCGCGACAGCGCCCGCGTGGCACGGCAAGATCGCGACAATGCGGTGCAACTCCGCGACATTGCCAACGACGAGCGCCGAAAAGCGGAAGATCAGCGTGCGATTGCCGTGGAAGAAAAAGCGAGTGCTCTGGCAGCCCGCAAGGATGCGGAGCAGCAACGGCAATTGGCGGAAGTCGAAAAGACACGGGCCGTTGCCGCCCAGAAGGAAGCGGAAGCCAACTTCCGCAGCGCGATGGCCGCCGTCAACGCACTCACACGGCTGGGACAGCAACTGCGCAATGAACCACGACAGCAGGCGACCAGCCGTCGGATTTTCGATGAAACATTGAAGTTCCACGAAGGGTTTCTGACCGCGAAATCGGAGGATCCCGCGCTGCGATACCTGGCGGCCGTGGCGCTGCTGGAAGCCGGCGATATCCGCAGCGATATGGGAGAACGGGACAAGGCGCTGGAGTTGCTGAACCGCGCGGGAGAACTGCTCACCGGTTTGTTGGAAATCGCGCCCGCGAATTTGCAGTATCGTTGGGCGGCGGCTCGCAATCATCAGGAATTGGGGCATCTCAATCGTCGGCTCTCACGGAATAAGGACGCCGAGCGGAATTATCAGACCGCCTTGCAACAGTATGAGGCCATTCTGGCGCTCCGGCGGAACGACGCTGGTGCGCTGGTCGCCAAGGCCAATACACAGATGAATTACAGCGTGGTCCTCCGGTCGTTGGCCCGGATACGTGATGCCCAGGAACAGCTCACCGCCGCGGTGGCCATCACGCGCGCCCAATCCCAAGCTTACCCGCGTGATGATTTCATTCGTGACGAGTTGGCGCGTGGGCTGGATGACCTTGGCAAATTGCATCTGGCCTCCGGACGTGTTACCGAGGCGGAACCGCTCCTCGTAGAGTCACTGGATTTGCGCGAACAACTGCTGAAACGCCACGCAGGTCAGCCGGCCGCGCTGACCGTGCTGGCACGGAGTCTGGTCATCGTCGGTCACTGTGAGATATTGCGGGGCGAGCTGGATTCCGCGGCGACTCGTTTGAAACGCGCCGTCGGCTTGCTCGAACCGCTGCTGGAGAGTTATCCCGAAATCTACGAATACTGGGGCGAACTGTATTCGGCCTACAGTTTTCAACTGCGTGTTCTCGTCAAGCAGAAGGGGCTGGCCGGCATCGAGACGGAGTGGAAAAAATTGATGGCATTCCTCGAGCGTGCCAAGCGTCAATTCCCGGAAGACCAGTATTACAAAGACCGGCTTCGGGAAGCACCGCTGCGGTATTCCTCGCTGGCGCTCGATTCACCACAAGCCTCGGGATTTCTGAAGGTGGCTCGCGATCTGTTGCCGCTGCCGGTGCTCACCATTCCCAATAGTGCCGTGGAAGCGCCGGAGTTGCGTCCGAAAAACAATGTGGTTCCGTAGGGACTTCGGTCTGCCGGTGGGATGAATTGAGGTGAAAATCCTCGCCGCACCCTAGGATCAAGTGTTAATGTGCCTTAAACTGGTGGGCTTACTCATTTCCGTCCCGCTGCCGTCTGGAGAGTCCCGTGTTTTTGTCTCGTGTGTTGCCCATTGTGACATGCCTGTTGTCAACCATCACGGTTGTATCGGCTGCTGAACCCGACCTCGCGGCATGGGAGAAGGTCCTGGCGCGCAAGACGGTCATTCTGGAACGGTTGCCCGAGTTGCAGAAAGCGTTTCGTGCGGCGACAGAACCCGCTGACCGCGAGAAAATCGCGAAGGAATTCGGTGAACTCCGCGATGAGTTTCAAGGCAAGGTCTATCCGGAATTAGCCAAGCTGGCCCCGAAAGTTTACGCCGCGGATCCAAAGAATTTCGAGGCGGGCGAAACGGCTCTCGAATCCTACTTTCAGGCCAACAAGTATGACGATGCGGCAAAGGTCGGCGATCAACTGATCGCTGCGGGTCGCAAAACGCAGATCGTGATGAACATCGCCGGCGTCGCGCATTTCGCCCGGCACGATTTTGCCAAAGCAAAGTCCGTTCTCGAAGCCGCCGACAAGGAAGGCGTGCTCCATCCGCAACTCGGGGGACGCTATCTCGAAGAGACCGACACCTACGTCAAATACTGGGAAGCCGAACAAGCCATTCGCGCGAAGGAAGCCGCCGCGACGGGGGACAAGCAACTGCCGCAGGTCTTGTTCAAAACGAATAAAGGCGACATCTTGCTCGAGCTGTTCGAGAATGAAGCGCCGAACACTGTCGCCAACTTTATCAGTTTGGTCGAAGCCAAGCAGTACGACAAAGTGAAGTTCCATCGTGTCATTCCCAACTTCATGGCGCAGGGGGGCGATCCACTTTCCACGGATGATGACCCCCGCAACGATGGCACCGGCGGACCGGGCTACGTCATCAAGTGCGAGTGTTATCAGCCAAACGCTCGCATCCACTTCCGCGGCAGCCTCAGCATGGCTCACGCCGGCAAAGACACCGGCGGCTCACAATTCTTTCTGACGCACCTCCCCACCGCGCATCTCAATCCCAACAAAGAAGAACAACGCGGTCACACGGTCTTCGGCCGCATCGTGAAGGGACTGGACATCGCCGCCGGTCTCGAAGTCGGCGACGAGATCGAGTCCGCAAAAGTGATCCGGAAACGCAACCACCAGTATGAACCCGTAACGCAACCCGACCCGCGCCCGTAACAATCTCTACCAGAAGCCCACGGTTTCTGAACCGTGGGTCTCTTTTTTCGGACCAACGCAAATGAGCATTCTCGGCTGGATCGTCATGGGCCTCCTCGCAGGATTGATTGCCCGGGCGATCATGCCCGGTCGTCAACCCGGCGGGTTGATCGTCACCACCGTCATCGGCATCGTCGGTGCTGCCATCGGTGGGTGGATCGGCACCCAACTCAAATGGGGCACCGTCAACACCTTCGATCTCCGCAGCCTCGGCATGGCCGTCCTCGGTGCGATTGTGTTGCTACTCATTCTTGGAGCGAGCCGCGGTCGCTGAAGCCCAGGGACTGCCGTCCCTGGGATGTTTCAAGATGGTTTCAATCTGCCCCCATTGACATCCCCTCCCCCGTTGTTACGATTGCGTTTGGCCGATTACAGTAATCGGTGCAAACCGGGGGCGATCGGATTCGACTGGGTCGCCGTAAGTGATGGTGGCGTGTCGTGGTTGATCAGTTGGCCACGTAAAAAGCTGATCAAAAAAGAACTGCCAACACTGGCAACTTCGCTCTGGCCGCCTAGAGATAGGCGACCGTGACTGCGGCAGCCCCGCCGGAGGCGGCCAAAAGTCACTTGCAATTTCCGGCTGGCTGCGGGGCAACGGACCCTACACTCGCAGCAAGAAACTGTGGGGACCTGGTTGTGGAAGGCTTCGCAAGTTTGAGCCAACCACAACGAGATTAATCAGCCTGATACACACGTAGAGGCCATCACCGAGGGACAACAGGACGCGGGTTCAATTCCCGCCGCCTCCACTCTGAAATGGAACAGCTCTTCATCGATCGCGGTGAAGGGCTGTTTCTCATTTCTGGAATGGGATTTATGGCGAGCAGTGCCTGGTCGCCATCAGTTCCATCCAGATCAGACATGGCGTGAACGTCGCCCGATGTTATTGTTCCCGAATGAGTTAGCGGGTTCAATCGTCCCCTTGCCTTGGCTGAAAACCGCCGCAAAGATCGGTTCTTGGCCAAGACTTGAGAGCGACGTCCGGATCGCCAGATTGCCGCTTCTCCTGACACTGGCTTGTGGCGGAGTTGCCAAGGGATACGTAAGTAGCGATTCAGCAATCCCGCGCGACTGTTCAGTGCGCCGCAATCAAGCGGCTTTCGGCGGACAGCGCGGGTGCTGAAACCTCTGATCCGTGATTGAGTCAATCAACCGCAATCACGAGCAAGCATGTGATGAAGATGACCGTGATGGTGCAGCAACAACTGCTCGAAACGTTGAGGAAGATCGATCGTCCAGGAAAGTTCTGCGCCAGCGGCCGCTTGCCGCCAACGCTCCCCGGCTTAGAGGTGGCGGGCGTGGGAATGGTCGCCTTGCCGCTCGAGAAACGACAGGCAGCGGCGCTCAAAAAACTGGCCCGGCAGGCGCCGTATGGCAAGGGAACCCAAACGCTGGTCGACACCGATGTCCGCCGAGTTTGGGAAATCGACGCGGATCAAGTCGCGCTGGCGAACGCGGAATGGTCCCACGTGGTGAAGCAGGCCGTCGGCGCTGCGCAGTACGAACTGGGGTTGGAGCATCAGAAGCTCGAAGCCCATCTCTATAAGTTGCTGCTTTATGAGCCTGGGAGTTTCTTTCTGGCACATCGCGACGGGGAAAAGCTGGACCGCATGGTCGCCACGCTGGTCATTGCGCTGCCGTCGGCTCATGAAGGCGGGGAGCTTGTCGTCCGCCACGAGAGCCGGGATGAGACGGTCGACTTCGGTCCGGAGAGCCGTTTTCAGACGCAGTTCGCCGCATTCTATGCCGATTGTGAACATGAGATCCGACCGGTTCGAAGCGGGTTCCGACTGGCTCTCGTCTACAACCTGACTCTGGAGAAATCGAAGCGAGCCATCACGGCGCCAACCAGCGCCGAGCACATCGCGGCGGCGGCTCGCCTGCTCCACCAATGGAGCAGCCAACAACCGGCGACTCCGGTAGGAAGTGGCGGTGCTCCGTTTAGCCAAGCCGGGTTGACCCGCGATTGGCGGTGTGGGCAAAGCGGATTTCTGGTTCTTCGTCTTTGGTGCGGCTATTCTGAAAGAGACTCCTCGCGCGGTGCTGATCGAGAGCCGCTTTGTCCCTTTCCAGTGATCACAAATGAGTTCACTATCGACGTCGATCACGTTGCTGCAGCGTGTGAAGCAAGTGGCCGACACCGCGGCCTGGGAGCGGTTCGTCGAGTTGTACACGCCGTTGCTGTACCGCTGGACACAACTGGCGGGGCTGAGCGATCACGATGCGAAGGACGTTGTCCAAGACGTGTTCGTGGTCCTTATCCGCGAACTGCCTGCCTTCGAGTATGACGCTTCCCAAGGCCGTTTTCGGGGCTGGCTGCGGACCGTCACGCTCCATCGCTGTCAGGAACGGCTGCGGCAACGCATTCGGACCGGACCAGGTGGCCCGGATCACTTCGAGCAGGAACTCGTCGATGACAAGGCCGGGGAAGCCTTCTGGGAAACGGAATACCGTCAGATGCTCGTCCAGCGGGCGTATGAGTTGATGCGCTCAGATTTTGAACCGACCACCTGGCAGGCGTGCTGGGAGCACACCGTCAACGGTCGCTCCGCCGCCGATGTCGCTGCGGAACTCGGCATGACAGAGAACGCTGTCTACTTGGCCAAATTTCGAGTGATGCGGCGGCTCCGCCAGGAATTGCAGGGCCTGCTGGATTGAAACGCTGTTTTCGACCGGGGCAGCGACTTCGTCCACCTCAACGCCGTGTTCATCGCAACCTGAAATCACGTTCTGAGTGCCAGCGGTAACGGTTCCCGATTGGCCAAGCGTCGCCTTGTCCTCCGGTGACTTTCCACCAATTTCCAAAAAACAATCAAAATCACGAAAGGATTTTCGTCTTCGGCTCCATTGAATACGGGACGCACAGGATCGCAGTGGGCCAGACACGGGCGGCTGCGGCTTCATCGGCGTTCGTGTAGTGTGGATGCCCGGTGCGGTATAAACACATCCTGCCTGCGTGATCGGATTTTCCAGAACATCTGCCATGCCGCAAGCCTGCTACACCGACGCCGACTTGGAGCAATCGCTCACGGGCGAACTGCCGGCAGATGACGTCCGCCAGATTGAAACGCATCTGTTGGAATGCCGGGCGTGTGTGGATCGCCTGGAACTGCTCTATCGTGTCGATCCGATCCTGCCGTGGTTGCAGGGGCCGCACACTTTGAAGGTCGAGCAAGACAACGCGGTCGTGGCTTCCTTGCTGATCGCCCTGCGCGACCGATCGCAGGTTTCCACCGATGGCAGCGGCCTTGTGCAAACCGTCACCGGCGAGTCGAAGCCGCCGCTGGATCTGAGCGAATTTCTGGCACGCTTAACGCCACCGACGTCTGCCGAAGAACTCGGCGGGCTTGGTCCCTTTCGGTTACACAAGCTGCTGGGTGCTGGCGGGATGGGGATGGTCTTCATCGCAGAAGACACCGGGTTGAATCGCTCCGTTGCATTGAAGACACTGCGGCCGGAGTTGCTCCGCGACCGCTCGGCGGTGATGCGGTTTCTCTCCGAAGCCCGTGCGGCGGCGAAGATCAAGCACCCACATGTCGTCACCGTCCATCAGGTGGGCGAGATCAACGGACTCCCGTTCCTGGTGCAGGAGTTGCTCGATGGGGAAAGTCTCGATACCCGGTTGACCGCTCAGGGAAAGGTGAGTGTTGCCGAACTCATCCGCATCGGTTGTGAACTGGCGGAAGGGTTGGAAGCCGCCCATGAAAAAGGGCTCCTCCATCGTGACATCAAACCAGCGAACATCTGGCTCGAACACCCCGATGGCCGTGTGAAACTTCTGGACTTTGGTTTGGCCCGGGCGCTCGCTGGAGATGCCAATCAAACCGGGTCCGGAGTGATTGTCGGCACTCCGGCGTTCATGTCCCCCGAGCAGGCGAGCGGACAGCCGCTCGACCATCGCTCCGATCTCTTCAGTCTCGGCAGTGTGCTTTACCTGATGGCGACCGGGCAGCGGCCGTTCCTGGGCAACAACACGCTGGCGGTCCTCCAGGCGCTGGCTGTGGAAACCCCGGCGACACCTCGACAGCTACGCCCAGAATTGCCGGTCGAACTCTCGGACCTGATCGAACAATTGTTGGCCAAAGATCGTTCGCTGCGACCGGCATCGGCGGGCGAAGTTGCTGAACGATTGCGTGCCGTGAGTCCGGACACCGCGCAGCGACCTTTGGTGAAGCCGGATCGTCCGGCTGCATTCCTGCGAATCGCGCTCGGTTCATTGCTCGTGATGATCGTCTGCCTGGGGGGTGTTCTGTCGTCGTGGGACTGGTCACCGAAGGACATCAAACCCGCGGCGTCCTCGGTTGGGTTATCTGAACCTCATGCCACGTTGCCGTCTGTCCCGCCGGCAGTTCCCGCTCGGGTTGAGATGACGACTCCGGCACCCAGCCCTGCGAACAGTCCGTTCAACACCGCAGAGGCACAACAACACCAGCAAGCCTGGGCGAAACACCTGGGAGTGCCGGTGGAATACACCAACTCGATCGGCATGCGGTTTCGGCTGATTCCCCCTGGTGAGTTCGACATGGGCAGTTCCCCGGACGAAGTCGCGGAAACATTGCGATACATCGGTGAAACAGACCCGCGCTGGACGGTTTGCACACAATCGGAGTTGGATCGGCATCGAGTGATTCTCACGCGGCCGTTTTACCTCGGAATGCATGAAATCACGCAGTGGCAATTTCAAACCGTGCTGGCCGAAAACCCCTCGGCCTTCGCTTCTCACGGGACAAGAAAACTGGCGGTCCGGGGGCTCGATACACGGTTGCATCCCGTTGATTCGGCCAACTGGTTCGATGCCGTGCGGTTTTGCCTGGAGCTATCGCGACGGGAGCGATTGCCTTCCGCCTACCAGCCGGAAGGGGATGACTTCACGATTCTTTCCGGGACGGGGTATCGCTTACCGACGGAAGCCGAGTGGGAATTTGCTTGCCGAGCGGGTACGACAACTCCGTTCTCTAGCGGTGACACCGAAGCGGCGTTGCAGGAAGTCGGCTGGTCTGGTCCGAATGCCATGCGGCGCACGCAAACCGTGGGACTCTTGCCCCCCAATCCGTTTGGTCTGCACGACATGCATGGCAATGTCTTCGAATGGTGCCAGGATTGGTTGGACCCGCAGTTCTATGCCCAATTCCGCGATCGCCCGGCTGTCGATCCGATCTGTCTGGTCAGTGCCGATGCCTCGCGGATTCACCGAGGAGGGAACTGGTTTATCGAACGGTACGGTTGCCGTTCGGGATCGCGAAGCGGCAGTTATCCTGCAGGCGGCGGTGAAGTGGTGGGGTTTCGCGTCGTGCTGCCAGTCGAGAGCGTGCAGGCGGCGCTGTCGGCCGTGCCGGCGTCCGTACCTGTGGCCGACTTCGTGCCGCTGAAACCGAACCTGATTCAAGGACCATCCTCATGGCATTGGGGCGTCGTGAATCAGCACTTCTTCCGCTCGGGAGACAATGCCTGGAAGACTCCGCACCCCGGTGCGCCAGCCCAGATCGAGAATGACAGTCTGGTCGTTCGTTTGCAGCGCAGTCGTCCCGAAGATTTCATGTGGCAACTCCGCCGCATGCGGACTCCCCGATGGGATCAAGCCATCACTGCAGATGTCAAAGTGCTGCCGGGAACCTTCCTCTTGATCATGCTGCGTGTCGAGCCCATCGGCGGGAAAACGCACTGGGAACAGCAACGAATGGCACGTAGTTGTTTTGCAAGTCGCGTGTTGGAAATGACATAGGCAAACAGCCCTCGCTTGCGTAGATGGGGTTTGTCAACCACACCCATCACGGCAAGGAGGCCTGCGATGCGGCATTTTAACCAGGGACGGTTTCGGCAACAGGTGAGCTGCTTACAGCATCAGTTTCTGCAGGATGGCAATCTCCCCTTCGGCGACATCCTGTCCACGGAGTCAATCGAGAAAGCATTGACAGCAATGCAAGTCGGCTGGGTTGATCGGATCTATACGCCGCTGGTCACGTTGTGCGTGTTTCTCGGCCAAGTGCTGAGCGCCGACCACTCGTGCCGTGCGGCCGTGGCGCGCTTGATCGCGTATCGCGTCGCGCGGAAAGAACGCGCGTGCTCGGCGGAAACTGGGGCGTACTGTCAGGCTCGCAAGCGTCTGCCGGAAGAGTTCTTCTCACAGATTGCGCGGCAGACGGGGCAGCAGCTCGATACCAACGTGAAATTGGCTTGGTTGTGGAAGAATCGAAGCGTCTACGTTTTTGACGGCGCGACCGTCTCGATGCCCGACACTCTGGAGAATCAACAAGCCTACCCACAACCGCCGCAACAAAAACCGGGCCTGGGATTTCCCTTGATGCGCATCGCGGTCATCTTTTCGCTGGCCTGCGGCGCGGTGCTCGACGTGGGCCTGTGCCGTTACGCTGGCAAAGGGCAAAGCGAGTTGGCCCTGCTGCGCCAGATGTGGTCGATCTTTAAGCCGGGAAGCATCATGTTGGCCGATCGCCTGATGTGCGCGTGGACGGAACTGGTCATGCTCAAGCAACGCCATGTGGACAGCGTGTGTCGTTTTACTTCACACCGCAAGGCCGACTTTCGTCGTGGACAGCGTTTAGGGAAAGACGATCACATCGTGACCTGGCACAAACCGACCAAGCCGCGCTCGATTGATCGAGAGACCTACGACGCGCTTCCCGATTCGCTGACCATCCGTGAATGCCGCGTGCAGATTGCACAGCCCGGCTTTCGCGTGCGAGTCCTCGTGATTGCCACGACGCTCTTGGACCACGTTGCTTACCCTCCGTCCGAACTGGCGGAACTGTACCGCGCGAGATGGAATGCCGAGCTCGATTTGAGATCCCTTAAACAAACCCTGCAAATAGATGTGCTCCGGTGCAAGACACCCGAATTGGTTCGCAAGGAGTTGTGGACCCACATCTTGGCCTACAACCTCATTCGCACGATCCTCGCGCAAGCGGCGCACAAGCACCAAATCCCGCCACGTTCGATCAGCTTCAAGGGAACCATCCAAACCTGGGAAGCGTTTCAACCGGTGATCGCGCTGCAAGGCGAACGGGACACCGCGCGCCGCTTGAGCTTGTACCACGAACTGCTCGATGCCATCGCCACTCACCGCGTCGCCGACCGGCCGGACCGATATGAGCCTCGCCTCAAGAAGCGGCACGCCAAGAACTTCGCGTACCTGCGAAAACCCCGCGCACAGATCAAACGTAAGATGGCACAAGGGATTACCGCGATTTAAGTGTCATTCGGAACAGCAACCGATGCTGCGGGTCCAGTGTCTCCCGAATGGCACCTGGGAAATCCTGCGCACGTCCCCGGTCACCGTAGACAATGTGCAGAAGTTTCGGACAGATGTCCTTGCTGAGGGAGGACCGGAGCCGCCGTTGCTCACAGCGGGAGAATGGACCACGCTGACCTGTGAAGCCATCGGACCGCTGATTCGGTTGTGGAGAGGAACAACGCTGCTTGCTGAAGCCCATGATTCCACGTTTGATGCCGGCCGCGCTTGCCCCGAGGGCCTGCGCGTCGGCTTCAACTACGATGCCTCCTTGGCGGAACACGATGTGGAAACCGGGTTCGATTTGCGCGAACTCACCGTGCGACAGCGCGGCTATAAACCACCGGCGAACTGGGTCCTCGTGCGTCAACAGGATTACAGCGCAGCCTCCGCAAATTCCGATGCGATCGCTTCTCCCGTCGTAAAACGAGGGGTTGTGGATGGTCGGGCGTTTGTCGAACTGACACCCGAAAGCGGCGGTCAGTTTCATCCGCTCGCAGTCGAGCGGAATCTTGCCCCGCCCTTTGCCATCTCCTGCCTGATGCGGCGTGAGGGGGCAGCGAGCTGTCTGTGGTGGTTTCGGTCCGTGCGGCCTCCTGCGGAACGACCTCAGGATGGGGATTACCTGCAACTCAGTTTGACGCATCAGGACCGCTGGGTCGTTCAGCGGCAAAGTCCAGCAACCGGATTATCCGTCAGCCCGGATCTGGCCGAAGGCGCGTGGCCTGTCGCCGCCGGAGATTGGGCGGAATTCGCGGCAGAAGTCATCGACAACCGCCTGCGAGTTTTCGTCAACGGCGAATTCGTGGCCGACGTGGCCGACCCGTTTCCGCTCCCCGCTGAGAACCACAATCTGGAAACGCTCTTGCAGTTGATTCCCCGCGGAAACATCCGCAATGGCAAGCTGCGCCGTCTGGAAATCGACGACTGGCGCATCTGGCGACCACCCCCGCCGTAGCGGGGTTCGACATCACGCCGCATCGCTGTGATCCGGCGTGCTTTTTTCTCGTGTTCGTTTCAGAGGAACTCGTCATGCGATTCTTGTCAGGGACATTCTGCGCATTGTGGCTGGGATTCTGTGGTTCGGCCTGGGCCGACGGCAACGTGAACGTCTCCTTTACGGGGCTGACGTTGAACATCGTCGGTTCAAACGACTTCGACGCGATCGCCGTGGCGCGATCCGGCTCCGTCTTGTTTATCGAAGGTAAGATTAACACGAAGGGTGAACCGACCCATGTCCTGGCTGGAAGCGGGGCAACACAAGTCAGCGACAACGTGGTCAGTGTGCCGTTGTGGCGCGTCTGGAACCTGTCGATCTCGATGCTCGCCGGGCACGATTATGTCGGGGTTGGAGCTGCAACCACAACGTTCGGCAACGAGTACTGGACACTGCTCGGCAACCTCACAATTGATATGGGGGCGGGCTTTGGGGTCGCCAACGATGGTCTTCAGACCGATGGCGGCGATCAGGTTCAGATCTATTTTCTCACCACGCTTCTGGGACAGTCGAACATCTCGCTGACCGGGCTGAATGATCCCGATTCCTTTAGTTGCGGCAATCTGTTTGATATGGCGGATTGCGCCTGCATTGCGCCCTTCACTTTGACACTGAGCGACAATCTCTCGTTCAATGGCAACGAACAGGCGCTCCTGTTCAACACCTGGTTCCTCCAACGCGTTACCGTTACCTGTGGCAACGGAGACGATCAGGTCAATCTCGGCTCCGGAGGGACCATTTTCCTGGGTCCGGTGACCATTGATGGCGGCAGCGACGTCAGCGGCCTCGGCGGGACGGGCGACATCATCGGTGGCAACCCGCTCTTCTTGTCGCTGCCGTCGATCACCGGGTTTGAAATCAATGAACTGCCCGGGAACTGACACGCCAAGGCAGGTCCGAAGCGATCGTCGTTTCGTAGCCCGTGTGAAACGGAGTCAGGGAACGACAAATCGCAGGAGTCGGCAGCCTCCCACGTTAAGCAGGCGGGAGGCTGCCCGACTTCGAATCCCTTCTCGAACGCATCCCTGGAATCATCAACCAGGAAACAACCGAAGCGGGTGTGACTTCTCGTAGGATAGCCCTTCCCGGTCGTCATGATTGATGACGCTGGATCAATGACGGCCCGGAAGGGCCATCCTACAGTGAGAAAAGAGCGTTCCGGACTTGCCCGTTCCGCCGTCGAGGTGAAGGATTACTTCGCTTTCTTCAGTAGCTTCGAAAGACCATCCCACGCGGTAAATTTGGCGGGCGGAAGAGTGGGGATGACCACCGTTTCCGTGGCCCATGTCGAGACATCAGCCGATGCAGCATGGACAGGAACCGCAGAGGCTTCCGCTGGAATCGACGTGGTGGGTTTGATTGCGGCGACGGGTTCACTGGCGACCCGCACTGCCGTGGGAACGGCACCGGTGGGGTTGACGACCACGCGCACGGTCCCGACGGTCGAGAGTGCCGGGCTGGCATTGTCGGTCACCCGCACACCCAGGTTAAACTCGCCGGCGAACAGCACACCCAAGGCGTTGTTCACCGTGATTCTGCCCGTGGCGGCGTCGATCCGGAAGACGTTATTCAGAATCCCGTTCCCAGAGACGATCGCGAACGTGCGTGTCTGTCCGACGTCAGGATCACTTGCGGCCACGGTCCCCACGACGGTCCCGACCGGAGAGAACGTTCTCACCGCCAGCGTTTGATTGGGCACCACCGGGGCTTCATTGACGTTGGTCAGATTGATGGTGATGACCCCGGTTCCAGTCGTCGTTGTGCCCCCGGTATCCGTCACAGACACAGAGAGGGCAAAGGTCGGACTTCCCTCAAAGTTCAGTGCCGCCGGATTGTTGACGCTGATCTGCCCGGTCGCGGCGTTGATCGTAAACGCATTCCCCGTGTTGCCACCCGTGATGGCAAAGGTGCGCGTCAGTCCCGGCCCCGGTGGCAGGTTGACGGTGACGGTTCCCACCGGGGTGGCCACAGCACTGTTTTCCGGAAGTGTGAAGGTCGCCGGGAGGGGCGTTGCCGGCTCTTTGACATCCGTCAGCTTAATGGTGAGCGTTGCCGAGGACGACATCACGGGCGTGCCGTTGTCGGTCACTTTGATCGTGAGGACGAACTGCGGATTGGTTTCGAAGTCGACCGCTGCCGGATTGTTGACGGTGATCACGCCCGTGGCGGCGTTGATTGCAAAGGCGTTGCCGGTGTTGCCTCCCGTGATCGCATAGGTCAGTGTCTGGCCGGTATCCTGATCGCGGGCGACGATCTTGTAATCAAGCACCACGGCTCCAGCCGGGAGGTTTTCGGGAATGGTTTTCGAGGCGTTGTAGACCCGCGGAGGATCGTTGGCGTTTTTCAGATAAACCTTCAGCGTTCCCTCGGTGGAGAGCGCCGGTGTGCCACTGTCCGTCACGGAAATCTTCAAGTCAAACGGTGGGGCATTTTCCCAGTCGAGTGCCGCCGAGTTGGCGACGGTCACCACGCCGGTGTTGGCGTCGATCTGGAAGGCACCATTGCGGTTACCGCTGGTAATGGCATACTTCAGCGTTTGTCCGGCATCCGGATCTTTCGCCACGGTTGCATAGTTAAAGACCGTGGTGCCGACCGCCAGGTTCTCAAAAATGATGACCGACGCCGTCGTCGCCTGCGGGGGATCGTTCACGTTGGAAAGTTTCACCATCAGATTTGCCGTCGACGTCAGCGACGGCGTGGCGTCATCGGAGACGGCGATCGTCAGGTTGAACGGCGAAGCGGTTTCAAAGTCGAGGGCGGCCGGATTTTTGACGGTAATCAAGCCCGTCTGCGGATGGATGGCAAAGGTCTCACCCGTATTTCCGCCGATGATTTTGAACGACAACGATTGGCCGACGTCCTGATCGCGGGCCACGATCCGGTAATCGAGCACGGTCGCCCCGGCCGGATGGTTTTCCGGGATCGTTACCGCCCCGTTGTAGACCCGCGGGGCATCGTTCACGTTTTCGAGCGTGATCCGCAGCAATGCCGTCGATGTCAGTGCGGGGGTGCCGTTATCGGTCACGGCGATCATCAGATTGAACGGTGGTTGATTCTCGTAGTCGAGTTCCAGTGGGTTGTTGACCGTGATGATACCGGTTGTCGGATGGATCGCGAAGGCGTTCCCTTCGTTTCCACTGGCGATGGCATACGTCAAACTCTGACCGACATCCTGGTCTTTGGCGACGATCTTGTAATCGAGTACAACGGTACCCGCCGCAAGATTCTCGGGGATCTTCTTCGTCGCCTGGTAAACCGAAGGGGCATCGTTGGCATTCGTCAGCACGACTTTGATGATCGCGATGGACTTCAAGTTCGGCGCACCATTATCTCGCGCGGCAATCTTCAACTCGTACGGCGGTTCGTTTTCATAATCGAGCGCCGCCGGGTTGTTTACGGTAATCACACCGGTGGTCGGGTTGATGGCAAAGGCGTTGTTCCGATTGCCCCCTTCGATGGCGTACGTCAGCGATTGTCCGGCATCCGGATCGGTTGCCAAACCGCTGGTGACAACCGTTCCCACCGGGCTGTTTTCCGCCACAGTGACGGTTTTTCCCGGCACGACCGGCGCTTCATTGACATCAATCAGATTGAGGGTGAAATTCGCCGATGCATCGGGCGTGGCTCCCAGGGAAGAATCGTCAGCATTAACGGTGACAACGTAGGTCTTCTTCCCTTCAAAGTTGAGAACCGTGCCGGCTTTGACGAAGAGCGCGCTGCCGATCAGCTCAAATGCGTTGGCATCAGTTCCGGATAGACTCAGAATATTCGTGCCCAACCCATCGTCCTGAATCACGACATCCGCGACTTTAACACGGCCAGCGAGCGCGGTGTTCTCCGCCAGATTCGGAGTGGCGTTGGCAAAAGAGACACCGCGAGGCGGGTCATTAATGTTGGTGACGTTCACCGTCAGTGTTGAAGTCGATGCGGCCGCCGGTGCCCCGTTATCGGTTGCGGTGACCATCAAGCCGAAGATCGGCGTCACTTCGAAATCGATCGCGGCGGAATTATTGACAGAGATGACGCCCGTGTTGGCATCAATCTTGAACGCGTTGCCGGTGTTGCCCCCCGTGATGGCGAAGGTACGCGTCTGCCCGGTGTCATCATCCGTGGCGGTGACCGTCCCGACCACGGTATTCGCCGGAGCGTCTTCCAGGATGGAGTAGACCTGCGGAACAATCTTTGGCGGATCGTTCGCATCCGACAGATTGATTGTGATTGTGCCCGTCCCCGATAACGGCGGGACACCGTTGTCGGTCACTTGCACGGTCAATTGGAACGTTGGCGTGACCTCGAAATTGACCGCAGCGGCATTGGCAATCCGAATCACCCCGGTCACGGGATCAATCTGGAACGCGCCACCGGTATTTCCCCCCGTGATAATGAAGGCGTTGGTTTGATTGAGATTGCCATCGGTGACCGCCACAGTGCCGACGATGGTTCCCACTGGTCCGTTCTCGGGGAGCGTAAAGGTCTGCGGTGCAATCACCGGGGGCAGGTTGACCTGGAGAACATCAATGGTGACTTGCCCGGTGGCCAGCAGGCTTGGTATGCCACCATCGATAACCCGAACCGTCAGCGTAAAGGTCTGAATGACGTTGTAATCGATCGCCGCCGGATTGTTGACAGAGATTTCCCCGCTCGATGGGTCGATCTTGAAGGCGGTCCCGAGGTTGCCGGCAATGATCGCAAACGACTTGGATTGGGCAATGTCCGGATCGTTGACGACGACCGTGCCGACACTGGTGTTGACAACGCTCTTCTCAAAGACGGTGAAGGATTGCGCAGAAATCGATGGCGGTTCATTCACGTCGGTCACGTTGATTGTCACGATGCCGGTATCGGTGAGGCCGCGCAGGTCGGTGACTTCCACCGTCAGCAGATAATTGGCGAGTGTTTCGTGGTCGATGACGGCGTTGAGCGTGATTTCGCCGGTGGTGGGGTTGATGGAGAAGACGTTGCCCGGGTTTCCGCCAGTGATAGCATATGTGATGGTATCGCCGGCATCCGGATCGGTGGCGACGACCGTCCCCACGCTGGTGCCGATGGTGGCATCTTCCGGAACACTTAGAGCCTGGTCATTAATCACCGGGGGGAAGTTGTCACCGACGTTACCGACGACCGAGAATTGTCCGATGCTGCCGTAATCGGTATAGCCGAAGTCGTTCCCATTGGCGGTTTTGCCGACGCCGTCGATCTTCAGATAATAGTAACCCACGGCGACATTCGCGGTGATGGTGGCATTGAGCGCGTCAACAGGATTGCTGGTGGCGATGAGCGTGCCGGTGGAATCGTAGAGGTCGGCCTGGATGTCGAGCATGCCGCCGCGGTCGGCGTTGTTGATCTGCAGATTGATGTCACCCGAGCCAAGGAAGCGGAACCAGTCCGAATCGGTATTGCGCTCGATCACACCGCTGATGGCAACGTTCCCGGAACCGTCGGCAACCAAGTCGGTGGCACTCCCTTCAACATCGCCGTGGTCGTCAGACCGATAGGTAAATCCATTCTGCGTGACGATGATGTTCAGGTCATCTTCCTGATTGTTCGCGCTGGGGTATTCCCCCTTGCTCCACTGCACAAGCTGCTTGCTGTAGCCGACTCCCATGATCGGAGCCCAGCCGGTCGGTCCGGAACCGTGCCCGGTGTAATACTCGGTCGTTGGCGTGGTCAGCCCATCGTGCAGCAGCCCCAGGGTATGGCCAACTTCATGGTTGGTGGCGTCGGCCATGTTCTTTTCATCGCGACCGAGGCTGTCCGGAAAGACGTACGTCGGCGTATCGCTGTTCCAGTCAAACGAACCGATGTACGCCACACCGCCGGCACTGATACCCAGCACGCCGGAACTGCTGCCGCCGATAGCAACGCGGATCCCCCAGTTCTGGTCGTTCCCTCCGGTATTGCGCAGGGCTTCGATGCCCGGATCTTCCGTGGTGACATCGACATCAAAGGGGCTGAAGGCTTCTGCAACGCGCTGGTAAACCTGCTGGATTGCTGTCAGTTCGGCAGCATTGAACCCTGCGACGCCGTCGAGTGTGAACTCGGGCGTGGTGATCGTGGTCATGTTATAGGCGATATTCCACTGCGTTCCGGTGGTGATATAGCCATCAAAGTCGAGGTAAATCTTCTTGGATGCGTCTGGGCGGCTGTGCAGGAGAAATGTTTCGCCGTCCGGAAACGGCCCCGGCTCCGCGACAATCGTCTTCGTGGCGAAGAGCTGCGGGTCGAGCGGGGGAATGCTTCCCACGATCGGCGTTGGCTCCGGCTTGGCGGCGGTTTCCGCTTCCGTGTTCTCAACCACCGCGGCGGAGAAGAGGATCCGTGATTCCAGGAACGACACATCCGCCGCACCGGGGCAGCGCTGCCGGGCATTCCGGAGTCGTGTGGAGGGATTACGGCTGCGAGTCACCAGCAAACCGCGGAGGGAAGTCAACCAAGCTGAGCGCAACATGAGGGGTCCTTGCGTGCCATACGGCCACGTGGGAACGCAGTTGCCCCGGCTTTGCTGAATTGGCGAACGACGAGAATTCAGTGGTAAGCGGGGCCCAACGCCATCCGACAGGCACTCAGCAAAGTAAAGCTGCCGGAAAGCGCGTGCAAGCCCGTCTATCAGGAAAATCGGCAATATCGCTGAACTCGTCGTATCGGTGATGCCTTGCCTAGCCGGACCAAACGATGAAGCCCAGCCATGGACATGACTGGGCTTCATTTTGATTGTTGCTCTGGTCCTGTTACTCCGTGGCCTTACCGCTTGTTTGCCCCAGGCTCCACCGCAGATACGCTTCGAGGAACGGGTCGAGCTTACCATCCAGGAGCGTGAGCGGATGGGCGTTTTTCATCCCGCTGCGGGCGTCTTTCACATAGCTTTCCGGATGGATGACGTAGTGCCGGATCGGTTCACCGCCGAAGCCGATGCGGGACTTCGATTCGCGCTTCGATGACTTCTCGGCGTCCCGGCGGTCGATTTCCATCTGGTACAGTTTCGCGGTGAGCATCTTCCGCGCGGTGGCCCGGTTCTTGTGCTGGCTCCGCTCGTTCTGACATTTCACGTAGACGCCGGTCGGCAAGTGCGTGAGCTGAATTGCCGAATCGGTCTTGTTGACGTGCTGGCCCCCTGCTCCACCCGAACGGCAGATGTCTTCGCGAACTTCGCTGGTCCAGTCGATATCGATCGCGAAACTGTCGTCGAGTTCCGGGACCACATCCACCGCCGCGAAAGACGTTTGTCGTCGCCCTGCAGAGTCGAACGGGCTGATGCGGATGAGCCGATGGACGCCGGTTTCCCCCTTCAGCTTGCCGTAGACAAACGGCCCGCGAATGGCGATCGACGCATTCCGAATTCCCGCTTCTTCCGCCGGGGAAATGTCGAAGAGTTCACATTCGTAGCCGTGTTCTTCCGCCCAACGCTGATACATCCGTAACAGCATTTCGGCCCAGTCGGAGGCGTCCGTCCCCCCTTCCCCGGCCTGAATGTAGAGGTACGCCGGCATCGCGTCTTCCGGCTGGGAGAGCATCGCCTGCAATTCGACTTCGCCGAATTGTTTTTCCAGCGTCTCCAGCAGCGACGTTAACTCGCCGATGTTCTCCGGCGACGCATCGTCTTCCGCGAACTCGACGAGGACGCCGAGGTCATCGCTCCCCTTCACCAGATCGTTGATCGGTTTCAACCCGGCGTTAAGGGCTCGCAGTTCCGTCATCAACCCCTGAGCTCTTTCCTGGTTATCCCAGAAACCCGCTCCGCCCATCAGTTCGTTGATCTCCGCCACGCGGCGGGTTTTCGCCGCCCAGTCAAAGAGAGTCTCGGAGATGGACAATCCGGGTGATCAACGATTGGCAGCGTTCACGAAGTTCGTGATCCATGACAGGGAGACTTCCGACGAAAACAGAGGAACGAAACGGGTTTCACATCCAAGATTATAGTCGATCCGGTGTCCCAACTGTAGCGGTGAAATTCGTTTCAACCCGGACCCCGACTCCGCTTGCGGTTTCGCGCCCAGCGCTGATCTCTTCCCAGTGAAGTCGGTGGACACGACGACAAGCTCCGCGCGGGGCGCGAAACC
>JBGSUN010000013.1:0-30081 GCA_041753475.1 Planctomycetaceae bacterium | reverse complement strand
CATCCGAAGCCCAACCCGGCCGCTGCACCGCCAAAAGCACCATCTACGCCGCCACCATCGCGGCGGGACTGCTGCTCCACCAGTTCACCCGCTGGTTGCGGGACCTGCCGGTCGATCGCGATGTCAGCTTCGATTTGCTGGCGGGCGAATTGTCGAACATGGACTGTGGCTGAGCGAAGTAAAGAGAACATCATTCAACAAGATCTTTGGCACGAGGCTCATCGATGTCCCCGAGCGGGACCTCGAACGACTGGAGTCGTTTTTGGAGTGTCAGTCGATGCCGACGAATGGTATCTGGCTCCAAGTTCAGCCACTCCCCGAAGGCCGTATCAATGGCCTGAAGTCTGCGGTGGAATCGCGGTTCATACCGGCCTCTTAAAGCCAGCCAATAATAGCGGTACAGCTTGGCCTGCAGTTCAAAAAAGTCCGCTGCCTTTTCCGTTTTTTGGTTCGATGGTGGAAAGACCCAGTCACGAAGGTGTTGCGGGACAGCGCTGATCTTTAGGGCGGAAATCAGCTGCAGATCGCCAATCTGTCCCCCCTGCATCACGGACCATGGCAGGAAGAGGGAAATCCCCGCTTCCGTACTGGTCTCTGGCGGATGAATGAGTGAACCGAAATACTCCGGGTGCATGGGTTGCGGCCAATCCCACGTAAGTAAGCGTTCCAGTGACCAGCGCCGACAAAACTCCAGCAAGCGGACTTCCATCGAATTTTCGCCGACCTCATGCACAGCCGTTGCGCTCGCCAGCTGCGACCGCGTCGGAAAGCGACCGCGGGTTCGAATCGCTTCTGCGGCAACGGCGCGCAAGGCCGTGAGTTCGCAACGAAATTCCGCATTGCTGACCAGCCAGCCCAGATATCCGTGCCACTGCGAAGTGGCCACGACGCCCGCCTGTAGGCGACGTGCCTTGGCCTCCTTGAGATCTTGAGGATGGATGCCGATTCGCTCTCGTTCTTGATCAACCATCGCCTGAATATTTCGTACCGTCGTCTACGTTGCTTGATCTAACGCCTGGCTCTCGGCAGAAGGCTTCGCAGCGTCGCCGAGGGCCTGCCCTTGAAACGCGCCAAACGAGGCGGCTTCAAAGAATTCTTGTTCAAACGTCAGGTCCGTCGCCGACAGCAATCCTGGAACTTTATCCGCCAGGGAATTCAGCAACAGTGAGGGTAAAGAATAATGCGCTTCTCCCACCAGTCGCGTTTCGCGGTAACGATCCCAGAATGCATGCCATGTCGTGTATAAGTTGTCGAGGACAGCATCCCCGTCATGTGCCTGGGGCGCTTCGCCGCTGGGGGATGGCGGCTTTTGAAGCTAGGCCACATCTCCGTGATGTTTTCCTAACGCTCCAGGAACAGGCTTCTTTGTCATCACCGCAATCTCGACTGGTGTTGTCGACTTCGTCGACCTGTCAGAAAAGATTCATGGATCCAAATCAGCACGAGAATCCATAGAAGTTCGATTCTGAGAGTCTATGGTTGGTGGCATGCGACAACCGCAACCATCACCGGTGATCTGGGAGGGCACCCGACTCGGCACGTTGAAAGACGTGGGCCAGATGACCCGTTTCTCGGCGTCGACCATCCGGAGACTTGTCAGAGCGGGCCGCATTCCCTGCATCCAATTGAGCGGAAAGCGGGGGCATCTGCGGTTCCCGCTCGATCTTGTCGAACAACTGCTGCATCAGCATGCCGACACTGTCCCACCGCAGGAGCATATTGGACAGACTTCGGTAACCCCGGACAAGCGACTACCAGGACGAAAGCCGAAGTGGATGAATCCATCACCCTGCGAAGAATAACTCTTCAAGGAGAAGTCTAACATGGCCCGACAAGGAAACAGAGATGTCTTTAATGCCGAGCATTTTACATGGCGTTTTTTCGTCCGCGATGGAGTGTATTATGCCGATGGTAGAGGTAATCAGCCTTCTGTAGGTAAGCATAGTCTGCATACCCGCGACCGCCAGGAGGCTCTCGAGCGACTGCGCCAGTTGGACCGGATGAAAGCCGTTGAGTTAGGAAAGTGCCTGCCATCGACCACACCGTCGATGGCCCGCGTTACCATCGCCGAAGGCTGGCAAATGTATCTGGATCATGCTCGTCGTCCGGAAGTGAATGGCGGAACGAGCCGCAAGACCCAAGCCCGCTACTCGACGGTAATGGATAAACACGCGGCCTACTGTCTCAAGCACGGCGTGTTGTATTGAGATCAAATTGATTGCGACCAACTCCATGGCTACGGCCGTCACTTACTTCAGCGGAACTATGCACCGAGAACCTTGTACCTGGAATTGACCACGATTAAGTCCGTCAACAAATACTTAATCCAAGGTAAGCGAATGGCGGACAGCCATCGGCTGAACTCGCAAATGAGTCGCCCGATTGGAACGGACACTCACTGCTATTCGCTCCAAGAGGTCAAGGCGATGGTCGCACACTGTAAATCCGATCCGCAGCTGACGTGGATGTCAACGGTCGTTCAATCGTTGGCACTGACCGGGATGCGGATCGGCGAATTGGCATCGTTAAGACGGACTGATCTCAAGATCGATGGCAACGGCGTTCCCGCGTTCATTTTCGTGACTGATGATCGGGCGAGCGCGCGCAGGTCGAGCACTGAGCAGCGTAGGACAAAAGGGAAGCGGGGACGGGTAATTCCAATTCATTCCGCGCTGCAACGGGTGCTGGCGGAGCTTCCTCAACATACGGATGGGCGACTGTTCCGCGGTCCCAAAGGGGGGAAGTTGAAGCCGGATACCGTCAGAAACATATTCGTTCGGCAAGTGATCGACTCATTGAAATCCCAGTTTCCGACGTCGAACGGAGAAGTTGGCTTCGCGGACGGACGCCTGCATAGCTTTCGGCATTACTTCGTTTCGCAGGCGTTTTTCCAGGGAGCCACGGAGTCCGAAATCAAGCAATGGGTCGGCCATCGCGATTCACGGGTTGTGGAAATCTACCGTCATCTGTCCGACGACGAGAGTCGGCGAAAGTTCGAACAATTAGATCTACTTGGTGAACGAAGTGCCGCGGATGGTCCGCGGCACGACAAAGCGGGTCCGCGAGGATCCACAGGAAGAGAGGGAGGGTCGGCAGGCACGGAGTCCGGGCAAAAATGGCAGGACGATGATGACAACCAGCGCGGACCTGCACACGAGGCGAATTGAATTTGTCCCATATCCTGTCCCACTGATTGGGACAAACCGATACGCCTCACTGCAAGTCATTTTAGTTTAATGGCTTGCAGCGAAGGCGAAATCAGTAAGCGGAGAGGGCGGGATTCGAACCCGCGGTAGAGTTTCCCCTACGCCGCATTAGCAATGCGGTGCTTTCGGCCGCTCAGCCACCTCTCCGGGTGCGGGCACTATAACTCCGACAGTGGTCGTCTGCCAAGCCTTTCCCGGATTCTCTGGGGGAACGATCCCGTGACAAACCGTTCAGCCAACTGACCGGTGCTGGTGGTGAAAATTGCCGGCAGACTGCTTCCCTGCCTTGCTCGGTCACAATCCCATCGCGATTTGAGCCGTGGGATCCAATGGAAACTGCGGAGCAGCCTCGCTTCGATTCCAGGAAAGCATCGCCGGAATCCAAGTGGCCAGTGTTGTCAATGCCCGTTGCTGTCGCTGAAGATTGACGTCTCAGTGCAATCCTTCGGTTTGGAAATTGGGCCGATGCGGCCACGGACTCCAATCCCGTCTCGGCCGGTTGAATGTAACTCCCGTTCAGAGCGCGTCTTGCCACAACCGGAGACTTTGGCTACGATTCGGTGATGGTTGTGAAAACTCACAGCTCCAGCCCCGTCTCTGAACACGGATGAGCTCCATGAGACTGTGTTTGCCTTCTCGTACGGCGTGTTGTGTCTCCGGTCTGGTGGTTCTGCTGGTCGCCTCGACCATCGGTGCTCAGCAGCTGAACAATGGCAACAACAATGACCAGACCACCGCGAAACTCGTCGCGGATATGATCAGCAAACACCATATCAGCCAGAAGCAGATCGACGACCGCATCTCGCAGATGCTTGTCAAACGGCTCCTGAAAGATCTCGATCCCCAGAAGCTTTACTTTCTGCAATCGGACATCGACGAATTCAATCGTGCCCGCGATCAGCTCGACGATCTGATCGCCAAATCGGGGGACGTGACTTTCGCTCGGAATGTCTTTGCCACCTACCTCCGCCGTCTCGATGAACGGATCGCGGTGGCCCACAAGAACGTGGATGCTCCTCACGATTTCACCATTGACGAGTCGATGGCGATCGACGGTGACCAGGTGAGTTGGGCACCGGACGCCAAGGAATTGAATGAACGCTGGCGGAAGCGGATCAAGTTCGATCTGTTGTCGATGAATCTCGACAAAATCGCACCGGAAGAGGCGAAGAAGCGGCTCCACAAGCGGTATGACACCGTGAAGCGGACCGCGCACGATACCGAAGACAGCGAAGTGCTTGAGATGTACCTTTCCTCGCTGGCACACTGCTTTGACCCCCATTCGAGCTACATGTCACCGCAGACGCTGGAAGACTTCAATATTCAGATGCGGTTGAGCCTGGAAGGGATTGGGGCCGCACTTCGTTCGGAAGACGGTTACACGATTGTCGCCCAGGTGGTGAAGGGTGGCGCTGCAGAGAAGGATGCCCGCCTGAAGGTCAATGATAAGATCATTGCCGTCGCGCAGGGTGATGGCGAATGGGTCGACATTGTGGAGATGAAACTCAGCCGCGTCGTTCGTCTCATTCGCGGCGAAGGGGGTTCACGAGTTCGTCTGCGGGTCCTCAACGGAGCGAGTGAAACCGTCGAGTACACCTTGGTTCGGCAGAAGATCGAGTTGACGTCATCGGAAGTCAAGGGCGACATCATTGATGCCGCCAAGTGGATTCCGGGGGCGACCGGCCGCGTGGGTGTCATCGATATTCCCTCGTTCTACCGCGATTTCAGCGGGGCGCAGCAGGGGCTTGACGATTTTAAGAGCACAGCCCGCGATGTGAGCAAAGTGCTCGCCGACTTCCGCAAAAAGGGAGGCGTCGATGTCGTTGTCGTCGATCTCCGCATGAACGGTGGCGGCGCTCTCAGCGAAGCGATTGAAGTTTCGGGTCTGTTCATCGATAAAGGCCCCGTGGTGCAGGTGAAAGAACAGAATGGCAAGGTAAAGAGCCACGATGACACGGAAACCGGTGTGCAATACGACGGCCCCGTGGTTGTCCTTTGCAATCGATTGGCGGCTTCAGCGTCCGAAATCTTCGCCGCGGTGATCAAGGACTACCGCCGGGGGATCATCATTGGTGACACCACGACGCATGGCAAAGGCACGGTTCAGAACGTGATGCCCGTCAGTAGCGGTTTCCTGACGGTGCGTCAAAACCGCGGTGCACTGAAGCTGACAATCAACCAGTTCTATCGCGTGAACGGTGACAGCACGCAGAACCGCGGTGTCGAATCTGACGTGGTGCTGCCGTCGCTGCTCGATCATATGGACTTGGGCGAATCGTTCCTGGAGAACGCTTTGGCGTTTGATCGGATCGAACCGGCCGCCCACGTGATCTACAACATGGCTGACCCCGGCGTCATCGCGGGTCTTCGTGAAATGAGCTCCCGCCGCATTTCAGCCGATCCGAAGTTCGCCGAGATCAAGAAGGACATCGATCGTTACCTCACGCGCAAGAACCGCAAGACCGTGTCGCTGAACGAAGAGACATTGCGAAAAGAACGCGATGAAGACAAGGCGGCGAACGAAGTCGCCAAGGAAGAAGAAGAAAAAGAAAACGGCACTTCTGAGGGGCCGGTCTTCAAAGAGACAGACTACAACAAGGAAGTCCTGCACATCGCCGCGGACTATCTGCAGCTCCTCCGCCAGGCCCGCACCGCCGCTTCTCGCTAAATCATCGAGTGGAACGAGACCGTAAGTTCCACAGCTTCCTGTTACGCAAGGGTTCCCAGGTTCTGCCTGGGAACCCTTTTTGTTGCGCTGCCTGATGCTGCTGGTGGTCTTGTCCCCATCTCAGGAACTAGTCGCTGGCGGCGGGACTCTCTCTTCACGCAGCGCGGTTGCAATCTTGTGCAGAGCGGCCGATTCAGATTTGTGCACGAGGCATAGATTGATCGGAACCGTCGGGGGCAGGGTGCTCGACGTTACTGAATTCGAACGGACCGACATCCGAAAGATTCGGCAAATTCCCTGACAGGTTTGGATCGCGGTGCGTGTACTCACCCTTGGACACGGATTACAAGGGGTGGGTCGTTAGTCTTTTTTCCGCGATTCATTGCGGCATTTTTGACGTCCCGGTCATTTCGACAACTGAACGGCACTCACCCGCACTCGCCAACAGCGCTTCGTTTGAAAGATCGTCCGATGGACTACACCGCGTTATCGACAGCCGTTCGTTCCTGGCTGCTGAGGAGGCCGCGGCACCGGTCCCCCCGAACCGGAGTATCTTATCGCACCGCGTTTCCTGTGGAAGTGTCACTTGTCGAACCACGCGTCCTACTGTCGGCGTCGGTTCCTGGCGATGACCTCTGGCAGCCGTTGGAAGCCTTTCCCACCGATGTGACGGCACAGGCGGTTAGTTATCTGAATTTGTCCGATTACACAGCGTTCACGATGGACGAAATCGCCGTCCGGCAAACGCTCGATGCCGCACCGGATGCGGGTGCAGATTTCTCGATCAACACGTCGACGATCACACTGCTCGATCCCGAGGGAAATCCGGAACGATTTGCGATTTACGAATCGCAGATCATGGCCCCGAAACTTGCCGCACAGTTCCCGAACATCAAGACGTATGCCGGGCAGGGAATTGATGATCCCACAGCCGTGGTGCATCTCGATCTGACGCCGCAGGGCTTCCACGCACAGGTTCTGTCCTCGGAAGGGCGATGGTACATCGACCCTTATTTTCATTTGAATGATGACTACTACGCCAGTTATTACGCCTCCGCGGCGCGCCCGTCAGAAGGCGCGTTGGCATCGCTCACCTGCGAATCTGACCACGATGCGGCAGCAGACCATCATCATGGAGATCACGACAGCACCCCGGAGACGGAAGCTCCGTCGTCCGTGTCTCACGACGTTCCGAGTGGGCCTGCGGAAATCGCGGCCCGATCCGGCACGCAACTGCGCACCTACCGGACTGCGATCGCGGCCACCGGCGAGTACACCGCCTTCCACGGCGGCACGGTGGAGTTGGGGTATGGCGCGATTGTCACCGCCATGAATCGCATCGGCGGCCTCTACACAACCGAATTTTCGATTGCTTTCCAACTCGTTGCCGACAATGCCTCCCTTGTCTACACCGACGCTGCGACCGATCCGTATACCAATGATGGTGGTAGCCTGCTCGATTCCGAAAACCAGGCCAATATTGATGCCGTCATTGGTGACGCGAACTACGACATCGGACATGTGTTTGGCACGGGAGAGGGCGGAAGCGCCTCGTTGGCAGGAGTGGGAATCACGGGCGGCAAAGCGTGGGCGCACACCGGTCAGCCGTCACCGATCGGCGACTCGTTCGTCATCGACTACGTGGCGCACGAAATGGGACACCAGTTCGGGGCCGACCACACGTTCAACCTGGGCGATCCGAATCGCGTCCGCACCGCGGCGTATGAACCCGGCAGCGGATCGACCATCATGTCTTATGCAGGTTTGTTTGGGGCGCAGAATAACCTGCAGCCCACAAATGACCAGTATTTCCACTCCTACAGCTTTGACCAGATCATCGAGCATGTCGACGAAACGATCCCCACGGTGGGGACACGCACCGGCACCGGTAATGCGGTCCCGACCATCAATGCCGGGAGCGATTACACGATTCCCGCGAATACCCCCTTCAAACTGACGGCCGTAGGGTCCGATGCCAACGGGAACGGGGCCCTCGTCTACAACTGGGAACAACGCGATCTCGGTCCGGCTCAAGGTCTGAATGCCGCTCAGAATACCACCAGCCCGATCTTCCGGTCGTGGATACCCACCAGTGATCCCACCCGCACTTTTCCACGGTTGGAAGACATTCTCGATGGCACACTGGTCAAAGGGGAAAAACTTCCCTCGTTGACGCGGACCATGAATTTCCGCGCGATTGTGCGGGACAATAATCCCAACGGCGGCGGCGTGAACACCGATGATATGGTCGTTAACGTCGTCGATACTGGTGCCCCGTTTGCGATCACGTCTCCTAACACGAATCTCGCCTGGACCGGGGGGACGTTCGAAACCGTGACGTGGAATGTCGCGGGAACGACGGGCAATGGAATCAACGTTGCCAACGTCCGCATTCTGTTGTCGACGGACGGCGGCAACAACTTCACCACGGTGCTCGCCAGCAGCACGCCGAATGATGGCTCGCAATCGATCCTGGTCCCATTGCTGACCACCGCGCTGGCCCGCATCAAAGTGGAAGCGATCGGCAACGTCTTCTTCGATATTTCGGATGCCAACCATTCGATCACAGGCGTGAACACCGCACCGGTGCTCGGTGGAGCGATCGCGAACCAGAGCGTGAATGACAACGCCACCATCAGTCCGTTCCCATCGCTGACGGTCACCGACCCCGATCTGCAGGCTCTGAGCGTGCTGGTGCGGGTTGGTAACGGGACTGTACGCGGCGAATTCACCCCGGCGTCCTCCAGTGGCTGGACGCGAACAGTGGTCGGAAACGACATTCAGTACGCGCGGACGTTCAGCGCCGCAGCCAACATCGGCAGTGTGGCACAGGCAGCTGTTCGCGCGCTGGTGTTCCAGCCCCGCAGCAATGCGATCAAGCCTGGGACTTCGGAAGTGACCGCCTTCACGGTCCTGGCATCCGATGGTCTGTCCGCTCCGGTTTCGAACAATCTCACCTCGGTCCGTACCACCAGCATCAATGACGCCTCTTCCATCAGCGGCGCGAGTCCGAATGTGATCGTCAACGACAACGCCACGGTCAACCCCTTCAGCACATTAATCGTCTCCGATGCCGACATGCAGGAGATGCTGATCTCGGTGACGATTCTCAACGGTAAGTTCCGCGGCGATTTCACCAACGCGAATGTCGGGACCGGTTGGACGGTCCGCTACACCACCGGGAATGACATCACCTACAAACGGTATTTCAGCCCCGGACAGAACGTGGGTGCGACAGCACAAGCGGCATTCCGCGCACTGGTTTTCCAGCCGCGCAGCAATGCAATCCGGCCTGGCACAACGGAAGCAACCGATTTTCAGGTCACCGTCAGCGACGGTGTCTCCCCGGCCGTTGCCAACACGGGCACACGAGTGACGACCACCAGTGTGAACAATGCCCCGGCCATCGCCGGTGCCGCGGCCAATCAACCGATGGCCGACAACCAGACCCGTGCCGTCTTCAGCGCGGTGACCATCACAGACCCCGACACACAAGAGATGCTGACGCGTGTCACCATTGCCAACGGTGTGAACCGCGGCGATTTCGCACTCGCCTCGACGGCTGGCTGGACGCGCACCCTCAGTGGATCCAACATCGTTTACACGCGCTACTTCAATCCGGCAGCAAACATCGGCGCACTGGTCCAGACCGCAATCCGGGCGCTCGTCTTCCAACCGCGCAGCAATGTTCCGATCGGCACCACCGAAACAACCAGTTTCACGGTCTTCGTCAACGATGGCATCGTCAACACCACCAACGGTGCAAGCAGCGTCAACACGACCGGCGTCGCGCCTCGCCCTGCCGCCCCCAGTCCGATTGCCCCACCGACCTTCCTCGACAGCGACATCACGACCGTCGTCCTGTCGAGTGTCAACAAGTCACGCTCAAACCCGCTCACGCGCCTGTTAAGAAAGTCGCGATAACGACCGGGATGACTCGCCGACCGTGGCCTGCGGTGGATGTGGTCCATTCCAAGCCGAGGCGACCAACTCGACGACAAAGTCATGGAGTTGCAAGCCACGTCGGCCATCATCCGTCGCTGGCGCTCCGGACTGCGTCAGGCCCTATGACGGACGGCGGACTTTCTGACGGTGTTTCCGCAGGGCGTCCAGCGCTGTTGTCATATCCGGCGGCAACGGAGCCTCGAAGGTGAGCCGCACGCCGGTGACCGGGTGATCGAAGCTCAACCGGAAGGCGTGCAGCGCCTGTCGTTCAATAAATTCCTGGTCCTCATCTGGCGGCACATTGTCGATGAGGTCCGACAGATGCAGCGCGGAACGCCCCTCGTATAACCGGTCGGCAACCACCGGGTGACCGAGATGATGCATGTGGACGCGCAACTGGTGCGTGCGGCCCGTCTGCGGACACAGTCGCATCCAACTGAAGCCGTTGAAGCGTTCGAGGACTTCGTAAAACGTGGCGGCATGCCGGGAGTTGCCGCCGGGCGGGCAGACCATCATCCGCTCACGGTTCCGTTGGCTGACCCGGACGTGGGTCTCGATGTAATCCCGATCGAATTCGACTTCCCCCCAGACGATCGCCCGGTATTCCTTCTCGACGGTCCGTTCCTCAAACTGTTTGCTGAGGTGATGGTGGATGGTGTTGTCTTTTGCGACGACCAGCACGCCGCTGGTATCGCGATCGAGACGATGCACGATCCCCGCGCGGTGTTTCCCGGCGACATCGCTTAATTTGTCAAAGTGGAACTGCAGCGCCCCCGCCAGCGTGCCGAGGTAATTTCCACGGCCGGGGTGGACAACCATATTCGCCGTCTTGTTGATGACGATGAAGTAATCGTCGTCGTACATCACATCCAGCGGGATGTCTTCCGGAGTGATCGAGCTATCCGGCATTTCCGGCAGACGGAACTCGACGACGTCGTTCACCCGGAGTCGGCGGGCCATCTTGACCGGCAGCCCGTTGACGAGTGCCGCATGGCTTTCGATCGCCCGTTGAAAGGCCATCCGGCTGAAGTTGGGGAACAGCCGGCTGAGATAGTGGTCGACGCGCCAACCGTGGGCGCGGGCCTCGACGGTGATTTTGAGCGTCTCTTTGGTCGGATCGCCCACCGGCGGGACAAAACCCTCCTCGGGTTCTGGTTCGGGCTCGATATCGGGTTCGGCGGTGTTCATCACATCAGTTTACCAACCGGAAGGTGCGGCGTCTTGGGGTCGAAATCGCTCGTTCACTCGCATCGGGTCCAGCCGATGGATAACATGGAGATCGCGCAGACTTTGCTTACAATCCCGCCTTCGTTTCCGCTCTGTGAGGACCGCATGGACCATCCTGCCGCCCCTTCGACTGATCGTCGCGATTTTCTGAAGTCCAGTACCGCTGTGGCTGCGGGCTTGGGATTGAGTCTCGGCTTGAACTCGGGTGTCTACGCTGCAGGGGATGAAACGCTGAAGGTGGGCCTCGTCGGTTGCGGCGGCCGTGGGAGTGGTGCGGCACGGGAAGCCCTTGGTGCCGACAAGAACGCCAAACTGGTCGCGGTCGCCGATGTCTTTCGCCAGGCGATCGATTACAGCATCGAGAATCTCAAGACGCAGCCACAGATCGCTGAGCAAGTCCAGGTCGATGAAAAGCAGAAGTACGTCGGTCTCGATGCGTACAAGAACGTGATCGAGAACTGCGATGTGGTCCTCCTCGCCTCGCCCCCCGGTTTCCGGCCGGTCCATCTGCGGGCTGCCGTGGAAGCCAACAAGCACATCTTCACCGAAAAACCGATGGCGACCGACGCCCCCGGTGTCCGTTCGGTCATCGAGTCGGTGAAGATCGCCAAGCAGAAGAAACTCGGGATTCTGGCCGGATTCTGCTGGCGGTATGATTACCCACGGCGCGAATTGTTCAAACGCATTCATGAAGGCCAGATCGGCGATGTGGTCGCCATCTACGGGACGTATCTCACCGGTCCTGTGAAGCCAATGCCTCCGGCAGACAAGCGTCCGAAGGACATCACCGATCTCGAGTGGATGGTCCGCAACTGGTACAACTTCACCTGGCTGTCGGGCGATGGTCTCGTAGAGCAGGCGATTCATACCGTCGACTGGCTGGCCTGGGTGATGAAGGATGCCCCGCCGGCGTCGTGTACCGCGGTCGGTGGTCGCCAGATCCCGGCCAACGGCGGGAACATCTACGACCACATCGAAGTGAACTATGTGTGGGGCAATCCGCAGGCCACGCGTGGGTTCCTGGCCCAACGACAGATTCCCGGATGCCATAACGAAAACGCGTGCACCATCATCGGCACGAAGGGAACCGGGCATATCGCCGCGCGGGGGATTCTCATCACCGGCGAAAACCCGTGGAAATACGAAGGCCCGCGGAACAACATGTACCAGACCGAGCACGACGAATTCTTCGCCTCGCTTCGGAAGGGGGAACCCCTCAACGACGGCGACCGGATGGTCAGCAGCACGCTGATGGGGATCATGGGGCGGATGGCGGGCTACACCGGCCGCGAAGTCACGTGGGACATGGCGATGAACTCGCAAGAAGTTCTCGTCCCGGAAATCAAGGACTGGAACACCGAAGTGAAGGTGCCTCCGACCGCTCAACCGGGCGTGACGCAGTTCATCTGAGCGAATCGCCTCTCATCACGAAATTCAGAAGCCCGGCATCTCCCAAGATGCCGGGCTTCTTGCTTGTTCAAAACCGCGCACAACGGATGAGACCCACGGTTCAGAAACCGTGGGCTTCTTTTTTTATCCGAACAACTCATGCACGATCTCGCCGCCGCTGACGAGCTTGATGGGGCGGCCGTCGGCGGTGAAGTATTCCTGGTGCGCGTCGATGTCGAGGACCTTGCAGAAGCTGCAGAACAGGTCCTGAATGGCAATCGGACGTTCGGTCACGTCGATGCCGTCGAAATCCGTGGCTCCGATCATCTGACCGCCGCGGATCCCCCCGCCGGCCAGTACGACCGGCCAGCCTTTGGAGTAATGGTCGCGACCACCATCGGCTTTGATCTTCGGGGTGCGGCCGAATTCGCCCATCCAGACGACCAGCGTGTTTTCCAGCATCCCGCGTTGTTCGAGATCGAGAACCAGCGTGGCGAGTGCCGGGTCAGCTTCGGCACAAAGGTACGGTTGATCGCGGAAGCCGTTGCCATGCGTGTCCCAACCGGCATCGTTGCGGCTGCCGGTGCTGATGACTTCGACAAAGCTCACGCCTTGTTCGACCAACCGCCGGGCCAGCAGACAGCCTTGGCCGAAGTCGGTGCGACCGTAGGCGTCGCGCATCTCCGGTGATTCGCGTTCCAGATCGAACGTCGACAATCGCGGGCTCATCACGAACCGTGACGTGCGATCGTAGACGGATCGTTTCTCCGCGACTTCCTTGAAGGCCCCGGACGCGGCGAACTCGGCATCAAGTTTCTCGGCGAGGGACAACCGCCGCCGCAACACCGGTTCGGTGACCACCGGGCGGACGTTAGGCGGGAGTTCACCGGCTTGATCAACATTGAACGAGGAATACTTCACGCCGATGATCCCAGCGTCGACGTCGCGGGTCTTGATGCGGGGCCTGCCGATGCGGACGAACGCCGGGAAGTCGTATTCGATGTCTTCCCGTTCCTTCGCCACCAGTGACCCAAAGGTGGGGTATCGGACCGCGGGATTCGGCGGGTAACCGGTGCGGACGAGCATGATCGCCCGGTCGTGTTCGGCTTCACTGGTCCGCATGGAGCGAATGACTGCCAGCCGGTCGGCGATCTTGGCGGTTTCCGGCCAGAAATCGGCGAACTGCATGCCGGGAACGTTGGTGTCGATGGCGGTTGCCGGGCCTTGGTTCTTTGAGCCGATCTTGGGATTGAACGTGTCGAACTGGCTGGGTCCGCCATCCATCCAGAGCAGGATCATCGCTTTGCCCTGCTTGCGGAGTTCGGCCGCCTGCACCATCAGCATGTCACGCCAGCCGAGGGTCGCCACGCCAGCACCGGCGGCCATCGTGCGCAGAAAAGCCCGGCGGTCAACGACGCCGTGACGGTTCGCAGCGAGATCAAGAATGGTGTGCTTCATGTTCGAGATCCATTACCGCGAGGCAGCGGCAGTATTTCGATTCAGAATAATGTCGTTGGATGAACAAACATCGCGGCCACCAGTGTGACAGCGCTGGAGAACGCCATTCCGGCACCGAAGAGACCGTACGTCAACACGGCACTGCGGTAACCGAGCCAGCGGATGTAGCACTCCGCCATCGGACCGATGAAAAAACAAACGTTGGCCGCCAGTCCCGCGGCGACGGCTCCCAGCCAGAACCCCGGGTCCATCGCCAATTCGGGTTTGAGGCCAAACGTGGCGATACAGGTCAATGCAACCAGCACCACATTGTAAATGACGCGCAGCCTTTCCCAATGCAGGAACGTGGCCCGGACCTCGACCCAGAAAGTGCTTTTGTCCGCCGTCAAGTCGCCATCGGTCATGGGAAGGTCCTCAGCGCTTCGTCGTGAACTCTGCCGAGTTAATTAGACTCCACAGGACGTCTTCGAAGGCTTCGCCCCGGTCGTCGACTGCGGAGACGTGTTCGAGGGTCAGTTTCCGTTCGGTGTCGCGCGGCTGGCGGGCCAGAATGAGCTGGAACAGCCGTTCGACGGCGACCCGGTTGTCGGGCTCGGCTTGCAGCAGTTTCGCCAACACGGTGCCACTTTCCGGACGCGCATCCACCTGTTTCTGCAACTGATCGTTGTTCATGAGCAGCATGGCTTGCTGCAACGTGCGGCTCACGTCCTCCACACGCGCCGATGGATCGAATGCAAACGCATCGGCTACGAGATCACGCGTGCTTTTCGGCGGCGGAGGGAAGCGGATTTCCTTCGTCGGGGCCATCTTCGGAGGCGTGACATTCGGCAATTCAATCGCCGTCACTAGCGAGGCAAAGATTTCGTCACCACGCAATTTCCCGGTCGCGCCGGACGCAAACGGACGGTCAGCCAGAGATTCCGACATGGCGAGTTGCTGTTGATACGCCTGTGAATTCGTGATCAGGCGGAAGAGCGCCTTCACATCATGCCCCGAAGCTTTGAACTCGGCAGACAACGCTTCGTGCACCACCGGCAGGACCGCGGTGATCGCCGGGCCGAAATCGTCGACCGGTTCGTAGAAGCCGCGACCCATCATCCGCGCCCAGACCCGATTCACATACGACTTCGCAAACCACGGGTTCTGATCGGACGCGATCAACTGGGCGAGTTCCTTGCGGCGTTCGACATCGCTCTTGCCTTTCGGCAGTTTCTCGCCGGTAAGGAACGCCGGGGCCATTTCGGTCCCCTTCTTCGTGGGTTCCTGGATGTTGGGCATTTCGTACTCGCCCTTGCCCTTGTCTTTCACTTCGGTTTCGATCCCCTCGTTCCAGGGGAACTTGACCGACGCCCGGGTGAAGTAAGCCGCGAGTTCATGGAACTGCTCGCGCTTCCAGTCGTCGAACGGGTGGTCGTGACACTGGGCACAACCGAGTTGCAGGCTCAAGAAGATCCGGGCCGTTTCCGAGGCGAGCCGCTGGGCATGGGCTTCGTGATACGCGACAAACGTCGCCGGGGGGTTGTCTTTCACTTTGCCCGTGGCGGACAGGACGTCGCGAATGACTTCGTCCCAACTGGTGTTCTCGTTCAGTTTCGTGGCCATCCACGCTTTGAACGGATCGTAGTTGAGAAACGTCAACTCGGGCGGCGGGATGCGGTAGCCGATGGTGTCCGACCAGTAAGCCGCCCAGTTGCGACCAAATTCCGGATCGGCGAGCAACCGTTCGATCACCTGCGAGCGTTTGTCGGCCGCGGTGTTGCCGGCAAAGTCCGCGAGTTCGTCGGGAGTCGGCTGCCGACCGATGAGATCGAGCGTCACGCGCCGCAGGAACTGTTCGTCGCCAATCGGCGGCGACAGCGGCGCTTTCAACTCCTGCACCATCAGGGCATCGAGCTGCTGTGCATTCATTCGTGGCGGTGCGGCAACATCCTCGGCGCGAGTGATCGGCCCGCCCAAAAGGAAGGCCAGTAGACCGGCGACCAAGGTTCGCTGACAGACAGACGAACTCATCGAGTGCTCCCCGAGCGAGTGAGGCGCTGACGGTCGAGGTAAGAAGTCGACCACCTAGACATGTTAAATCGTCGATGCACTGACGTCAACTTGCGATCGATTGCAGAGTTGCGCGATTCGCGGGCGGATTGTATCGTGCCGGTGCGGGTGATTAGACTGACGTTCACGCCGGTGTCTCTGGCCCGGTCACCGCGCCTGCCTGGCCGGCTTCCGAACGTCCAAGTCCTTGCCTCTGTGAAAGTTGCTCTCGATGCGGTGGCTTCTTTTCTGCGTGATGTGCACATCGTCGGCTGCTCTAGCTCAAGCACCGGTCGAAGACGACTTCTACAAGCTGACCACGTTCACCATTCCCAAAGACGCCTACCTCGAAGCCGGAGCGACGGATTTGCTGCCGGATGGGCGGTTGGCGGTGTCCACCCGCCGGGGTGAAATCTGGATGGTCGAGAACCCGTTCGGCGACTCGGGTCAGCAGAAGTGGACACGGTTTGCTCACGGCTTGCATGAAGTGCTCGGCCTGACCCACAAAGAGGGTTGGCTGTATCTCACCCAGCGCGGCGATGTGTCGCGGATCAAGGACAGCAACGGGGACGGCGTCGCCGATCTTTACGAAGTGATCAACGACGACTGGCAGATCAACGGCGACTATCACGAATATGCGTTCGGTTCCAAATTCGACAAAGAGGGCAACATCTGGGTGGTGCTGTGCCTCACCGGTTCGTTCGGCAGCGACAGCAAGTACCGCGGCTGGTGTCTGCGGGTAACGCCAGACGGCAAGTCGATCCCGACGTGCAGCGGCATCCGCTCACCGGGGGGCATCGGGACCAACGCGGCCGGGGACGTGTTCTACACGGACAATCAAGGCCCGTGGAACGGCACCTGCGGTCTGAAACATCTCATCCCCGGCAAGTTCGTCGGCCACCCCGGCGGCTTCAAGTGGTACGACCTGCCCGAAGTGAAAGCCGTGCTGCCCACGAAGCCGCAGGAACCGCAATCGGGCAGCCGGTTCATGACGGAAGCGAAGAAGATTCCGGAATATGAGCCACCAATCATTCTCTTCCCGTACAAGAAAATGGGGCAATCGGCGAGCGGTGTGACCTGCGATACCAGCGGAGGGAAATTCGGACCGTTCGAGAACCAGATGTTCGTCGGCGATCAGACCAACAGCACGGTGATGCGATGTTTTCTGGAAACCGTCGACGGGCACTACCAGGGCGTCTGTTTCCCGTTCCGCGAGGGGTTCGGTTCGGGCACGCTCACCTTGGAAATGTCACCGAACGGAGCCATGTTCGTTGGGGGTACCAACCGCGGTTGGGGTAGCCGGGGGAACAAGCCCTACGCACTCGAACGCCTCAACTGGACCGGCAAGACCCCGTTTGAAATTCACGAAATGCGAGCCAAACCAGACGGTTTCGAGTTGACCTTCACCGAGCCTGTTAATCGCGAATCGGCCGCGGATCTCGAGTCCTACAAGTTGCAAACCTACACCTACATCTTCCAATCCGCCTACGGCAGCCCCGAAGTCGACTTCACCACGCCGACGATCAAATCCGCCACCGTCGCCGAGGATAACAAATCCGTGTGCCTCGTCATCGAGGGTCTGCAAGAAGGCCACATCCACGAACTGGTCTCCGCCGTGAAGAACGGCAACGACCAACCACTGCTGCACAAAGAAGCGTATTACACGCTCAACCGGATTCCGAAGTAGACGAAAAGGGATGTCTGCATGATCGACAATGCTGGCCACGAGGAGTATCGGCAAGATCTTTTGAAGGAACTCGAAGACGAAGATCATGCTCGTTGGGCACCGGGTTCATTTGGATGTCACGAATTGCTCGACCGAATCCATATCATGACCAACCAATTTGAATCTCTGGTTGTCGAACACAATTCCTGCATCCTTCAGCCGGAATGGTTTCATGAGGCATGTCGCATTCGCGACCAGATTGATGCTCTGTACCAGAAGGTCGGTGCGATTCATCTCTGACGAGTTGACTAATTCTCAACGGTTCAGTTCGCCATTACCAGCACCATTAGGAATCTGAATCATGCCCGCTCGCTCGCTTTGCGGACTGATCTTCCTTTCCTGGTTTGGAGCGGTCTCGCCCCTTACTGCCGCGGACCGTCCGAACATCGTCTTCTGCTTCGCGGATGACTGGGGCCGTTATGCCAGTGCGTATGCCGCAGTGGATGGCAAGCCGTCGCCGAATGATGTGGTGCGGACGCCGAATATTGATCGCATTGCGAAGGAAGGCCTGCTGTTTCGGCATGCGTTTGTGAATGCGCCTTCGTGTACGCCGTGCCGCAGTTCGCTGTTGTCCGGGCGGTATTTTTTCAACACAGGCCGCGGGGCGATTCTCGTCGGAGCGCAGTGGGATTCGTCTATTCCCTCGTGGCCGCTGCTGCTGAAGGATTCCGGTTACCACATCGGTGAAACGTACAAGGTCTGGAGCCCCGGCACTCCGAACGATGCCCCGTATGGTGCGGGGCAATTCGGCTACGAAAAAGCTGGCGGTCAGTTCAATAACTTCTCGGAGAATGTGACGAAACTCGTGTCGGAGGGTGTTCCCATCGACGAGGCGAAGTCCCGCATGTACGCCAACGTCCGCGACAATTTTTCGGCGTTCCTCAACGACCGCAAAAACGGACAACCGTTCTGTTATTGGTTCGGCCCGACGAATGTGCATCGGACATGGATCAAGGGCTCCGGCAAAGCGTTGTGGAACATTGAACCCGCTGCGCTGGACGGTAAGCTGCCCGCGTTCCTGCCGAATGTGCCTGAAGTGCGGGAAGACTTCGCCGATTACCTCGGCGAGATTCAGGCATGGGATGCCGGTGTGGGCGTGATCCTGAAACAACTGGAAGCCGCAGGCGAACTCGACAAAACAGTTGTCGTCGTCAGCGGCGATCACGGCGCTCCCGGTTTTCCCGGTGGAAAATGCAATCTCTATGACTTCGGTGTGCGTGTGTCGTTGATGGCCCGCGGTCCCGGCATCCCCGGCGGTCGCGTCGTGGATGACTTCACCATGCTGCCGGATCTCGCCCCGACGTTCCTCGACATCGCCGGCCTAAAACATCCCGCGGGGATGAATGCCCGCAGTTTGTTGCCGGTGTTGACGTCCGAAAAATCCGGCCAGATTGACCCGACGCGAACACACGTCATCGCCGGCCGCGAACGCCATGTCGGCAGTGCGCGCGAGGACAACCTGCCCTATCCACAGCGAGCGCTGCGCACCAAAGACTTCCTCTACATCCGCAACTTCGCCCCGGACCGCTGGCCGCTCGGTTCACCACTCGCCGCAGCTTCCACACCGTTGCCAGCGCTCGATCAACTCGAAGACAACACCCGGCTCGCGTTTCCCGATATGGACGCCGGTCCCACCAAAGCGTGGCTCATCCATCAGCGCGACAATTCGCAATGGAAACGCCACTACGATTACGCCTTCGGCAAACGCCCCGCGGAAGAATTGTATTACCTCCGCACCGATCCCGAGCAAATGATCAATGTGGTGGATGATCCGAGATTTGCGAGGATTCGAACGTCGCTGTCAAAACAAATGATGGACATCCTCACCGAAGCCGGCGACCCGCGCGTCACCGGTGACGGTCAGACGTTTGAACGTCCCCCTTTCAGCGATCCCGAACCCGCCAACCGCGGCAAGAAAAAGGGACGGTAGGAATCCGGAGGACCTCACGCCAAGGCGCAAGGGCGCAAAGGAAATACGCAGGACATGGCAAGGATGGGAATATCGGCTGAGATTTCTTCCTGCTTGAGATCCTGCCTTTCCTTTGCGCCCTTGCGCCTTTGCGTGAGGCTCCTCTTCAACTTTGAACCACAGTGTGCCTATCGGAATCGGAGATTTCATGCGCGGAATGCTACTCACCGTCGCCATCGTTCTGCTCGCGATCGAATGTCCCGCGGCCGAGAGACCGAACGTGCTCATGATCGCGGCGGACGATCTCAACGACTGGATCGGTTGCCTGAAGGGGCATCCGCAGGCGCAGACGCCGCACCTGGATGCGCTCGCCGCGCGCGGGGTGCTGTTGACGAATGCGCACTGTCAGTCGCCGTTGTGCAATCCGTCGCGGGCCAGTCTGCTGACCGGACGCCGGCCGTCGTCGACCGGCATCTACACACTGATCCCGGGTATGCGGCAGGTCGAAACGACGAAAGCAGCCGTCACTCTTCCGCAGGCGTTTGGACAGGCGGGCTATCACACCAGCGTCTTCGGCAAGATTTATCACGATGGTTCGATCGCTCCGAGAGACCGTGCCGCGGAAGTCACCGTATGGGGTGTCGCACCGGGAATGCCGAAGCCGAAGGAGCGGTTGTCGCACGGCAACTGGGACCACCCCGCGATGGATTGGGGCGTCTTTCCTGACGACGACACGCAACAGGCCGATTGGAAAATCGCCGACGCCGCTATCGAACAGATGAAGTCGTTGCCCCCCGACAAACCGTTCTTCATGGGCGTTGGTTTTCGATTGCCGCATGTGCCGTGTTTTGCGTCCCAGAGGTGGTTTGATCTTTATCCGACCGCGACGTTGCAGATGCCGCCAGTGAAGGACAATGACCGCGATGACGTGCCGGACTTCGCGTGGAATCTGCACTGGAAACTGCCCGAACCGCGGTTGTCGGCCCTGAAGAAATACCACGAATGGCAGCCGCTGGTGCGGGCGTATCTCGCTTCGATCAGCCTGATGGATAGCCAGGTCGGCCGTGTGGTCGAAGCCTTGAAAGCGACCGGCCGCGACAAGGAGACGATCGTCGTGTTCTGGTCCGATCACGGCTGGCATCTCGGCGAAAAGGGCATCTCCGGCAAAAACACTTTGTGGGAACGATCCACGCGCGTGCCGCTAATCTTCGCCGGTGGCGATCTCCCCCGTAACGTCTCATGTGGACAACCCGCCGAGTTGCTCGATGTCTATCCGACGTTGCTTGAGTTGTGCGGACTCCCAGCGCGAAACGATCTCGAAGGTCACAGTCTCGTGTCGCAATTGCGGGATGCCACCACACCACGGAAGTGGCCAGCGATCACCACGCATAATCAGGGGAACCACGCCGTCCGTTCGGAAAAATGGCGCTACATCCGCTACGCCGACGGTTCGCAGGAACTCTACGACATGGTCGCCGATCCGAACGAGTGGACCAATCTCGCGGGCAAACCCGAGTACGCCACCGTCATTCGCGAGCACGGCCAATGGTTGCCGAAGGTCGATCTCCCCGCCGCCCCCGGTAGTCAACATCGCCTGTTGGAACGAGTCGATGGCGAGTGGTACTGGGAAGGGAAGCGGATCGTGCCGAGTGAATTGGAGCGATGAGTCGGGGGGAAGACGATTGGCAATTAGAAATTAGGAAATGAAAATTTCAAATTGATGGAGGTGAGCCATCGTCGCTTGCCGTTTCGCGGAAAGAACAGTGGCGATCTTCCTTCTTCAAATTCGCAATTTTCATTTCCTAATTTCTAATTGCCAATCTCTTATCCACGTCGGCGATCACGCGGTGGAATCAGCGCGGGGCGCGAAACCGCAAGCGGGGTTGGCGTGGGTTTCGTTTCGACGGTAAACTGAGCCGTTCACCGCGCCGCGTTGCGCCGAAAGTCTCGTTTTCGTAATGATTTGGATCGATTGCCGATGGATGCTCCTCACGTGATGGCGGACCGTTCGACCGACTGGCATGCTCTGGCGGATCGCGTGCTCGAGGGGCATCGCATCACCGTCGAGGAAGGCCTCGATATTCTCCGCAGCCCGGATGTCGAACTGCTCGATCTCCTCGCCGCGACGTATCGCATCCGTCGCCGATACCACGGGCACAAGGTGCATCTCTACTTCCTGAAGAACGCCAAAAGCGGTCTTTGCCCGGAAGATTGCGGCTATTGCTCGCAGTCAATCATCTCCGACGCCCCGATTCAACGGTACGCGCTCCTCAACGAAACGAAGCTGATGGAAGGGGCCGCGCGGGCCGTTGAGAGCCAGGCTCGCACGTACTGCATCGTGGCGTCCGGCCGGGGACCGAGCGATCGCGAAGTCGGCCACATCGCCAGCACCGTCAAGAAGATCAAGGACGAATACGGCCTCCACATCTGCTGCTGCCTCGGCCTCCTCACGCCCGATCAGGCCCAGACGCTGAAAGCTGCCGGGGTGGACCGCATCAACCACAATCTGAACAGCAGCCGCGGGTTCTATGAGAAAATCTGCTCGACGCACACCTATGAAGACCGCATCAACACGCTGAAGACGTGCCGGGACGCCGGGCTGGAATTGTGCAGCGGCCTCATCGTCGGCATGGGCGAAACGGACCGCGACCTCGTCGACGTGGCGTTCGAGCTGCGCGACCTCGCCGTCCATTCGACGCCGGTGAATTTCCTGCATGCGATTGATGGGACGCCGCTGGGCGATGTCCGCGAACTGACGCCGCGGGAATGTCTGCGGGCGTTGTGTCTGTTCCGGATGGCGAACCCGCAGGCGGAACTCCGCGTCTCCGGCGGCCGCGAAGTGAACCTGCGGTCGATGCAGGCGATGAGCCTGTACGCCGCGAACTCGATGTTCGTCAGCGACTACCTCACGACAAAAGGTCAGCCCGCGGAAGACGACTTCAAGATGGTGGAAGACCTCGGCTTCGAAATCATCATCGGCGACCACGAAGCCCACCAGGAATGGAAAGCCAGAAACGGCGGTGCGCCGACGGTCGCGAGTTGCGAGACGAATGGATGTTCGCATTGACGAAAAGAGTGATGCAGCATGGATGACCCATCGGGGTTCGGCATCAATCCCGTAATTGCTACAACGCACTCCGTTAGAAAGAGTGGGTTGACTGTAGAAGCATTGCAGTCGATGGCGGCGTCTGTAAACGAACAAGACCGCAAGCCAGTTATACTAGTTGAGCATGATCATTTATGCCCACCAATGGGTCAAACTGTTGGCTGCGAAGTGATTCAATTAGATGACGGTCATCATGCACTAATTGGTCAGTACGATATTTTTGGCTCACCGACTGAAATTGAGCTGCCGATTGGAGAAATCGGTTTGCAACAGTCTAGCGATGAGCATCATCATTCACTGGCAGTTGGTGAATTCCATCATCCGCAGAATTACTGTGTTGCGATTGACGCTGTAAACTTGGGAGGGCACCAGGAACTCGAAGATTTTTTTTCGGAGCTTAGATCTCCAAGCTCTGAGGAATTCGAGACGCAGGCAATCACGCGCCGCTCAGTAATACCCGACCCGCAGGTTATGTTCACCTTGGGCTTACAGTTGTCGGCGGCGTGGTTTGGTCTCCGCATCGCAAAGGCTGCGGCCGATTCGATCGAGCCAGAACTCAAAGCGTTTTTTCAGGTCATGATTCAAACAATCAAGAACATGGCCCTTAACGCTACTCCCAAGCATCGACCTGTAACCTATGTATTGCAGGTTCATGGAAAACCAAATCTTGAGTTTGTTGCGAGAACTCGAGATACAGATCTGGTAATTCGTGCCATGGCCAACGCTGGTTCACCCGATCTAAGTTCGATGATCGATCGTCTTTACAACCACTTTAATGCGGAGATGATTCAATTCAAGCTGCGCGACGACGGCAGTTGGGCATTCAATTATCTCGCGACTAAGAGCGGGAAGATTGTGGGTACCAGAGAGGCGTTTGACCATCGCGCTACAGTCCTGAAACAGATGGACAAGCGATAAATGATGTCGGGTGGCCGGGGCTGGACGACCACCGGTTGCAAGCCCCGGTGAGCGTTTCGCCGACGTTCAAGTTGAATTAAACCAAGATCGTGGCCGCGTCGTTACGAGTCGTCGCCGTGAGGAACAGGGATTATGGCCGACATCCCCGCATTGCTGACGCGGATCGAACGCAAGCGGCTGTGGGCTTATTTCCACAAGGATTGGTTGCTTCAGATTCGTGAAGTGCTTCGGCCGCAGTTGCCGCGCGAACTGGCGATCTTTGTCGAATCAGAAGCGGTGGTCATCGCCCCCGATTCGGCCGGTCCGACCGCTTCGCTCTCGCCCGATGTGGCGATTGCCAGACCGGGCCACGAGACTTTCGCGGCCCGGTCGGCAGAGCAGGTCTCCGCAATGGTGCTCGAAGTCGATGAGGAGATCGAACTCTACGAGAGCTACAGCCTCGTAATCCGCCGGGCCCCGGATAATCGGGTGGTCGCCGCGGCCGAAATCCTTTCGCCGACGAACAAGGGCGTCTTCGGAACGCTCGACAAAGAGAAGTATCTGCGCAAGCGCGAGGCGTATTTTGACGCGGGGATCAACCTGCTGGAGATCGACGCTCTCCTCGAAGGGGACCGCCTGTTGCCCCCCGCGCTTGGGAGTCTTCGTAGCTTCGATCGCACAGCATGGACCGTCTGTCATACCGCTGGTCGTCGGCACTTCCGCAGTTGGGGCTGGTCCGCCGTTGAACCGCTCCCCCGCGTCGAATGGGAAGTCGAACCCGGTCTCAGCACCGTGATCGACCTTGCCCTCTCGTGCCAACGCGCGTCTGAGTTCAATCCGTGGGAAACCCTGGCAGAGTGAGACAGGGTGGCTTTGTTCCGATAATCGAAAGCTGCACGTCGATCTCGGACGGACCACGGCGTCGTCTGTGCAGCAGTGCTGAGCACTGCCGGAAGCGAGTGAAGAACGGCTTCTCCGCGGATTCCGCAGCAGTCTGATGGGGGCGCAGCCCACCCTACAGAATTCGGCTGACGAACAAAAAAGCCCCTGGTGACCGCGTTGGTCTGCCAGGGGCTTGCTGTCCACAACACGCGCCCATCAAGCCGCGTGGCAGTGGCATCGGTAGGACGTCGACTATTCTTTCACGTGTTTCCAAACGTGAATCCACGTGCCGCTGTCCGGCGTGGTGGTGAACTGAGACGGCCGCGGTTTGCCGGCGGCGGCGAAGGCAACGCGGAACTCGTTGCCCTTGAGTTCGTAGATCCCGTGGAAGGATTTGCCCTGATCGGGGCCATTCGCATTGGTGATGTCGATCGTCCGGGTTCCGGAGGTCACACCGAGCTTCTGCACGCCGGTGATGGCGGCCGCGCCTTCGAGAGTGACGCTGTAATGATCGCCGTCGATCACCAGCTTCCCGCCCTGGATTTGTTTGTCCGCGAGGGACACTCCGTTGGCTTCGCCGGCGCTCAAGGTCCAAGTCCCCTGGAGCGTGTCTGCACTTTTCGCCCCCCCGGCACCGATGACCGCGCCCGCCGTGACCAGCAACCCGAGCACCAAGCCCACTACATTTCGTGTTCGCATGAATGACTTCCTCAAGTCGGACCGTTTGACTTCAATCTCACCATTCCGTGGAACAGCCCCGGAACAACATGCCCGGGGCCTGACAGAACGGCGAAAGACGAATCGTCCGCTCTCTGCGGTGAACCTTAGCCCGCAATTTGGCGGCGGGGGCAACAATTATTCCCTCCCACGGGCTGAATTCCGCCGAGAAGCCGGGGCAAGTTTTCGGGAATGGCTCATGAAATCGATGTGCGCGCGAAGCGAAGACGCCGGCAAAGCACGGGCGGACGAAATCCGGCGTCCGTGACACCCGGAGTCCGTGACACCCGGCGTCACCCGAGCGTTGGAGAGTTTTCGTTTTCAAGGAGCGACGCACCGGAATCCACTTGCGGCGACGATCGCCGGGCGATGGTCCGCTTTCTCCAGAAGTGAACCGTGAGTCCCACGGTCAGCACTGCGGCCAGCGTTACCAACTGAGTGTTCAGCTCATCGGCTCTCATCCGGCCTTCGAGTTTCAGAGTTCTGTAATACGACTTCATTCCGATCCACCGCCCCGGGCTCCACATCTGGCAGTAACGATCGAGCGCGGATTGCCATGGGGAAATTTCCTCGCTGATTGCGAGCAGAGGGTAGTAAATTCGAGTGACCGGCTTTGCCCATGATCCGCGCAGTACAAACTGATCGAACAAGAGCATCGGCCCGATCGACAGGACATAGGTCACCAGCAACGCTGGAGCCCCCACAAGCACCCAACGATTCCATCGCGGCCACGTCCACGGTGCGAAGACAGCGACCGATCTCGGCAGCGGTGGCGGTTCGTCGATGTCTCCCAACTGGACACGCGAACGCGAGATCGTCCGGAGATAGAAACCGGATGCTGCCAACAATCCCACGAGAATGATTCCCACCACACCCCAAGGCCAGGAGCGGTTGAGAGGAGCCGGGGTTGGGGGTGTCACTTTCGGCGCGCTTTGCAGAGGGGACGTGTCCGCTTCGAATCCCGAGTGAATCGTGAATGGGCCCGGTGCGGGTGGGGCGAAATCCGCGTCGGTGAGTTCCAGATTGACCTCGGCTTCCAGCACTTCCCATTCGTAGCGATCGTTGGGATAAGACGTACTACCGCGCCAGGGGAACCACCGGCCATGATTGAGCTGACGAAACTCATCGACCCGGCATTCCTCCGGGCTGCCCATCCCGCCACTCTTCCGGAGTCGGATCAGACCATCATGCTCCAGATCGAAGAAATGTTCTGAGTTACGAGAGTTTGGCGGCTGAACGACGGCACAACGCACTCCATCGAGATCTTCGTAACGCGCCACTTCCCACTGATGCACGGACTCGCCGAACCATTGAGTCCCATGGAGATGCAGGGTCGCAACCGGATAATTCGCCCCTTGATTCGGCTGGTAACCCGGACGGATGGGGCCGGTGTGCAGGGAATCGGGAACCTCCGTGTCGCTCTTGAAAATGCCAGCAAACACGTGCTCCCGGTCGTTACCATAAACTCTCCGTGAGACCAGCACGCCATTTTCATAGCCGCGTAACTCCACGCGTGATCGTCCATCGTCGCTGTAAAGCCAGTCTTCGGTGTGGTAATACCCGTCAAGTGCCCCCGGTGCAGCCAGTTCCGGTTTGCGCCGGATCCATTCCCGCGGATTGTTCATGCGATACATGACATGCAGATTGTGGAAGGAGTTCTTCCAATCCACCAATCGGTCGGCCAAGGCCTGTGCTTCCGATGGTGGCGGAGGCGACTCATCGGCACAGACGAAGGACGTGATGGGCCAAATCATCAGCGTTACTGCGAATGCGAACATCAAACAACGCGTCGATGTGGTACTTGACATGCTGGCGGCCGTCGAAGAGATCTCTATGTAGGACTGCATCAGCGTTGTAACACGCCCGGCTCTGCATTCAATAGAAATCTCGAAGCGGGATGCCCCATCGTAGTGAGACAGTCTGCTCACGTCCCCGCCGGAATCGCGGCGGGGTCCATCCAGAAGGCTCCCCAGACGTGACCATCGAGATCGATCAGGTCGCGGCCGTACATGAAACCGTGGTCCTGCACCGGATTGATGTCGGCCGTCCCGCCATGCTTTGCAGCGGCCTCGTTGATGGCGTCCACGGCTTCACGGCTTTCCAGCGAGATGGCCAGCGACACTTCGCTCGACGTGGTCGGCGGGATCGGCCGCTCCGTGAAGGACTTCCATTTCCCGTGGGTGAGGAGCATCACGAAGATGGTTTCGCTCCAGACCATGCACGCCGCAGTGTCATCCGTGAATTGCGGATTGTTCGTAAACCCGATGCCTGTGTAGAAGGCCATCGATTTGGCGAGGTCAGCGACGGGCAGGTTGACGAAAATCATCTTGGTCATCGTGGGTCTCCGGAACGGTAAGAAGTGGAACAGCCATTCTCAATGGGGTCAACGATTAGTCGATTCGGCCATGGCGATTTCGACATTCGCCGGAAAAATCTTGCTGTCGAAGTCGCCGAATCGTGGTCCGGAGGGAAGCCGTGACCTGGCTCGGCCCGAAGATTCTGGGAAAATCTTGGCTGGGTTGTCGATTTTGGCCGGACCGATTCGACTAAGGGACAAGCATGCGGCAGTCGTGCCGTCTGAGCGACTCCAGCGAGGCCGTTTTGGCAGGAAACCTCTGATGAAATTCGTGTGTCTTGGGTATCTCGACGAGGCCAAGTTTTCGGCGATTCCTCCGGCCGAGGCGGAGAGAATGATGGAAGAGTGCTTTGCTTACGACGATGTCCTGCGGCGGGGCGGGCATTTTGTGGGGGGCGAAGCGCTCGGTCCCGCTCAGAAAGCGGTCACACTTCGAGTGAAGGATGGGGCGATCGATGTGACCGATGGACCGTATGCGGAGACCAAGGAAACACTCGGCGGCATCCTGCTGCTGGAAGCCCGCGACATGGCACACGCCATCGAACTGATGTCGAAACATCCAGGTGTGAAGGTCGGACCATTCGAGATCCGCCCAGCCGATGAAACGATCAATCAACTCATCGCGATGCGTGATGCCGCGGTGCGTCAGCAGACATAGTGGCAGGGGGACCACCGCACGAGTTCTCATTCCGAGTGGTGAGCACGAACCGACTGTGCCAGGCGATGCCGGATCTCTGCCGCCGCGAACAGCATCAACAGCACACCGGCGGCGATACCGATCAGGCCTTGTGGCAGAGACCATTCGTCGCCGACACCCATAGGCCACCGCTGGTAAATCCGCAACCGCGCGAAGACCGAGCCCGTCGCCATGTGCACCACAAACCCCGTCGCCATTCCCAACCCGGCGAAGACGAGCGGAACCGACCGCCACCACGGGGGCGGCGTGAGCGGAGCCGTGGCGAATACCAGCACACCGAGGACCAGCAAAATCCCGCCCGCAACCGGATACCAGATGTCGGCGTACCAAACCGCGGCCAGTTCCGGTTCCGGCCTGGCCGCTTCGATGACCAATTCCGTTTCGCCGCGCTGGACAGTGAAGGCGTGCTTCTCACCCCGATCCACCCCTGCAAGTGTCGCCTCGACCTCGTCAAACGTGGCGGGTGTCCGAATGAGATCGCCACTGCGGAACCCGGCTTTGAAGGCCGGACTGTCTGCCTGCACGTCAGTCACACGGACACTCTTGTCATCCGCGGATGCGTCCCACCCGCCGCTCACGTAACTGAGCCCGTAAAACTGTCCGGTGAAAGAGACCCCGGGCACAAACCCGGCCAGCATGCCGAGCAGGCAGGCAACGAGTTGCCAATTCGGGAGGCTGCGAAACACCGTCCCCATGTCGATCCGTCCGTTGAAGACTTCGACTCCGCGTGCCACGGCCGTGGTGCGGAGTCCTGCCCCCACGAGGACGGCTCCGGTCACGGCGAGAACAGCGAATGCCAGCGGCCCATACCACGGAGAGCCGAACGGGTACATCCGGTAAGCGTTGTTCCCTTCCGACACCCCGACCAGAACCGCGACCGTGACACAAGCCCAGACTTCCCCACGGCGGATCGGTCCATTGGTCAACACCAGTGTCGTCACCCCGATGGCCAGCAGGCCGCCGCCGATCGACCGGAGCATGGCCAAGTCCAGTTCGGCATAACGCGGGTCAATCTGTTCCACGGTCGTGCCCAGATAAGCACCGTGGTTGGGCGGCACCGAGGGAACGAGCAGGTCATACAGGGCGCCGCAAATGACCAGCACACCGGCCAGATTCAGCAACGTCAAACCGACCGTCCGACGGCTCATACTCGTGCATTCCGGATGGCCCCACCTTGTCGATCTCAACAGAATGCGTTGAGAAACCTTGGCAACAGTAGCACGTCCCTCCGACTCGGACCATGCGGAGGCCATCAGCGGCCCGTGACCGGGTGGCTGGCGTCGGAGTCCTCGACGACCCAGATTCACGCAGGTTTCAACCCTCGTTCCGCGGCGGCGAAGACTTCGTCTCGTCCAACTCTCGCCTTGACTGAAGTGCGACCACGACGATCCACGACACCAAGAACGCACTGGGGGTGGTTTTGAGGACGACGATCCCATCGTAAACGGCTGCCAATAATGCAGAAACGACAATCATGGCCGCGATCGCCATCCGCCAGTGGAGTCGCAAGTCGTCAAGGTGAGCGCCGAATGGTTTCTCCAGCAGCGGATCCTTCGTGAAGATGTGCCACTGCACAATTCCAGCGATTGCGCCCGACGCCGCTGAAATGAGGCTGATCAAGAGTTGTAGCATGGTCAACTCCGCGCCGATCTGTCGCCCAACGTCGTTCGGGAACTCAACGAACTTCGATTCTAACGGATGGCAGGCCCAGCCGCAGGCGCTGAATCGATTCGGCTCTTCCGTTTCTAGGTGTAGAAACCGAGGAAAAGCGTGCGGATCGTGTTCGCCATGTCGTGGATCTGAGAAACGGTGAACGAGACGGCCATTCCGGCCAGGTTGATGTCGAGGCTCAGCCGGTTCCACAGCGTCG
>JBGSUN010000012.1:0-17853 GCA_041753475.1 Planctomycetaceae bacterium | reverse complement strand
GGGGGGGGGGGCGGGGATCGGCCCAGCAGGGGCGGTGGTGGGGATCGCCCAAGCATGGGTGGAGGCGGGGGCATGTCCCGACCCAGCGGTGGTGGCAGTCCGGGCATGTCGCGCCCTAGTGGTAACATCGGCGGCGGCGGCGCTCGCCCGTCGATCGGCAGCTCGCCGTCGTTCAATCGCCCCAGTGGTGGAAATGCACGGCCGTCACTTCCCAGCACGAACCCCGGTCTTGCCGGTGGAAATCGTCCGAACATCGGCGGCGGGAATCTCGGACCGGGCAATCGTCCCTCGATCCAACCCGGAACCCGTCCCAATATCGGCACTGGCAACGCGTCACGCCCGTCAACGCTTCCGGGAAACCGCCCCGGTATTGGGGCCGGAACAGGCATTGGTTCCGGTGCGGGAATTGGGACACGCCCGGGGGCTGGTAATCTTCCCGGAGTCGCAAACCGACCCGGTGCCGGGAACCTTCCGGGAATCGGCAATCGCCCCGGTGCCGACAATCGTCCAGGAATTGCCAATCGCCCCGGAACATTGCCCGGTTTAGGACAGGGGGACATCGGCTCACGCCTGCCCAACCAGGGGACTAACCTGGGAAATCGTTTGGAGAATCGTCCGGCGTCCGTGCAGGATCGCCGCGCCGACTTGAGTGATCGCATGGCCGGGGGCCGCGAGGATTGGCAGAATCATCGCGAAAACATGCAAGATAACCGCTTCGACTGGAAAGACAACAATCGCGAAGACTGGCAGGATTGGGCTGACAATAATCACAACCACCACGGCGACTGGTACCACGACTGCTGGCACGGCGGCTGGTATCCCGGTGCCGGCTGGAACAATATGTGGGACAACTACCCCGTTGCCGCCGCGTTTGGACTGACCGCCTGGGGCGTGAACCGCATGGCCTATGGGTTTGGCTACTGGGGTTACAGCAATCCCTACGCCACCACGACCAACGTCAGCTATGATTACTCGGAGCCCATCGTGGTGTATGCGGACAGCGGAAGCACAGCACAGGCCGTCCCCACAGATCCGGGAACAACACCGCCCCCCACGCAGCCCCAGCCGACCGACGCGGGCATGGACGCCTTCAATCAGGCGCGAGATGCGTTCTATCAGGGCGACGCCGCCAAAGCACTCAGCCTGCTCGATATCACGCTGAAAACCATGCCGCGCGATACCGTCGTGCATGAATTCCGGGGACTGGTGCTCTTTGCTTTGAAGAAGTATCCCGAATCGGCCGCAGCCGTCTACGCGGTCCTGTCGGCCGGCCCCGGTTGGGACTGGACGACTCTCAGCAGCCTCTATCCAAATGTCGATGCGTATACCCAGCAGCTTCGCGTGCTGGAAGAATTTGTCAAAGCCAACCCGGAGTCTTCCGATGGTCACTTCCTGCTGGGCTACCATTACCTCACGATGGGGCACGCTGCAGCCGCTGAAGCCCAGTTCAAAGCCGCCCAGTCGAAATTGCCCAATGACAAACTGCTCCGGCAGCTTGTGGGCATGACAACTCCACCCGATGACAAAGCTCCGCCGACACCACCCGCTGCGGCAGACATTCCTGCCGATAAGGTCCTCTCGGCCGAAAAGATGGTGGGGATGTGGAGTGCCAGCAGCGATGGAGCCACCTTCGACCTGGATATCACCGCTGATGGTCGCTTCACATGGATCTACACGCGTGGCAAAGACAAGCAATCCCTCAAAGGTGTCTCGGCAGTGAACCAGAACAATCTAGCGTTGGAACCGGATGCCGGCGGCACCATGCTGGCCGAAGTCGATTTCACCAGCCCCACGCAGTTCCACTTCAAGATGGTCACCGGCGATACCAACGATCCCGGTCTGATGTTCAAGAAAAAATAGTCGCGACGTCGGAGTGCTGGCAATCAGGTTCAACTCCCGTCGGAAGGGGTGAACCTGCAGAGGATTCATTGTGTGCCACGGCCGTGTCGGCCGTGTGAAATTGCAGAACGCTCAGTGAAATCACACGGCCGACACGGCTCGGGGCACACACGCGATCCAATCGTCTGCCGAGCCATGTGGCCGGTACGAAACCGGTCTTCCCGGCGAAGCTGTTTTTCGGTACGACTCCCGGTTGTCCTCAATTGGCACGGCGACCGAAGGACCGGGAACCAGCGATGAATCCATTCAAAAAAGCCTGGCGCAAGCTGACGCGGCCGACGACCATCGTCGAGAACGGCGTCAAACTGTTCCTCGGCCCGGTCGCACAGACCAAGTGCGCCAACGGCATCTACTCCGGCAAGCATGAGCTTCCCGAACGCGAAGTCGTCGGCAAAACGCTGGAACCGTTCGATGTCGTGCTGGAAATCGGCGCCGGCGTCGGTATGGTCACCATGCAGTGTTGCCACCAGATTGGTGCCGACCGCGTCCACTCCTGCGAAGCCAATCCCGCGCTGTTGCCGGTGTTGCAGAAATCGTGCGAACTGAACGGTTTTCAGCCCGAACTCATCTCCGGCATGGTCGGGATGGAAGCCGGGAGCGAAGAGTTTTTCGTCGCCACGCAGTTCGTGTCTTCGTCGCGATTCGCGCGCGGAAAGGACATCGAAACCCGTGAGAAGACGACGGTCCCGGTGCTTTCGTTGCCGTCGCTGCTGACCCGGATTCGACCGACGTATCTGATTATGGACGCCGAGGGTGCCGAGGCCGATTTACTCGATGCGCGAGTGAATCTCGCCTGCATCAACAAGGTCTGCGTGGAAGTCCACCCGAAGATCATCGGCGACGCGGCGATCAACCAGATTGTCCGCACATTGGCCGATCAGGGCCTGCATCTCAGTTGGTCCCAAAGCCGCGGCGTGGTGTTGTATTTTGAACGCGTCTTCCCGATCCCGCAGATTGCGCAAGTCGCCGCCTAGTGAAAAACATCCCAGGGAAGGCATTCCCTGGGCGTCAGCACTCCCATCACTCCGGCAGCGGTTTGCCTTTGGTTTCCGGGGCGAACCAGATGGCGACCATGCCGACGACGTAGACCAGGCTCATCACCATCCCGGCTTTGGGCAGGCTGCCGTCGAAGACTTTGTCGACGAGAACACCCGTCTGCAACGACCCGACGGCGGCGAGAATCCGGCCGAAGTTGAAGCCGAAGCCTTGTCCCGTCGCACGGACTTTCGTCGGGAACAACTCCGGCAGATACAATGGCAACCAACCGTAGAACGACGCCGTGCACATCCCCGCGAGAAAACTCGAAACGAGAAACTTCGTTCCGTATTCGGTGTTGAACGCATACAGATACTCGGCGGACGCGAGCGCCAGCACACAAAGCGTGAAGTACGCCACGCGGCGGCCAAGCCAATCCCCCATCAACGCAGCGAGAATCGTTCCCGTACATGCCCCGAGTGCCAGCCAGATCTGCGTCCATTCCCGGGATTGCAGTTCATTGTTGGTGAGTTGCCCCGCCCAGCGTGACGCCCACTGCGTGGAACCCCACGTACCCAGCAAGGCGACACCACTGAGCAACGCCGCGAGGAACATCAGCCGCACAATCTGCCGGGTTTGCGCTTTGCCGCCATCAGGGCTGGACTCGGCGAGGCTGCGTTTCAGGAACTGAATCACCGGGTAGGTGAAACCAAAACCGGCGATCACCAGACCGAGCAACGTCAAAGCGAGCTTGCCTGCGAGATTCGTGAACTCATACGCCCAGACCATGATGATGAGCGTCGGTCCCAACGTCCCCACCAGGACGCCGTACAAGTCGGTCGTGGCCCAGTGACTCGTGGTCCCTTTGGTTTGTTCTTCTTCCCATTTGTGCGATTCCGGGACGAACATGCGAATCAAAAACGTCAGCAGCGCGGGCGTGGTGCCGAGCATCATCATCAGCCGCCAGCCTTTGTGAGACACGAGCCAGGCGATGGTTTCCGCGCCGAAGCCCGCGCCGGCCAGCCACGCGGGGATGCGTTCACTCAACAGGACATCGAGGATCAAGCCGACCAGTCCGACGAGCAGATAACCGACATTCGCCGCGGCACCGATCAACCCGGCCATGAAGGCGCGAGACCGATTCGGCCAGACTTCCATCACCAGCGCGACACCGAGGGCCCATTCCCCGCCCATGCCCAATGACGCGATGAACCGCAGCACGGCGAGTTGTTCGACGTTGGTCGCGAACCCGCAGAGTCCCGTAAAGATTGCATACACGGCGACACTGAAGCTCATCGCCCGCACCCGACCGATGCGGTCCCCCAGCCAACCAAAGACGACGCCCCCGGTCGCGGCCCCCATCAGAAAAGTGGCAATGATGATGCCGAACCACCGCCCGGTCTGATCGGCTTTGCCCACCGGTTCGAGCAGGTCCGCCACGGCGGCGTTGCCCACCATCGAGAACAGCCCCATCTCCGCTCCGTCGAACATCCAGCCCAGCAGGGCGGCAATCAGCGCCATCCAGGCGCCACGGGTTGCCGGGGCAGTCGTCACAGAAGCGGGGGACGGATGCGACATCCAATCGGCCTCTCAAGGGTGTCATCACAGCCAGAAGCCCAAGGATTGCCATCCCTGGGAAGTTGCGATTGTCGGTTGAGAGCCCGGCAAACGCAATTCTCGCACCGGATGGGAGATCGGTCTTTTCGGCAGAAATTGGACCGAATCGTCACCAGAGGGCCACGGGTCGCTTGCACGCTCCCACAGATTCGAGTGTATTGATGCACGAGAAATCCGCCGAGGAATGATCCCGAAGGGATCGCAGACGGTAGCCGGGGGTTGAGCGCCAGCGATACCTCCGGAAGCTAGAGGAGAAGATCTGCGACCCCTCCGGGGTCGGTTCACCGTTTGCGATGAACCGGTGGTCTCCGCTTCGCTGCGACCACCGGCTACCGTCTGCGATCCCTTCGGGATCAATGCCTCATCGCCACGGACAACGGACTACTGACCACGGACAACGGACCACTGACTCACCGCCTGGGAGCCCCCCGCGATGCACGGTATGGAAGAGTTTCGCGCCGATCCGAACGACCTGACCCCCAACGGCAAAGCGTGGTGGCAGGAACTCAACCGCTACCACTGGTTCGTGCTGCTGGTCGCTGCACTGGGATGGTTGTTCGACTGCCTCGATCAGCAGTTGTTCGTCCTCGCCCGCCCCTCGGCGATGAAGGACCTGCTGCCGCCGATGGACGACCCGGAGGCCTTCAAGCAATCGATTCAGATCTACGGCAACTATGCGACATCGATCTTCCTGGCGGGTTGGGCGCTCGGCGGCGTCGTCTTCGGGATGCTCGGCGACCGCTGGGGCCGTGCCAAGACGATGATGATCACCATCCTGATGTACTCGGCATGCACGGGTTTGAGCGCGCTTTCCACGGGCTTCTGGGACTTTGCGTTCTATCGGTTTCTGACGGGACTTGGCGTCGGCGGCGAGTTCGCCGTCGGTGTGGCCCTGGTGGCAGAAGTCATGCCGGCCCGCGCCCGGCCGCGGTGTTTGTCCGTCCTGCAAGCCTTGTCCGCCATCGGCAATATCAGTGCGGCGTTCATCTTCCTCGGGCTGGGAGTCGCTGAAGAACAGGGGATGGTGGACAGCCCCTGGCGAATCATGTTCGTCATCGGTGCCGTCCCGGCGTTGCTGGCGCTGGTCATCCGCCGCGGTTTGAAGGAACCCGAGCAATGGAAGCAGTCGAAACATGATGATGCTCTCAAAAAGCAACTCGGGTCTTACACGGAACTGTTCCGCGACCCACTGCTGCGGAAGCATGCTCTGCTGGGATTGGTGCTGGCGTGCTCGGGTGTGATCGGTCTGTGGGCGGTCGGCTTCTTCACGCCCGACCTGATGAATACCGTCCAGCGGCGCGGTGTCACCGCGCAGGTTTATCAGGAACGTCTGGCCGAAGCGCAGGCCGCGAAGGATTCCGCACTCGCCGAACAATGGCAGGCCTTGATTGCGTTGAACACTGAGAAAGAAGCCAAACCCACACCCGAGCAAGCCGCCCTGAAAACTGAGGCGGAAAAGGCGATTGCCGGCCGTTTGAAACGTTGGGGCAGCATCACCTCGATGATGATTAACGTCGGTGCATTCTTCGGCATGTTCGGCTTTGGCTGGCTTTCAGAAAAGATCGGCCGCAAGCCCACCTTCGCCATGGGTTTCATCGCCGCCTTCCTGAGCACGGCAAGCGTGTTCTGGTTCCTGCGCGACTTCTCCCAACTCTTCTGGCTGGTCCCGATCATGGGCTTCTGCCAGTTGTCGTTGTTCGCCGGTTACGCGATGTACTTCCCGGAACTCTTCCCGACGCGGCTGCGATCAACCGGAACGAGCTTCTGCTATAACGTGGGCCGGTTCGTGGCCGCCATCGGCCCGCTCATTCAGGTTCAACTCATCAAGCTGTTCGCCGGGCAGGAAGAATCGATGCGAATCGTGGGCGTGGTGATGAGCTTTGTCTTCCTGATGGGACTGTTCGTGCTGCCGTTCCTGCCAGAAACCCGCGGCAAACCGCTGCCCGAGTGATGGGGACCGTGTTGAGTTCACATGTGGTTCGCCTCGCCGACTCGGCAAACCCTACAGGGCTTGTTCCAGCACAAACAGGGCGCTGTCGGCACGCAGGTTTGCGGCCCAGGCACGGGGGACTGGTTGACCGCGGATGACGGGGATTTCGCTGACAACCCGCAACCGCATCTCTTCGACGAGATCGCGGAAGTCGATCATCGACAGAAAGTGCAGGTTTGGGGTGTTGTACCAGTCGTAAGGCAATGCCGTGGTCATCGGGGCGCGGCCTTGCAGCAGAATCTGCAAACGGACGCGCCAGTGACCGAAGTTCGGCACGACGACCAGCGTCTGTCGGGCCACGCGCAACATCTGCCGCAGCAAGTCCTGCGGCTTGAGAACCTGCTGCAAGGTCTGGCTGAGGACCGCATAATCGAAGGATGCATCGGGAACTTCACCGAGACCTTCATCCAGGTCCGCCTGCAACACCGGGACGCCCTTGCGGATCGCTTCAACCACCTGCGTGTGGTCGAGTTCAATCCCTTGAATCGAACAGCGGCGCTCATCACGTAGGCGGCACAGCAACCGGCCGTCGCCACACCCCAAATCGAGGACACGGGTCCCTTCACCGACCTGATCGAGAATCAACCGGTCAATCAGCGCGGCTTCCGGATCGGCAACGCAGTAACGTTTTGTCGGCATTGGCAAAGCCTCAACGGTCGATCAAAAATCTACGTCCGCAGCGCGTGGCGGTAGGTTTCTGCCAGGAACGGGACAACCAGTTCTTCCAGTTGTTCGACTTCGATTAAAAACGAATCGTGGCCGTAGACGCTTTCGAGTTCCAGGTAAGTGACGTGCCGGCGAGCTTTCAGCATCGCGGTAACAATGTCACGGCTTTGCGATGCTGGAAACAACCAATCGGTGTTGTACGACGTCACCAGAAAGCGCGCATCGGTCTTGCCGAGAGCGTCCTGCAGCGATCCATATTGGGCCGCGAGATCGAAGTAATCCATGGCGCGCGTCAGGTATAAATAGCTGTTGGCATCGAACCGTTCGACAAACCGTTTTCCCTGATAGTGCAGATAACTTTCAATTTGAAATTCGGTTTCACGCTGCAATTCGTAGGCAAGGTGATCGCTGTGCTGTAGCCGCCGGCCGAATTTGCGTTCGATCGAGAGTTCGGACAGATACGTGATGTGCGCCAGCATGCGGGCCAGTGCCAGCCCGTATCGTGGACCATCCTCACCGAAGTTGCGCGGACCATCGGGGTTGTAATAATCGCCGTTGTGAAAATGCGGGTCGGCATAAATGGCCCGGCGGCCGACGGCATTGAAGGCAATCCCCTGTGCCGAGAGATTGGCTGCCGCAGCCAGACAAATGCCTGATCGCAACGTCTCGGGATAGCGGGCCGCCCACTTCAGGACTTGCATGCCCCCCAGGCTGCCACCGATCACAGAGAGCAGTTTCTCAATACCGAATGATCGCACCAGTTCCAGATGAACCGCGACCATGTCGCCCACGGTGATAAACGGAAACGCGAGTCCGAATGGTCGCCCGGTTGCAGGATTGATTGAACTTGGCCCGGTCGTTCCCTGACAGCCTCCGAGCACGTTCGCACAAATCACGAAGTACTTGTTGGTATCCAGCGCGCGCCCCGGACCGATCAATCCGTCCCACCAGCCGAACTTCTTATCATCCGCGGCATGCTTCCCGGCGACGTGCGCATCCCCGGTGAGAGCATGGCAGACGAAGATCGCGTTGTCCTTCGCCGCCGACAGTGTCCCGTAGGTTTCATGCGCCACGGTAACGGGGCCGAACTTCTCGCCGCTTTCCAATTCCAGTGGATGTGGCGTGGCAAACAACTCCATTGTCTGTGTTTTAACAACGCCGACGCCCAGATCTTCCGGTTGCAGGTTGGCCGATTGAAACTCAGATGCCATAGCGGACAAGTCTTTGCGGGTCATCCGGGAATTGCTGTGATTGGTACGATTCTATCGTAACCTGCCTGCCGACGCAGCTACGACCGTTATCACCTCAGCAAGTGGCTGGAATTTGTCGGATTAGAGTCCCGGCCGAGACATGTCTGAGGTTTCCAGCATCCCAGGCCAAGATTCCGGCCCGACATTTCAGGCCATCATTACCATCACCGAGCAAAGGATGTGCAATTCCTTCGAAACACTCTTGTCCCTGCGGATGTCACGGCGACGGCACCTCAGCGGGAGTCTGTTGACGCACGCAGCATCGTCGTTATACCGACCGCAGGAATTGTCCGCGCGTGGGAGGGCGAAGCTCCTGCTGAGCCGCGAACGCTTCTACACGCTGAGACAATCAGCGGCTCAGCGGGAGCTTCGCCCTCCCAGAAGACGCTCCTGCCGCGCAGTTGAATTCTGGGACTGGTGTTGCAAGTTGACGTCGTCAACTTTGATCTGTTAGAAAAACGGAATGAAGAAGAAAACTGTACCACCGTCGCTTCCCGTGAAAGCCGCGTATCACCACGGTGATCTCCGCCGCAGCCTGATGGATGCGGCGTTGGGTTTGGTTGCCACAAACGGTGTGCAGGGCTTCACACTCCGGGAAGCCGCGCGGGCCGCGAATGTCTCGCACAATGCCCCGTACCGGCACTTTCCGAGCCGGACCCACCTGCTGATTGAATTGGCGATCGAAGGACAAGGACTGTTGCTGAAGGCGCTCCAGTCCGCCGTTGCCCGAGTCACCGTTCACACCGAGCGTGTTCAGCGATTGGGGATTGCCTACATGGAATTTGCGATCGCACATGCCGCCCATTTCCGGGTCATGTTTTCCAGTGATGTCGCCCGCAACCGGACCGAAGCGCTGACGGCCGCCCAGAATGCCACGTTTCAGTTCTTTGAAAGCGAACTGCAAGCCAGCGAAGAGGCAGGAGTGATTCGCACCGGAGCGGTGCAGCAGCATGCCCTCGTGGGTTGGTCAGCGATCCACGGTGCCGCCATGCTCGTCCTGGATCACGTGTTGGACAACACCGCCGTGGGGGCCCGTCGCAAACCGCGCGAAATCGCGCGACTCGTAATCCAGTCGCTGCTGGAAGGCATTCTTGTCCGGTAGCACACACTGCGTCACCGACAGCGTTACTCGTGACGCAGGGCTTCGATCGGGTCCATGTAGGCCGCGGACCGGGCCGGGTAGATGCCGAAGATAATCCCAATGCCGACGGAGATTCCAAACGCCACCGGTAGGCTGAACCAGTTGATCTTCGGATGCATGTCGGTGAACATTTTGCTGAGCGGCGAGTTCTGCGTCGTCGGATCGAGGACGAAGTTCTCGACGATCATTTGAATCCCCTGGAAGGCCAACGGTGTCGCCAGCCCCAGGAGCACGCCGATCAATCCCCCCGCTCCGGCGAGTACAATCGTTTCCGTGAGAAATTGCTGGACGATGTCGGAACGACGCGCCCCCAAGGCTCGGCGGATGCCGATCTCGCGCGTCCGTTCGGTCACCGTGGCGAGCATGATGTTCATGATGCCGATTCCGCCGACCACGAGGCTGATCGCGGCAATCGATCCCAGCACGATGTTGAAAATCTGACGGATCTGGTCGGCCTGCCGGAGCAGTTCGAGAGGCACGATGACATCCCAGTCTTTTTTCGTACCGTGCGTCCGGGCCAGCGACTCCTTAATCACTTCCGCGGTCGGAAGAACATCTTTTTGATCGCGCACCTGGATGGTGATCTGGTTCAGTTCTACCTGTTCGGCCGAGAAGGAACCTGCCTGCGCGGTGGCGACACGATCGCCGATGCGGACCTGAAACGTTTTGAGCGGAATATAGATATCTTTGTTGTAGTCCTGCCCGGACATGCTGCCACCGATCGCCGCAGACGCCGTGCGTTCCTGCGTGACCCCGATGACTTCGTACCGGTACGTCTTAATCTGTACGGCTTTTCCCAGGGGATCGTCGAACGGAAATAACTCCGCGGCGATGTGCGCTCCGAGGACGCAAACGTTGAGCAGTCGATCTTCATCCGCATCGGCAATGAAACGACCCCGTTGCATATCGAGGTGGTTCATGTCGGGATATTGCGATGTACAACCGACAATGCGGGCATTGGGAGTCTTTTGCAGGTAGCGGGTTTCGCTGAAAATCTCCCGAATCGGGACCGCACCGACAATGGAGGGAAGTCCGCGCAGCAGACGGTAATCTGACCGGAGCAGGCCGTATTGCAAGCCAAAACTCCGGCGCGAACCGCCACTCGCGGCTTGGGCAGAATCCGCTGGCGGTTTGATGGATAACACAATGATGTTCGTCGCCCCGAGCGCCAGGACTTGCTGCTGGGCTTGGGCACTGGCCCCTTCCCCAATTGCCAGCATCGCGATCACCGAGAACACTCCGAATACGATCCCCAGCATCGTTAAACCCGAGCGCAATTTATGCAGCATCAGGCTTTTCAGAGCCAGGCGGACCGCACGAAGAGTGTTACCAAAAGGAAGCATGGCGAGTGGTTATTCGTCCTTAGTCATTGGTCATTCGGGAACGACGTTCTCAATCAACGCTGTGCGGTTTTGCGCCCCGCGCCGATGTACCGCGTGCTATCCTACTTCCCGTCTTCCGTCAGCAGCATCCCGTCCCGTTCGATCAGTCCGTCTTTCATGACAATCTGACGTTTTGCCCGCCGTGCCACCGACGTTTCGTGGGTCACGATGATAATCGTCCGGCCTTCGTCATTCAGGGCCGACAGCAAGTTCATGATATCCTTCTCGGTGGCGGAATCGAGATTTCCTGTTGGTTCGTCGGCGAGAATGATTTCCGGATCATTCACCAGCGCCCGGGCAATGGCGACCCGTTGCTGTTGACCGCCGGAAAGCTGAAACGGACGGTGGTCCAGACGTTCCCCCAGCCCGACTTTCGACGCGAGATCGAGGCAGCGGTTCTCATCCGCCGCGCTCAACCGCTTCGATCCACTGCGATAATGCATCGGGACCTGAATGTTTTCCAGCACCGTATATTGCGTGATCAGATTATACGACTGAAAGATAAATCCGATGCGGCGGTTGCGAATCTCGGAAAGTTCGTCGTCGGACATCGTGCCGACGTCGTAGCCCGCCAGGATGTAGTTTCCCATCGTCGGACGATCGAGAGCGCCGAGGATGTTGAGCAACGTGCTCTTGCCACTGCCGGACGATCCCATGATCGCCACGTAGTCGCCCTCGGGGAAATCGGCAGAGACACCACGGAGCGCCTTCACGATGTGCTCGCCAAGGTGGTAGTGCTTTTGCAGGTCGATGAGTTGAGCAGCAAGGCGCATCGGCTAGGTCGCAAGCAAGGGAGAACAAAGAGGATCGGCAAGGAGAAATCAGGAAATGAAAATTGCCAAGTTGGAAGAGCCGAGGGCGAAATCGGAGTCTTCCAATTTGACCTTTTCCATTGCCAAGAGGATGGATGAGATCAGCCGCCGCTCCCGCCGACATTCTCACCTGGGGCGACGGGGGGACGACCGCCTCCGGCACCGGGGGGACGACCGGCAGCCATCCCCGCCTTGAATTCGTCCAGCGTTACTGCGCCATCAGCGTCTTTGTCCATGCTTTCTGCGCGCTCCTTGAAGCGTTCCGACCATTCCTCCTTGGCGAGCTTTCCGTCCCCGTTGGCATCCATCCGTTCAAACATCGCCAGGGGATTGAAAGCCCCTGGAGCAGCCCCCTCTGAACCATTTGGCGGTCCGCTGCCACCGGGGCCTGCGGGACGACCACCCGGCAGACCCGGGGTTCCCGCTGGCGGAGCGGTCACCGGGGGGATGCCTTCCGGTGCAGGTGTTTCCGTGGCCTGCTCCTTGACCAATTCCGCTTCGAGTTCTTTCAATTCCTTCTCGAAGTGCGACCGCGGGTTGAGAACCACTTGATCGCCCTCATTCAACCCCGCCACGATTTCAATCATCCGTTCACTCGTCTGGCCGATCTGCACCTCGACGCGTTCGGTCTTTTCCCCTCGAACAACAAACGAGAACTGCTTGCCGACAATCGTCAGGATCGACTGAATCGGCGCTTGCAGGACGTCTTCCCGTGAGTCAACGAGCACTTCGAGATTGGCCGTAAGACCGGGACGCAACCGATTGACCTTCTCAGCTTCGTCGATCAACTTGATGACGGCTTCGTATTCCTTGATGTCGCGCATGAAGGAGTTCGTTGAACTCGGGACCGAAGCAACCGAGTCAACCACGCCGTGGAAGATTTCCTCGGTGAAGGCATCGACCTTCACTTTGACGGTCATACCCGGCCGAATGAGGCTGATGCGGGACTCGTGAATCCGTGCGTTGACCTTCATCTCATTGAGATCGGGCAAGGTGACCATCGGCTGGCGCTCTTTGACGGCCGCCAACTTCTCAATGAGGATGGTATCACTCGATCGGCCGTCGCGACTATTGGCATAAATCACTTGCCCATCCTGCGGGGCGTAAATCTTGCAGTTCGCGATCTGCTTCTTGAGCCGTTCGTGTTTATCCTTTTCGACTTCGTAAGTCCGGGTCCGTGCCAACAGATCGGACTGTTTCTGCGACAACGCCGCCTGTCCCTTCAACTCGACGCGCTTCAACTCCCGGGCGAATTCACTCGCGTTGGCTTGCAGTTCCGTGATTGTTCGGCCGAGCGTGTATTGTTCGAGAACCCGCAGTTTGTCCGTGGCGACGTCAAGGTTCGTCTTTTCCGTCTCGAAGGTAATGCGCGACTGTTCCAGATCGTTCTGTGTCTTGTAACCCTTCTTCACGAGCCGCTTGGTGAACTCCAGGGTTTCCTTGGCTTGAGCCGCTTTCTGTTCCTGAAGGCTAACCTGGGCTTTCAACTCGTTCCGTTGCTGTTCCGAATCACCCTTTTCGAATTTTTCGAGGTCAATCCGGGCGAGTTTCAGTTTGAGTTCGGCGGCGGCGTAATCGCTGTCGTTCTGCGTCTTGGCAATCTCGACTTCCTTCTCCGCGGTCTGCATGGCCGATTCGGCCTGCGTCACGGCGATTTCCTGCTGACGCTCTTTGTCGACCAGCAGTGAGGAGTCGAGTTCGACGACCAGTTCCCCTTTCTTGACATGGGCCCCTTCAGGCTTGATGTCGAGAATGGTGGTGCTGCCTTCAACCTGACATGTCAGGACCGCATTCTTGGCACTATCGAGCTGTCCCCTCTCCAGGACGGTAATCTGAAACGGTCCGCGCTTCACCCGCTCCAGGCTCAAGTGATCGAAGCGATGCTCGGCCGCTGCCAGTCCCGGAATCCATGAGGCGAACTGATCCCCGACCGGGCCCAGTAACGACGAAACCTGATCGCGGGCGACGAAGCCCCCGACGAGCAGAATCATCACTGGTACCAACACGAGCCACCGCCGGCTCTTCGCCTTCGGAGCGGATGCGGATCGTGGGGCGAGTGCGGGCGGATTGGCCGGGGTCGACGAAGCCGGGCGGGGGGGGGAGGCGGTTGTCATCGGCGGGCTCGCTCAAGGTGGGATTCGAGCCGGGCTCTGTCAAACGCGCCAGGTTTTGATAAACCGGGTCGAGCCAGATCCCGCGCTCGTCAACTTGCATGATATCCATATCGAGGTGGATGTTAATGCGAGTTTGTTCGTATTGCGTCCAAAATTGAATCAAAGAATTCTGGGCCTGCAACACACTTTGTAGCGCGTTAATCAAATTCAAACCCTGATTTTGCTGCCCGGTTCCGGTCGCGGCCTGCCCAACTCGCGCCGGTTGATTAAAATTCTCAATCGCGCTATCCAATTGTAACGCTGCAATCCGCAGGTTCTGACGGGTGGTTTCGAAGTTCAGCGATGCCGTCTGCAATTGCCGCCATTGCGCCCTAACTGTATTGCGGATCGAATCTTCCAGCGCCATGTAGGACCGCCGCGCGCGTTCATAACTGATCTGGGTAATGCGGTAGGTATTTCGCAACTGCACCTGATCAATCGGAGCGGTGAACTGCACACCAACACGGAATGCGCTCTGGTCGCCACGAAAGTCGAATGGGTTACTGTTGCCACTGCTTCGGATGTCACCATCTGCAACAACGTTCAGTACCGCTTCCAGCCGGTTCGCCGCGACTTCCATTTGACGGCGAGCATCCATAACCTGCGCACGGGCGTTCATCAGGTCGAGCCGGTTCTCCAACGCCGTCGCCACGACGTCGGCCTGCGACATTTCGAACGGTTGTAGTTTGATAAGCTCCGAACGGAGTCCCACCTGAACTGCTTTGAGGTTCTGCGCGACTTGCAGCAACTGCTCGCGCACCCGATCCAGATCCGTCCGGAGGGAGACCCGCTCATCAACAGTGAGTCCCGGCTTCCTTAGCAGGTCGCGTAGACCGGTGAGTTCCTCGCCGATCTCGCGGTAGAGATCCTGAATCACTTCCCGGAAGACGAGCCGGTTCCGCTCAAGGTCTTGTTGGACAACGTCACGGTCAGCCTGCCGGGTGAGCTCCGCCAGGCGCGTCGGACTGTTCGCATCGACGCGCTGCAAGTCTTCCTCGACCAGCGTCATCCCTTCGACCTGGATACGCACCCGTAATTCTTCGAGTTGGGCCGCAATCCGCCGCAACTCTTCCAGCGGAGGATCGCGGTCATCGATCGCCGCAAATTGCTGCTGGAACAACAGAATGGCTTGCTCGACACGGGCGATCCGCGGATCAATGAATTCGAATTGCTTCAGAATGTCGGTTTTGATCGTGATCTGGAAATCGATCGGCAGCCCCAGCGTCACTTTGTATTGATCCACGGCGTCGAGATAGTTTCGCTCCAGATCCCGCAGTTGTGTGATTTGCTGGGATGACCGCGTCAACAACTGTGCCAGATCCAAAGGCACCACACCGGCCTTGACTCGAGAGTACAGGTTGACGATCACAGTTCGCCAAGCCGGATCGTTGCTGAGCGCCAAGAGTTTGTCCCGCTCTTCAACCGACATGGTGCCATACCAATTCAGGCGTTTGATGACGGCGTCGTAGCTCATCTGCATTTCGAATTCGGGAGGGATCACCAACCCAGCGGGGAGCTGCTCGAGCTCTTCTGCGGGTGGAATCTGAGTTTGAGCGCGACTCCGTTCCACCTGGATGAACAGTTCGCGGATGTTGTCACGCTGGTTGATGACTTGCTGTTGTGTCTGGAGCAGATCGAGAAATCCGACGTTGTTCCCCGTGAATGAGCCCACCGAAACAGCGCTGGTGGAACTCCCGGCTCCCCCGAACGTCCCCCCGACGGAAAATGCACCGGCGTTGAAAACACTCGCACCGGTCCCCGTCGTCACCGCGTTGAAGATCCCTTTACGGTAGCGCGCCAGAGCACGGACGTTGTACAACACATCGCGTTCGGACTGCGTCAACCCTTCCAGTACAATCTTCCGTCCGGCTCCCAACAGCAGCGGCTGCGTAAGCTGGTACGTGAGCACCGACGAAGAGCTGGTCCGGTTCTGCCCCTGGAACAACCACAGCGTGTTGTTCGCCAGTTCCACCACCCATTGTCCCCCTGAGGGCAACAACTGACTGGCACCGAAGCGATTGTTCCATTGCAGGTTGTCTTGTGCCGTCGGCACGTTGATGTAGTCCAGTCCGGAGGTCGGCCGGCCGCCAAAACCCAGAAAGCGGACGTTGAACTGGAACTGATCGAAGCTGAGCTGCAACGCCGAGATGTAAAGGTTTTCGATCTGTGTCTGATAGTCGCGATTGTGAATGTTCGTCAGCTCAATTGCCTGTTCCAGCGTGAGGTTCTCGATGGTGGGGATGGTCCGTGTTACTTCGGCTTCGCCGCTAGCCACAAGTGCCGGATCGGGCTTGGACGGTTCTTCCCAGTCGGCCTGCGAGACTTCCGGCTGCAACCCGAAGTTGGCCAGCCACTGCGGGTTTTCAACGCCCATGTCCTCGCCGAATTTATGCCAGCTTTTGTAGCCCTTCATCCCGTCCACCCACTCCATGTATTGGTGGGCGGTGGGATCATCCGGCGGAAGCGGTTGGTGATCGGGATCGGCCAGATTGGAGAACCGGCTGCGGACATCCGGTTCGACGGTCAGCCGCGGCAGGTCCCAGCGTGGGTCCTGCGTCTTTTGCATCAACAGGTTGTACGAATCGAAATCGGCCTGTGTTCGCCAGAACATCCGGGAACACCCCGGCATGGTGGCCAGACCAGAAAATAACAGAACCAGCAGCAATAACCTGTTTTGCAGAAACAGGTTCCGCTGTGGCAACCGTCCGGCATACGTCGGTGAGGAAAGGGCGGGCGGCATCATAGGCGAGTCGCATCATTTAGAGGCGCGTAACCGAGGCGCAGCGCGGGCCGCGGCTGTTTCCTTCTTCAATGTCGACCCCCGTAAAACCCCTACTTCAGGAAAAGTCGATGCGATCGGAAGAGTCGAACTCGATTGGCCGGAATTCATATAGACCGAATCCGATCTGTTGCGGTGCAGTCGATCCGATTCGGCAAAGTGTGCCGGTTCCGGGCGGGTTCACCTGTTATGCGGGTCACCACCAGCGCGCGCCAGGCGACACAAGTTCCGTTGCCCGGCCGCTCGATCTCCCTTTGCAGCACTTCCACCCACCCCATTGCGGCCCTCGGGGAACTTTCCCGGAAAAAGCCGTCTTGACACGTCGCGGCTTGAAGTTCGCGTTGTGCGACGGATACCATAATGACGGTTACAGAGAACGCCTCACCAGCGATCTCGGGTGCTTCGCCACCTTTGGCGGATTCCTTCCGATGAGTGAGAAGCTGAACGTGGAACTGAATGATCGTCAGCGAGAACTGTTGCTTCGCGGCTTGCGGTTCGTTCGCAGCAGCCGCATGCTGGAATTCCGGGACTCGTCGGACATCACCGATGATGAACGGAAAGTCGAGTTGAGCGAAATCCGCCAGCTCGTCGAGATGCTCGACGTGAAAAGCCGTCGGTCCGAACCGGCCGCGGTCTGACACGTCATCCATCCGCTCGACGACACTGAGTATCGTCGCCGCGGAATTAGACTATTATCGCCCCATCACCGCCGACCCAGGCACGAGCCCCGGTCGGCGGTTTTTCGTTTCCGGTTCACCACCCAACCTCAATCCCCCGCTTGCGGTTTCGCGCTCCGTGCCAATCCCACCGCGCGGTATGAACTGTCATCACGCAGATTCGTGATTTTATCAAGTCGCAAAGGTAACCAGACACAACAGCACCAGCCCGACCAAAAGGGCGTACATCGTCAATTGAGTCTGCCAGAAGATGCGCCAGCGCGAAACGCGAACTCCCTTCACAACGGCCTTGGGCCAGAAAAGAGTTACACGTAAGGTCGGCGGCCCCCAAAACCACACGGTCACGGCACAGGCAGTGAAGAAGGAGAATAGTTGTAACCGTTCACGGGTCGGTGAGCAGTGAGGGAGTGGGTTGATTGTGGAAGTGAGCCTGGACGGATTGGGTGACGAACTCGAAGACGTTGCGTTGTTGCTGGCGGCAGGTTTCGATGGTGGTCAGCAGCGTTTCGACG
>JBGSUN010000011.1:0-38020 GCA_041753475.1 Planctomycetaceae bacterium | reverse complement strand
ATCGCTCGCACTTCGTCAAAGACTATTTGCAAACGGTTCCCGACCTGCATGTGGAATACTTCCCGGCCTATGCGCCGGAACTCAACCCGGTAGAAGCGCTGTGGGCCGACACCAAACTGCACGACCTGGCCCACTTCTGTCCGCACAACCTCGCCGAACTCGAACTGGCCACCGCGACCGCCCTCCGAAACAAACACCACCACCCGACCCGTGTCGCCGGCTACATCCGCAAAACCAAGCTCCCCTTCCGACTCCGACAAGCGGCTTTAACTTCCTGAGGAGCAATAATTGCAGCGCAGCGCTGCTGCCGACTCCGCCAGAGCGCGAGACCAGAACCGTTGCCGCCTTCAGACGCCTTTGGCCTTCAACGCCGAAACCGCGCACCGAGAGTTGCCACTCGTAGCGGTCCTGTTCTTCGGCGGTCAGTTCTGGCAGCGCGTTCATGAAAGCGGTCATCCCCCTGCAATCGGTGGCAAGAGGACGATGCGATCACCATCACGAAGTAAAGTCGTAGCAGCCTGCCGTGCGGGGTGTGCGGTGCCATTGATCGCAATCAACAGACTGGGCTGCATGTGGCCTGAGGCCGTCAACAGGTGCTGCCGCGCTGGTTCATTACAGCGTGAACCCAAGTACTCGGCGAGTGCGCTGACGGTCACTTCGCTGGGCAATTCAACCGTCTCTTCGGCTCGACCGATCGCGCTTCGTAATTGACCTGTATATTCCACCAGGAGCTTCATTTCGCCATGCTCCTGTGAAGGGGAGTTCCGATTGAAACTTCGGGGACAGAATCCAGATGCGCGAGGGACCGTTCGGTCACCTTGCGGGACTCGATGATGAACAGCGAATCGGCCAAGGCACGGGCTTCGGCACGGCTATGGGTAATGTGCAGCGTGGTCAGTCCGCGATCCCGCTGCACCGAGCGCAACAACTCGCAGAGCCGATCACGCGTGGTCTCATCGAGTGCCGTGAGTGGTTCATCTAGCAAGAGGACATACGGATCAAAAGCGAGCGCCCGGCCCAGCGCAACGCGCTGCGATTCGCCACCGCTGAGTTTGCCGATGTGCCGATCGAGCAGCGGTTCGATTTGCAGAACCGAGGACAATTCGTCCACACGAGCGCGAATGGTGGCCCGGTTGACACGCCGTATTTGCAGCGCAAATTCAAGGTGCTCGCGGACCGTCATTGTGGGGAACAGTGCCAGATCTTGCGGGACGTAACCAATCCCGCGATCGGCGGGCTTCCAATTGGTGACATCGACACCTTCAATCAACACGTGTCCTGCCGCAACTGTCCGCAACCCGCACAGCGCTTCGAGAATGGTGGTCTTCCCCTGACCCGTGCCTCCCATCAGGACGGCATAGCCTCCTTGTGGAACGGTGAATGTGATCTCACTGAGCACGAACGGCCCGCTGCGAATGGTGACGTCGCGGAGTTCGATCATCGGCTCACCTCCGCCCCAACCAGGCGTACGATGCCGAGCACCAGCATGGCGGCAAGAACCATCAACAACGACACTGCGACGGCCGCTTCAAGCTGACCGACGCTGAGCTCCAGGAAGACCGTCGTGGACAGCACTTCCGTACGCATGCGGGTCGCCCCGGCAAAGACGAGAATCGGCCCGAATTCACCAAGAGACCTTGCCCACGCAATGGTGAAGGCGGCAATCAAACCGCGCCAGGCTTGCGGCAAGACAATTTGCAGGAAGGCCTGACTGCGCCGGCAACCGAGGGTCAATGCCACTTGTTCGGCCCGGGGATCAATTTGGTCGAACGTCACGCGCATGGTTTGTACTGCGAAGGCACACGCCACCGCGAATTGGGCCAGAATCACCGCGGGCTGCCCATAAGTAACACGGAATCCCAGCCGCTGCTGAAACCACGTTTCCAGATTGCTCCCGCCCATGGGGATGTGGAACAGAATCAACAAACTCAGTCCGATGACGAGCGGTGGGAGCACGATGGGCACATCGATCGCAGTATCAATCAACCAACGCCCTCGGAATTCAAAGCGGGACAGCAAATACCCGAGCGGCGTCGCCACCCAAATGGAGAGCAGCGCCGACATGGTGCAGGAAATCAGCGTCAGTCGGACTGCGTATTGGATTTCCGGCTTCTTGAGCGCGGCAACAAAATGCGACGGCGACGTAAAAGCAATGTCTGCCGCTAACATGGCGATGATCAGGAAAACGTAACTGCCACCCAGTCCACCCATCAACGTGAGGAACGGGACATCCGACCCGGCCCGATGACGGCGCACCGACAGCGTGGATCGCTGGGCTAGCGATTCCGTCGAGGCGACAGGAGCAACGGGCGCGACGTCACTCATGGGTGGGAGGCAGATCCTTGAGCCAACGGAAACCTTCGCTCATGAACTTCTCTTTGGATGATTCCGCTTGAATTGCTTGCAGGAGACGTTCCCCTAATTGGCGGTGCCCCGAGTTCTTCGAGACGGCATACGGCTGCGTTGCGACAGAACAGGGAATGCCCTGAATCCGAATTGCGTCAAGAAAATCGGCCGAACCCGCGGCATTGCTGAGATACGCCACTGCGGCATCAAGCGAACCGCTCCGCATCTGATTGACGAGCATGTCTCCGGTGGGGGTCTGCACCACCACATTCTTCATCAACTCGGTCTTGAGACCACTTTCGGTGAAAGTCTTCTGTGTGATCCAGCCCATCGCACATTGCTTCTCGTGGCCGATGCCCACTCGAAGACCTTCTTTTGCTAAATCTTTCAACGATTTCACGCCCAGTGGATTTCCCTTCTTGACCAGAATCACCAGTTCATTTTGGGAGACGGCTTGCGAATTCGGGAAGAGGTCTTGCACCTGGTTCATGAACTCAGAATCGCAGGCAAAGTAAGCATCGGGCACCTGGCCAGCTTTCATCTGCGCAACGAGAATCCCGCAGCCGTTGTAGACCCGAGTGACGCGGACCCCTTCACGCTTTTCAAACGCGGTAATTGTGGCCTCAATCGCGGGCCGAAGCATGGAACCGGCATAGAGCGTGAGTTCTGGTTGTTCACTCCAAATATCGCCGGGAACGGCATCGAAACCGAATTCCTGGTAGCGCACGAGGCCTTTGTCCCGCGCGCTGAGATACCGGGCAAAGTGGATGGCTTTGGGGGATTGTTGACTCGAATTCAAGACAGCCACAGCGACGCGCGATCGAATCACATCGAGTTCCGGGATGGCGATCCCTTCCAGACTGTCGTAGTCGTGCAGCACCGGTCCGTAAACGATCCCTGCATCGACGGCACCAATCTTGACATCGTTCGCGACTTCGTTGACCGTCGTCTTGAAAACCGTGGTCTGCTTTTGCAACGCATCCCATTCACCGGTCTTTGCCAACGTGGCCTGAGTCAATTTACCGATCGCAGTCGCCTCGGGACTCCCCTGGGCGATGCGAACCCCCTCTCGCAAGAGGTCCGCGAGCTTGGCAATCCCCAGCGGGTTTCCTTTCTTCACAGCGACCACCGCCTGCATGTCGGCGAGGGCAAACTCATCAGCAACGAGGTGCCGCTCTCGGGCGGATTTCAGAAAGCTGTCATCAGCGGGGAGATACAGGTCGCCGGTCTTGGAAACGTCGATCGAGGCCAGCAGTGATTGCGACGCTCCGTACTGCACCTGCACTTCCGTGTTGAATTCCTTCTCGTAGTCCTGGCGGACCGCTTCCATCACGCCTTTGTTGCTCGCTGCGCAATAGATCACCAGAGGTTGCACATCTGGTCCGGTCGGACCGGTTGTGGCACGGTTCGAGTTCTGTTGACCTTCGAACAGGCTGAAAACCAGCAGTGCCATCAACGCCAGTGATGCCAGCACCGCCACAATCGGCCAAGCCGTGGATCCGTTTCTTGATGCTCCGCGATTTGTCAATTGATGACGGAGCGATGGTTTACAGAAGGACGGGCTCAGGTTTCCGCGCATCGGATGTCGCTCAACAGAAAAGGTCTGCCGGAAGCTATCGATAGTTCGCAGTCTAAGTCTCCGTTCTCCGCGTCGCAATGACCATCAGCGGACTTCATCGAACCTTCAAAGAGGAACCGGCTGCCAGGCGCAGATTTCATTGTTCCGAGTGAGTCTTTATGATGGGTTCATAATGGTGCGGTAGAATATCGTTCAGAATGCCGTCTCCGTAGCAATTCCTGTCGGTCAAGGTGGTTGCCCATGCGAACTCTGCTGAACCGTCCCCGCCGTGGGTTGATGGCGTTTCTTCTCATCGTCAGTGCGGCTACTTCGGCAGTCTGGGCGTGCAACGTGCCGGTGTTTCGCTACGCCCTCGAAAACTGGCGGCCAGATGCGTACCGATTGACGGTGTTTCATCAAGGCCCGTTGAGTGACACAGACCGGGCGCTGATTCAACAATACGATGATCGCCAAGCATCGATGCCGTTGAACCTGGCCGTGCGAACCGTCGACATTGCGGAAATTGACAACTCCGCAGATCGCGAACTGATGGCGACGATCTCTCAGCCGCAATGGCCGATGTTTGTGGTTCAGTATCCCGCACACCTGCATCTGGAAACACCAGTCCACTCCGGCTCGCTGACCAGTGATGCACTCGCACAACTTGTCGACTCACCCGTACGGCAAGAATTGGTTCGTCGGCTCGCCGATGGTCAAACCGCCGTGTGGTTGATGGTGGACAGCGGAAAGACGGGCACAGACGACCAGGCGGCGGAACTGCTTGCCACCGAACTTCCCTTGTTGTCAACGAAACTCAAGCTCCCCGAATTGACCGATTCACCGGAGGACGTCCTGCGTGGAGCGCCTCCTTTGCGGTTGACGTTCTCGTTGCTGCGGGTTTCGCGAAAAGACGTTGCGGAGCAGCCTTTGGTGGCGATGTTGCTGGGGAGTGAGCCGGATTTAGCCACGGAGGCCGCGCCGCTCGTCTTTCCCGTCTTCGGACGGTGCCGGGCACTGTTGCCGCTGGTCGGTGCCGGGATCACACCGGAGAACATTCGGAGTTCCGCGGCGTTTCTCGCTGGGGCGTGTTCGTGCCAGGTGAAAGAATTAAACCCAGGTTTCGATCTATTGATCGCCGCCGATTGGGATACGCTTCTCAAACTCGATGGCATCTCTTTGGCAACCACCAACAGCTCTTCGTCGGGCACATCGGAAGAACCCGAGTTCATTCCGATTCCCCGTGGCACGGCAGCGGCAGCCAGTACTCCATCCGCTTCCACGACGCCCGCCAAGACGACGACACCGACCGGGTGGTCGTTTACGTCGGGGCTGTTGCTGCTCAGCGTCATGGTGCTAATCGTCGTCAGTGCGCGCCGATAGAAACCGGCCAGCAGAAGTTCGTGAATCTTCGCCGTGCAATCGGCAAAACGCTCTGTCAAAGCGCACGGCCGATACGGCCGTGGCACACTTGCTCAGATCATCTTGCGATGGCGACTTACGGGACAACGACACCCGTTGCGTTCACCTGAACCTTCACCGTCCCCACACTGAATAGCGTTGGATCAAGACTATCCGCGACACGGATGCTGAGGTCGTAGGTTCCCGGCGGCACGAAGAGGAACGACTTCGTAATGGTGATGGCGCCTGTGGTGGGATTGACCACGAAGGCGTCTCGCAGAATGCCGTTGCTGGAAACATTGGTATAACTCGGAGCACCACCGCCATCGGGATCGGTGGACGTTAAGGTTCCGACAACCGTACCCGCGGCCGCACCAGTCTTCACGGCGTAAGTCTTCGCATCGAGAACCGGCGGTTTGTTGACGTCGGTCAGGTTCACCGTCAGCGTGGCAGTGGACGTCAATGCCGGGTTGCCATTATCGGTCACCGAAATCGTGAGATCAAACTTCGGTGTAACCGCGATGTCGAGTGCCGACTGCGTGTTGACCGTAATCAAGCCCGTCGCAGCGTCAATCTTGAAGGCGTTGCTCGTATTGCCGGCGGTGATGGCGTAAGTCAGCGTCTGCCCCACATCCTGATCGAATGCCACGGTGCTGTAATCCAGCACGCTCGTGCCCACGGCGGAGTTCTCCGCGAGATTCACCGAGGCGTTGTACAACAGCGGCGCATCATTCACGTTCGACATGAACACTTTGAGTGATGCCGTGGAACTCGCTGCCGGGTTGCCGTTGTCGGTCGCTTGAATCGTCAGGTCGTAGAACGGTTCATTCTCGAAATCGAGTCCCGTTGGATTGGCGACCGTGATCTGCCCGGTCGTTGTGTCGATGGCAAATGTATTGTTCCTGTTCCCAGCCGTGATCGCATAGGTCAATGTCTGACCGGCGTCCTGGTCGGAGGCAATCAGGCTGTAGTTCAAGACGTTTGTCCCCGCTGCCGAGTTCTCCGGGATAGTGACAGCGTGGTTGTACAGAATCGGGGCGTCGTTCACATTCGTCAGTTGAATCCCCAGCTTCGCAGACGCCGTCAGCGCAGGGTTGCCGCTGTCAGTCACGGAGATCGTCAGCACGAACGGCGGCTCGTTCTCGAAATCGAGCGCCGCCGCATTGTTCACCGTGATTTGTCCCGTGGCCGCATCAATCGCAAAAGCGTTCTTGCTGTTTCCGGCAGTAATGGCGTACGTCAGAGTTTGCCCGGCGTCCTGCTCGCTGGGAATCAGGCTGTAGTTGAAGACGTTGCTGCCGGCGGCAGAGTTTTCCGGAAGACTGATCGTGTGATTATAAAGCCGCGGCGCATCGTTGACGTCGGTCAGTTTAATGCCGAGCTTTGCCGATGATTTCAGAGCCGGATTGCCGTTGTCCGTCACAGCGATCGTCAGCACGAACGGCGGCATGTTCTCGAAATCAAGGGCGTCGGAATTGTTGACCGTGATCTGGCCTGTCGCCGCGTCAATGGCAAACGCATTGGCGGTATTGCCGGCAGTAATGGCATAGCTTAGTGTCTGCCCGGCGTCCTGATCGGAAGCGATGACGCTGTAATCAAAGACGTTCGTCCCCGATGCCGAGTTTTCCACCAGCGAAATCGTGTGGTTGTAGACGTTCGGAGCATCGTTCACGTCCATCAGCAGAATGCCCAGATTGGCCGATGAGGTGAGGGTAGGATTGCCGTTATCGGTGACGGAAATCGTCAGCACAAATGGCGGTTCGTTCTCGAAATCGAGCGCCAACGGATTGTTGACGGTGATCTGCCCGGTCGCCGCATCGATCGCGAACGCGTTCTTGGTATTGCCTGCAGTGATGGCGTAGCTTAGCGTCTGCCCGGCGTCCTGATCAGAGGCAATCAGACTGTAATTCAGGACATTCGTTCCGGCGGGCGTGTTTTCTGCGAGCGCGATCGTCTGGTTATAGACGTTCGGCGCATCATTCACGTTGGTGAGGAAGATGCGAATCGATGCCGCAGTGGACAACACGGGATTACCATTGTCGGTCGCCGTCACTGTCAGATCGAACGGTGGCTCATTTTCAAAATCGAGCGCATCCGGGTTATTGACTGTGATCTGCCCAGTCATCGCATCAATCGCGAAGGCGTTCTTGGTATTCCCCGCGGTAATGGCATAAGTCAGTGTCTGCCCGGCGTCAGTGTCCGTTGCGACGGTGTAGGGAACAATCGTACCAGCCACACTGTTTTCGGCGAGCAGCAGCACTTGATTGGGGAACGTTGGAGCGACATTGGCAAAGCCGGACACCTGCGAACCGACACGAACTTTTCCGTTTCCTTCGTTCACAAACTGGCCGTAGAAGTTGCCGTTGACGTCATCGACGACGATCGGCGCCATCAGTCCCGTGTTGGCGGCGAGTCCCAAGGCACTATTCAAAGTGTTGATGGGCCCTGTCACGCCAAGGTTGCCGCTGCCGAAGGTCATGGCTCCCACAGCCATATTGGCCCCGTTGGACCAGTTGGGACTGGCCACAACATAGTTGCCGTTCGCCAGCGGTGTCACCCCCCCCAGGAACGTGTTGTTGACAACGTCGCCGCTGCCGACATTGTCGCCGGCTGTGCTTCCGACCAAGCTGTTCGCCGCGGTCAATGGGCCGGTCGTCCCCGTCAGGCCATTGCCGATCGTGACCGCTCCCAGCGACGTCGGAGCCCACGCGAAACTGCTGACGACATAATTGCCGTTGGTCAGTGCGACAACTTGAACGCCGACGGCGTCGTTCGTTGCTGTGCCAACGACGCTATTCGCTGGGCTGACCACACCGACGGTACCGGTCGTTCCGTTGCCGAACGTGGCGGCCCCTGCACCCGTGACCCCTGGAAGCGTCCAGAAGGGACTGCTGACGACATAATTGCCGTTGGTCAACGGTGTGACGCTACTCAATGTGGGGCTGAAAGTCCCTCCCACGCGATCATTCGCCGTGCTGCCGATCAGGCTGTTCGCAGCGCTGACGGCTCCGACTAAGCCCGTGCTCCCATCGGCCCAGGTGACCGCCCCCACATTGGCAATTGCGGCGTTATCCCACAGGGAACTGGCGACGACGTAATTTCCATTCGCCAGTGCTGTCACTCCGTTCCCGAAGTTATCGACAAATCCCACCGCATCATTGATCGAGGTGCCGACGAGACTATTCGCGACGCTGACGTTGCCGTTGATCCCGGTCGCACCATTGCCCCAGGTGACGGCACCGGCTTGAGCCACGCCGCCGTTATTCCATGCGGTACTGGCAATGACGTAGTTGCCGTTGGTGAGAGGCGTCGCAGCGAAGGCCCCCACGAAGTCCATCGCTGTCGTGCCAACAAGACTGTTACCGTTGTTCAGCGTTCCCGTCCCGCCGGTAGCCCCATTCACCCACGTTGCGGCCCCGGCATCGACAATCCCGCCGTTATCCCAATAGGAACTGCTGATGACGTAGTTGCCGTTCGTCAGCGCAGCGACACCACTTTCGCCATTGAACGCGCTACCGACTTGATCATTTGCGGTGCTGCCGACGACGCTATTGGCAAGGCTCACCGCTCCGGTGATACCCGTGACACCATTACCCCAAGTGACGGCCCCGGCTTGTGCGATCGCGCCGTTCATCCAGGATGGACTGCTGACGACGTAATTGCCGTTGGTCAGTGCCGTGATGGCATTATCGCCGTTCTGATCGGTTCCCACACCATCACCGGCATTGGTGCCAACCAGGCTATTTGCGGCACTCACAGTTCCGACGATTCCCGTCGTTCCATTCCCCCAGGTGACGGCACCAGCGAAGGCATTCGCACCATTAGACCATCCGCCACTGAGAACAACGTAATTCCCGTTGGCGAGTTCGGTCACACCCAGGCCACCGTTCAGATCACCACCGACACCATCGCCGGCTGTGGCTCCGACGAGACTGTTCCCGTCATTGAGCGTTCCCGTTCCACCGGTGGCCCCGTTCACCCACGTTGCGGCACCCGCATCAATGATGCCGCCGTTGTCCCAGAACGGACTGGCGATGACGTAGTTTCCGTTGGCCAAACCTGTGACGGCATGGACCATCTCACCGTTCAAACCGACAAAAGCCTGACCAACGAGATCGTTCGCAGTGCTGCCAATGACGCTGTTAGCAAGGGAAACGGTGCCGTTGATGCCCGTAACGCCGTTGCCCCAAGTGACTGCACCGGCATCGACAATCGCGCCGTTATCCCAGCGGCTACTGGCAACCACGAAGTTGCCATTGGCGAGCGCCGCCACGCCATCGCTGCCGAGATTGTCATTGGCCTGGGCTCCCGTCAGCGTGCTGATGAGCGTACCGTCGGCACCGTTGAAGAGATAAACCGCACCAGCGTCCTGTCCCCCGGCATCATCGAACGGTGACGTGATCACCACGTTCCCCGTGTTGAGAACAACAACGGCTTGTCCAAACTGATTTCCAGCGGCAGCGTTGGGGTCAACGAACTCCGTGAACGCGGCGGCCAGCAGCACGCGCGGTTCCATCGTGCTGATTTCGGCTGCCCATGCCGATCGCATGTGAGCACCGCGCGACCGTCCCTGCCGTGGGGATTCCGGACCTGTCAACCACTTGTGGAACGACTTCAACCAACCCGAACGCAGCATTGTCAATCTTTCACACGCGGGAGAGTTCATCACGTTGACGGACATCGCGCACAGCCGAATCCTGAAGGTCTCAGCATACGGTCCGCCCCGGCCCGTGCACAACGTGATGTCGTGTCGAAGTTGGTTCGCTTAACGAATGATTCCCTCTTCCGCTGGTTCTTCGACGCGAGGTGTTTGCCCTCCACGGAGGACACTGTTGCCTTCGAAGAGCGTTCGCTGATCGATCGGAGCCGGGTTGAGCCAGTCGGATTCATTGAACTGGCCGCTTTGAGCATACGCCGCAAGGGCGTTTTTGTAGCAGACGAGTTCAATGTCCGTGACGGCAATCCCTCGGTTGAGCATGAGACTCGCAGTCTTCGGTACAGCGAGGGCATCGGACACCCCCCAGTCGGCGGACGAATCGACGATCACCCGTTCGCTGCCGTATTGCTTGACGATTTCGACCATCCGTTCGTTCCCCATTTTTGTTTTGGGGTAGATGGTGAAGGCACACCAGTAGCCGCGGTCGAGAACTTCCTTGCACGTTTCTTCGTTGTTGTGATCGATGATGACGCGCGATGGAGAGATGCCATGCTCTTCGATCACGTCCATGCTGCGATACGTCCCCGCTTTCTTGTTGCGGTGCGGCGTGTGGATGAGGATCGGCAAGTCGACGTCCTTCGCCATCTCCAGTTGCAACCGGAAGAAATGCTCTTCCGTCGGAGTCATGTCGTCGTAACCAATCTCACCGACGGCAACCACGCCTTCCTTAGTGAGATAGAGCGGCATCAGGTCCATGACCTGTTCAGCCAGCGGCTGATTGTTCGCTTCCTTCGAGTTCAGGCCGATGGTGCAGTAATGGCGGATACCGAACTGGGCGGCCCGGAACCGCTCGAAGCCGACGAGCATCGAGAAGTAATCCTGGAAGGTACCGATGTGCGTCCGCGGCTGCCCCTGCCAGAAGGCCGGCTCGATGATCGCCTTCACCCCCGCCGCCGCAAGGGCTTCGTAATCATCGGTAGTGCGGGAAACCATGTGAATGTGGGGGTCGATGAAGTGCATGGTGGGGGCAGTGGATAGGGGATGGTAGGTGGTGGAAAGTTCGATAAATGCGAGTGCTATATCGAAGTCGCGATCTTAGTCCAATTCGTAGCAGATAACTCGATTCCGTGCACCGTTAGCAAGGCTTTCGCGCTGGGTTGCGGGCATTTGCTCAGCGCCAGTGCCGCGGCTTTGCGTTCGATTTCATCCCCGGTTTTCAGCACTTTCTCCAAATCGGCCAGCATTCCCTCATTGGCAAACGGCCCAACACATCGCCAGAGTTCCGGGCTTACTGGGCGTTTGGCGGCCCAACGTTCATGAGCGAAATCCGTGAGCATCTTCGCCAGCGGGGCATTCGCGCGGGCATCCAGTCCCACAATCGGATCGAGCGGCACACCAACGAACAGGCACTTCAGAACGAGCTGATTCCACTGGGCGTCCGTGAGTTGCTCGCTGGGGAATGGATTGTTGTGTGCAATCGCCAGGAAGACAGATTTGATGTTCGTGCGGATTCCTTCAGCACAACGGAGTGCATGAGCTGGTTGATGCGGATACAGCGGCAAACTCTGGTAAAGCGCAATCAGTTCGTGCATCTCTCCCGCGGCAAACAGTTGATCGAGTGTTGCCACCCACGCAGCGGGTTCCGGAGCGGGGAACGACAACAGCAAGCGTGTCCGGGCGGCTTGGTCGATGGTCCAACCGCGGGGATTCCAGCCAGACCGTGCTTGGTCCGCCGCGGCATGTTCGATCGTCGACAATACTAGATCCGCCTTGGTCAACTTGCGCGAAACCAAACCGAACGCAAGATACAGCGTTTTTTTGTCTCCGGTCGAGACGGCTTGGCAACGGTCGCGCAGCCACGCGGATTGCTCGGCGGTTAGCCGGGTCGATAACCATTCGTCCAGAACACCAACGATGGCAGCAGGATCAACAACGGGGCCGGACATAGGCGAATCCACATTGAACAACGAGGTGATATCAGCCCCTGAAAAGCACGCTCTGGGTCGATCCGCTCGTCATGCGGAGCATGATGAGCAATGAGCAGCGTTAACCGTGGCGGCTGCAACCGGTGGGATTGCTGCAGCACCCGGCCATCGGTAGAAGCGATGACGAGGGGCTGGTTCCCCCGGCGACGCTGGCGTGCAAGCCGCCGGAGATGAGCCGTTCGACAGGCGTCTCTGCCGGAGTATTGCCGACGTCGATACCGGTCCGTTCACAAAGTTCGCCCCAGGTGCGGATCGCGTCGCGCATGCTGTGCTGAACTTCGAGCGTCTGGTGATTGAGCGGGCAGTGGTATTGGTAGGTAATCATCGTCGGGGCTCCCTAGCATTACGGATCATGGACAAAGCGATCCGCTTTCCTTGAACATACCCCCGGAGTGCGCTCTTCGACAAGGACGGATGGATGCTACGGCTCACGATTCCGCTGGTGAAATAAAAAAGTCGGGGCAAAAGCCCCGACTCCGGCGGACGTCATTGAACAACTAAAGCTCACCGTTTGAGGGACCGTGGCATCGCGATCACGGCTTCGGATTGGCAGGACCCAGCGGGCCAGTGACTTTTGTCACGGTGTAGATTTGCCGACCATTGGCATCGCGGTCGTTGGGATCGATTGTGCCTTCGAGAAGTGCGAAGTCACCGATCTGCAGGTTTCCCAAGTCGACGTGCGGGGTGATGACCAGACTGCCACCGAATTTGTCTGATGCGGGAGGATTCAAATCGTAGACAATCGACCACGTTTGGGTCTTGTCGTCATAGTCCACAGCGCCTTTGAGCCACTTGTGCGATTGCCCGTCGTGACCATACATCGATTCGGTATTCATCGGCGTGGCGTCAGTCGCCGGCGGTAACCGGGAGGGGGCTTCAAAGAACGGATCGGTGGCGGTCCCACCCACGGTCTGCACCACATCGGCAATCACCGGCGGAGCGGCGGCTGCCAGGCCACCCTTCTCATAAACCGGCAGCTTGGCCGTATTCATGTTCCCTTGCGGAAGCGATGCACCAGGATTCGCATTGTTCAGATCATCCAAGGGATCGCGTCCCGGTGGCACCGTCCCCTTGTTGGGGTCGGTATTGAATAGTGGCGCGTCGTTGCTTGGAGAAGTTGTAGGTTGCTTCCACTGAATCGGGTCCCGATTGGTCGGCGGATTTGTCAGCGGCGTGGGTGACCCTGTCGTCGGCGGCACCGATTGCGGCGTGTAGGTGGGACCGACGCCCGGCCCCATGTACTGCGGTGCGGGATAGGTTGGTCCATAGCTCGGCCCGTAGCCGTTTCCATAGCCATAGGGGCTGTAGGTGGGATGAGCGCAACCGGCGCAACAGAGTCCTGTCCACAGGACTGCCATGAAACACCGTTTCGTCGGCATCGATCGCATCGCGGTTCCTCACCTCGAAGCCCAGGTGTCGCGCGGCTTTCTCACAGAGAGAAAGCGTTCGCGTGTGCCGGAGTGAACCGGCGTCCGAGCGCGGCGAAGTTTAATGATCGCGCGGTGGCTGTCTAGAGGAGATCGGCAGATTTCGCCGGTTTTGAATCGGTGACGGAGTGCCATTTCTGCTCCGGTCGCCTCTTGCGTCGTCCTATCGTGCGGCCTAGTATCAACTTGGGTGATTGACGCGGCGGGCCAGGATGCGTCCCTCACTCCCGTTCCTCTCTCCGTTCGGAGTCGTCGTATGATGGCGAACCTATCCCGGCGTTCTGTAGTGTTGGGCTTGCTCTTCACGGGGCTCGTCTGCTTGCCCGGTGCCCGACCAGGACCAATCCGCAAGTTGACGCTGGACACCACCGCCCCGATCGTCCCGTTGTTTGAGGGCGAGGCCGCAGACCAATTCACAATCCGTATGCAGCCGATCAACGCGTTCCAATCGAATGTGTTCATCACGAATACAACGCCGGCTGCGTTGAATGTCGCGCTTCCCAAAGCCGCGGTCGGTGTGCACATCTTGCCGCAACCGGGCTTGGGGAATGGCTTCTTCGGTCCCCAAAACGGCAATGGCAACAACGCCTTTGGTCAGGGACAAGCCAACGTTGGGAATAACCAGGCCCAAAGCGTCGGCGGTGTTCTCGGGGCATTGCAACCAGGCGGTCAGAACCAGAACCCGCTGGGACAAGGACAGGGCTTCCTCGGCAATGGCTTCCCATCCGTCCCGCCGGAATGGGCCGACAAAGAAGGGCTCGACAATTTCGCGGGCTTCATCACCATTCCAGCGGGGAAATCGGTGCAGTTATCGCTGAAATCTGTCTGCCTCAATTATGGCCGCCCCGACCCGATGTCGAAAATGACGTATCGGTTGGTCTCGGTGGAGTCTTTCTCAACGGACCCCGTGCTGGCGGAGCTGCTGGAGAGTTATTCACCGCGCGTCGACCAGGATGTGATGCAAGCCGCCGCGTGGCATGTCGCCAACGACATGCAGTGGAACCAGATTTCGCAACTGCCCCTTCGGAGTCTGGCCGCAACCAGCGCGAAGCTGTTCAACACCAAAGACGTGCAATCAGCCCAGCGGTTGGTGGACGCCGCAAAAGAACGGGCACCGGATCGCCCGAAAGTCGAACGTCAGGCCCAAGTCGCGAATGCCGAAAAGTAGCAGGATTTGTGCACCCGACATGATGGGCGTCATCACACGCCTTCAGATCGTAATCTGTCGATCGCGCGCGGTGACGTCCCACTTGCCGGTGACGCGGCCCCCTTCGGCGACATAAGCCCATTTGTGCAACGCACTGGTCGGGCAGACATGCTTTGGAATCGCCAGCAACACATCGCCCGGTTTGTAGTTTTTTGCGAGCGGGGTTTGCAGCACGAGATGTTCTTCGTTGTGTAGCACCTGCTCCGCGTCGGGGAGGTCCGGGAAGAAGAGACGGTGCCCCTTCGGTGGGTCGGACGCCACGGCTTTGTTGCCGACATCGACGGTCAACCGATTATCCGTCGGGCGGCTAATGATGCGGGTGATGATCCACTGCGCGGGATCGAAGTGCATCTCCGGGAATGCGGTCGCATAACCGGTGTCGTGAAAGACACAAGTACCGGGACTGAGTTCCACCGCGGGATCGGTCAGTTTCGCGAAAACGGGGAATGATCCGGTGCCGCCGCAGATGATCTTCGGCACCGGCCACCCGCGGGCGACGAAATCGTCTCGCAGTTTGCGAGCCAGTTCAAAACCGCCGAGCACCGCCGCGGTCCGTTCCTCGAACGGGGTCTGATGATTATGGCCGTCATACGCATGGAAACCCCACGGTTCGAGACCGGGCGAGTTGATGATCTGCTCATACAACGCCGCCGCTTTGACCGGATCACTCACGCCGGTGCGATGCAGACCGGTGTCAACATCGAGCACCACGCCCATCTTCGTTGACCAGCCGCGTGGTTCTTTCATCGCATTACTGAGCGCCGTGATCATTGCCGCATCATCGGCCGTTGCGGCGAAGGCGACATCGGGATACTTCGTCCGGAATTTCACCGCCCGGTCAATGTTCGGACCGACGAGATTGTAAGCCAGAAAAATATCCTTCACCCCGGCATCGGCGAGCATCTCCGCCTCGGCGAACGTCGCGGCTTTGTGCTTGGTGATCCCCATCGCCAGTTCGATCTTCGTCACCGCCGCCATCTTGTGCGTCTTGCAGTGCGGCCGCAGCCGTTCAACGGACCCCGCGATGGCAATCATGTTGCGGAGATTACTGTCAAGCGCTTCGCGAATAATGACCAGCGACGGGGAAATGCATTCCGCAACGTTATCAAGAACGGGAACCGAAGGCATACAACCTCTTTCACAGCCCGGAGCGCAAGCGACGGGTGACTTCAAACTTTGGATCTGTCGGGAACACACCGAGCGCTGGCGTCCCCCCGGTCATTGACCGGGGGCTCAGAAGAATTCCACAGACGATTCAGGTGACACACGCACCCTCCTCAAATGGAAAACCATGTCCAATACTTTTACACTGACAGTCTTCCGCGGTCCACCGGGTGAACCGGAAGTGGGAGAACACTGTCTGTTCTCACCGCGGGGCGCGAAACGGCAAGCCTCCGGCAATTGACACTCGACCCTTAGCACTAGACCCTCCCCATGCCTCGATACGACGCTCAACGGATTGAACCCAAGTGGCAACAGTTTTGGGAGAAGAACGAGACGTTCCGCGTCGAGTTCGACACATCCAAACCGAAGCTGTACGTCCTCGACATGTTCCCGTATCCGTCGGGGGACGGGTTGCACGTCGGTCACCCCGAAGGTTACACCGCCACGGATATCGTCTGCCGGTTCAATCGGATGCGCGGCAAAAACGTGCTCCATCCGATGGGCTGGGACGCCTTCGGTCTCCCGGCAGAACAGCACGCCATCAAGACCGGCACCCACCCGCGGGTGACGACCGAAAAGAACATCAACACGTTCAAACGCCAGTTGAAAATGCTCGGTTTCAGTTACGACTGGAGCCGGGAACTCGCGACCACCGACCCGGAATATGTCCGCTGGACGCAATGGATTTTTCTGCAGCTCTTCGACACGTGGTACGACCCGAACTATCCGTGGACCGGCCCGGACGGCGAGCGGCGCGTCGGCAAGGGACGCCCCATCGCCGAGTTGCCGATTCCCGCAGAAGTGCGTTCGCAAGGCGATGTCGCGGTCCGCAAATATCAGGACGCCCACCGCCTTGCCTACATTCACGAAGCTCCGGTGAACTGGTGCCCGGCCCTCGGCACGGTGCTCGCCAATGAAGAAGTCACTGCGGACGGTAAAAGCGACCGCGGCAACCACCCGGTCGAACGCCGCCGGTTGAAACAGTGGATGCTCCGCATCACCGCGTACGCCGAACGGCTCATCGATGAGTTGGAACCGCTCAACTGGTCGGAATCGATCAAAGCATTACAGAAAAACTGGATCGGCAAAAGCGTCGGTGCCGAAGTCGATTTTTTAGTCGAGAGTCAAGAGTCAAGAGTCAGCCGGAAGCCCAGGGACTGCCGTCCCTGGGAAGTGATGATTGGAAGACAGCGCGAACCAAATCCGGTTTCCTCACCACCCCCGAACCGAACGTCATCCGCGTCTACACCACCCGGCCGGACACATTGTACGGCGTGACCTACATGGTCCTCGCGCCGGAACATCCCCTCGTCGACACGATCACCACGCCGGAACAACGCGCCGCGGTCGATGAATACCGTCAGAAAGCCTCCCTCAAAAGCGATCTCGACCGCACCGATCTCGCAAAAGAAAAGAGCGGCGTCTTCACCGGCGGCTACGCGATTAACACCGTCAACGCCGAGCGCGTCCCCGTCTGGATCGCCGACTACGTCCTCATCAGCTACGGCACCGGCGCCATCATGGCCGTGCCGGCACATGATGAACGTGATTTGGAGTTTGCCCGCCAGTTTTCAATTCCCGTCAAGCCAGTGGTTGCCCCAACAGAAGCACCGACGGTTGAAATTGAAGGTTTTTTTGAACCCGGTGTTGCGATCAACTCCGGTCCTTACACCGGACTCCCCACCGCTGAATTCAAAGCAAAAATCACTGCCGATCTCGCGACACAGGGCCTCGGCAAGCAAGCGGTGAATTACCGTCTGCGGGACTGGCTCTTCTCGCGGCAGCGGTATTGGGGTGAGCCGTTTCCGATCTGGCATGAACTCGATAGTCACGGCGAGCCGACGGGGATGGTCCGGGCGGTGACGGATGCCGATTTGCCCGTGCGGTTGCCGGAGATGGAAGACTTCCAGCCGACCGGCACGCCCGAGCCGTTGTTGTCGAAGGCCCCGGCGGATTGGCTCTACGCCACCGCGGCCGATGGGACGAAGTTGAAGCGCGAGACGAACAGCATGCCGCAATGGGCCGGCAGTTGCTGGTACTACTTGCGGTTCTGCGACAACAAGAACAGCGACCGGTTCATCGACCCGGCGAAAGAAAAATACTGGTTGCCAGTCGACCTCTACATCGGCGGTGCCGAGCACGCGGTGCTGCACCTCTTGTACGCCCGGTTCTGGCATAAGGTGCTCTTCGACCGCGGGCATGTCACCTGTCCGGAACCATTCGCGCGGCTTGTCAACCAAGGGATGATCCTCGGGGAAATGGAGTTTACGGGCCATCGTCTTGTGGGCGCAGAAGTTACAGGAGTAAGCGAATGGTTTTCAGCCTCCGATCTGCATGAAATTGAGGCTGATATTAAGACTCCTATCCGTTCAGCCACTATCGCAAATTCAAAAACCCGGGTCTCTCCCGTACCACTCAGCTCTGATCAAGTAGAAAAGCGTGGAGATCATTGGGTCCTTAAGGAAGATCCACGCATTGTTGTTGATGCGCGTTCCTACAAGATGTCCAAATCACGCGGCAACGTGATCAACCCGGACACCGTCGTGAAGGAATACGGGGCCGATTCGTTGCGGTTGTACGAGATGTTCATGGGGCCGCTCGAAGCGACCAAGCCGTGGAGCATGGCGGGGGTCGACGGCATCTTCCGGTTCCTCGGCCGCGTGTGGCGACTCGTGGCGGATGACCGGGCCGATGACATTCGCCTCGCCGACGCCGTGCAGGACGTGCCGCCGACGCCGGCCCAGTTGCGCGTGCTGCACAAGACGATGAAAGCGGTGACGGACGACATCGAGCGGTTGCAGTTCAACACGGCGATCAGCCGGATGATGGAGTTCACGAACGAATTCACCAGCCACGACGTGCGCCCGAAGAGCGTGCTGTCGACGTTCGTGCTGTTACTCAGCCCGTTCGCCCCGCACCTCGCCGAAGAGTTGTGGGAGTTGCTCGGTCACAGCACGACATTGGCGTACGAACCGTGGCCGACGTATGACCCCGCGTTGTTAGTCGAAGCGGAGATGGAAATCCCCGTACAGATCAACGGCAAAGTGCGTGGGAAAGTGACAGTGCCGAAGGACGCGGATCAGGCGGCCATTGAAGCCGCGGCGCATACGATTGATGCGATTGCACAGCAGATGTCTGGGAAAACGGTCGTGAAAGTCGTGTATGTTGCAGGGAAGTTGCTCAATATCGTCGTGAAATAGCGAAGCCCAGGGACTGCCGTCCCTGGGAAGTTTTCTTGAGGGAATCATCATGACTCAACGAGTCTGGTTCCACCTCATCATTTCAACCTACGGCAGTTGGCTCCCCGGCGACCCGCGCGGCTTTCGCACCCGGCACCATCGTGAACACATCGACGGTGACTACAAATCGCCGCCGCCGGAAGGGAAATACGAACGCCGACACTACGAACATCAGCAGGACTTGAAGCAAGTCGGCGCTGTGATCGAGCCCGCTTTCCGGCCGATCATTGGGAGCGCATTACACGACCGTCTACAGCAACTTGGCGGCAACGTTCTCGCCGTGAGTTGTGGCGGCCAACATGCCCACATTCAGGTGCAACTGGATGACGGCGATGCGCGGATCCCATTGGGATTGGCGAAGAAGCATGCGACGTTTGTGGCGCGCGAGGCAGGGTTCGCCGGAAAGTTATGGGCGGTGCGCGGGAAGGTGGTGCGGATACGGGATCGAGTGCATCAGAAGAATGTGTATCGGTACATTCTTGATCACATCCATGAGGGGGCGTGGGTTTGGTCGGCGCTGTGGAAGTGAGAACTTCCCAGGGACGGCAGTCCCTGGGCTTCAGGGGGTTGTTGATAGTTTCAACAGCTCTTTCCGCAGGGAGACCATGTCTTCGTCTTTTGCAGCGTTGAATTTGGCGCGGACGACGCCTTCGGCGTCCACGAGCATCACGTTGGTCGAGTGGATGATCTCGAAGCCTTCCTGCCGTGTCGGGCCGGTGACTTCCTGCACGGGCATGCGGAAGCTGCGGTGGATCAGGCCATAGATGGCGGTCTGGTCGCCGGTGAGAAAATACCACTTGTCGAGATCGGCCCCGTTGACCTTGGCGTATTCGAGCAGCGCCTCGGGAGTGTCACGGGCCGGGTCGACGGTGAGCGTCACCAGGCGCACGTCAGCGTCTTTCAGGCGGTCCTGCAAGGTCTTTAACTGTCGGGTGACGATCGGGCACGGGCCCAGGCACTTTGTGAAGACGAAGCAGATCGCCCACGGTTTGCCGAGCAGATCGGCTTTCGTCACCGTGCGGCCGTCGCAGTTGGTGAACGAGAAATCTTCGATGCCGTTCGGGTCCCACAGCGGCACATCGGCGGCAGGCTTCGCCTGTCCCATCAGGTCCGAAAGATTGATCACCTGCCCGTCGGTCGCGGTGTTGACCGGAATCGTAAGCACCTTGGTGTCCGTTCCCGCGGTGTCCGTGGGTGGATTTGTTCGTTCATTGGCGGAGGCGTCGGTATCGCGCTGCCGCTGATTCTGCCAGACGACGACGAGGGCGACGATCACGGCCCCCCACAACAGACTGCCTGTCCATAAGAAGACGGGACGCACGCCGCCGGTTGAGTGGCGGGGGGTGTCCTGACTGGCGGACAGACTGTTCAAACCGTTCATTCCAATTTCCTGCGGGGACGCCACCGACACCCTTAGCGGGCGTTGTGTGCACTCTGGCGACTTGTCAGCCAGACTGCTCCGGTGAGGCATACGAAACCAAACAGACCGGTGACCGTCCCGCACACCGGCCATGTCGGCAAATCCGCCACGGCGAGCGGGTTGGACGACATCAGTCGCCGCAGCCCCGCCACTCCGTACGTCAACGGATTCAGCCGAATGACAACACTCAGCCAACCTTGGTTATCCGCCGGGAAGAATGCTCCCGACAACAACCACATCGGCATGAGAAACACGCTCATGATCGCATGAAAACCATGCGTCGAATCCATCGGCCACGCGATGCAATAGCCGAGCGCGGTCAGCGTGATGCCGAGCCACGCCAGCCAGGCAATCACCAAGACGGCATTGCTCGCCGTCAGCCCGGTCGTGATTTCCGGCGCGAGACCGATCAGCGACAACAGCGGGCCGATCAGCAGAAACAACATCGTCTGCATCACCGCGAGTGTCGCCCCGCCGAAGACTTTGCCGAGCACGATTCCCAACCGCGGTACTGGCGAGACCAGTACGCCTTGCAGGAAACCGTTGGCCCGGTCATCAATAATGGAGATGGTGGAAAAGATCGCCGTGAACAGGACAATCATCACCGCGACGCCGGGGAAAAAGTATTCCTGATACGACATCTCAGCCGGGCCACGAAACGAACCGTGGAGACCGGCACCGAACAGAATCCAGAACAGAATTGGCTGACCGAGCGCGCCGACGAGCCGGGTGCGCTGCCGAAAAAACCGGACGAGTTCGCGACGGGCCAGCGACCAGACGGGGAGCCACAGCGGTGCTCCGGGCGGAGCCAGCGCGGGGACCGCGAGGCGGGGCGTGGTTTCATGAGCCGCAATGGGCACCGAAGACACGAGAGCGAAATCCAGGTGACAGGCGGCGAGTTACTGGCCGCGAAGCGCCGGTTCATCCGCAGCGTCTACTGACGCGGGGGCCGGGCTGAGTTGGTGAAGTCGTAATTGTCCGCAGGCGGCGTCGATGTCCGCTCCTTTGCGCTTCCGCACAGTGGCGGGAATTCCAAAACTCTCCAGAATCGAGACGAACTCATTCGTCCGCGGTGCGGTCGGTTCGACAAACGGCAGGTCGGTCACACCGTTCATAGGAATCAGGTTGACATGCGCAATCCGTGATTGCAAGCGTCGCGCCAGTTCACGGGCTTCCTGGGGACCGTCGTTCAGCCCCGAGAGGAGCACGTACTCATACGTCACCCGGCGGCCGGTCTCAGCGAAGAAATCGTCCGCAGCATGCAGGACTTCGTCAATCCCAATCTTTTCGTTGACGGGAACCAACTGCGTCCGCAAACCGTCATTCGGGGCATGCAGCGACACCGCCAGATTATACGCTTTGCCGGTCTTCGCCAGTTCGCGAATTTTTTCCGGCAGTCCGACGGTGGAGATCGTAATCCGCCGCGCCCCGAGGCCGAGACCCCCTTTGTCACTGACGCTATCGAGCGCCGGCAGCAGCGCCCGCAGGTTGGCGAGGGGCTCACCGATCCCCATCACCACGAGGTTCGTGATCCGTTCATCGGGGCCGAGCAGACGGTCCAGTAAGAGGACTTGTTCGAGGATTTCGCCGGTGGTGAGGTTGCGTTTCAGGCCTTGGAGCCCGCTGGCGCAGAAAACGCAGCCCATCGCACAGCCGACTTGGGTGCTGATGCAGATCGTCCGGCGGTCCGGTTCGCGCATCAGGACGCATTCAATAAATTCGCCGTCGTGCAGTTCCAGCAGCAGTTTTTCGGTCTGATCGCGAGCCGTCAGGTGCTGCACGACCTTGGCGGGGAACAGCGAAAAGGCTTCGGACAGTTGGTTCCGCAGCGTCGCCGGGATGTCGTGCATCTCGGTGAAGGACCGGACCCGCTTCCCGAAGATCCAGCGGCGAATCTGGTCGGCCCGGTAGTCGGGAACGCCTCGTTCGGAGCACCATTCCGCCAGCGCAGCCCGAGACAATTCGGTGACGCGGGGACGCGGCTCGGCGGAGGCAACAACGGGCAGCAGGGACGTACTCATCATGAAATGTCGCTCGGCGACAGCCCCGTAGTATAGCACGCTTTCCGCAGAAACAACGTCGCCGTTCAAAATCAAAAGCAGTGAACATACGGCCCGTATTTGATGGGGCGGCAGAGATTCACAAATTTTTCTTGGGGATGATCTTCCTTCTGACCCACGAGAAAGTTATGCTTTCTCTGCTCGGGAATCCGATAAGGAGTCGATTTCCAGGCTGTGCTGCCAGACGTGCTCGCCGTTGAATCCCGCCTTGCGATTCCTCCTGTACGAAGATTTGCCCCTCGTCAGGGTGTAATCCCTGCAAGGACGTTTTCGGGAACTTTCCGGCGATTTTGTCTGTCCAATACGCATACGGATTGAAACCATCATGTTGATCTGGGAAGTGCCACCGCCGATGACAATCGCGTGGCGGACCGAGGATTGATCGCAAGGGGACGGAACCCTGCTGCTGATCACCGCGGCCGTCACGACGGCAGCCATTCCGGTTGCCGCCGCGTCGCTGACACCCCGGGATTTTCTTTTCGCTCGCACCGCTCCCGTTGTTTTTGACGGCAGCTATCCCCGCGACGGACCGCGATTCCCCCGAGTTCAACCGCTGTCTCTCCCGTTCGCCGTGACGTGGCGAATGGAACGCTGAAACTGTTTTGTCCGCCCGGAGCACCGAGCGGCATACACAAACTTCTTACTCTCTATTCAGGATTCTCGTTCGATCATGGATCTGACCAAAGTTCGCAACATCGGGGTCTCCGCCCACATCGACTCCGGCAAAACCACGCTATCGGAACGCATTCTGTTCTACTCCGGCCGCATTCATGCCATTCACGAAGTGAAGGGCAAGGACGGCGTCGGCGCGGTCATGGACCATATGGAACTCGAACGCGAGAAGGGGATCACGATCACCTCCGCCGCGACGCAGGTCACCTGGGATGCTAAGGGGACGGACTACATCATCAACCTGATCGACACGCCCGGCCACGTCGACTTCACCGTGGAAGTCGAACGCAGTCTCCGCGTGCTCGATGGTGCCATCCTTGTGCTGTGCTCGGTCGCCGGTGTGCAAAGTCAGTCGCTGACGGTTGACCGCCAGATGAAGCGCTACAAGGTGCCCCGCATCGCCTTCATCAACAAGATGGACCGGACCGGTGCAAATCCGGACAAGGTCATCAGCATGATCCGTGAGAAGCTCAACGTCACGCCGTGCCCGCTGCAGATTCCGATCGGCAAAGAGTCGACCTTTGAAGGGGTCGTCGACCTGATCGAAATGCGCGCGTGCTACTTCGATGGCGAAGACGGCGAAGATGTCCGTTACGAGCCGATTCCCGAAGCGCTGGCCGAGAAAGCCAAGACTGCGCGGCAGGAAATGCTCGAAACGCTGTCGATGTCCAGCGACGAAATGATGTCGATGCTCCTCGAAGAGCAGGAAATTCCGGTCCCGCTGATTCGCCAGACGATCCGCGAAGCCACGCTCGCGCATCAGATCACGCCGGTGATGATGGGCTCGGCGTACAAGAACAAGGCCGTGCAGGAACTGCTCGACGGGGTCACGTACTACCTGCCGACGCCGCTCGACCGTGAATTGACGGCGACCGACCTCGACAAGAAGCCGCCCGCCGACGGTATCCCGAGCGACCCGACCTGGAACAAGGTCAAGCTCACCTCCGATCCGAACAAGCCGCTGGTCTGCATGGCCTTCAAGACGGTCGTGGAACAGTACGGCCAGTTGACCTACACGCGGCTGTACCAAGGCAAGATCGTGAAGGGCGACAGCTACGTCAACACCCGGACCGGCAAGCGGATTCGCTTCGGCCGACTGGTGCGGATGCATTCCAACGAACGTGCCGACGTCGATTACGCAGAAGCCGGCGACATCATCGCGCTGGTCGGTGTCGACTGCGCCTCGGGGGATACGTTCTGCTCCGAAGGCACGAACTACGCCCTCGAAAGCATCTTCGTCCCCGACGCCGTGATCAAGTTGTCGATCGAACCTGTGAAGCGCGACGGTGCGGACAAGCTCGGCAAGGCGCTCGAGCGCTTCCGCCGCGAAGATCCCACGTTCCGCGTGATGTCGGACGAAGAAACCGGCCAGACGCTGATCGCCGGGATGGGTCAGTTGCACCTCGATATTTACGTCGAACGCATCAAGCGCGAATACGGTGTCGAGTGCATCATCGGACCGCCGCGCGTCGCTTACCGTGAAACGCCGACGAAGCCCGTCGACTTCAACTACAAGCACAAGAAGCAGACCGGGGGTTCGGGTCAGTACGCTCACGTCGTCGGTCAGATGGAAGTGCTGCCGGAAGATGCGGTGCTGCCGTACGAATTCGTGAACGAAGTGTCGGGCGGCCGTATTCCGAAGGAATACATCGCTCCCGTCGACAAAGGCATTCAACGGGCGCTCGTCAAGGGGCCGCTCTGCGAATGCGAAGTCGTCGGCGTGCGGATGAAACTCCAGGACGGCACTTACCACGACGTCGACTCCAGCGAAATGGCCTTCGAAACCTGCGGCTTCGATGCGATGCGCGAAGTCCTGTCGAAGTGCGACCTCGGCTTGCTCGAACCGATTATGAAGCTCGAAGTGGAAGTCCCGGACGAGTTCCAGGGTGCGGTGACCGGTCACCTCGCCAGCAAGCGCGGCGTGATTGGCTCGACGGAAACGACGATGGGGATCTGCACGATCAACGCCGAAGTGCCGCTGTCGAGCATGTTCGATTACGCCAACGAAGTCCGCTCAATGACGCAGGGCAAAGGCACCTTCACGATGGAATTCGCGAAGTACTCCATGCTGCCCCGCGGCTTGCAGGCGGAAGTCGTGGAAAAACGCCGCAAGGAAAAAGCCGAACGCGCCAAGCAGAAGGCGTAACGCGGCTTAATCCCGACGGATTGATGACAAACAACAGCCCAAGGATCACAATCCTTGGGCTGTTGTTGTTTTCAGAAACATCATGTTGCCGAGCAGGCTCAAGCAAATGCGAAAATGAAAAAAGTCCTGAACAACCAAGCTTGGCTGCTCAGGACTTTTTCGTTTTCGGAAGACTCAGCGATTTAACGATGCTTGGAATTGTGCCCCAAACCTGCTGAACTGCCAGTGGCCAGGGCCGGGATCGAACCGGCGACACTACGATTTTCAGTCGTATGCTCTACCAACTGAGCTACCTGGCCGAAATCACGTTTTCGCGACGAATTCGTGAGTCCGACACCGCCGGGACAATTCCCGTTCGCGATGTCTGTTGAGAATTTAGCCGACCTCGACGGAATTGTCTACCCGGCGGCGTCAGGCCGCAGCGGAAGCCCCGCATTTTCTGAAATGCCGGGCTTCTGTTTTCGGCAAAGTCAGCAGTCCGGTGTTGAGGAAAACGCCGGACTGCGGGTGTTACCGTTTGGCGCGGAAGTAGTGGGTGGCCTGACCGAACGCCGATTCTGCGGCTTCCATGATCGTTTCCGACAACGTCGGGTGGGCGTGGATGCTTTCTGCCAGATCGCGGGCCACGGCGGCGGTTTCCACGGCGATCACCCCCTCGGCGATCATTTCCCCGGCATTCACGCCGACGATCGCCATGCCGAGGATCCGTTCGGTCTTGGGATCGAAGATGAGCTTGGTCAGACCTTCATTGCGGCCGAGTGTCGTCGCCCGACCCGATGCCGCCCACGGAAACTTCACGACTTTCACTTCGCGGTTTTGAGCGGCCGCTTCGTGTTCCTGTAACCCGCACCACGCGATTTCCGGATCAGTAAAGACCACGGCGGGGATCGCGATGTTGTCGAACTCGACCGGTTTGCCGAGCAAACCTTCCACCGCGACCTTGGCTTCCCGCGTGGCTTTGTGGGCCAGCATCGGTTCCCCGGCGACGTCACCAATGGCGAAAATGTGCGATTCACTGGTCTGCCGGTTCGGGGCGACCTGAATGAAGCCCTTGTCGTTAACCACGACTTTCGTGTTTTCCAGACCGAAACCCTTGCTGTTCGGGCGGCGGCCAATCGAAATCAGCACGCGATCGAACACCTGCTTCGGCTCCACGCCTTCCCCGGCCAGCGTGGCTTCGATCCCGGCGGGCGTGGCTTTCAGGGCTTCCACTTTGGTGCTGAGATGAATGGCATGGAACGCTTTTTCGAGCCGCTTCTGCAGCGGTTTGACGAGATCCCGATCCGCGGCGGCGAGCAGCGTCGGCAGAAATTCGACGACCGTGACCTTGGAACCGAGAGCCGCATACACCGTCCCCATTTCGAGGCCGATGTACCCGCCGCCGACGACCAGCAGTGAGCCTGGAATGTCCGCGAGTTCCAACGCACCGGTGGAGTCCATCACCCGTGCGTCACCGATCTGGAAGACCGGAGGCACCGCGGGGGTCGAACCGGTCGCGATGATGCACTTGTCGAATGTGAGTTGCTCGGTGCTGCCGTCGTTTTTCTTGATCTCGAGCGTGTGACTGTCGATGAAGGTCCCGCGGCCGGGAATCACGTTCACTTTGCGGGCGCGGGCCAGTTCGCCGATGCCGCCGACATTCTTCTTGATGACGCTGTTCTTGAAATCGCGGAGCTTGTTGAGATCGATCTTCGGCTTCTCAAACGTGACGCCCCAGTCGCCCGATTCGTGGGTTTCGTTGATCAGCTTGGCGACGTGCAGCAGCGCTTTCGACGGGATGCAGCCGCGGTTCAGGCAGACGCCGCCGAGACCGGCACCTTCATCGACGAGCGTGACCTGCATGCCGTGGTCCGCGGCATCAAACGCCGCCGGATATCCCCCCGGTCCGCCGCCGAGAACCACCAGTTCCGTGTGTGTTGCCATGCCGTTGTCTGTGCCTTAGTGATTTCAACGAGCCCGAAGCGTGAGCGCCGGGTGGATTTCGTGGAAGAACCCGTCGCTTGCGCTTCGGGCTTGTCGAGCGTCATCAAACGAACGGGGCGGGTTACGTTGCCGTGACCCGCCCTGGTCCGACCGAGAGGGATTGTAGTCGATTTCTGTGAAATCAACACTCAACCAGCAAGCGGAAGGGATCGGTAAACATGCTGGCCAGACGGACGAGGAACCGGGCGGCGTCGGCCCCGTTGACCACACGGTGATCGTACGACATCGACAAGGGGAGCATCAGCCGCTCTTTGAGTTCGCCGTTGACGAGTTGCACCTGCTTCTGCGACCGGGACATGCCGAGGATCGCGACTTCGGGGTAGTTGACGATGGGCGTGAAGGCCGTGCCGCCGATGCCGCCGAGGTTAGTGATGGTGAAAGTGCCGCCGCGCATGTCGTCGATGGTGAGTTTGCCGTTGCGGGCTTTCTCGGCGACGGCGTTGAGTTCGTGCGCCAGTTGGACGACGGACTTTTTATCGACATCGCGGATCACCGGCACGACCAGCCCCGTCGGCGTGTCGACGGCGACGCCGATGTGATAGTACTTCTTCAGCACGAGTTCGCCCTTTTGCGAATCGTAGCTGGAATTGAAGTTCGGGAACTGCTGCAGACACGCGACGATCGCCTTCATGGTGATCGCGGTCATCGTCACCTTGGGAGCATTCTTCCCGGCGTTTTCGACGAACCGTTTGCGGGCGTTTTCGATGTCGGTGATGTCGGCGAGATCATGCTGCGTGACGTGCGGAATGATCTGCCAGGCGAGGCTGAGATTGTTCGCGACGGTCTTCTGCAGCCGGGTGTAGGGTTGCCGTTCGACATCGCCGAACGAGGAAAAGTCGGGCAGGGGAGGAATGACCAAACCGCCGCCACCGCCGCTGGAGCCGTTCGTCCCGGCAAAGGCCCGGGCGACGTCTTCGGAGGTAATACGACCACCGGAGCCGGACCCGCGGACGCTCGCCAGATTCACACCAAGCTCACGCGCCATCCGTCGCGTGGCCGGACCGGCTGGAACGGGGGTCGTGCCATTCGACCACGGAGCGGGGGCGGTGGCCGTCGCCGCAGGTGTCTTCGGCGGCGTTTTTTCGTCCGTGGCCGGTTTCTCCGCTGCGGCACTCGTCTTCGCGGCTGCGGCTGTGGCCCCGGTGGACGCTTTCGCATCCGCCGGCGCTTTCGCTTCCGCAGACCCATTGGTCTCCGGCCCGCCGCCGTCGCCAAACGACAGAATCGCCTGGCCGACCTTCACCGTATCCCCCTTTTTGACGAGGATCGCGGCGATCGTCCCGGCACTAGGGCTAGGCAGCTCCATCACGGCTTTGTCGGTTTCGAGTTCCATCAAAACCTGACCGGCCTCGACGGTATCGCCAGCCTTCACATGCAACTCAGCGACATCCGCCGAGTTGATGCCTTCCGCGAGCAAGGGGAGTTTGAATTCGGTGGGCATGGGGAAAGGGTCCGTTGTCAGTTAATACTCTGTTGTTTGAAAGCAGGCACCAAGCTCCATGCTCGGACGAGGAGGCATGATGCCGCTGAATTCATAAACTCGCTCAGGTCGTATGTGGTGACAGTTTCAAGCATTCAAACTGGTGCTGACGAAAGTGGTGCGTACGATTTGGCGGCAAGTTGCCAACCCACGAACAGCACCGCTAAGGAAGCAACCGAATAGCTCACTTTGAAGGTCAACAGTGTCGTAAACTCAGGAGAAAAACCAAACGTGGAGAACGAAGGGGCAGTGGCCCAGATCATTTCCGAACACCCAAGAACGAATAGTGATAAGCCAAGCCATTTCCAGTCTAGCCGATAAGAGAAAATCCCGAAACAAACGGCCACAAAACCAGCCCACCAGAAGAAGTGAAGCTCAAAGAGTTTCCGATTGTGGTCTTCCCATTCTCGGATGGCATCGCGCAGTTGATTTTCACTTTCACGCAATTTTGTAAGCTCGCGGTTTTCCCGATAATTGTGGTCATCTGATTTTTCGTATGACTTTGCCTCAGCTTCTCGGACCTTATCCCGCATCGGACGATAAAGCGCCAGCAATTCATCAATCGACTTTGCTGCCGAAATATCCCGTGACGTTTGATCAAACTCATCCAGCACCGAATCGATTGGTTCGATCCAACGCACATAAACGTGCCGAAAAGTCTGCACCGACATAATCAGCAACGCCAGCAATCCGACAATCGCTTGAAATGTGCGCATTGAATCAAAATCTCTTCCAACTACGCCGTTGCCGGATCGACTTTTTCCGGATCGATGCCGAGATCTTTGAGTGCCTGCGGCAGCTTCTTCACGTCGAAGCGGCCTTCTTTGGCGAGGGCCACCAGCGTGGAGTACGCCACGCATTCGGCGTCGATTTCAAAGTGGCGACGCAACGCCGCGCGGGATTCGCTGCGGCCGAAACCGTCGGTCCCGAGCACGACGTACTGGCTCGGCACATACGGGCGAATCTGTTCGGCGACGAGTTGCACGTTGTCGCTGGAGGCGATGATCGGGCCCTTGATCCCCGCGAGTTGTTTCTCGATGAAACTCACGCGCGGCGTCTCGGTCGGATGCAACCGGTTCCAGCGCGTTGCCGCCTGGGCGTCGCGCTTCAGTTCGTTGTAGCTGGTGACGCTCCAGACATCGGTTTCGACGCCGTATTTCTCTTGGAGGATCTTCTGGGCGGGGAGCACGCAACTGTTCAGAATCGGGCCACTGCCGAAGAGTTGCGGCCGGGTGGCCCGCTGCTCTTTGGACACCGTGGGATCGAGCGGGTAAAGCCCCCGCAGAATGCCATCCACGACGGCTTCACCTTCCGGCATCGTCGGCTGGATGTACGCTTCGTTGTAAACCGAGAGGTAGTAGAAGACGTCTTCCAGTTCGGTATACATCCGCCGCAGACCATCCTGCACGATCACCGCGAGTTCGTAACTGTAGGCGGGATCGTAGGCGATCAGGTTCGGCACGGTACTCGCCATCAACTGGCTGTGACCGTCTTCGTGTTGCAGGCCTTCACCGTTGAGCGTCGTGCGGCCGGAGGTGCCGCCGCAGAGGAAGCCCTTGCAGCGGGAATCGGCGGCGAGCCAGATCAGATCGCCGACGCGCTGGAAGCCGAACATCGAGTAATAGATGTAGAACGGGCACATCGGCAGGCTGAGGTTGGCGTAGCTTGTGCCGACGGCAACAAACGACGACATCGCCCCCGCTTCGTTAATCCCTTCCATCAGCACCTGGCCGGTCTTCGATTCCTTGTAGGATGCAAGCGTCCCGGCATCCACCGGCGTGTAGTTCTGGCCTTTGCTGGAGTAAATGCCGAAGGTGGCAAACAAGGTCTGCAAACCGAACGTCTGGGCTTCGTCGGGAATGATCGGAACAATCCGTTTTCCGAACGTCTTGTCCTTCATGAAGAATTTCAGCAGTTCGCCAAGACCCACCGTTGTTGACGAGTCGCCGCCGAACAGCTTACGGAGGGCTCCCTGCAACGTGGCTGCCACATCGGGAATCGCCCACCGCTCCGTCGTCGGATACCGCTTCGGAAGCGGTCCGCCGAGGGCTTCACGATGCTTCTGGAGATACTGCATCACCGGATCATCCGCGGCCGGCTTATAGAACTTGGCAGCCTTCGCGTCCTCATCGTTGATGGGGATTTCAAAGCGGTCGCGGAAGTCGAGCAGAATATTTTCTTCCAGCGTCTTCTTCTGATGCGCGGTGTTCTTGCCTTCCGCCGCTTCGCCCAGACCGTAGCCCTTGATGGTGTGGGCGAGGACGACCGTCGGGGCCCCTTTGAACTCGGTCGCCGCTTTGTAAGCCGCATACACCTTGGTCACATCGTGACCGCCGCGGCGCATGTGCTTCAGTTGTTCGTCGCTGAGATGTTCGACGAGCTTCAACAAATCCGGCGAGTGGCCGAAGAAGTCGTTGCGGATGAATTCACCCGTCGACACAACGTACTTCTGGTACTGACCATCCGGCACTTCTTCCATCCGGCGGACGAGCGCCCCGGTGACGTCATTTTCGAGAATCGGATCCCAATCCGCGCCCCAAACGACCTTGATGACGTTCCACCCGGCACCGCGGAAGAGGCCTTCCAGTTCCTGAATGACCTTGCCGTTACCACGGACCGGGCCGTCGAGCCGCTGCAGGTTGCAGTTGATGACCCACGTCAGGTTGTCGAGGTGCTCACGCGCCCCGAGGGTGATCGCACCGAGGGATTCCGGTTCGTCGATTTCGCCGTCGCCGAGAAAGGCCCAAACGCGGGATTTGGACGTATCCAGCAGTCCGCGATGTTCGACCATCCGCAGGAAGCGGGCCTGATACAGCGAGCAGATCGGGCCGAGACCCATCGACACCGTCGGGAATTGCCAGTATTCCGGCATCAACCACGGGTGCGGATAGGACGAAAGTCCCGTCCCCCGCGGCAGTTCGCGACGGAATTTCTTCAGATTTTCTTCGGTGAAGCGGCCTTCGAGGAAGCCGCGGGCATACGGTCCGGGGGACGCGTGCCCCTGGAAGTAGACCATGTCGCCGGTGTGGTCGGCGGTTTTCGCATGGAAGAAGTGGTTGTAGCCGGTTTCCACGAGACAGGCCGACGAGGCGAAGGTGGCGATGTGACCGCCGACGCCCGAGCCGGACTTGCCCGCCTGCTGCACCATCGCCATCGCATTCCAGCGGACAAGGCTGCGGAGTTTCCGCTCTAGGGCCCGGTCGCCGGGGAATTTCGCCTGCAGTTCCGTAGCAATCGTGTTCACATACGGAGTGACCGACGACGGAACCAGCGAGGTTCCCTTGCTGTTCGCCCGGTTATGAAGCTGCGTGAGAATCAGGCGGACCGCTTCTGCACCGTGACGCTCGTAGACTTCATCGAGCGCTTCCAGCCAGTCTTCCAGCTCGACCGGTGGAACCGTCGACGTCGCGCTTTCCGCTACGTCGCTCGGCTGGTCATTGGAAGGAACTTCTTCGCTGCGCCGCGTTTGCGGCGGGGTGGCCAACATCCCGGTCATGCCCCGTCACCTTTGTCTCGAAAGATCTCTCGCATCCAAGGATCTCCCGGGCGCGGAATGAGCCGCAACCGGGTTCCCGGAGTTATTACTGGATGAAAACGCCGTACCGTGAAATTTTCGCAGCCGTTTTCCACCGTACAGTTTAGCACTTTAAGCGGTACCTGCCCAGCACGAGCCGCCTCCTCGGTCCCCCGAACCGCCACGCATCCAGGATAACGAATGGATGGCCGGTCCGGATGATATGGATTCTGCCGGAAATATCGACAAGGCCGGGCAAACCGTTCACGCCGGAATCCCAATCGGGACCTGAAATCTGCCGATTCGATCACGGATCGCATCGGAACGGGCATGGAAAGCTTCCAAAGAAGTGAACGTAAGGCCACAACAGGTCTTCACGCCAGGTTTAGAATCTTCCATTCACTTGCGCTATGCGGGTCATCAGTAGCAAGATTTTTGCGCATCCCTTCGCGCATGATTTAGGCGACCGGAACCGTGTCATCCGCGAAGCACGGAGCGGATCGGGATGCTGCGCTATTTCTTGGAGAGATTCTTGGGGCGAGGAAAACGTAACAGGCGCAGGCCGTTCAGGATCACAACCACCGTGCTCCCTTCATGCCCCAACACCGCAATCGGCAGCGGCAAGGTCGTAACCAGAGACACCACGAGTAGGAGAACCATCATGCCGAAGGCCACAAAGAGATTCTGCTGAATGATCCGCTGTGTTTCTCGGGCCAAACCGATGGCATAGGGGAGCCGACGGAGATCGTCGGCCAGAATCACCACGTCCGCGGTTTCCAGGGCAACGTCGGTTCCCGACCCGCCAAGTGAAAAGCCGACATCCGCCGCTGCCAGAGACGGTGCGTCGTTCATGCCGTCGCCAATCATTCCGGTCGAGCCAAACTGATCCCGCAGTCCGTGGATGGCTTCGAGTTTTTCCTGGGGCAGCAATCCCGCGCGGTAACTCAGGCCGACTCGACCGGCCAATTCCTGCGCGACTAATTCCGAATCACCGGTCAACATCGTCAGATGATGGACGCCCAATTGCCGCAAGCCGGAGACGCAGTCCACCGCCGTTGGGCGCAAGACGTCGGCGATCCCCAGGGCCCCCCACCATCGTGTGTCGTCCGCCAGTGCGACCACGGTTTCCCCGCGCGACTGGGCCGCTTTCACGGCAGCCAAGGTGGGCGCGTCGGCCCACTTTTCGAGCGGCTCAAACCACGTGAGTTTGCCTACCCGCAAAGTTCCGCCTTCCCAAGTGCCTCGAACACCGTGTCCGATAACGGCTTCCAACTCCGTCGCGGTGTCCCATGTCAGTTTTCGTTCCTGTGCGGCCTGGACCACGGCCCGGGCTAGCGGATGTTCTGAATGCTCTTCCAATGCAGCGGTCGCTTTCAATAGCTCGTCGTCGGTGTGTTCGCTTGTTGAGATGATGCTGACGACCCGGGGCCGACCGATTGTTAACGTTCCGGTCTTGTCGAAGGCCATGGCTTTCAACGTTGCGGCCTTCTCCATTGCCGCGCCTCCTTTGAACAACACGCCCCCCTTCGCCGCACTGGTGATCGCTGCCAGAATCGCCGCGGGAATGGAAATCACGACGGCACACGGCGATGCCACGACCAGAACGGTCATGGCTTTTTGAAACGCTGCCGTCCATGAGATTTGAAAGACGCTCCCGGCCATCACGAACGTGATCGTTGCTAACGCCAGCACGATCCAGGTGTAACTTTGGCCGAACCACTCCGTGAATCGCTGACTTTCGGCCCGTTGTGATTGGGCCTCTTCCACCAGTTTCACCATGCGTGACAGTGTGGACTCTCCGGCGGCCCGTGTGACTGTGACGTGAATCACCCCCTGTTGATTCAGCGTGCCTGAAAACACGGGGTCGCCGGGCGATTTGTCCACCGGAATCGACTCTCCGGTGAGTGGCGATTGATCGACGCTGGTCTGTCCCGTGCGAATGATTCCATCTGCGGGGATGCGTTCTGCCGGGCGGACAATGACGATGTCGTTGGGTTTCAGTTCCGTTACGGCGATGGAAAACTCACCTTCATCGCGAACCACAAGCGCGATTTCGGGGGTGAGATGCATCAAGTCGGCGATCGCCCGCCGAGTGCGTCCCAGAATGATTGTTTCGAGGGTGTGAGAGAGCGAAAAGAGAAAAAGAAGCGCGGCCCCGTCGGCCCAATGTCCCAGCCATGCCGAACCAGCCGCCGCGGCGAGCATCAGCAGATCGACATTCACACGGCCAGTCCGGATTTCAGCCCACGCATGCAACAGGGTGTACCGCCCACCCGAGATGTAGGCGATGACGTACGCGATTCGGGAACCGACTTGCCACCACGACTCCAGCGAACCCGCTTCGGCCAGAAATTCACAGCCGACGCCGACGAGGCTGGTCACCAGGCAGACGACGGTCTCGATGACCATCTGCCAGCGTTCGCCGTCGCCGTGGTCATGCCCCGCGTGGGTGACCGCAGGGGTTCGTGACGGGGCGTGTTCTCCCTCGGCGTCATGATCGTGGTCGTGAGCGATGTCCGGTTCCTTTACTCAACGGCGGTCGGGGCGGAGTGTCCCGATATCATCGTAGAATCGGCGGACTCATACCACTCCGCGCTGCGATCACTGGGTTTTCTCACGATCATCCCCCATACTGCTCGACTTCCGCAGGCGATGACGCTCGGCGTTTCTCCCCGATTCCAAGCAGTTCCTGATGACGACTTCGCTTCCGGCATCTTACGAATACTGCCGGCAGCTGACCCGTCGGACGGCGCACAATTTCGGCTATGCCTTCCTGGCGTTGCCGCGCGATCGTCGGGAGGCGATGAATGCGCTCTACGCCTTCATGCGGATTGCCGATGATTGCAGCGACGACACATCGCTCAATCTGGAAGAGCGACGGACCGCACTCACGGCGTGGTCCACCGCCTTTACCGCCGGCTTGGCGGGAGAAGTGCCCGCACATCCAGCGTTACCTGCCGTGATCGACACCGTGCGGCGATACAGCATCCCCCAGCAATATTTTCAGGACGTGCTGATCGGGGTGGCCCGCGATATGGAACCGGTCGCCATCGCCACTTTTGCCGAGTTGGAAGACTACTGCTATCACGTGGCCGGTGCCGTCGGATTGTGTTGTTTGTCAATCTGGGGAATTCGTCATCCCGATGCCATTCCGCGCGGCATTGAGTGCGGTCTGGCGTTTCAACTCACGAACATCCTACGGGATATTCGTGAAGACCGGGACCTCGGCCGAGTCTATTTGCCTGCAGAAGACCTGGCGCGGTTCGATCTCACAGCGGAGCAACTCGGTACGCCTGCGGCAGCCAAACGATTCCAGGCGTTGATGCAATTCGAAGTCACTCGCGCTCACGAATACTACCGGCGTTCAGAAGCCCTCTTTGGGCTGATCGATCCCGTCGGCCGTCCGATTCTGCGGGCCATGAGAGACATCTATCATAGTCTGCTGCATGAAATCGAACGTCGTGATTTCGACGTTTTCTCGCGGAGAGTTTCGTTGCCGCGATGGAAGAAGTTGTGGTACGTCGGCCGGGCATTGCTCTCTCGGCGATAACGAACGAACCCCACTCGGTGACATCATGGTTCGCTTCGCAGACTCGGCAAACCCTACGGTTACGGCCTTCAGTCCGCTTTTGAAAGCGTGCTTGCCAGCCAATCGGCGATGAGATCGGTGGTTTGGGCCCAGTCGGCTTCATTGAGAAGCTCATGCACATGGTCCGGGAATTCAACGTATTTCCGGACGGCGGACGAAGTCTTTTCCGTCCAAGCGCAGGAAGCCCCGGGTTCCACGGTTCGGTCATCGGTTCCCTGTAAAACCAGAAGCGGACACGTCACCGCGGTGGCGTCACGCTGAGCGGCTGCCATGCAGGCCTGCATGGCGAAGTACCAGCGGGCCGTCAGTTCCTTCTGCAGGTACGGATCGGCGCGGCGTTGGGCTAGACGTTCCGGGTCATGCATCATGTTCTTCGGATCTAAACCCGATCGAAAGCGCGTTTTGGGAGCGACATAGAGCAACAACTTCCCCAATCTGTGTTTCCAAAGCGGCACTTTCAACGCTAACCCCAACAACGGTGCCGTAAGCACGGCGGCACGCGGCGAGGGCATGATTTCTGCCCATCGTGCGGTGAGCAATCCGCCAAAGCTGTGCCCCAGCAGAACCGTCTGCTCCTTGGGCTGCTGGAACCGTTCGAGCACACGGGTTAAGTCGGCAAAATAGGTTTCACACCGATCGATATCCCAACGCTCGCCTGCCGATTCACCATGCCCACGATGATCCGGCAGGATCGACCGCCAGCCACATTGCCCCAAACGTTCGGCCACGTGCAGGTACCGGCCGCCGTGATCCCCTCCGCCGTGGATGAACAGAATTGTCCCGCGGTTCCATCGTGCCGGGGTGTAGAGACGGACGTTGAGCCGTAACTCATCAGCGGTCAGGACAACTTCGGTCTGCCACGGCATCATGAACTCACTTGGGTGGCAGAACGCGTTCTTGCAGAGTGGCAACTGTCGATCGTAAGGCCCGCGGGGGAATATCGACCGCAGCGACACGGCCTTCGTGATCGAGCACCATCAGACACGGAATCAGTACGACTTTGAATGCAGACGTGGCTCGCTTCTCATCGAGCACAATCGGCCACGGCAGCGGTTCCTGTTGCTGCAGCCGGGTAATGTCCGCCCTGTCTTCATCAAGGCTGATTCCCAGCAGGACGACTTTGTCGGCATCACGATCATGATAAAACCGCCGGAGTCGTGGCAGTTCTTCCAGGCAGGGTCGGCAATTGGTCGCCCAGAAATCAAGAACGACCACTTTGCCGCGGTAGTCGTTCCAGGCAATTGGGTTGCCCATTAAATCAATGAGAGCCACTTCCGGAGCCGGTTTGCCGACGAGGGCCAATCGCTCTTGCCGATGGGCGACAAAATCCCGGACTTCGGGATTGAGAAAGAACGCACCGTTGAGCCGTTCGTAAATGGCCCGAGCGGCGTCGAGGTCACCTCCCAGTTGGAACGCCAGCGCCGCGGCAACGGCAACGTCGGTGATCGTCTGAGGCTGCCTCAACCGGAGTCCTTTCAGGGAATCGTCAAACGCGGCCATCGCGGCGTCGGCTTCCCCCCCGGCGTGCACATCCCACGATGCGTACAGCCCGCGTTTGGGTCAGCAATCCCGGCGACTCCGGTGGCTTTGAGAGCAGTTGCTGGGTGAGGGCGTCAAGGTCCCCTTCCCAGCCGTGATCCTGCGCTGTCGTCAGCAGCCACTCCACGGCCGTCCAGTCAGTCACTCCGCTAGAGCCTGAACACGCGGCCCGAATCTCATCGAACGTTTCGCGTGTCCGCCGGGTTAGTAAGGCAGAGGGGCGAAGCCGTCGAAGTTCCGTCGCGGCATTTTGTATCGCAACATCTTTATCGGAAACCGTTTGCGACTGGGCCGCCGCCTGCGTTTGCCAGAGGATCCCGAGTCCGAGTAATCCCAATAGAAGTCGATGCATGACAAGAATTCCCCCTGAGTCGCCGTGATCCTGATGAAAAGCCTACCGGTCGCCAAGGCGAAAGTCAGCCACACGAGACCAGGTGGGGCGAAATGATCCGTAGTTTCGTTCTGACATTCATGGAAGCATTAGTAACCTAAGTTGGGTGCATCCGCTGAATGGTGGGCGCGGTGTTGGACAAAGGGATACCCTCGATGGGGTGTGTGCGTGACTGCGGGGTTGGGAACTCCGCGAACCCAAGGAGGGCATCCCATGCTGATTCAGATTACGGTTCGGGTGTCGGA
>JBGSUN010000010.1:0-35766 GCA_041753475.1 Planctomycetaceae bacterium | reverse complement strand
GCAGCCGCGGGTGCCGCGGCTTTCGCCGCAGGAGCGGCTTCTTTATTCGGGGCCGGCGCGACCATCGGCTTCGGACCATCAACGACAGTCAAAAACGCTGGGTCGATGTCGTACCAACTGATGTCGACCGGCCCGTCAAATTCAACGAGCGCCCGCCCGTTCATATTGACGGTCTTCACTTTGCCGGTCCATTGGGCGAACCGCTTCAATTCCGGAGCCGAGGGGTCGACGACCACCCACTTGTCGGTGAGTTTCTGCTTCAGCTTTTCCGCCAGTTCAATCGACATCCGGCACCTTCCTGCACCCAGATCGCTTTGGTCTTCGGTCGAATTGATTTTCAAGGAACGGCGAAGGGAAATCAAGGAAGCCCAGGGAATGCCTTCCCTGGGGGGCTTCACCTGTTAAGATACGGGCCAAACAGACCCATCCGTGGGTGCTCTCAATTTCACGCGGAAAGCGAATCTGGTCATGGCGAGTTGTGTGCTGGCGTACTCGGGCGGGTTGGATACTTCGGTCATTCTCGGATGGCTGCAGGACGAAGGTTACGAGGTTCACTGCGTTTATGTCGACCTCGGCCAGCCGTGCGAAGACCGCGAGGCGATTCTCAAGAAGGCCCACGATTGCGGGGCGAAGTCGGCCCGGATTGTCGACGTGCAGGAAGAACTCTGCCGCGATTTCGCCTTCCCGGTCATGCAGTGGCAGGCGCGGTACGAAGGGATTTATCTCTTAGGCACCTCGATCGCCCGGCCGCTGATCTCGAAGGTCTGCCTGCAGGTCGCAAAGGAAGTCGGGGCCAATGCCTATGCCCACGGCGCGACCGGCAAAGGCAACGATCAGTGCCGGTTCCAACTCGCCGCGGATGCTCTCAACCCGCACGTGAAGATCATCGCTCCGTGGCGGATGGAAAAGTTCCGGGCCCTGTTCCCCGGCCGCACCGAGATGATCGCCTACTGTGCCGAGAAGAACATCCCGGTGAAGGCGTCGGTCTCGAAGCCGTACAGTTCTGACGAAAATTGTCTGCACATCAGCTATGAAGCCGGCAAACTGGAAGACCCGACGGTCTGCGGCGTGGACATCGTCGAATTCGGCATGACCGTCTCGCCGCAAGCCGCACCGGATAAGGTCGAATCGGTGCGAATCGGCTTTGAAAAGGGTGTGCCGGTCACGCTCAATGGGCAGAAAAAATCGGCTCTCGAAATGGTGAAGGAACTCAACACCATCGGCGGCCGCAACGGCGTCGGCCGGATCGATATGATCGAAAACCGCTTCGTTGGCATGAAGAGCCGCGGCGTGTACGAAGCCCCCGGCATGACGTTGCTGTACGAGGCTCACCGCGTCGTCGAACAATTGACGGTCGACCGCGATCTACTCCATCTGCGCGACCGCATCGCGCCGGAAATCGCCGAGATGGTGTATTACGGGTTCTGGTATACCGCGAAGATGGATGCCTTGATGGCGTTCTTGCAGAATGCCCAACGGCCAGTGACAGGTGAAGTCACCTTCGGCTTGTATAAGGGAAATATCTTCGTCCAGAGCCGGACCAGCCCGAACAGCCTGTACGATGAAGCCATCGCCAGCATGGAAGGGGGCGGGAGCTACAACCAGACCGACGCGGAAGGCTTCCTGCGCATCATGGGTCTGCCGAGCCGCGTGCAGGCGGAACTGCGCAAACGCGGATATTGATCACTGTTGAAGCCCGGCGTTTTCCTCAACGCCGGGCTTCTGGTTTTCGATCCCGCGCTGAACGTGGAAATAAAATGCAGAAGCCCGGCATCTCGGAAGATGCCGGGCTTCGTTCGTTTTGATCACGCATCGCCGGACGGTGACCATCCCGGTTGCGGCATGGCATGCACCACTGGCGTGACGGTCGCCTGCAACGCCTTCACACGGTCCACCATTTTCGCGACATCCGCCGGATTGTCCGCGAATTCCCACGCGAATTCGCTGCGGTAAGTCGCACGGGGGGCGAGTTTCGGCAACCGTTCCTGCTGCCGTTCATACGTCCGGAAGTTCGGCAGGTTCACGCCGGGTTCCAATCCGGTGACGTATCCCTCGGCGAGCGCTTGCGTGTTCTTCCACACCGTGAAGCACGGCAACTGCTGCGTCTGGAAGTGCACGCCAAACGCAGCCGTCGCGGCTTTATTCTTCAAGACGGATGTCGACCAGCCGTGTTCGTCGGCCACCGGGCGGTAGAAGAACGCTTCTTCCGGCAACCCGACCGTCGGCGGGCCATACACCGCGTGGTTCGTGACGCCCTTCGCCGAGTGTGGATCGCGTGGAGCCAGTTCGCGGAAGGGAAACACGTTCTCGCCCCCCTCTTCCAGAAACGGCTGACCAATGTTGATATGGTATAACAGTGATAGTGGCGTTTCCGTCGCGCCGAGGTTCGTGACCTCATCGATGAAGTCAACACGCGAACTGCCCGCCTGCATCCGGACTGTGGATGTGAGCCGCAACGCCGGACCGAACATCGTGGTTTCATCCACCACACCGGTGACTTCGATCGTTCCCGTCCCGGTGGAATCGACTCGCACCACCACGCGGTGTGCCGGCAGGTTGGCGATGCGACCGTGCAGCGTGATCGCCGTTCCTTCGTCCTGGCCCGGTGGACCGTTGAACGCCAACCCGCACCGGCACATCAGTTCGTTGAAGCCGTTCAGCCACCCAAGGCCGTTGCGATCGTGTAGGTTGACGAGTGACGGATGCACCGGCCGTCGCACCGGCGATTGCCAACCGAGCGGCAGGTCGCGGTACCACCCTTTCCACACGCCCATCCCGCGGGTGGGCAGCAATGACAGTTCGATCGCACCGTTGTGGATCGTCACCACCTGCACGCCATCGCTTTCACCGCCGCGGAGTGTGGTCGCGGTCACACTCCACTTTTCCGATCCCGGCAACGCACCGACGTCCGCCGGGCCGATCTGGAAGGAATCGTGGTGAATGCCTGATTCACAGCAGGAAATAACGAACTCGCGGGCCGGCATCGGTGCGAACCTTGGCAAAAAGAAAGCGACTTTTTCGATCACGGGGGACGAAGAAACCTCGCAACGGCCCCGATTTCCGCGTACTGCTGGAATGTCCTGCACGAGGCGACTATCGTGGTCTGTTTCGCCCGCAAAGCCTCCGCAGGCCACAGTCTAAGTGGGGTCCGGCGGTCTCGCCAGCTTGCAGCGGACCACACCGCCGGTTCGTGTCCAGAGTTTTGAGAACATCCATGTCGAGCACCGACGCCGAACTTTCCACGACACCCTACACCGAAGCGTGGTACGAAGCGCATCGCCGGACGCTGGGGGAAATTACCTGCCGGGAAGTCGGGATTTATGCCGTTCCCGCGGACATGGTGCTCTCGGTCGTCATTCCGGTTTACAACGAAGAAAAAACGCTGCGATCGCTGGTGGACCGTGTCCGCCGGGTGCCGATCCGCAAGGAAATCGTCCTCGTCGATGATGGCTCCAAAGACGGCAGCCGAATGGTGATGCAGGACCTGTCGGCCGAGTCGGTGGCGAATCCTGATCCGCTGAACGTGATCGCCTGTCATTACCACGCCAAGAACCAGGGCAAAGGGGCGGCGGTTCGGACGGGGTTCTCGAAGTCGACCGGCCACATCGTGCTGATTCAGGACGCCGATCTGGAATACGACCCCGCGGAATATCCCCGCCTGTTGCGGCCGATCGTGGAAGGCAAAGCCGACGTCGTCTTCGGCAGCCGTTTCCTCGGGGATCAGGAACACCGCGTCCTCTACTTCTGGCACTCCGTCGCCAACAAAGGGCTGACGTGGATTTCCAACTGCTTCACGGACCTCAATCTCACCGACATGGAGACGTGCTACAAAGTCTTCAGCCGGACGGCGATTGATTCCATCTGGCCCACGCTGAAGCAGAATCGCTTCGGTATCGAACCGGAACTGACCGCGAAAGTCGCCCGGCGGAAACACCGCGTCTATGAAATGTCGGTCAGTTATTCCGGCCGCACGTATGAGCAAGGCAAACACATCCGCCCGAGTGATGGGTTCAATGCGCTGTGGTGCATCATTCGTTACTGGTGGGCGGATTGAAGGTGGTTCTTCGCTTGCGCTTCGCGGAATCCCAGGACTGACGTACCGCGTTAGAGGGATGGTTACCCGTGTACTCACATTTCATTGGCGTGTCGCTGCTCTGCATGTTCGTAGTCCTGAACGGCTGCGGTTCCTCGACGGCCCCAAAGGCTGAGCTGACCCGACCGCAGTTTCCGAAGGACAAATACGCCGGCAACTTCAGTTCGATCAATCGCAGCGATCGCAAGATCCGCATGCTGGAAACCACCGGATTCGGCTTTGCGTCGCCCGACGCAGGCAATTTGATCCCCAATGCCGAGGCCGGGCTGCACTTTCCACCACTGGATACATTTCCAACAAGGACAACGATCCGTTGGCGAGATGAATCTGACAACAAAGAGTACGAGCAATCCGTCGAGCTGGCGGATGTCGTTCCTCGCGGCGTCGATGGCACGACCGCATTCGAGTTCACCACCGATCTGAAGTGGACCGTGCAATTCGTTCCAGGCTCGGAAGACGACGGCCCTGAATGATGCTGACCGTGAGGCGACAACTTGTGTTACGATGCAGCCACCATCGAACGCAAGGAACCATCATGTCGGCGGCGGACACGGACCAGTATCGGGAAGGCATCCGGCTCTTCAATGAGGAAGAGTTCTTTGAATGTCACGATGTGCTCGAAGAGTTGTGGGCGGAGACCGACGGCCCCGAGAAGAAGTTCATTCAGGGACTGATTCAAGCGGCGATTTCGCTGTTCCACTTCGGCAACGAAAACTTCGGCGGCGCGAAGAAACTGTATATCACCGCCCGGAAGCTACTCGATGGGCACCCCGCGGAAACGATGAACATCGCACTCGGCGATTTTCTCGTCGATTACGAACTCTGCTTCCGCGAACTGCTGGGGAATACGGAAACGTATCCGACGACGGTGGCGATTCAGGATGAGCTGGTGCCGAAGATTCGCTGGCTGGAAACGGCGAGCGAGTAAACACGTTCGTCCCAGCCCGGAGCGCGAGCGACGGACGTCAACGGAAGAAGACCTGATTCCGTCGCTTGCGCTCCGGGCTGGGAGAGGACTACAACAGCGCTTTGATCACATCCCCGTCTGCGATCGGCATCGGGCGTCCGAGTTGATCGCGGATTTCGGTTTGGGGATCGAAGCCCATCGCGTGGAATAGCGTGGCGGTGATATCGCCCGGCGTGGTCGGTTGATCGGCGGGATACGCGCCGGTGGCGTCGGACTTGCCGTATTCACGCCCGCCCTGGATGCCGCCGCCGGCCATCATGACAGTGCCGCAGGGGGGCCAATGGTCGCGACCGGCATCTTTGTTGATCTTCGGTGTCCGTCCGAAATCGCCGGTCCAGTAGACCAGCGTGGAATCGAGCAGTCCACGGTCTTTCAGGTCGCTGAGCAACGCGGAAATCGCCGTGTCGTTCTCGGGAAGACGGCTGTTCTTCAGCGTACTGAAATTGTCCTTGTGCGTGTCCCAGCCGCCAATGCCCGCGGAGTAGTAGACCGTGACGAACCGCACGCCGGCTTCCACGAGACGCCGGGCCAGCAGCACGCTTTGTCCGTACTTGTTGCGGCCGTAACGGTCGCGCATGGTGTCCGGTTCGAGTTGCAGATCGAACGCGGTCTGGGCCGCGGGACTGGTCACGAGGTCCACCGCACGGGACTGGTAATCGCTCAAGCCACGGACGTCGGCGACGGTCTCGGCGAGCTGACTCAATTGGTTGAGTTGCCCCAAAGTCCGCTGCCGGTCGCGAATCCGGCCGATACTCACGCCCGTCGGCAATTTGAGTTCATCGACGTTGAAGCCTTTGGAGTTCGGATCTTTCAGCACCCACACCGGGTCGTGTTTCTTACCGAGAAAACCGGCGAATTCTCCCGGCGTGCGAAACGGGCCGTCGGCGATCATCGTCGGCATCGCCACCGACGTCGGCACTTCCCGCGGCGTGCGGTCGAGGTAATCGACGATCGAACCCGGATGCGGAAAATCGTTCGACGACGCATTCAGGGTGACGATATCGGTGAGCGGTTCGCGTCCGGTCAGGGCGACATATGCTCCCGGATTGTGGCTGCTGCTTTTGTGATGGACCGAGCGGACCAGCGAGTATTGATCGGCCATCTGTGCGAGTTTCGGCAGGTGCTCGCAGATCCGGCGGCCATCGACGTTGGTCGGGATGGAAGCAAACTCGCCCCGGATTTCCGCGGGAGCGTCGGGTTTCGGATCGAAGGTGTCGAGGTGACTCGGGCCACCGAACTGGAAGAGGAGAATCGCACTCTTCGCCGTCGTCGCCGATGCCCGCGGGTTGACCTGCTCGGCGTGCAGCAACTGCGACAGCGAGAACGCCCCGAACGCCCCCACCTGCAGCGCGGCCCGACGGGACACCGCACCCCGGCGAAAATCGGCACAGGCAGTCTGTACGGCAGCAGCCATCAAATCTTCCTTCGCGGAAAAGCCCCGGCGGCGCGGAAACGGCTTTCCCATCAACGATCCGTCATGTATTATGGTAGATCTGCTGCCGCGCGTCCAGCGAAGGTTCTGGTTCTCCGAGGGCTCGCCAGTGATTCATGTGTTGGGAAGAACGGTCGCAGCGATTGCCGCCGCCGGGTTGCTGCTCGTCCATCCGGCATGGGCCGAAGAGGCATCACGCCCGGTCAGCTTTCGTCATGAAGTGCTGCCGACGTTGACGAAGCTCGGCTGCAATTCGGGCACCTGCCACGGCACGCCGACCGGGAAAGCCGGGTTTCGGCTCAGCCTGCGGGCGTTCGATCCGCTCCTCGACCGGAATACGCTCACCCGCGAAACCGGCATCCGACGGATCAACATCGTCGAACCGGACCGCAGCCTCATTCTGCTGAAAGCCACCAATCTGATTCCGCACGCCGGGGGCCGGTTGTTCCCCGTCGATTCGGACGACTATCGCATCCTGCACCGTTGGATTGCGGAAGGGGCGCTCGATGATTCGCCGTCTGTGCCGGCGATTGCCGCGCTGGTCATCACCCCCGAACAACAGCAACTCGAACCGGCCACATCGTCGCTAACCTTGCAGGTGACGGCGAAGTTTGCCGATGGCACCGAACGGGATGTCACCACGCTGTGCAAATGGTCTTCCAGTGATGACAGCGTTGCCAATGTGAATCGCACGGGCGTCGCCACCCGGAAGCATCGCGGGGAAGCCGGCATCACGGCAGAGTTCTGCGGGCGGTTTGCCACATCGAAATTGTTGTTCCGGGAAACGGTGACGGGGTATCAACCGCCGCAGATCGCCGAGAAAAACTTCGTCGACCGGCACGTTTTTGCGAAACTGGCGCGGTTGGATATCGAACCGTCGCCGCCGTGTGCGGACACCGTCTTTCTGCGCCGGGCCACGTTCGATCTCACCGGGCGGTTACCGGAACCGAGCGAGATCAAGGCGTTCCTCGCCGACACGCAGCCCGACAAGCGGGACCGGCTGATCGACCAGTTGCTCGATGCCCCTGCGTTCGCCGACTGGTGGGCGATGAAGTGGAGCGACCGGCTCGGCAACAATCAGCGCTTCACCGGTGTCTGGGGGGCGATGAAATATCACGCCTGGATTCGTGCCGCGATGGCCGAGAACATTCCGGAAGATGTCTTTGTCCGGGCGATTCTCACCGCGGGCGGACCGAACTACGAGAACCCGCCGGCGAGTTTCTGGCGGCGGATGCGCGTCGGCGGCATCGGCACCGAAGTCGATGCGGAACTCGCGGCCGAAGAAGTCTCGCAGCTCTTCCTCGGCATCCGCATTCAATGTGCCCGCTGCCACAATCACCCCGGCGAACGCTGGACGCAGGACGATTTCCACGGCCTCGCCGCGTTCTTCAAACGGCTCAAATTCAAACAGGGCGAATACTTTAACCACAGCTACGACAAAGAAGACGTGGTCTATCTGCTCGACAAGGGGGACATTCAACATCCGCGGACGGGGGCCATCGTTCCACCGACGCTGCTGGATGCGGGCCCGGCGACCATCGGCCCTGACGAAGACCGTCGGATTGCCTTTGCGAACTGGCTCACCGCGCCGGACAACCGCTGGTTTGCCCGCAACAGTGTGAACCGGCTGTGGTACCATGTCTTCGGCCGCGGGTTGATCGATCCGGTCGACGATGTCCGTGACAGCAACCCGCCCAGCCATCCGGAATTGCTCGATGAACTGGCCCGTGAGTTCATCGCCAGCGGGTTTGATCGCAAGCACATTTTGCGGCTGATTGCGAAGTCAAACGTCTATCAACTCGACTTCCGCCCGACGGCGACCAATGCCGATGACCACCGCTATTTCTCGCACGCCCAGATTCGACTGCGACCCGCGGAAGCGCTGCTCGATGCCATCAGCCAGGCAACGGAAGTTGCCGAAAGTTTCCCGGAAGCGCCGCTGGGGGTGAGTGCGGTCTCGCTGCCCGATGGCGAGTTCAAGCACCCGTTCCTCGAAGCCTTCGGCCGTCCGGCGCGCTCGCTGGCCTGTGAGTGCGAACGGGAAGCGTCCACCACGTTCCAGCAGGCGCTGCAACTCGTGGCGGGGAAAACCGTCGCTCAGAAACTCCGCCACGACAACGGCCGCGCCGCGCGACTGGCCGCGTCGTCATTGACTCCGACGGAAATCATCGACGAACTCTACCTCGCCACCTTCAGCCGCCCCGCCGATTCCGCCGAGCGCGAGTTGCTGCTGACGGTCCTCAACCAATCCGGCACCGACCGCCGCGCAGTGCTGGAAGACGTGTTGTGGACGCTGCTGAACCACCGTGAATTTCTGTTCGCGTATTGAGTGATGGGGGGCAATCCGGTGCCCCACGTCGCTTGCGAGGAAGTTCGATTCGTGCAACACGTCATCCTCTATTTCAAGCATGACATTAGAGCCATCATCCCATTCTCGGAAGCTGTTCAACGGATCAGACGGTTGCTTGCTGGCACTGGAATCGGCGAGTACGTGGAAGATGATATGGCCATTGACGGAGGGGATGCGGAGGCAATTCTGTGCGGACCGGACGCCCGGATATTGTACGAGACGATCTCGCCCGCGCTGAGCGAGTTGCTATTCTTGCACGGCGCAAAGGTCACTTTTGTCTATGGACCTCTCCATACCGGGGCGCCTGAGATGACTTTTGAACTCAAACCTGAGATGCAGTAAGGTAGGGTTTGCCGGGTCTGCGAGGTGAACCTTTTCAGGGTGACGCTGGGATCGGTTCGCCTCGCGGGCTCAGCAAACACTACCCAACGCTTGATTGGCACTTCCATGCGCAGCGGCATTATTGCGGTCTGTATTGTTGCCTGGTCGTGGATGGCGGTCTTCGCGGCCGAGCCCACCGTTGGCCCGGCGAAAGGCAGCCTTGTCATCGTCGGGGGGGGACGATTACCGCGATCGGTCGTCGATGAATTTGTGCGGCTTGCCGGCGGCGTCGAGCAACCGGTAGTCATCATTCCCGCGGCGTCGGAAGGGGAAGAGTGGGGCGAGGAGTATGTCGAAAAGTCGTTCCTGCGACGGGTGGGGTTCAAAACGGTGACGGTGCTGCATACCCGCGATCCGCAGGAAGCGGATACCGAAGCCTTCTCCGAACCGCTGCGGAAGGCCCGCGGGGTATGGATCGCCGGCGGTCGGCAATGGCGTCTGGCCGACAGTTACCTCGGCACACGCACGGAGAAAGAACTGCACGCGCTGTTGGCCCGCGGCGGGGTGATCGGCGGCAGTTCTGCGGGGGCGACGATTCAGGGGTCGTATCTCGTCCGCGGTGCTCCGGAAGGCAACCAGATCATGATGGCGGAAGGACACGAAGTCGGCTTCGGCTTTGTCCGCAATTGTACGATCGATCAACATGTCATCGCCCGGAAACGTGACTTCGATCTGTATCCGGTCATGCAGCGGTTTCCGAAAATGCTCGGCTTCGGCATTGATGAAGCCACCGCGCTGGTGGTGCAGGGGGACACCGCCCGCGTCCTCGGCGACAGCGGCATCCGCGTCCACAACGGCGGCGAAGTGCCGGACGATCCCGACCTGCCGTACTTCACGTTGCAGCCAGGCGACGTGTTCGACCTTGCGACCAGGCAGCGCGTGTCAGTGGAACAACCGTAGGGTTTGCTGAGTCCACATTGGGGTCAAGTGTCGAGTGCTAAGTGTCAAGTGCCGGAAAGACGGCAAGACGCAGCATCGACTCCGGCACTTGACACTGGACTCTTAGCACTTGACTCCTCGACTCCCCTGACGCGGACTCCCGTTGCCGCTGGCCGTTCCACCGACTACAGTGGAATGGCTGCTGAGTGTTCTGGCCCACCGTTGCGGATTCTGAGTTTCCATGCGCACATCGCTGGCTTACGCCGTGAGCATGGGTTTCCACGGGATCACGTTTGGTGTGTTGGCGTACGCCGCCACGATGCCGGAATTTCTGACGGTCGGCTTTGCGGTTCGAGCCGGTGATGCGAACGGGGCAGTTTCTCAGGAACGCCACGCGCGGCACATCCAGGCAAGCTTTGATACACAACTCGCCGCCACGCCGTCACCGCCGACAGTGGTCGCGACTCCCGTCACCATGCCGCCCCAGCCTCCGGTTCCACCAGCAACGCCGACGGAACCTGCCACGGCGGCGAACCTTGATCATCAACCGATCTCCCCGGTCACCGCGATGAAAACTGCGGTATCACGCATGACCCGCGGTGTGGGAGGAGCGACGTTGGTCGCTTCCACGAACCCTCCCCGTGCCGAACCCGCTCCCACGGTTCCGATGCCGAACTCGCCCGCGGTGAATGTTCCCCCACTCGAAACGGATTCCGCGGCAATGGCGGAAGCGCCGACGACGATCCCTGAACAAGTCGCACTTGTCGATGGCATGCGTGGGCTGACGACGTCTGCGGCCGCCGTAACCGTGCAACCGCTGGAATCGGGGGAGGACGACATCGATGCGATCGGGGCGAACTCGCCGCAGGGAGCGCGGGTGAGCCAGTTGCCCTCACGACTGCCACGCAATCGGGAGCCGGTCTATCCCGAAGAATTGCGTCGTCAGCAAATCGGCGGGACGGTGCTGCTGCGGGTCACGATTTCGGCAGAGGGAGCGGCGGAAGCTGTCACGCTGGCGAAGACATCCGGTTACAAAGCCCTGGACGATTCCGCACTGGAAGCCGTGCGAACCTGGCGTTTCGAACCCGCCCGCCTCAACAAAGTCGCCGTACGGTACACCGTGAAGTTACCGATCACGTTCAGCGTGCGGGCAAGATAGTCCGTTGTCCGTCGTCCGTGGTGAAATGCATTTCCAACGGACCACTGACCACTGACTACAGACATCCCAACATGACTGATTCGCCCCCCTGGAGTTCCCGCGACGCGGCATCCGTCTGGCATCCCTTCACGGCGATGTCGGCGTATGCGGACGAGCAGGCCCCGGTGATTGTCGCCGCGGATGGTTTCTTTCTCATCGATACCGCCGGGCGAAAGTATCTCGACGGACATTCGTCGCTGTGGTGCAACATTCATGGACATCGGGTGCCAGAGATCGATGCGGCGATCCGCGAACAGATGGACCGGGTCTCGCACAGCACGCTGCTGGGGTTGGGGAACACGCCGTCGATTGAGCTTGCGGAAGATTTGCTGCAGCGCGTGCCGTCCGGTTTAACCCGCGTGTTCTACGCCGATTGCGGAGCGGCCGGCGTCGAGGTTGCGCTGAAGATCGCCTGGCAATATCATCGGCAGAAACCGCAGTCTGAGTCGCGCGATGTGTTTGCCTGTCTCAGTTCGGCCTACCACGGAGACACCGTGGGCACGATCAGTCTCGGTGACATCGATCGGTTCCACAGTCTCTTCGGCGGGCTGATGTTCCCCGCGCTGCGATTACCTTCTCCGGCCACGCCGGGGTTATCGCTGGAGGAGTGTCTCACCGAAACAGAGCGGTTGCTGTCCGCGCAAGCGGACCGCATTGCGGGAGTGATTGTCGAACCGCTGGTGCAAGCGGCAGCGGGGATTCGTGTCCATCCGCCGGGGTATCTGGCACGCCTGCGAGAGATCACGCAACGGCTGGGGTTGTTGCTGATCGCGGATGAAATCGCCGTCGGATTTGGTCGCCTTGGAACGTTGTTCGCATGTGAACAGGAAGCCATCTCACCCGATATCATGATCTTGTCGAAAGGTCTCACCGGTGGTTACCTGCCGCTGGCCGCGACGCTCACCACACAGGAAATCTACGCGGCATTCCTGGGCGATCCGTGGGCAGGGAAGACGTTCTATCATGGTCACACTTACACCGGGAATCCGCTGGCCTGTGCCGCGGCGCGGGCGTCGTTGCGGTTGATCGAAGAGCGCGACGTGCTGGGAAATGCCCGCCGCATCGAACGCTGTCTACAAGAGCATGCCGTCACTTGGCGGACCTTGCCACACGTCGCGGAGGTTCGACAGCGCGGCACGATGGTCGGGATTGAAGTGATGCGCGATCCCGGCACACCCTTTCCGGCGGAACAACGCATGGGACATCAACTCACGCTGGCCTGCCGGGAGCGCGGGCTGATCGTCCGCAACATCGGCGACGTCCTCGTCCTGATGCCCGCCCCCGCGATGCCCCTCGCGCTGGTGGAACAACTCGCCGACACCGTCACCACCGCGCTGCGCGAGACGCTGAAATAAACACGAGTTCGCCGCGAAAAAGCGCAAGAGGACGCAAAAGGAAGAGAAGAGTTTCGCCACAAGAGGCACAGCGGACACAAAAGGGAAATCGTAGGGGCAACGTCTTTTCTACCCTCTTGTGACTTCTGTGCCTCTTGTGGCAAGAACTCTTTCTTCTCTTTCTTTTGCGACCTTTTGTGCCTTTTCGCGGCCAAACTCCTCTTCCTTATGCGGGCGGTGTTTGGCGGTGCCGGGGCCAGTTCGGCGGTAGGCTTGCCTTTTCCACGACGATGGAGTCCGCGCACATGTCACCCAGGCGCTGGCTTTTGGCCAGACAGGAGGCCATCACGATGGCGACGAAGTAGTTGAACATGCCGTCGATGATCAGCAGGAACTGACGGATCATGCCGCGGAAAAAACCGATGGGCTGAAACGTGGTCCGGATGACGCGGATGTTAAAGAGCCATTTTCCGGGCGAGCAACCCCACAGGCCTTCCATCGTGCCGAAGAAGACGACGGCAACAATCACGTAGAACAACATGCCGAGTGACAGGCCGAGTGCCCAGATCACCAGTGTTTGAATCGCGCCACTGTTGATCTGCCCTTCGATCAAGGCCATGACATCCCCCATGGCCCACAACACCCCCATCACAATCCACATCGGGGCGCCGAACAGAATGACATCGATTCCCCGGGCGGCACCGCGGCGGGCAATCGATGCCAGCTTCACCGTGTGATGACCGAAGCTGTAACGGCGGTCGCGATGCCGCTGCACCAGGACATGTGCGATGACTCCCAGTAACAAGGTCGTCGACAGTGGAATCACAGAAATCAACGCATAGATCGGCCAGAAATTCGGCTTGGACGTATCCAGGAATGACGCTTCTCCGACCCGTTTGATCGGGCCGAAACCGTCTTTGGTTAGCTCGACGGTGTTCAGCGACATGGGGGCGATCGGACTGGGGGCGACAAACTCCAGTGTGCCATCGGGCTTCACCAAGGGAGCCGGTGTATCAGCCGGAAATGCGGCCAGACGTTCCTTCATCACGAAACTGTCATTCGTTCTGGTGAAGAGTTGAAGGGACGATCCCGAGTTGCCAAACACGGAAGTACCGTAGTCCAAAACGACAAATGCCGGCTCATCGTCGAACAACACACAGGCGACGGGGGCACCAAACTCGCCGATTTGCACGGTCCATTGCGAAGCGGCTGCCGGGTCGTTCAATTGGAGAGCATCGGCGGGGCGATCGTTCGCGGTCGGTGTTGCGCCTGTTAATAGAGAGGGATCGATGGCCGACCAGATCTTCGCCGAACGTTGGGGCGTCGGATTGTTGAAGTCAGCCATGGCCACCCACACACGTCCGTCCGGTAACGGCACAACAAACAGCCCATCGTTTTGGTTTCCTGTCACAAAGGGGGTTACCACGCCTCCGCCCAGGCGAACCCGGACCGCGCGCGTTGGTCCGCCCATCGCTGTCTTGGCTGCGGCAAGTGCCGCTTGGTATTCGACCGGCAGGTCCAGGCGACCGCGCTCGATCCATTCTCCTTCCCGGTAGTCGTACCAGATAACGTCCGGCTGACCGGCGGCGTGGTCAAGGATCGAGAGTGTGCCGTTGGAGACAAACGGTTGCGACGGTTGGTTGAGTTTGACCTTCGGGTAGGTGGTCCGGACCAGTCGATCTTCGATCGTGCTGACGTTGGCACTGGAGACGAGAAACAGCCGCTTTCCGTCAGCGATGAGCGTTTCAAACGGGACGGGAATGATCAGGTCCGACGGACGATCCCAGGTGCCGTCACTCTTGAACGCCCGGAGCGAGGTCCGTGGAGGCGTACCGGGGCCGACTGTCATGACCGACACCCACAACTGATCTTGCCACCAGACAGCATGGTTTGCCTGGACGGTCTCGACTTTCAAGGAAAAGAGAGACGGCGTGCTGCTTGGCAAGAGCATCGGCACCAGGAACTGCGGCACGATGAGCTGGATGAAGCCGAGGATCGCTGCAGAGATGAACAGGACTGTGAAGAGCTGGGTTTGCCCGGCCTTTGACCAATATCCCGGCGGTGCATCCGGGGCGACGTGGAAATCGTCATCGGTCAGTTCCAGCGCGTCCGCCATGCGGAGATCCTTCCACTGCCCGGAGCATTGGTATCGGGACTATGCCGGGGCGCCGTTCGTCATTTGGCGTTGCGACCGCAAACACCCGTTTCGATAGGATTCGGCCATTGCCTGGGGAATCTCGGCTTCGGCAAGAACGAGGATGGCCTGATTGTCAACGGTGAGAGCCCGGAACTCTTGCTCTGAAGCCACGGCGCGAGCCCGACGTTCTTCCGCTTTGGCACGGGCAATTCGCATATCCGCTTCCGCCTGGTCGGCCTGCAACCGTGCGCCGATGTTGTCGCCCACGTCGATATCGGCAATGTCGATCGACACGATTTCATAGGCAGTTTGTGAATCCAGGCCCTTGTTCAACACGGCCCGGGCGATGAGCATCGGATTCGCCAGAACTTCGGTGTGCGATTGGCACGAACCAATGGCCGAGACGATCCCTTCGCCCACACGGGCAATGATGGTCTCTTCCGTAGCCCCGCCGACCAACTGAGACAGATTTGTGCGGACGGTCACCCGCGCGCGGGCCCGCAGTTGAATGCCGTTCTTGGCCACGCCGTCCAAGGTTCCGCGGCCTTTTTTCTGGTCCGGACAGTCAATCACTTTGGGATTCACACTGGTATTCACGGCTTCGAGAACATCACGGCCGGCGAGATCGATCGCCGAGGCGGTGTTCCAGTCGAGCGGAATCTTCGCGCGGTGGGCCGCGATCAGCGCTCGCACACACCGCAGGACGTTGCCCTCCGCCAGATAGTGGGCTTCGAGCTGACGGGCGGTGATGTCTTTCAGCCCGGCCTGCAACGCCATGATGTGAGCGTCGACGATCGTCGTCGGGTTCACCTTCCGCAGTGACATGAACACCAGTGTGAAGGGACTGATCCACGCCCGGGAGAAATAGGCCCGCAGCCACAATCGGAAATACATCGCAAAGACGGCCAGGAAAACGATCCCGAGCAGAACGGCAAAGCCGATTCCGATCAGCATCAGCACCATGAGAAACTCATTCATCGCGGCACCTCAAAAACGTCTATAAATTGCGTCTATCGAAAATCGGTTGGAAGATTACGCACAGGTTCTAACTCCGGTCCCCTCGCCCCCGTCTGCGGGGGAGAGGGTTAGGGTGAGGGGGCTTGAAACGTTCGGCCCCCTCATCCGGCCTATCGGCCACCTTCTCCCCCGCGGACGGGGGAGAAGGGACAATATCCATGCTGGCTTGAACGATCAAACTCCCCAATTTTGTCACACAGCGCTATTTCAACCGGAGTTTCGTTTGGCCGTTGAAGATCTGAACCGTTTGATTGTACGAACACTCACCAGCGCTTCCCAGTCTGCCACGGTTGCTAACGTGAACCGAAATAGAACAGCAGCAACCCCATCGCCACTTTGTGCACGGTCGGGTGCAGCGTGTCACGCATCCCGGTGAATTCGCAGAGCGCGACCACGGCGACGGTGCCGAGGACGATCAGTGCTTTGGCATCTCCCCAGAAGCGGGACGGCGGCGTCGTTCGCCCCCGATTCCACCAGCGGGTGAAGCCCCGCAGCATCGTTCCCAGCAGATAGGCGAAAATCATCCCCAGCAGGGTCGCCGATCGCGGTTCCCAGAGCCGGTTTTCCTTGTACAGGAAGAACGCCAGCCCGCAGAACGATCCGATCAACAGCAGACGGATCGAGTGCTTGGGGAGAAACAACGGATGTTGTTCTTCCTCAAGAATGCCGTCCTGTTCCAGTTTCAGGCGGACTTGTTTTGGAAGCTCAACGAATCGCCGTGATGTGAAGTAGTGCGCCAGTGCCATCAGCAGCGTTTCAACCCAGATCACGTCGAGATCGTCGTATTTGAAAGCGAGATTCACCACCACCACCGCCACCACGGTTAATGTCAGCAAAGCTCGCACGCTGCCGGTCGGCATTCCCAACGGCGGCCACGTCTGCGGCGATCCTTCGAGTTCAGTCATACGACGTTCTCCACAACGATGTTCATCTTCAGAACGCGACCCGTTCCCTGGCGGATCAAATTCCCTGAGGACCGATTTGATGTCGGTTACCTTACGGCATCTCACGACAGCCGACGACCGTACACGTCGAGAATCGGCGAATTCTTCGCCACCCGCGGAGATTCTCGCCGTGTCTCCGGTCCCCTCCCCCCCGTCCGGGGGGGTGTGGGTTTGGGTGTGGGGGCTGATGGAGGAGACGAGAGTGTGTTGAACCGCTAGTCCCCCTCAGCCGGCCTTCGGCCACCTTCTCCCCCGCAGACGGGGGAGAAGGGACCGCGTTCATGTTGGCTATGGTGATGGGAACAGGAATAGACAAAAACCGTCGGGACAGGGTCCAAATTCAGAAATCGGTAGACGGGGCAGGCAGATCATTTTGCTTGGCCGTCGGGCACTCGGTTTGCATAGAATGAGGACAGATAACGGATTCTTCCCGGCGAATTTGATCCGAGGACATCTTGATGCGGCAACGATGGTGCGTTTCGGTCGCAGTGGCGACGATTCTGTGCAGTGCGACCCTCCCGGCGGCGGAGACGCTCGGTCCCGATGCCGCGGCGTTGAAGACCGCGCGCGAGAAAGCCAACGCGTTTCTCAAGACGTCCCAAAGCGAAGACGGCAGTTGGACGTCGCCGGAAGCGCCGGGCGTCACCGGACTGGTGACCTTCGGACTTCTCGCCGGGGGAACGCCGGTGGATGACCCCGCCGTTGCCAAGGCGCTCAAGCATCTCGAATCGTTCGCCCAACCCGATGGCGGCATCTATTTCGCCAAGGGGAACCACAAAAGCTACGAAACCGGCATCTGCATGATGGTCTTCGCCGCCGCGAACAAAGACGGCAAGTATGACGCCCTGCTGGCCAAAGCCGACAAATTCGCCCGCGGCTTGCAGTGGGATGAATCCGAGAAGACCGACAAAGCCGACGTGAAATACGGCGGCATCGGCTACGGCCGCACCGGCGACCGCCCGGATTTGTCGAACACCGTCTTCTTCCTCGAAGCGCTACAAGCCACCGGGGCGAAGAAAGATGACCCCGCGGTGCAGAAGGCGCTGGTCTTCCTGTCGCGCTGTCAGAATCTCGAAACAGAAAACAACACGACGCCGTTTGCCTCGAAAATCAACGACGGCGGCTTCTATTACACTCCCGCAGCCGGCGGGACATCGCAGGCCGGTAACAACCCCGACGGCGGACTGCGGTCGTATGGCAGCATGACGTACGCCGGTCTGAAGAGCATGGTCTTCGCCGGGCTGACTCCCGATGACGAGCGCGTGCAGGCCGCGACCACGTGGATCAAAAAGTTCTACTCGGTCAGCGAAAACCCCGGCCTGCAAGAGCAAGGCTACTACTACTACGCCCAGATGTTCGCCAAAGCCCTCACCACCCTCGGGGCGGATCAATTTGAAGACGCTACCGGCAAAAAACACGACTGGCGAAAAGAACTCGCCGAGCAACTCTTCAGCATCCAGAAGTCCAACGGCAGTTGGGTGAACACCAACGCCCGCTGGATGGAAGGCGACCCAAACCTCTCCACCGCGTACTCCCTGATGGCCCTCAAATACTGCGACCCGAAACCCGCGAAGTGACCCGTCTTAGCCCCCCGTCAATGACGGGGGGAAACACGATTGCAGATCGCAAAAGGAAGAGGATTTTTAGCCACAAGAAGCACAGAAGCCACAAAAGAGGATGGGAAGAACGAGACAAAAACAAAAGCCCGGCATTTTCTGAAATGCCGGGCTTTTTCGCTGGTTGTGTTACCGTCTCAAAGAGCTGTCTTACGGTCTCTTTTCTTCTCCCCTTTTTGTGGCTTCTGTGCCTCTTGTGGCAAACCTCTTCGTATTCGCTTTTGCGTCCTCTTGCGCCTTTTCGCGGCTCACCCGTCTTAATCCATACGGGACACCGGTCCGGAGATGTCGTACAATCGTTCCTTTGCAAGATGAACGTCTTCGATGGAAAGCGGCGATTGTGGCGACGGCGGAGCAAACGGTGTGCGTGAGTCTGGGGCCGCGCACCTATGAAATTCTCATCGGTCCGGGACTGTTGCCGAAGACGGCGGACGTCATCTGGCGGTGGCATGTGCAGCACGCGGGCAAGCCCCCGGCTCAGCCCGGAGCGCTGATTGTCACCGACACCAACGTCGGCAAGCTGCACGCGGATGCGGTCCGCAAAAGTCTCGAAGCCGCGGGTTGGAGTGTCGACACGATCGCGCTTCCCGCCGGTGAAAAATCCAAATCGCTGGACATCGTCAACACAGTGTATGACCGGCTGATTGAACGGCAGGCGGATCGCCGCACGGTGATCTTCGCCGTTGGCGGCGGGGTCGTGGGGGATGCCGCGGGGTTTGTGGCGGCGACATACAGCCGCGGCGTGCCGTTCGTGCAGGTCCCGACGTCGTTGCTCGCCGATGTCGACAGTAGCGTGGGTGGGAAAGTCGGTGTGAACCATCCGCTGGCGAAAAACATGATCGGTGCGTTCTACCAACCGTTCGGCGTGCTGATTGACACCTCCGTGCTGGCGACACTGCCCGATCGCGAATACAAATGCGGTCTCGCCGAAGTGGTGAAATACGGCGTGATCCTCGATGCTGAGTTCTTCGCGCAACTCGAATCACAGATTGCCGAACTCAACAATCGCGATGCCGATACACTCGCCGCCGTCATTGCCCGCAGTTGCCGATTGAAAGCGGACATCGTCGAGAAGGACGAATACGAACGGACCGGACTCCGTGCGGCTCTCAACTACGGTCACACCTTCGCGCACGGCTTTGAAGCATTGTGCGGTTATGGCGTATTGCTGCACGGCGAAGCGGTCTCGATCGGCATGGTGTGCGCGAGCCGTCTCGCCGAACGCCGCGGGTTGATTGATGCGTCGGTGACGAAACGGCAGGTCGATCTGCTGTCAGCGCTCGGTCTGCCACTGCGGTTGCCGGACGGTGTGCAAATCACCGCATCCGACATGCTGGCCCGCATGCGGCTCGACAAGAAAGCGATCGCCGGGCAACTGCGCTTCGTGCTGCCAACCCGCATGGGCCATGTGGAAACGATGGCGAATATTCCCGAGAGCGATGTCCTCGCGGTGATGGAAACAGTGGGCGTGGTATGACGAAATGACGAGACCCAGGGATGGTAATCCCTGGGCTTCCGTGAGAACAACTGCATTTCGGTAAGACGAAAAGCCCGGCATCTGCTTTGGATGCCGGGCTTTTGCATTTCGACACACAAGCCGTGTTGACGACAACAGACGACGCTGGTGGCCATTCCCAAAGGCAGAAGCCCGGCATTGAGGAAAATGCCGGGCTTCGAGTTCTATGCGGCTTTCGACATCGTCTGCGTTTTCGCGTGGCAGACGAAGATGCAGCGTTGGCCTTCAATGCCGGTTTCGATCACGTTGTCGATCACGCCGAGCTTTTCCATCAGCGCGGTGTAAGCCTTCCGGCTCCCCTGGAAGCAGTCGCTGCCGTTCTTGCCGAAGTCGACGTGGTCGTGGTTCTTGCTCCAGTGAACGAGACATCGGCCGCGCGGCGACAGGCAGCTCATCCAGCCCTTCAGGCACATTTCCGGGTCGAAGCTGTGGTCGAGCGAGTTGCTGTAGACGAAGTCGCACTGGCCAATCCATTCGGGCTTCACTTTGTGAAAGTCCCATTGGATGACGTGTTCAAAACTCGCGGCTTGGGGGGAAATCTCGGTGCCGATGACTTCGCAGTTCAGCAACTCCCGCAACGTGCGGACCTCGGCTCCATTGCGGACGCCGTGACACAGCCCGAACTTCGGCTGCTGGACTTCCTGCTTGATGACACCGGCGAGGAGTTCGAGTTCCGAATCCTGCACCCACACGCGCTCATGTTTGCGTTCGTGGGTTTCGAGCTGCGCTTTCACATAGTCGTCATAGGAAGCGAAATGATGCTGCCGGATCGACGAGGGCGTGAGGTACTTGTAGACGAACTTTTTCAACTTGCGCAGCATGATCACCCTTCCGTGGGGACGCGGACTCGATTGGGAAGGATTATCGCGAAGGGGGGAAATGGGTCAAGATGAGGATGGAATGGAGAATGGAGAGTGGAGAATGCAAAGTGCAAAATGGGAAGACGGGTGACGATTCCCGCTTGCGGTTTCGCGCCCCGCGAAGATCGCTTCCCAGTATCGGCGACACAAAGAAACATCCCTCGCGAGGCGCGAAACCGCAAGCGGGGGATGTTCTCTGTCCATCAACTATGAACCATCAGCCATTAACTAGACCGCGTCCAGCGCCTGCTTCAGGTCGTTGATGATGTCTTCCACGGCTTCGGTACCGACGGACAGCCGCACGAAGTCCGGAGTCACGCCGGTGGCTTGCTGTTCTTTCGGCGTGAGCTGCTGGTGCGTGGTGCTGTTCGGGTGAATGATCAGCGACTTGCTGTCGCCGACGTTCGCGAGGTGCGAGAAGAGCTTCACGTTGTTGATGAGCTTGATGCCGTTCTCACGCTGCTGCGTCGGCGTCGCGCCCTTCACACCGAAACCGAGAATCGCCCCGCAGCCTTTGGGCAGATACTTCTTGCCGAGCGTGTAGGACGGATGATTTTCGAGGCCGGTGTAGTTCACCCAGCCGACCTTCGGGTGTGACTGCAAAAACTTCGCCACGGTGAGCGTGTTGCTGCTGTGGCGTTCCATCCGCAAGTGCAGCGTTTCCAGACCTTGCAGCATCAGAAACGCATTGAACGGGCTCATCGCCGGGCCGAGATCGCGGAGCAGTTGCGTCCGGCACTTGAGGATATACGCCAGATTCATCGGCCCGAAGGTCTCGAAGAACTTCAGGCCGTGATAGCTCGGATCGGGCTCGGTCAACTCGGGGAATTTGCCGTTGCCCCAGTTGAAATCGCCCTTTTCGATGATCACGCCGCCGATGCTGGTGCCGTGGCCGCCGATGAACTTCGTGCAGGAGTGGACGACGATGTCAGCACCCCACTTAAACGGCTGGCACAGGAACGGCGACGCGAGCGTGTTGTCGACGATCAGTGGAATCCCCGCATCATGGGCGATCTTCGCAATCGCTTCAAAGTCCGGCACGTCGACGCGCGGGTTGCCGATCGTTTCGAGATAGATGCACTTCGTCTTGCCATCGATGGCCTTCTTGAAATTGTCCGGATTGTCGGCGGACACGAACTTGGCGTGGATCCCCATCTTGGGGAACGTGTAGTGGAAGAGGTTGTACGTGCCACCATACAGGCTGGTCGCCGACACGAAGTTCTCGCCAGCCTGGCAGATATTGAGGATCGCCAGCGATTCGGCCGCCTGACCGGACGCCGTCACCATCGCGCCGCTGCCGCCTTCCAAGGCCGCGAGCCGCTTTTCCAGCACGTCACACGTCGGATTCATGATCCGGGTGTAGATGTTGCCGAATTCCTGCAACCCGAACAGTTTCGCCGCATGTTCGGTCGAGTTGAACGTGTACGAAGTGGTCTGATAGATCGGCACCGCCCGGGAATTGGTCGCGGGGTCCGGGGTTTGTCCAGCATGCAGGCACAGCGTTTCGGGACGAAGAGCGTCGGTCATGGTGAAGTTCTTTGGGTCAAGTGCTGAGGGTCAAGTGTCAAGGGCCGGAGAAAGTCCCGCCCGGGTGATCGCAACGAACGGCGTCCCTACCCCGCTTGCGGTTTCGCGCCCCGCGCTGAATCACACCGTGTTCTCCATCTAAAACTTGGTTGAAGAAAACCAGTGCCGCAAACGTGGAGGAATGTTACCCCGTGGGCGTATGCTGTGCAATTCGCCCGAAGAGACGGGAAGTTCCAAGCTCCAAAGTCCAAGTTCCAAACAAGGGTCAAATTCCAAATTCCAAACGAAGACAAAGATTGCACGCAACGTCGTCTTTTCTTCGCTTGGAATTTGCCCCTTGGAATTTGTTTGGAACTTGGATTTTGGAATTTGGAACTTCACTCACTCACCTTGATTTATATGCCTGATCCCATACCCCTTCCGCCGCTGCCGAATCCGCTACACCGCAACGTTATCTGGCGGCTGGGCCAACTGCTGATGTCGAACATCTTCGGTCTCTGGCTGCGGATGCGGGCACGGGGGTTCGAGAATCTGCCCAAAGAGGGCGGGGCGTTGCTGTTGATCAATCACCAGAGTTATCTCGACCCGTTGCTGGTCGGCATGCCGCTGCCGCGACCGATCAGTTATCTCGCCCGGGATTCGCTGTTCCGTGTGCCCGTGCTCGGGTGGATTCTGAAGAACACGTATGTGATGCCGATCAGCCGCGAATCTGCCAGCACGGCGAGCCTGCGGGAAGCGATCCGGCGGCTGCAACACGGTTTCTATGTGGGCATCTTCCCCGAGGGCACACGCACGGAAACCGGTGCCGTCGGTCCGTTCAAACCCGGCTTCCTCGCCCTGTTACGCCGGGCCGACGTCCCCGTCATCCCCGTGGGTGTCGCGGGAGCCTACGAAGCGATGCCGCGCGGCACCCCGTTCCTGTGGCCGGGTAAAGTCCGCGTGGTTTACGGGGCACCTCTGTCGCGAGAAAAACTCGCCTCGTTCCCCAAGTCTGACGAAGCGGGGCTGCTCGAATACGTCCGGCAACACGTCATCAATTGCCAGACCGCCGCCGCGGAATGGCGGCGAGAGGGTGAATGAGAACTCTTCTCCGGTGTGCCACTGGCTCTGCCAGTGTCTTTCATTCGATTGGGGCCGTCGTTTTCATCGATACAAGACACTGGCAGAGCCAGTGGCACACGTACGCAAGCGTAAAGTGTGATCTCTTCTCAATTTTCAATTTCTCATTGCCAATCTCCCTCCCCTCCACCCCGGTCTGGACCCTCCCGCGGTTTTCAGGTCTAATCCCCCACCGGACCACGTTCACGGCAGGGACGCCGTGCGGCCTGCGGTCCGGGTGCGGTCGTCGTAACTCACGACGGCACAATGTGTTCGGCAAGGATGCTTTCCGTGTCTCCCTGGGTGCGACTCGCGCAACTCGTCTGGCCCCATCGTCGCCGTCTGGCGATTTCGGTGGTCTTCGGCGCGCTCGCGGCCAGTCTGTGGGGACTCGAACTCCTGCTCACATTTCCTGTGGCGACGGTCTTCCTCGAAGGCAAATCGCTCTCGACGTACCTGCAGGAACAGTCGGCGCGGGTTGAGGCCCAGTTGGCGGACCACACCCGTGATCTCGAACGACTCGAACCACGCTGGAAGGCGATTGAAGGCCGCCATGACGCCGACGCGGCGACCGAACGAGCCGAGCTTTTGAAAGAGCAGGCCCGTTGTCAGCGGCGGATGAACTCCGAATCGTGGCAACTCTGGTTGCTCGGCTGGACGCAGACCCAAGTGCTGCCGTGGCTTCCGGAGAATCAGTTTCGCTTGTTGGTGGTGCTTCTCGCCGGTCTGGTGGTGACGACGTTCTTCAAAGGGCTGTTCACGTTTCTGCAGGACCAGGGGGCGGGCGCAGTCGCTGAACTGTGCGTAATCGACTTGCGGGCACTGGTCTTCCGACAGGTCTTGAAGCGTGACCCCCAATCGATCGAACTCGACGGTGCCCCGAAAATCCTCTCCGGGCTGACATACGATCTGTCGGGACTGACGCACGGGCTAACAACCATCGGCGGGCGGATTGTGCGGGAACCGCTGAAAGCGCTCGCCTGTATCATCGCCGGGTTCTGTGTGAACTGGCGGTTGACGCTATTAGCTCTCGTCGTCGTCCCGGTCGCTGGCTGGTTGTTCGCTGTGATGGGACGACGGCTGAAACGAGCCGTGCACCGTGTGCTGGATTCAATGGCCCGGATTTATACTTTTCTGGAAGAGAGCTTTCACAACATTAAAGTTGTGATTGCGTATCAGCAGCAAGGACGTTTACGTCGCCAGTTTCATCGGCAGAATCGCGATTTCTACAAACAATCGATGCGGTTTGTGAAGATCGATGCGTTGACCAATCCCGCGACCGAATTCCTCGGCATGGCGGCGGTCCTGCTTGGCGTACTGCCGGGTGGTTATCTCGTGCTGCGGAACACGACATCGATCGGTGGCGTGCAATTGTCGAGCATGCCGATGTCGGTGTCGGAACTCATCACACTGTATGCGATCCTCGCCGGGGTGCTCGATCCCTTGCGAAAATTCTCGAAGTATTTTCCGCTCATCAAACAATGTGGTAGCTCGCTGGACCGTGTGTTTCGTCTGCACGATCAGGCCGGGCTGGTGACGCAAGCCGAACGGCCGTTGCCTCTGCCGCGGTTGGAATCCACGATCGAATTTCGTGACGTCCACTTTCATTACGCCCATCGGGACACCGCCACGACCGCGCGAACTCCAGTGTTGAAAGGCGTGTCCTTGACGGTGAACGCCGGGGAAACCATCGCCCTGGTGGGACCGAACGGCAGTGGGAAATCGACGCTGATTGGCTTGCTAACGCGGTTTTATGATCCCAGTGAAGGGGCCGTGCTCTTCGACGACCTGGACCTGCGCGATGTCCGGTTACGGGACCTGCGCGATCAACTGGCGCTAGTCCCACAGGAACCGATGCTTTTTGACGACACCATCGCGGCTAACATTCGCTATGGTCGTCCCACGGCGACAGACGCCGAGATTCATGCCGCGGCGGTGCAGGCCCATGTGTGGGATTTCGCCGAGGCGATGCCGTTGGGGTTAGCCACGCTGGTGGGACCGCAGGGGAAATCGCTCTCCGGCGGACAACGGCAACGGGTGGCGTTGGCACGGGCACTGCTCCGTGATCCGCGCGTGCTGATTCTCGACGAACCGATGGCCGCCGTGGATGCCGTCAGCGAGCAATTGCTCCATCGCACACTGAGAACTTTCGTCCGCGGCCGCACGACATTTCTGATCACGCATCAGTTGAGCGCGACCGTATTGGAATACGTGACGCGGATCGTGCTGCTGGATCAGGGACGTGTCGTTGCTGTCGGTCGGCATGAGGAATTGCTGGCCGTCAGTCCGCTTTATCAACGATTGTTCGCGGGGACTACGAAGCGAGTTGCTTGAGAGAGTCATTAGTTGTTTGATGCGATTTCAAGTTGGCAGTTTGCACTGATTTCAATAAGAGTTGTTCTGCATTATCTATTTACAGTTGCAGTCGCAACGATTGCTACATCAGCAGTAAGTACCCATGACTCCGATCCTTCCCTTCGTTTCCGTGCGGAGACAACGGCAGTCGCTTTGGCGGCGGTGGCCGTGGCGGGCAGGTGCGCCGATCGTGGCCGTGATGGCGCTGTGGTGGGGACTGGCGGGGATGTCCGGTGTGACGGTGATCACTCCGGCGGACCATGGACCCGTTTTGGCGCTGGCGGAACCGTTTGTGGCCGACAGTGACTGGCCCGGGTGGCGCGGCGGTTTTCGACAAGGAACCGTTGCTGCGGCGTCGCTGCTGCCGGTGCAATGGTCGCTGCCTGCAGGAATTGGCCGTGCTACGGCGAAAGACAGCGTTTCACCGCCGTGTGTTGCTGGGGAATCCATTTTCCTCACGCATCGGCCATCGGAGCGGGAACAAACTTCGTTGATCTGTCTGGATCGCAACCAGGGGTTGCTGCGCTGGCGTGTCCCTCTTGCCAGCGATCAGGTGCGGGCAAATTCTTCCGTACTACCGACGCCGGCGAGTGATGGAACGCGGGTGTTTGTTACGACCGTCCAGCAGGGGCAATTCACCGTGTCGGCCTTCAGCATGGCCGGCCAACCGTTGTGGTCACGGGACGCAGGTCCCCTCAGTCGCGATGTCGGTCCCGCCCAATCGCCGGTGGTCGGTGGATCGCTGGTGTATGTGGCGATTGATCAAAAAGCCGCTCCGTGGGATTGGAGTGCGAAGGGGGGATACATCGCCGCGCTGCACCGTCAGACGGGGCAAATCGTGTGGCGTACCCCGCGCAGTGGAGGTGACGGCTTCGCCACGCCTGTCGTTGCTCTGCTGGCGGGGCGACGGCAACTGTTGCTGCCGAGCCGCGGCAGCCTGCGGTCGTATGATGCCGATTCGGGTGCAGAACTGTGGCGGGCGAAATGGTCGGCACGGGTGGTGGAAGGGGCCGTGGCGTGTGATGACCAGCACGTCTTTGCGACGGTGTCCGGGCCAGAACGTGAAACGGTGTGCGTGCGGGCCGACGGGGCAGGGGATGTCACCGAGACACACGTGGTGTGGCGGGCGAAATATGCCGGGAGTCACGGGGCCCCGGTGCTGGTCGATGGCAACGTGATTGTGGCCCAGGACGACGGCGGGGTGACGGCGCTCGATCGCCAGAACGGGCGGGTGGTCTGGCAACAACGGCTGGCGCAGCGATTCAGCACCGCTCCGTTGTGTGCCGGTTCGCGGCTCTATTGTCTGGATGATGCCGGTGGCGTGACCGTGCTCGATGCCAGTCAACACGGCCAGATCCTGGGGCAAAGCCGGTCCACAGGACCACACACGGTCGCGGTCTCTGCAGATCAATTACTGTTTGTCTCGCCCACTGGTTTAAACATGATTACGGCGGATGGCCCCACGCAAGTGTCACACGGCGATCTGCCCGGACATTCGCGACGGTAGCGATCCCTCCCCGCTTCGCGGTTTCGCGCCCCGCTCCGAACGCTTCCAGGTGTCCACCGACACGTTGTGGCCCAAACACACAACAACTACGATAGGCCCACCGAACTCACGAGGTGAGTTCGTGCCGATGGTCTCCCCCATTCGAGACAACTTCATGCGTCGCGTTCGCACCGGTGGTGGTTTCCCCGCGTTGTTCTATACCTTCGCCAAAGCCAAGCAGGCGGGCGGGTTGTGGGCGTTGTGGAAGGCGATGCGCTCTAAGAACGCCTGCAAAACGTGCGCGCTCGGCATGGGCGGGCAGAAAGGGGGCATGGTCAACGAACGGGGCGTCTTCCCCGAGGTCTGCAAGAAATCGCTGCAGGCGATGGTCTCCGACATGCAGGGGGCGATCCAGCCCGACTTCGTGACGAAGTACGCCGTGCCCCAATTGCAGGCGTTCAGCCCGCGCGAACTCGAAAACAGCGGCCGATTAACGCAGCCGCTGCTCTACTCGCGGGACGAACAATACTACCGGCCGATTACTTGGGACGATGCCTTTGCCCGCATCATCGGCAAGCTGAAGACCGTCACCCCGGACGAAACGTTCTGGTACTTCAGCGGTCGCAGCAGCAACGAAGCGGGCTTTCTGCTGCAACTCTTCGCGCGGGTGTACGGCACGAACAACGTCAACAATTGCAGCTACTATTGCCATCAGGCGAGCGGCGTCGGGCTGAACAGTTCTCTCGGCACCGGCACGGCGACGCTGGTCCTCGAAGACGTCGATCATGCCGACTGCATTTTCATCATCGGTGGCAACCCGGCGAGCAACCACCCTCGGTTGATGAGCACGCTCAAACACATTCGTCGCCGGGGTGGCGAAGTGATCGTCATCAATCCGATCGTGGAAACCGGGCTGGTGAACTTCAGTGTGCCGAGCGATCCCATCAGCCTGTTCTTCGGGACGAAGATTGCGACGCTGTACGTGCAACCGCACATCGGTGGTGACCTCGCGCTGCTCACGGGAATCGCCAAGCGCGTGCAGGAACTCGGGGCCCATCATGAAGAGTTTCTGAATCAACATTGTGATCACTGGCCGGCGCTGTCGGATAAGCTGCTGGCCACGCCGTGGAGTGAGATCACCGAAAAATCGGGTTGCTCGCTCGAACAGATTGATGCGATCGCGCAGCGGTATGCCAAATCGAAGAACGCCGTTTTCAGTTGGACAATGGGCATCACGCATCACACTTACGGCGTGGAGAACGTTGAAGCGATCTGCAACGTCGCTCTGATGCGGGGAATGGTCGGTCGGCCGAACGCCGGGTTGATGCCGATCCGCGGGCATTCCAATGTGCAGGGCATTGGTTCGATGGGGGTGACGCCGAAGCTGAAGGACGCTGTGTTTGAACGGCTGCAATCGCACTTCGGGGTGACGCTACCGACCACCGCCGGGCTCGACACGATGGCGTGCATGGAAGACGCCGCCAGCGGGAAGTTGAAAGTCGGCTTCTGCCTCGGTGGCAACCTGTATGGCTCGAACCCGGATGCGACGTTTGCCGAGAAATCGCTGCGGAATCTCGATCAACTCGTGTATCTCAACACGACGTTGAACACCGGGCATGCGTACGGACTGGCGAAGGAAACGATCATTCTGCCGGTCCTTGCGCGGGATGAAGAACCGCAGCCGACGACGCAGGAATCGATGTTCAACTATGTGCGGATGAGCGACGGCGGCCCGGCCCGGCATGTCGGCCCGAAGAGTGAGATTGAAATCATCGCCACCCTGGCCCGCGGCGTCCTCGGTGACCACACGGCGATCGATTGGGCCTCGATGCAGAACACCAGCAAGATTCGTGATGCCATCGCACGGATTGTCCCCGGATTTGAAAACATTGCCGGGATCGAGAAGACCAAGAAGGAATTCCAGATCGGCGGTCGCACCTTCCACACGCCGAAGTTTCCGACACCGAACGGCAAAGCGCAGTTGCGGGTGCATGCCCTGCCGGGCCTGATCGGTGAACCGGATGAGTTGCGGTTGATGACAATCCGCAGCGAAGGCCAGTTCAACACGGTCGTGTATGAGGACTACGATCTCTACCGCGGCATCGACCGTCGCGACGTGATCTTGCTGCACGGCGATGATCTGAAACGTCTCGGGCTCACCGATGGGCAAGCCGTGGTCATCACCAGCGCCACCGGAGAAATGCGCGGCATTCTCGCCACCCGCTTCGATAAAATCCGTCCCGGCAACGTGGCAATGTACTACCCCGAGTGCAACATCCTCGTCCCGCGGACCAGCGACCCGCGCAGCCGCACCCCGGCGTTTAAGTCGATCCCGGTGCGTGTGGCGGCGATGGTCGAAACCCTGCGCGTTGGGTCACCCATGCTCGCGATCGCCCGAACATAAGAACGAGTCATCGACGCCGCTTGCGGTTTCGCGCCCGCGCTGATCGTTTAACCGTGTCCTCGAAGACACTCAGACACACTCAGCGCGGGGCGCGAAACCGCAAAGCGGAGTCGGTCAGCGCGTGGACAATTATTGGGCCGTCAGCGCTTTCAGAACCTCCGCGGTGTTCGCGCGGCCGCCGTGGGATTCGCTGACTTTGGCGAACGTGATCTTGCGATCTTTCTGAATCACGAACGTCGATGGATAGGCGGTTTCCCCCGCCATATTCCAGCGCAGATGATACGCCTTGGTGAAGCTGTAATCGGGATCCACGAGCAGTTCAAAATGCTCGGGGAACGTCTTGTCCTTCATGAATTCCCCGGCCCGCATGTTGAGGTTCTTCGCCGCGCCGGGATAGACCAGCAGCACTGTGGCCCCCGCGGCTTTGAACTTGTCGGCCTGCCCCACGAACTGCCCCACCTGCTGGTTGCAGGCGGGGCATTGATAGCCCGGAAACCCCCGCAGCACGACCAGCACCACCGGTCCGGTCTTCAGCTTATCGGAGAGCTGGATCTTTTCCCCGCCCATCGTTTGCAGTTCAAAGTCTGCCGCCGTCTCGCCCTTCTTCGGCGGCCCGTCGGCCGCCTGGCAGGAGACACCGAATGAGATCACGACGAGCAGCGTCAGCAGGGATCGGAGCAACATGCGATGGCCTTGGTCTGTAAGGAGTCTTGGTATCGAACCGGGACATCGCTTTTGATGCCGTGACCGTGGCTGGGGTTACATGACTTTCCGACATTCGTTCACAGTCCCGACGGATGTTCGCCAAAAGCGACCTACGTTCGGCGGATGCGCGTCAGTTGCGATTGGTTTATTTCATATCAGACCTGTGGTGCCTGCCCAACGGCCCTGTTAGATCAGCCAGAAGCACGCCACTGCCACGCTGGTCGGCAGGAGAGCACCGAGGAGCAGGCCGATCGGGTTGATGCCTTTTGACTCGAAGACTTTCGAGGTCTGCAAAATGCCCACGCCGGCGGGATTCGGGGCGTTAGCGATGACTGTCAGTCCCCCGCCTGTGACGGCTCCGGCCACGAGAGCATATCTCAGGTCTTCGCTCATGTTCTCGACCAGCGAGCCGAGATAAGTGAGGGCCGCGTTATCCGTGAGCGCCGTCAATCCGGTCGCCCCGAAAAACATGGCGCTCCCATCTAGACGGCCGATGAGGGGTTGCAGCCACCACTGTTGCAGCGACCCCAGCGTGACCAGTCCCGCGAGGAAGAAACCCACCAGTAATCCTTCACGGAGTTTCAACCCGTCCTGATGTTCTCTCGTGGCGGTCACCAGCCCGAGAAACAACATGAACACACCGAAAAAGACATCCGGGTGATGCGAAAAATAAACCACCTGAGCCAGGAACAGCACATGGGCCACGGTCAACCACACGGGGACGTCCCGGCTTGACTGCGTGGCCGCTTCAACTTGGGAAAGCTCTTTCCAGAAGATGCCGGTGACCAAGCCCGTGGACAGAAGACACGACAGCGCGGCCCGCCAGCCGAAGTGCGTGAACATGTAGGTCGTGTCCCAGTTCCACTTCGCGGCGACCATCAGCACCGGAGGGGCCGCGAAATTCGTGAGCGTGCCCCCAATCGAAACGTTGACAAACAACAGACCCAGCGTGGCATAGGCGAACCGTGGGCTGATGCCGCGGTCGAAGAAGCGCCGTTTCAGGAGAATCGCGAGCAAGGTCATCGCCGCGGGTTCGGTGATTAAGGAACCGAGCAACGCCCCGACGGTGAGTGCGGCGACATAAAACGCCATCGTCTCTTTCATGGGCAACAGTCGGGCGACAAAGAGAATGATTGTCTCCGCGAGCTTCACCACCGGTCGAGTCGCGGCGACGACCATCACGGCAAGGACGAACTTCGGCTCGGTATAGTTCAAGCCCTCGATGTAATGGACCGCTTCTTCAATCGAGCCTTCCAGGCAGGCGATCCCCGCGAACAACGCCGCCGCCCACAACCCGAAAATCACCTCGGTTTCCGCAAGAAAGTGCAGCACATTCTCGGCAAGCGACCCGCTCGGAAAGCGGTGCGCCCAATCCTGGAACTGTTTCACGCAAAAGGTATGCAGCACGGCGAGCGCGAACAGAACAGTGGCGAGAAGCTCGATGGATGTCGGAAGCATGCAGGCAAGACAATCTCGAATAAGTATTGAGTGTCATCACAGACTTGAATCATACCCCGCGACCGTTCGGCAGAACACGTCCAGATGACCGTCCCGGACCGATTCTTCGGTATGACGTTTTCGACGGACACGGTAGCCGATTCCCCGTCGGACAGGGTACGCTCTAGGCGTCATTGGCCGTTGCGGCGGTGTCTTTTTCTCGTCGATTATTCCAAAGGTCTTCCCATGATCTGCATCTCGGTGACGCCGGAATCGCGGCAGTTGGCGAAGGTGGACATTTTCAACGCGGCCAATCAGTGCGATCTTGTCGAACTGTGTCTCGACCGGTTGATCAAAGAACCGGATGTGAAGGAACTGCTCGAAGGGGCCAAGAAACCGATCCTGGTGTCCTGCCGGCGCAGAGAAGAGGGCGGGCAGTTTGACGGGACCGAAGACGAACGGTTGATGCTGCTCCGACAGGCAATTCTCGCCAACCCGGCCTACATCGAAATGGACCTCGACACCGCGCGGAAGATCCCCCGCTTCGGCAAAGTGCAGCGCGTCATCAGCCATACCAGTCTGGACCGCCCGCTCGGCACCGTCGATGACATTTTTGATGAAGCGGTCGCCGCCAAAGCCGACGTCATTAAGTTCACCTGGCCGACGCAGACGCTCGAAGCCGCGTGGCCGTTGCTTGCCGCGGTGAGTCAAAAACGGGCGCTGCCGATTGTCGGGTTGGGTCTCGGTCGCTGCGGGTTGACGTTCTCGCTCCTCGGCCGCAAATACGGGTCGCCGTGGATTTACGCGGCGCTCGAAAAGGGAATGGAAGCCTTCCCCGGTCAGCCGACGGTGGGCGAACTGGACGATCTCTATCGCTGGCGGCAGGTCGGCCCGAAGACGCGGTTCATCGGCGTCGCCGGGTTCAACGAAATGGAACTGGCGACCGTCAAGATTCTCAATGCGGCGTTCGACAAGCTCGACATGAACACGCGGTGCCTGCCGTTCGATTTCAAGTCGATGGACCAGTTGCCGAAGATGCTGGAGATTCTGAAAGTCCCGGCGGTCATCGCGACGGCGGGGCATGGGAAGCGGCTGTTGTCGATGGCCACGCCGTCCGATGAATCGACCAAACTCGCGGGCTATGCCGACCTGTTACTGAAGCAACCGGACGGCTGGCAGGGCTACAACGTGATGTGGAAGATGGCCCTCAAAGCGCTGGAAGCCAAACTCGGCAAGAAATCGGCGGAAGAGCGGCCGCTCGACAAACGCAACGTGATGGTCATCGGCGCCGGCGGGTTGGGGCAGACGATTGTGTATGGCGTCAAGAAACGGAGCGGGATGGTCAGCATCTGCTCTGCCGACGATGCCGAAGCGCAAGCGGTCGCCCGGGACACCGAGTGCCGGTTCGTGCCGGTGGCCAAGCTGTATGAAACGCTGGTCGATGTCGTGATCGTCACCACGCCGAATCTCGATCACGGTTTGAAGAAGTCGCCGATCAATCCATCGCTGTTACGGCCGGGCATGACGTTCCTCGACCTGACCGATCCCCCTGCCGAATCGCCGTTGTGTCAGGAAGCCCGTGAGCGCGGCTGCAAGGTGGTCGAACCGGCGGAAGTCTTCGCTGAGTATGTGACGGTGTTGTTCAAATCGCTCACCGGACAAGACCTGCCGCCGGATGCGTTTGCGGCCGGACTCGGGGAGTGAAGTCCGGGAGGGCGAAACTCCTGCTGAGCCGTGCGTTGTCCCCGCGTTTCGAAATGCGCGCGGCTCGGCGGGAGCCTCGCCCTCCCACGGAAAACTGTTGCTGGAACCATTGCCATGTCCGATGAGCCGTGGCGAAAAGAGGTCGTCGATGCGCTCCGTCGCGGCATGAAGATCGAAGCGATCAAACTCTACCGGGAAGGTACTGGCGTGGGACTGGCGGAAGCCAAGTCGTTTGTCGAGGCACTTGAACAGACGCTCAAAACCGGTGAATTGCCGGAGTCCGCGCTGTCGATCTCAGTGGATTTGGAATCCGCGCTCGTGGAAGACCTGCGTGGCGGCAACTTCATCGGTGCGATCAAACGGTACCGTGACGCGACCGGCAGCGATCTCTACGATTCCAAGCAGGCCATGGAAGCCCTGGCACAGCGAAAGGGGATCGCCATCGCCAGTCCTGCTCCGCTGGCGGCAATGGCCATCGCCTTTGCCCTGATCATAGCGATTGCCATCACCGTGTTTTATCTCGCGCGGTAGTCCCGACGACGACTCATGCTCCGGTCACGTTCCGAAGCCGGACGACTGATTCACCGCTTGTTGAATCAACTGGATGACCTGCCGTTTCACCGCATCCGGGAGCTTCGACCATTCGTCGTTGATGGTTTGCAGCAGTGGATCGGGGCCAGAGGGCGTGGAGGGAGGCGTCGGTGTGCTGCTGCCGGGTCTGGGGGTCTTGCGTTGTGCGGCAGGTAAAGGGGAACCGCTGTGCGGCTTGACGATCGGGCCTTCCGGTCCATGCACGGCGTTCGAGTAGATCAACTGCACGGGGACCGAACCGCTGCCATCAGCCAGCGGCACTTCCGTGAAGACATCCGACAGGGACGGTGCGGATTCCACTGGATAATCAGCGATTTCCTGCCCGCGATCCGAAGTCCAACCGAGATAGCGTTCCTGTCCGGTTTGAATGGCGTCATCGACATCCGGATCGGTCCGCGCTTCCATCAACTGGTGGTACGCCGTTGCCGTAATGCTTTTCCATGGTTCGGGGAAGGCGGGAATCCCGCTGATGGTGCCGTTGGTCCGCCGTTCGGCATAAGCCATGATGGCGAAGTACACGGTGGCTTGGGCATTGACTTTGACCGAACCGTGGTAGCCGCCAAGGCCGTTGGCTGAGTTTGCTTCTCGGTCCGCCGGGACCGTCCGGGCCAGCGTGGAGTAGGCCGGGTTGCCGACATCCGGATCTTCGAGAATCACACCCGACGGCAGGAAAAAGTTGACGACCGTGGAACTCAGCGGGACGCTATTGAAGCTTCCCTGTTGATGCAGCAGTTTGATGACCTGTTTGATGTTGGCCTGGGTCACCCGCTGGGGTTGGTATCCCGACATCCAGAACGATCCGCGGAAATCGGTGGTCACGGGCTGACCGCCAAAGTACTGCATGATGACATGATTCAGGTACGGGTCGGTCATTCCCGCTTCCAGGGCATAGTCAATCCATTGCCGATCGGTATTGTTCCACTTGGTGGGACCGCCGACGAAAATGTTGAGGTACGTTAAATCTTTGATGGTCTTGCCGCCGCGAAAGCGGAGGTCTTCTCCAGTCGACGCGGCAGCACCGGCAGTCACTTCGCCGCGCGTCTGCTGAATCTGACCAGCATTCGAGTCGGGACTGAGTGCCACTTTTCGGGGTGTCAACACATGGGGAAGACCCAGGGGAACCGAACGTCCATCCAGCGTTTGCCCCAAAGTCGCCACCTGGCCGTAACCGGGGCCTGGCAGAAATGTCGATTTGAGCAGCGTGGGTTGCAGGGACAGATCGAGATCGCTGGGTTGCCCGGCGGACGGACCGATCGGTTGATTCGGAACGGCGGGATTCCCGGTCACGGGAAGAGTCGGCTGGACGGGGGAGGTGACGGGCGAATAAATCGACGGCTGACCTATATAGACCGGCGGGCTGCCGCGCATCCGCGAAGCCACGCCATTGGAGGACCCGGCACACCCGGCGAGCAGCACGCACACCGTCAGCCATTTCGTCCGATTCTTGCTGGAAATCCGCATGTTTCGACCTTCACCGGGTGCCGACCGGAACAACAGTTTCGGCAGCAAAGCAGTACTACCGGCGAGCGGACTGGGCCGCGATGACCGGCAGAAACTGCCGATTTTTAGCGACTGAGGCAAATTCCGCAAAGAGCAAAACGGGGTGGGAGCAAGGCCAAGGGGCGCAGGAAGTCACGGTCTCCGACGCCGCTGTGCGGTTTCGCGCCTCGCATTGATCCCGCCGAGTGTTCGCCGACACGGGGAAGCGATCATCACGGGGCGCGAAACCGCACAG
>JBGSUN010000009.1:0-23440 GCA_041753475.1 Planctomycetaceae bacterium | reverse complement strand
CGGCCGCAGCGACCCGATCGGCGGCTTCCCAGCCGAACGCCCCGTTGGCCCCGGCGAACTCGTCGGCACCATCTTCCACAGCCTCGGCTTCGACTGCGAATCCCACCTCCCGGGCCCCGCCGGACGACCGTTCACACTGGTGGATTCGGGCATGAAGCCGGTGATGGAGTTGTTTTCGTAGAGGATTTGAATCGAGCGATGTCGACATCGAAGTGAGTTTCCCATGCCCGTCACCGTTCGTCAGGCCATCAAACTGATTGAGGCAAACGGCTGGCGACAAGTGCAGCAAACGGGCAGCCATCGACAATTCAAACATTCGGAGAAGCCGGGGCGAGTGACTATCGCAGGTGATCCCAGTGATGACTTGCATCCGAAGACTTGGAAATCGATTCAACGTCAAGCCGGATTGGAGGAGTAGTGATGCGATACGCCATCATCATCGAGCCGGGTGAGCGGAATTACTCGGCGTATATTCCCGATCTGCCGGGCTGCGTGGCGACAGGCCTGACAGAAGAAGATGTCAAGCATCGCCTTCAGGAAGCCGTTGATCTGCATCTGGCTGGCCTGCGCGAAGATGGTTCGGAGATCCCCGCGCCGTCTTCACTGTGCGATTACGTCGAAGTCGGCAGCGCCGCATGATGTTCAGAGATCCGCCGCTAAGCAGGGTGGGCTGTGCCCACGACATACAGAAACGGGTTGTCATTCGCGCCATCGACGCTGGTGGGTACAGCCCACCCTACTTTGAGGGTTCCTCCGTGAAGCAGTTCCTCTGTATTGTCCTGATGATGACCGCCAATGTGAGCGCCGCGGACATCGTCGTTCTTCCGGCCGACATCACCCTCACCGGCCCCGAAGCCCGACAGCGGTTGCTGGTGCAACGGGTGGAAGACGGTCGCATCGGAGTCGAACTGCGCAATGGCGTGCAGTTCACATCATCGAACGAGGCGGTCGCGCGGGTGGTGGATGGCGTCCTCACGCCCACCGGCAACGGGCAGGCGACGGTCACCGTTGCGGCCGAGGGGAAGACCGTCACGGCGAAGGTGGTGGTCGAGAAGTTTGATGTGCCGCATGTGTGGAACTATCGCAATCAGGTGCAGTCGGTGTTGTCGAAGACCGGATGCAACACGGGGGCGTGCCACGGAGCCGCGGCGGGGAAGAATGGGTTTCGACTGTCGCTCCGCGGGTATGATCCCGAAGGGGACTTTCTCACGTTGACCCGGCAAGCGCGGGGACGACGGATCGTGCCGCATGATCCCGGCCGCAGCTTGTTGCTGACGAAACCGACCGGGGCGATTCCGCACAAAGGGGGCCTGCGGTTCCGCGAGGATTCCCTCGAATACCGCGTGATCGCCGAGTGGATCGCCCAGGGGCAACCCGGTCCGTCGGCGGACGATCCGAAAGTCACGCGGCTGGAAATTCTTCCCGCCGGGGTGCGGCTCTCCGCGGGGGACAAGCAATCGCTGGTGGTGCGAGCGCACTTCTCGGACGGGCATTTCGAAGATGTCACACGCTGGGCGAAGTACACCTCGACGAATCATACGGCGTGCAGTGTCGATGAACAGGGGCTGGTGTCCGTGACAGGCAGCGGTGAAGCGGCCATCGTGGCGTGGTATCTCGCGCAGAATGTCGCGGCGACCGTGACCGTGCCTTATCCCCAAGCCGTGCAATCCGAAGCCTACACGCTGGCATCGCAGGCGAACATCATCGATCAACTCGTGGTCGACAAATTGCGGGCGCTGAACATGCCGCCATCGCCGATCTGCACCGATGGCGAATACCTGCGGCGAGCGCACCTCGATACCCTCGGCGTCCTTCCCACCGCGGATGAAACCACACGGTTCCTCGCCGACGTTGATCCGCTCAAACGACAAAAGCTCGTCGATGATCTGCTCACTCGGGCCGAGTTCGTCGACTATTGGACCTACTATTGGTCTGACGTATTACTCCTGTCCGGCGAACGCCTGCGGCCGGAAGCGTTGAAATCGTTCTCGAACTGGATCCGCGACAAGGTCGCCAGCAACGCCCCGTGGGATCAGTTCGTACGAGAGATTGTCACGGCGAAGGGGAGCACGGTCGAGAACGGGGCGGCGAATTTCTACGCGCTGCATCAAGACCCGCTCGACATGGCCGAAACGACATCGATGGCGTTCCTCGGCATGTCGATCAACTGTGCCCGCTGTCACGATCACCCGCTGGAAAAATGGACCAACGACGATTACTACGGCATGGCGAGCCTGTTTGCCCGCGTCCGGGGCAAAGGCTGGGGCGGCGACTTCCGCAGCGGTGACGGCAACCGCACGATCTTCCTCGCGGACCGGGGCGAACTCATTCAACCCCGCATCGCGAAAGCCCAATTGCCACGGCCGCTGGACGGGACCGCGCTGACCTTTGAAGACCCGGCTGATCGCCGCGAACATCTCGCGAAATGGCTCACCGCCCCGGAGAACCCGTACTTCAGCCGGGCCGTCGCCAACCGCATCTGGGCGAATTTTCTCGGTGTCGGACTCGTCGAAAAAGTCGATGACCTGCGGCTCACCAACCCCGCGAGCAACGAACATCTGCTGTCCGCGCTCGCGGACCATCTCGTGCAGAATCAGTACGATCTGAAGTCGCTGATGCGGTTGATTCTCACTTCGCAGACGTATCAACGGTCCAGCCATACTCTGCCGGAGAACGCGGACGACCAACGGTTCTATGCCCGCTGTTATCCGCGACGGTTGAAAGCCGAAGTGCTGCTCGACGCGGTCAGCGATGTCACCGGCGTGATGAACACGTTCAAGGATTACCCCGCCGGGACGCGCACGTTGCAACTGAAAGACGCCTCGGTGGCGTCGTACTTCCTTGACGCCTTCGGCCGTCCGGACCGGATCCTCACCTGCACCTGTGAACGGAGCGACGAACCGAGCATGACGCAGGTGTTGCATCTCGCCAACGGGAAGACGCTGCTCGAAAAACTGGAAGCGAAAGAGGGCCGGATCGCGAAGTGGGTCGCCGAAAAAACGCCGCCGGAGCAGGTGGTCGAGCAACTCTTCCTGACGGCCCTCAGCCGCGTGCCGACCGAGAATGAAAAGTCCCGCATCGTCCCCACCGTGACGGACGTCCCCGAAAGCGAACGCCGCGCGGCGTTGGAAGACCTGATGTGGAGCGTGCTGACGAGCCGTGAGTTTTTGTTTCAGCATTGATTCCGATGAAGGAACCGTCTCATGAACTGGCGATTATTCCTTTCCCAGGCCGATTCGCTGGCCGAGAACCGCATTCGCTTGTCGGGTCTCAATTCGCTCGGGTCGCTGTTGTTGCTGCTGTGCGGTGCCCTGCAAGTCCTCATCGCCATCGCGACGGGGCAAGGATGGCTGTTCCTGCTTGGGGCAGCCCAACTGCTGATCATTCCCCTGACTCAGACGGCGCGATCAACCGAGCAGGGGAGTGCACCATTGACGATGGAGAAACTTGAAGCCGGTTTCACGGCAGCCCGGCCTTGGACATCGGCCGCCATCGGTGGTGCACAACGAGTGACGATCACCATCTGGCAGGTAATCGTGCGGTTCCTCTGGTCAGTGGCGGTCGGGTTGACGGTCGGCCTGCTCGTACTCGGATGGTTTTCCTTCCAGCAACCCGAATTGTGGCGCTGGGGCACGCTGCAAATGGAGGGTCCACCCCTGGCAGCGATGGTGGTCACCATGGGTACGACACTCCTCACGATGCTGGGAACGTTGTGGGTCTTGAATTGGAAATCGTGTGCCAGGTGATATGTGACGAAATCACATAGTCCCAGCACAAGAAACGAGGTGAAGCATGTCGACCATTCTCGAATCCCCCCGATCCGTTGAAGAACCGGTCCCGCGTTTGCCCGCAGGTGTGCCGACTGTGCCGATCTATCGCATGTCGGTAAAGCAGTATCACCAGATGATCACCACCGGCCTGTTTGCGGACGACGAGGCGTTGGAGTTACTCGAAGGCTGGTTGGTGCCGAAGATGTCCAAGAACCCGCCGCACACGTTTTACACCGATCTCCTGCAGCAATTGCTCCGCGAGATGTTGCCGGGGGGATGGGTTGTGCGCTCACAGGATCCGATTACGCTGGAGGACAGCGAGCCGGAACCGGATGTCGTGGTCGCACAGGGTGAAAAGCGGGACTTCAAGGAGCGCCATCCCGGACCTGATGAAATCTCCCTGGTGATCGAAGTCGCACACACCACGCAGACAATCGACCGTGGAATCAAGCGGCGGCTTTATGCCCGTGCCGCGCTTCCGCAGTATTGGATTGTTGATCTCGCGGATCAGCGGATTGAGGTGTACACAGAGCCGATCGTCATTGATGGTGAACCAACATATGCGTCGCGAGTGGATTATCTGAAGGGCAGCACGCTGCCTGTGGTCCTGTTGGGTGAATCATTCGGTCAAGTCGTTGTCGACGAGGTGCTGCCGTGAAGATCCCTGCGTCCTTGCTGATGTCCTGCTATGTCATGTGCATAACTGTATTGTTCTATGGAACATCTGCGACAGCCGCGGAACCGCCCGACTTTGCGGCCCTGCAACCGGTCTTCCGCACGTACTGCAACGGCTGTCACAACGCGAAGGAAGCCGAAGGCGGGTTGGTGCTGGAAGACTTCGCCCGCGCCATGAAGGGGGGCGAATCGGGTCCGGCGATTGTCGCTGGCGATCATGCGAAGAGTGAGTTGTGGAAGCGGTTGAATGCGACCGATGACACGATGATGCCACCAAAGGATCAGCCGCGGCTCAAACCGGCGGAGCTCGCGCTGGTGAAGGCGTGGATTGACGCCGGGGCGAAACCACCCGCGGGAGGTCTCGCGGCGATGGGGTTGATCACGCCGAAAATCTCGCTGAAAACGGAAGCCCGCGCGCCGATCACCTCGGTCGCCGCAGACTCACAGGGACGGTTCGTTGTCATCGCGAAACCGAACGTGGTGGAGATCGTCACCGCGGCGGATCGCAAACCGGTGACGCAACTCGTCGGTCACACCGGGGCGATCGCCGACGTGCGGTTTTCTTCCACCGGTGACAAACTGGTGGTCGCCGCCGGAGAGGTCGGCCTCAACGGCGAAGCCACCGTCTGGAACACCGCGGACTGGTCGCGCAGCGTGGTCATCACCGGCCATCGTGACACATTGTACGCCGCGGCGATCAGCCCGGACGGCAGCGTCATCGCCACGGCGAGTTATGACCGTGACATCCGCACGTGGGATGCGAAAACCGGCACGGCCTTGAAGACGCTCGCCGGTCATAACGACGCCGTCTACAGCCTTTCCTTCCATCCGGGCGGAAAGATTCTGGCCTCGGCGAGCGGCGACCGCACCATCAAGCTGTGGGATGTTGCGCAGGGGCACCGGCTCGACACGTTCTCACAACCGTCCAAAGAACAATACCACGTCCAGTTCAGCCCGCGCGGCAACCAACTCGCCGCCGGGGGTGTCGACATGCGGGTCCGCATCTGGCAGATTTCCGAGTCGGCTGCGGAGGGGACCAACCCCATTGAATACGCCCGGTTTGCGCATGAGGGACCGATTCTTCGGACGGTCTTTTCCCCCGACGGAAAATTGCTGGCGTCCGCGTCCGAAGACCGCCGCATCAAGCTGTGGGAAACGCGGACGTTCACGCAGGTGGCGATGCTCGAACGGCAGACCGACTGGCCGTCCGCGGTCACGTTCTCTCACGATTCCAAGCAGCTTTTCATCGGCCGCATGAACGGCGAGTTCGCGGCGTATCCCATTGACCCGGCGTGGGCCGACCGTACCAACGATCTCCGCCGCTTACCGGAAGCCCCGGCGATCACCACCACCAGCACCGCCCCGATGCCGACGGAAATCGCGGAAGTCGAACCGAATGACAGTGTCGCTCAAGCCCAGCCGGTCACCGCGCCGGGGACAGTGAAGGGCGTGTTTCTGGCCGCGAAGGGGAGCGATCCCGACCTGTATCGATTCGAAGCCAAAGCCGGACAGACATGGATCATCGAAACCAACGCCGCCCGCAGTGGCTCGAAGGCCGATACCAAAGTCGAAGTCCTCGACGCCCACGGCCAGCCGATCCAACGCGCGCTGTTGCAGGCCGTGCGTGATTCCTACATCAACTTCCGGCCGATCGACTCGTCCCAGTTGGAAGTCCGTCTCGAATACTGGGAAGAGATGGACCTCAACCAGTTTCTGTTTATGAACGGCGAAGTGTGCAAGCTCTTCCGCGCCCCGCGTGGTCCTGATTCCGGTTACGAACTCTACCAGAACGCCGGCAAACGGCGGACGTATTTCGACACCTCCGCCACCGGCCAGGCCAAGGAACAACCGGCGTACATCGTCGAGGCGTACCCGCCCGGAGCACCCATCGTTGATAACGGCCTGCCAATCTTCCCGCTGTACTACATCAATGACGACGATGGCGAACGGAAACTCGGCACCGATTCCCGACTCACCTTCACCGCCCCGCAGGACGGCACATATCTCCTCCGGGTGACCGACTCCCGCGGCTTCACCAGCGACAAACACACCTATCAACTCACCATTCGGCCGCCGAAGCCCGATTTCCGCGTGAGTGTCGAAACGATGAACGTGAAGCTTCCCGCCGGCAGCGGACAGCGTTTGAAATTCAACGTCGACCGGATCGACAACTTCAACGGGCCGGTGCGGATTGAAGTCGCCAATCTCCCGGCCGGTTATCACGTCGCCCAGCCCTCGGTGATCGCCGCGGGGCAACTCAACACGTTCAGCGTCATCACCGCCGCGGCGGATGCCCAACCCGCGGACAAAGCCGCGTGGGAAAAGGTCGTGGTCACCGCGACGGCGGACATTGGCGGCGAAACCGTCCGCAAACCATCCGGCCACCTCGGCACCATCACGCTGGAAAAACCACCGGCTATTCGCGTGATTCTCGTCCCCGACGACCTCGCCACCACGGCGACCGACGGCGGTCTGGTGATCGTCCCCGGCACCACCATCACCGCGAAAATCCGCATCGAACGGAACGGTTTCGACGGCGACGTGAAGCTCGATATCGATAACCTTCCCCACGGCATCATCGTCGACAACATCGGTCTGTCAGGGGTGTTGGTCCGCGCCAACGAGACCGAACGCCAGATCTTCCTCACAGCCCGGCCGTGGGTCCCAGAGACCACGCCGTGGATCAACGCCGTCGCACAAGGCCAGGGCAACCAGGCGTCCGCGGCGATCCCGCTGCATGTGCGCGCCAACAATTCCGTCGTGTTAGCCCCCGGTCAATGACCGGGGGCCAACACGGCCGATGCAATATCGGTACACGGTGTCTACAATACTTCAGAGTGACACCGGTCTCGAATTGGATGGACGATGCGAATTCTGCTGGCGAATCCGCGCGGGTTTTGCGCGGGCGTGAACATGGCGATTGAGTGCCTCGACGAAGTCATCCGCATGTGCGGTCCGAAGGTCTTCGTCTATCACGAGATCGTCCACAACAAGTACGTCGTCGACCGGTTCACCCAACAGGGGGTCACGTTCGTCAACACGATGGATGAAGTCCCCGTCGGAGCGATTCTGCTTTACAGTGCCCACGGCGTTTCCCCCGAAATCCGGCAGCAGGCCCGTGATCGCAATTTACGGACGATCGACGCCACCTGTCCGCTCGTCACCAAGGTGCATCTGGAAGCGATCCGCTACGCCGAGGCGGGCTATCACATCGTGCTGATTGGTCATGAAGGTCACGACGAAGTCATTGGCACGATGGGCGAGGCCCCGGAGAGCATCACGCTGGTGGAAACGCCGGAGGAGGTCGCAAACCTCGCGTTCCCTGCCGGAGCGAAGATTGCGTACCTCACGCAGACCACGCTCAGTGTCGATGAAGCCGGGCGGGTGATTGCGGCCCTGAAGCAGCATTTCCCGAAGATTGAAAGCCCGCCGAAGGAAGACATCTGCTACGCCACCACGAACCGGCAGGAAGCGGTCTCGATCCTGGCGTCGCGTTCCGATGTGTTGCTGGTCCTCGGCAGCCAGAACAGTTCGAACAGCCGCCGATTGATGGAAATCGGCCGGACGCTGGGCAAACCGTCATACCTGATTGACGGTGTGCACGAACTGCGCCGGGAATGGTTCGATCCCGCGCAAACCGTGCTGATCACGGCGGGAGCCAGCGCCCCGGAAGTGGTCGTGCAGGATGTCATTCAGTACCTGCAAACCGAATTCGCCGCTGAGCTGGAAGAAGTCACCACGCGCGAAGAACACGTGTCATTTCCACTGCCGAAAGAACTGCGGCAGATGCAGAAACTGGCGGTCGTCCCGTCGTGAGTTTGGTGGGAAAACAGCGGCTGTGGTGACGTTTCGCGGACGTCTTGTTTGTTCAGTCCGGCCGCGCGACTAGGCAGTCCTGCGGGGGGGCGATATGCTCTTGGGGAGCGTTTCCCGGCGGTCATCTCCACGTGATGTTGCCGCCCTGCGGATGGGACCGATTTCTCGGACTGAAAAGAGCAACAGCAGCGTCATGAGTATTCTGGTTGACCGTCAGACAAAGATCATTTGCCAGGGCATCACCGGGAAGGCGGGCCTGTTCCACAGTCAGCAATGCCGGGCGTATGCGCAGGAGCATCGACCGGGCGAAGACGTGTTCGTCGGCGGTTGCACGCCGGGTAAAGGGGGGACCACGGTCGACGGTTTCCCCGTCTTCGATTCGGTGGAAGAAGCCCGCAAGAAGACCGGGGCGAACTGCTCGCTGATTTTCGTGCCGCCGCCGTTTGCCGGGGATGCGATCCTCGAAGCCGCGGATGCCGGGATTGAGTTGATCGTCGCGATCACCGAAGGCATTCCGGTCATCGACATGGCCCGCACGAAAAAACAACTCGACGATAACTATCCGAACAGTCGGCTCATCGGCCCGAACTGCCCCGGCGTCATCACCCCCGGCGTGGCGAAAATCGGCATCATGCCCGGCTACATCCACAAGCCCGGCGGCGTCGGCCTCATCAGCAAGAGCGGCACCCTCACCTATGAAGCCGCGTGGCAACTCGGCAACGTCGGCCTGGGACAATCGACCGCAGTCGGCATCGGCGGCGACCCGATCATCGGCACGATGTACATCGAACTCCTCGAAATGTTCCAGAACGATCCCCAGACCGAAGCGATCCTGATGATCGGTGAAATCGGCGGCGGCGCGGAAATCAAAGCCGCCGAGTACATCAAGGCTCACGTCAAGAAACCGGTCGCCGCGTTCATCGCCGGGCAGACGGCTCCCCCCGGTAAGCGGATGGGCCACGCCGGAGCGATCATCTCGGGCGGCAAGGGAACCGCGGAAGAAAAGATCGCCGCCCTGGAAGCCGCCGGCGTCGTCGTCGCCCGCAGCCCCGCCGACATGGGCACCGCCGTCAAAGAAGCCATCGCGCGCCGGAAGTAATCGAAGCAAATCAAAGCCCGGCGTCTGGCTTCGACGCCGGGCTTTTGTATTCGAAAAGGCAGAAGCCCGGCATTTCAGAAAATGCCGGGCTTCATTTCTTGGACCAAGCCCATTTAGCCCCCGGTTGTCCGCAACCGGGGGGTTTTGCGTTTCGCGGCTGTGCGGTAATTGCCCGCTCAATTCACGAGACGCAATTGATTCTTGCCGGTGGTATTACTCCCGTTGACATTGAGATATTCCACAGTATTGTCAATGTCAATTAACAAGACGAACCCCGTTCGGCTGCTTGGCAAAATATTCGATGACATTTGACGCATTAATCATCGATGGCTGCCATAATGCTGGAAGCCATGCGCTTACCTACTTCGCAATCCCAGCGGGGAAAGAACACGCCGCGGGGCGAGACTTGCTTCGTTGCCTTGCAGATGGGTTTGAAGTCTCGTTGCAAAACCACCTTGATGAAGGCCATGAGGGATCCACTATATTTCGAGGTTCTTCATCGGGATTGGAGACGATGTCGTTCGGACATGGATGGTCGAGCAAATGGAGCCCTGTAGACGAGATGAGCTTTCTTTTTACTGTGGCTGAATTGGCAATTTTTAATCGAGGCGGGCATTGGAGTAGCCAAGGTTCGCTCCGCAAGTGTCTCTGATTGAACGCGGGTGGCTCAGATTGCCTTTGGCAATCTGGGGTGGCGAAGCCACAAAGAGGCCATCACGCAAACCGTCCGAATCGTCACACGGTTCCAGACTTGAACCCGTTGCCACAAAACCTCTCTGCGGCTCTGCCACCCCAGAGGGCTGGACGCCCTCTGAGCCACCCTTGCACCCAGCGCGAGGAACTCCCTCACGTCCGATCCTCCGCCGCGGGGTTGCGGGAATGATGGCTCAAGATACGATGGCAGGGCAGGTGGGAACGGTTATTCTCCGGGAGGGATCGCATGTCGCAGCGTCTGTTGGAATTGAGCCTCGCCAGTGCCCTGTTGTTGATCGCCTCGACGGTGGACGCCGGGGTCAAGACGAAAACGGTGACCTACAAAGACGGCGAACAGGAATGCATCGGTTTCCTGGCCTGGCCGGATTCGGCCAGCGATAACACGCCGGGGATTCTCGTCTTCCACGAATGGTGGGGTTTGAACGACTACGCCAAAGACCGGGCGAAGCAGCTTGCGGAGCTTGGCTACGTGGCGTTTGCCGCCGACATGTATGGCGATGGCAAGATCACCGAGCATCCCAAAGACGCCGCGGCGATGGCGGCCGAGGTGCGGAAGAACGTTCCCGCCTGGCGGAAGCGGGCGCAAGCCGCGCTGGCGGTTCTCAAGAAAGTACCGAACGTCAACGTGGAAAAGATCGGTGCGATTGGATACTGCTTCGGCGGATCCACGGCCTTGGAATTGACGTACGCCGGTGAAAAGATTGCGGCGGTGACCACGTTCCATGCGGCGCTCCCCGCTCCGAACGCGGACGAAGCCAAGCAGATCAAGGCCCGGATCCTCGTCTGCCACGGTGCGGACGATGCGTTCATTCCCCCGGCCGCGGTGAACTCATTCAAGAAGGCACTGGATCAAGCGCAGGTCGTCAATCAGATCGTGCACTACCCCGGTGCGGTGCACAGTTTCACGGTACCCGATGCCGACAAACACAACATCCCGGGCATCAAATACAACAAGACCGCCGACGAGGAATCGTGGAAGCAGATGAAGCAGCTCTTCGCCGAGATGCTGCAGACACCGGCGAAGTAGTAATGCATTCCTGGGCGACGAAAACGCCCCAGGCATGGCGATGCCTGGGCTTCGTCAGGAGGCGACTTCGTTGAGGACGGCGTCTTCCACGTAGATCGGCAAGTACGGTTGAAAGTGCACGGCGAGCGCGACGGCATCGCTGGGACGGGCATCGACTTCGATCAGTTCCCCGTCGATCCGGACGCGGATGGCAGCGAAGTACGTGTGATCCTGCAAGTTATTGATGACCACGTCCTGGGCTTCGCCGCCGAGCGCTTCAATCGTGTTCTTCAGCAGGTCGTGAGTCAACGGCCGCGGGGGAACTTCGCCGCGGACTCGGCGGTCGATGGCGGTGGCTTCAAACAGGCCGATGAGAATGGGAAACTTTCGTTCTCCATCGACTTCCCGCAGGAAAATGACTTGCTGGTCGTTGATCTCGCTGACGATGATGCGGACCAGTTCCATTTGCACAAACACGATGACGCGCTCCGTCGTTGGTGATCCTGCGAGTGCCGGGCCGTTTGCGCCGGCAGCGCGCGGATCGTCCCGAAAGTCTACGATAGCCTGCGTGCAGCGACAAGGTGTCAAGCGAACTCTTGTTCCCTCTCCCCCGACCGCGGGGGGTGAGGGAACCACGTTCGCGCTCGCCTTGTTCACTGTGAGATCTGTATTTGGCACTCCGTCTTTCACCCGGTGAACCGTCGCCCATGTCCTACACGCCGCCGCTGCCGCCGTTTGCCGGGATCTGCACGTTTGCCCGTTCGCCCCTTCAGCCCACGCCCCTGGCAACGGACGTCGCGATTCTGGGTGTGCCGTATGACAGTTCCACTTCGTACCGCAGCGGCACACGGCTGGGGCCACGGGCGCTGCGGGAGCAGTCACTGTTGCTGTGGGGTTACAACAATGTCTTGCAGGTGTCTCCGTTCACGGAATTGAAAGTCGTCGATGCTGGTGACGTCAGTGTGGTTCCCGTCGATATTCTGGCGACCCATCGGGCGATTGAAGCCGCTGCGGAAAGTTGGTTGAACGTCGGCACGAAACTCATCACGCTCGGCGGCGATCATTCGATCTCACTGCCGTTGCTGCGCCGTCATGCAGCGGTGCATGGCCCCCTCGCCGTGCTCCATTTCGACGCCCATCCTGACACATGGGACTGCGAATACCCCGGCCACCGCTACAGCCACGGGACCCCGTTTGTGCGTGCCATCGAAGAAGGGCTCATCGACCGGGAAGCCTACATTCAACTCGGCATCCGTGGTCCCACCAGCGGCCCGCAGGATTATGTCGACGCCCTGAATCTCGGTGCCCGGATGATCACGATGGACGAATTCCGGCAGCGCACCGCTGCCGATGTTATTACGGAAATCCGGCAGCGCATCGGCAACCGGCCGTTGTATGTCACGTTCGACATCGATTGTGTGGACCCTGCTTTCGCCCCCGGTACCGGCACTCCCGAAGTCGGCGGCTTCACCAGCTTCGAGGCCGTGCAACTGGTCCGTAGCATCGCCGGTCTGAATTGCATCGGCTTCGATCTGGTGGAGGTCTCGCCGCCGTTCGACCCTGCCGCCATCACGTCGATTCTCGGTGCCAATCTCGTCTTCGAGTTCCTCTCGCTGCTGGCTCTGGATCGACAAAATCGACCGAGCGCAGTTTAATTTCCTGTCGAGACAGTTTGTCTGTGCACTGTGACGGGGTCAGAAACCGTTTCGGGAGTTTCGTCTGATGCTCCATCAAGCTGTAACGAACCGTGGTCATTTTGACCGATCATTGGCCCTCCTGCTGATGGCAGCGGGGCTATTTCTTCGCGGCGGTCACATTCGCGCTGAAGAGCCGCCATCCCGGCCGTTTGCCTTGCTCGTCGTCGGTCCCGATGGCCGCCCCATTCAAGGCCAGGTGGAACTCCGCGGCAGTCCGCTGCTCACCGCGGAACAGATCACGCGGGGCAAGTTTCTCCGCAAAGCCAACTATGGAACGTTTGTTGAAACCGATGCCGAGGGACGGCTGGCCGTCAGTCGACCGGAAAACGTCCGCAATTTCGCCGCCAGCATTTCCATTCCCGGTTATGCCCCGTACTGGGCGGGTTGGTCTTCCGGCGAGAATTCGGAAGCGATTCCTGCTGAGTTCACGGCTCAACTCGATGCCGGCTGGTCCGTGGGCGGGATCCTCGTTAATGAAGACGGCGAGCCGGTGGTGGGTGCCAGCGTCCATCCCAGTGTCCGCTTTAAGAAGCGCGCAGGTGATCAGAAAGATCTCTACACCGGTGCTACAGTCAAGACCGATGCCCAGGGGCAATGGCGATATGATTGCGTGCCCGATTCGGCGCAAGACGTCTCCGTGGAGATCAATCACAACGCCTATAAATCCCTGCGGCAACGCCTCGCGCGACCGCAGTTTGGTCTGACATTGGTGGATCAACCTTTCGAGACCATTGTCCTTGATCGCGGGCTGTCGGTGATCGGCAAGGTCACCGATACCGACGGCGAACCGATTGTCGGTGCCACCATCCGGACGAAGTTTCTCAATGACCTGCGGGAGACCATCACCGACGAGATGGGCCAATACCGGTTGAGTGGCTGCAGTCCCGATCAGGTGCGGATTGTGGTCTTTGCCAAAGGGAAAGCCACCGACATGCGCGAAGTGCGGATCGATCCGGATATGGAACCGCTCGATTTCACGATGTCTCCCGGTGGAACGGTGCGGATTCGTGTTGTCGATGAGCAAGACCGCCCGGTTCCCAAAGCGAGAATTTTCTTTCAAGACTGGCGCGGCCGCTTCCAATACTTTGAGTTCAACCACATCAATCAATATGCCGACGAAAATGGTGTCTGGGTCTGGAACGAAGCCCCGCTCGATGGCTTCCAGGCCGATATCTGTCCTCCGAACGGCATGCAGTTGGGACGCCAGCCGCTGGTGGCGCGAGACGAGGAATTCTTGTTCCGGACTCCGCCCGCGCTGGTCATCACCGGCAAGGTGATTGATGCGGAAACGAATGAACCGATCAAGAAGTTTCAGGTCGTACCAGGACTACGCTGGCAGGATTCCAGCATGCATTGGTCTCGATCGGAGCAATTTGCCAGTGTCGATGGGCAATACCGTCTGCGCCATGTCCATGATCGCGATGCCCACCTGGTGCGGATTGAAGCCGAGGGCTATCAGCCGGCGGTCTCGCGCGACATCAAGAACAATGAAGGCACCGTGACGATCGATTTCGCATTGCGAAAGGGTACGGATCTCGCGGCAACGGTGCTGACGCCGGACGGGCAGCCGGCCAAAGAGGCGCGGGTCGCGCTCGGTGTCGCCGGTTCACAGATTATGATCAAAAACGGCGAGATCGATTATCGGCAAACGTACTGTGCCCGGCGGGAAACAACGGAAGCAGGACGATTTCAATTCCCTCCGGAAGAGGGGGCGTTTCAGATCATCATCACTCACCCGTCGGGCTACATGTATCTTGAAGCCACCGCGGAGACATTCCCGGCGACGATCAAACTCAACGCCTGGGCACAGATCGAAGGAACGTTTCGGCTCGGAAAGGAACCCGCCGCGAATGTGAAACTGTCGCTCAATCCCCAGGGGCTGCACTCGTATGGCAAGGGCTTGCCCCATGTCTCCACGTACTATGAGATCCCCACCGATGAACAGGGAAAGTTCGCCTTCGACCGCGTGGTGCCTGGCCCGGCCCGCATTGGTCGATCCATTCTCCTGATGGTCAATGAAGGCGCACGCGATGTGGCCTCGTGCAGCATGATTCCCATCGACCTGCCGTCCGGAAAGCTGACGCGTCTCGAGCTGGGAGGAACGGGACGGGCGGTAATCGCTCAACTCGAACCCCCTCCGGGGCAGAAGGAAAAAATCGCCTGGCCGTTTGCGCATGTCAGTGCGAGCTTGTATCGCCCTGCGTTACCCATGGCCAATCCGCCGCAAGTCCCCCCCGACATCCGCATGGATGTCGCCAAACGCGAATTGTGGATGCTTCAATGGCAGCAAACGCCGGAAGGTCGTGCCTGGACGGCGTATCTTGCCGCCGTGCAAGAACAGCAACGACAAAGTGATGCTGAGCCCTACCATTGGGCCACGGTTGACCGGACGGGCAAAGTTCGGTTCGAGGATTTGCCCGCCGGTGACTACACGCTTTCCGTGAGTTTCAATGAAAACCGACCGGGAGGCAAGCTGCACGGCTACCGCTTCAGCATCCCCGCCACTCCCGAATCACAGACCGACGAACCACTCGACCTGGGGGTGGTGGCGCTGGAGTGAAGTGCCTTCGTCCGAGCCGCGACCGTGAGGGAGTGTGTTCTGAAAACATCGCAGGAGACGAAGTGATACCAGTCCCCGAATTCAACTGCGTGGCTGGAGCGTCTTGTGGGAGGGCGAAGCTCCCGCTGAGCCGCTGATTGTCTCAGCGTGGGGAAGCGCTCGCTCAGCAGGAGCTTCGCCCTCCCACGCGCTGACAAGTCCTGCGATCGGTATCAGGACCTCCCTCACGGTCACGGCACAGAAAAGCAAACATCAAACGTCGAGGAAGTTTTCCCCGAGTTTCACTTTGGCTTCGATTTCAAACGGCCGATTGCTGCGGCAATGAGCGATGGCGTTCCCGTTACCGGTGCCGGTCCAGTGGATTGCGGCTTTCGTCAGCGGCGGCGTGCGGGTGTCGAAGAAACTGCAACCGGTCAGCAGCGTGTCGGAACAATTTTCGAGCGTCATCGCATACGGCATTCCTTCCAGCACCTGGATGCCGGTGATTGTCAGCCGCTCGCAGTTGATGCACTCGATGAGACCCTCGCGCTGGATCGGAACGGCGTCTTTCACGGTATGTTCGCCGGCCAGCGCGTCCTGAATCTGCAACCCGGTCAGCGTGCAATCGGTGCAGTCAACCATCCGAATTCCAGTGCAGAGTTCTTTCTCCTTATAATCCGGGTTGTGGCCGAAGCAGTTCGTTCCTACAAGAATGCTCTTGCACTGTTCTAACAACAGATTGCGATGGTGTCCGCTATAGATGTAGTTCCCTTCGAGAGTGATGCCCCGCGCGCTGGTGAAGTGGACATTGGTGGCTTGGCTGCCGATCACGTTCCCGCTGATGGTCCACATGCCGGCCTTCTGGCGCTCGGCGGTCGATTGGCCAATGATGCGGATATTCGCCCCGTTTTTGCTGTAAGTGGCCTGAATGGTGTTGCTGCAGATCGTTCCTTCACGGACGCTCCCTTTCTCGCCGCACTCGATGTAGATCTCCGCAGTGGGGACGTCGTCGAGTGTCCGATCGGGAAAGGCCCGGTTGTTGTTGTACTCGATGTCGTTGCCGGTGATTTGCAGATTGCGAATCTCACTGTTCTCGATCCGAATGCCGCCGAGGCGGTTATAACTGATGTGGCTGCCAGTAATAATCGTCTGGTGGAGATTGACTTGGTCGAGGTATACGCCGATGCCGGTGTTGTGATAGATGTGACAGTGGCTGATGAGGACGTTCCGTGCCCGCTGGGTGATATGGACGCCGTGACGGACCTTGCGGATGAGGACGCCGGTCAGCGTTGGTTGCATCACGCCGATGATGCGCACACCGTCGGCTTCCGGATGCCGGCCTTCGATTTCAATGTCCCGCAGCGTGGGCATCCGTTCGTGCTGCCATTCTTCGGGGCGAAAACTGAGCGGGTCGGCGGAGGTGGAGTGCGTCCCGCGGAACTCGAACGCGGGACCGGGGCCAGTCATGAGAATTTTCGCGATGCCGCCGGTGCCGTGGATCGTCGTCCGGCTGAAATCCTTCAGCGCGATGACGATCGTTTCCGAGACGACGTACTCACCACGGGGGAAATGGAGCACGCCGTCGTGCATCTCCAGCGCATGCCGAATCGCGGCGGTATCGTCGTGCTGTCCGTCACCCATCGCACCAAAATCACGCACGTTGCTCATGGAGTCGTTTCCTGTGAAGGATTGTGTTGCCCCATTGGACCATGGTCACGCATCAGGAACAACCATCGCATGGAGTTGGCACACGCTACAACGTCGAGCCGCGATCCGTTAGAACGAAGATGCTAACCTTGTTCGTTCGCCGCCCCACTTTCTGTTCGTGCATTATTCGATTGTGACTGCGCAAGAATCGCGATTTGCCGAGGATGACTGGTCGCTGATGGAAGCGACGCTGGGGGCGTTCGTCTCCGCGTGGGATGACGGCGACGTCCCTCCGAACATTGGAGAGTATCTGGAAGAGTTTGCCCCTGCTGTGCGTCTCCCCGCGGCGGTCGAATTGATCAAACTCGATCTCGAACAGCGCTGGCAGCGCGGCCTGCGACGGGTCATTGAAGATTATTTTGTGGACCTGCCGGAACTCGACGGGGCAGTTCCCCCCGAGTTGCTCTTCGAGGAATATCACACTCGCAAACTCGCCGGGGATGTCGTTTCCCCCGAGGAATTCTTCGACCGTTTTCCCGATCAATCGTCGGCTCTGGCGGAGTTGTTCCGCGTCGATCCCCAACTCCGGTCGACGCTGGTCATCGATGCGGTGCAGGTGTCGCGGCAGGATTTGCAGCCGGGGGAGACGATCGACGATTTCGACTTGTTGCTCCGTGTGGGACAGGGGGGCTTCGCCACTGTCTTTCTGGCCCGGCAACGATCGATGCAGCGCACCGTGGCATTGAAGGTCTCGGCGGATGAGGGAACCGAGCCGCAGACACTCGCGCAGCTCGATCACGACAACATCATCCGCGTGTACGATCAGCGGCTGGTTCCCGATCGGCGCTTGAGATTGCTCTACATGCAATACGCCGCCGGGGGGACACTCGCGGGGATTCTGCACGAACTACGATCCGTTCCGCGGACGGAGTGGTCCGGCAAGGAATACCTGCGGGCCCTCGACCGGGGATTGGAAGAACGGGGTGAATCGCCCCCGGCGGAATCGTCGTTGCGGCGGAAGCTGGCGGCGATGTCCTGGTCGCAAGTGGTCTGCTGGCTGGGCATGCAATTGGCCGGGGCGTTGGATTATGCCCATCGCCGCGGGGTCTTGCATCGTGATCTGAAGCCCGCCAACATCCTGTTGACCGCAGAGGGATTGCCCAAGCTCGCGGACTTCAACATCAGCTTCGCCTCCCAATTGGAAGGAACCGCGCCGGAAAGCCATTTCGGCGGCAGCGTGGCATACATGTCTCCTGAGCAACTGGAGGCCTGTAACCCACGGCATGACCGTAAACCAGGCAGCCTGGATGGCCGCAGCGATCTCTATTCCCTCGGCGTCGTGCTGTGGGAATTGTTGATGGGGGACCGGCCGTTTCTCGATCCGAGCGGTCACGCCCGTTGGGGAACACGGCTCGATCAGATGACGATGCAACGCCGCGGCGGTCCCCGGTTCGAGGCCATCACGCCGCTGGTGGAAGCCGATGCTCCCGGTTTGGATGACGTCCTGCGGCAATGTCTTGCGGCGGATCCTGTTGAACGTTTTGCCACGGGGCGCGCGTTGGCATTCGCGCTGGAATCGTGCTTGTCGCCGGAGTTGCACCGGTTGATGACGGGGCCGCAACAGGGCTGGAAATTGCACGCCCGGCAAGCCCCGCTGTTCGCCGTGATTGCGACAACCATCGTGCCCAATGCCATCGCCGCCGTCCTCAATTTTCTCTACAACCGCGGGGAGATTGTCGAGCGGATGCCGGATGCCTTGCCGACGTTCATGCGGATTCAGTCGATTATCAACCTGATTGCGTTTCCGGCCGGTGCGAGCTGTGCCTGGTGGATCGCCGGTTCGGTGGCGCAAGCGACGCGGGTCGAACAACCCGGCGCGTTGTCACCCGAGCATCTCGTTTCCCAACGGGAACGATGCCTGGAGTTGGGCCATCTTGCGGCCATGGTCAGCCTGACGTTGTGGGTTCTGGCGGCCCCGGCTTATCCGATTTCGCTGCACTTCCTGCGCGGCAGCGTTCCGGTTGAAGTGTACGTTACGTTCATCGCCTCGTTGGTGTTGTGTGGTTTGATCGCGATGGCGTATCCGTTCTTTGGCGTGACGATGATCGCCGTCCGGAGTTTCTATCCCACGCTGCTCGATTGGGAAACGGTGACTCGCGCGGATGTCACTCATCTGGAACGGCTTGGTCGCAAAACTTGGGTGTACCTCGTCTTGGCTGCATCGGTACCGATGTTATCGGTGGTCTGTTTGGTTCTGAGCGGACAGGACCGCCGGTTCGCGCTGGTGGCCTTGGCCGCCGGGGGGCTCGTGGGCTTCGGGATTGCAATTTCGGCGTTTCGCTGGGTTCAGCGGGACATCGCCATCCTCACGTCGGCGTTGTCCCGAGAAGATCGAACATAGCCGCGTCCCCCGCTTGCGGTTTCGCGCCCCGCGCCGATCCGACCGCGTGGCCTGCGATGAAAATGTCTTTGTGGGCTTCGATACAGGAGTTGGTCTATAATGAAACTGTGGGATCGCTGTCGAGAAATCATTTGAGGACATCATGTCAGACTGGCAGTCGGGTGCAGTGGCGATCACCGTGCTGGCCGCAACGGCGTGGCTGCTGTGGGGGCTCGTGCCCCGACGCCAAGGCTCGGTGAGTGGTTGCGGTTCCGGCTGCGGTTCGTGTCCTGTGGCTGCCGGGACCAACGCAGAAGCGCCCGGCGGATTTGTGGGACTGGATGTCTTGCAGAGGTCGATTTCCACCGATGCGGAACCCCGTGATCCCGTTCCCACGGCAGGATCATAACCCGTGGTGGATGCGCCTTCGTTCGAGGATGATTCCACTTCCACCACGGTCCCGTCGCCACGACGATTGACGTGGCTGTTGCGTTTCATCGGGATCCTCGATTTCCTCGCTTTTGTCGCCGTGGTGATGCCGCAGTCCATGATGATCTCCGTCCACGAGCAACTTCACATTGGTGCGTTGCCGACGGAACCGATCGTGGGTTATCTCGCCCGGACAGCGTCAATGTTCTACGGCTTCGTGGGCGTATTGCTGTTGTATCTGGCGACCGATGTCGTTCGCCATCGCGATGTCATCCGGTTCGTCGCCGGGTGCGGCATGATGGCCGGTCTGCTGGTCTTCGCGATAGATCTCGCTGAAGGGTTGCCGATGTGGTGGATTCTTCTCGAAGGCCCGTGCTGCGGTCTCCTCGCAGCCTTGGTCTGGTGGATGACGCGGCCCAGGTGACGCTTCCGGCTCGGCGATTCAAACGAGGTGATTTCACTCCGGGGTGGGTATACTGCCGGTTGCGAACGTGGAACTTATTTCCGATCGAGATGGTCACCGATGAAGCTGTGGTACATCCTGCCGTGCGTCTTGTTCTCCGTGACAGCGTGTGCCGACGAGCCGGTGTCGTTCGCGCGCGATGTGCTGCCGATTCTTTCCGCGAACTGCTTTGCGTGCCACGGGCCGGATGAACACGAGCGGCAAGGCGAATTGCGGCTCGATCTGGAAGCGGAAGCGAAAAAACTGCGCGACAATGATTCGCCAATCGACCCTGGGTCGCCGGACAAAAGCGGCATCGTGCTGCGGATGCTGAGCACCGATCCCGACACCGTCATGCCGCCGCCGAAGTCGAAACGGCAACTGACGCCGGCCCAGATCGAAACGGTTCGGAAATGGATCGCACAGGGGGCGAAATGGGAGCGGCACTGGTCGTTCGAGCCGGTCACCAAGCCCGCGGGAACGCTCGATGATTTCGTGAAAGCCGGGCTGGCGAAGAAGGGACTCGGGTTGCAGAAGCCCGCGGCTCCGGAAACGCTGGTGCGGCGGTTGTCGCTCGATCTCATCGGCTTGCCGCCCACCATCGAACAGGCCGAAGCGTTCGCGAAGAATCCGACCCCCGCGGCGTATGAACAACTCGTGGATGAGCTGCTCGCGCGGCCGCAGTTCGGTGAACACTGGGGCCGCATGTGGCTCGATCTCGCGCGGTATGCGGACACGAAGGGCTACGAAAAGGACCTGGGCCGCACGATGTGGCCGTGGCGCGACTGGGTCATCAACGCCTTCAATGCCGACATGCCGCTGACGCAGTTCACCATCGAACAACTCGCGGGGGACTTGCTGCCGAGTCCGACCGAGTCGCAAATCATCGCGACGGCATTTCATCGCAACACGCCGTCCAACGATGAAGGGGGGACCGACGACGAGGAGTTCCGCACCGTCGCAGTGAAGGACCGCGTCGACACCACGATGCAGGTGTGGATGGGCCTCACGATGGGGTGTGCGAAGTGTCACACGCACAAGTACGACCCGATCTCCAACGACGAGTATTACCGATTCTATGCGCTCTTCAATCAAACCGAAGACGCCGACCGTTACGACGATGCCCCGCGGCTGCCGGTCATTACGCCATCGCAACGCGCGGAGCAGGAACGCTTGCAGGCCGCCGTGAAAATGAGAGACGAAACGGTCAAACACGCCGCAGCCTCCGATGCCGAGAAAGCCGCGGTCGAAGAGATGAAATGGAAGCGGCCGTCGACCATCATTGCCATAGCGAAGAGCGGGGCGAATCTCACGGGCCAGGATGACGGTTCGATTCTTGCCAAGGGAAAACTCGACAACGAAGACACTTATACCGTCACGTTGACGTTGCCCGCAGGCAAGCACACGGCCCTGCGACTGGAAGCGATTCCGACGAAACTGCCGGACGGACAACTCGGCGTTGGTCGCAAGCCTGCCGATCCGAACTTTGTCGTCTCGGAGCTGACCGTCGAAGTTGTGCAAGGGGACGCCGCACAATCGGTGAAGCTGGCGAACCCGCGGGCCGACTTCGCCCAAGACGGTTGGCCCGTCACCGCGGCGATCGATGGCGATCTGAAAACCGGCTGGGCGGTCAGCCCCCGGCAGCGCGAACCGCATGTTGCCCTGTTCGACTTCGCCGAGCCGGTCACACTCACCGCGGAATCGAAACTGCGGGTAACCCTCACGCAGAACTACGGTGATAAACTCGTCCTCGCGCAATTCCGTTTGACGGTGAGCGATGCCGACCCGGCGACCTTGTCACCGCGCTTTGAATCGCCGGAGACGCGGCTCGCCCGGAACGAACTCACCGCCGCGCAGAAATCGCTGAATGATTTCAATGCGTCATTGCCGCAGTTGCCGATTTTCCGCGAGTTGCCCGCGGCAAAACAACGAGTGACGAAGGTCCACAAGCGCGGCAATTTTCTCGATCCCGCGGGGGAGGTGACCGCTGATGTCCCCGCGGCGTTCGGCAAGCTGCCCGAGAACGCTCCACACAACCGGCTCAGCGCGGCTCAGTGGCTGGTGAGCGACGACAATCCCCTCACGCCGCGCGTGTGGGCGAACCGTGTGTGGGCCCGGTTGTTTGGTCAGGGCATTGTCGAAACGGAAGAGGATTTCGGAGCGCTCGGGTCACCGCCATCGCATCCGCAACTGCTCGACTGGCTCGCCGCCGAGTACCGCGATCACGGCTGGTCATTGAAGACGCTTATCAAGACCATCGTAATGAGTGACACCTATCGGCAGGCGTCGGAAATCACCCCAGCCTTGCAGGAAGCCGATCCGCGAAATTTGCTACTGTCGCGCGGAGCCCGGTTCCGGTTGAGTGCGGAAGTGGTGCGCGATCAATCGCTGGCGGTGTCGGGACTGTTGTCCCTCAAACGAAGCGGACCATCGGTGATGCCGCCGCAACCGTCCGGGCTGTGGCGGTCCACCTACAATGGTCTGAAATGGATCGATGCCGAGGGGGAAGACCGTTACCGCCGCGGGATCTACACGTACCTCAAACGGACAACGCCGTATCCTTCCTTCATGACGTTCGATGCCGGCAGCGGTGAAGTCTGCCAGGTCCGCCGCATCCGCACCAACACACCGTTGCAGGCGCTGGTGACGCTCAACGACCCGGTGTATCTCGAAGCCGCCGCGGCGCTGGCGAAACGGATGGTGACCGATGCCAAAGACCCGTCAGGCCGAGCCGCGCGCGGTTTGCGACTGGCGTTGATTCGACCGATTCGTGATGACGAAGTCACGCCGCTCGTCCGGTTGCAGCAGGAAACGCAAGCGGCCTTGGCCAACACGCCCGATGATGCGACCGCCCTCATCAAAACCAGCCGCGGCGATGCAGGCACCGTCCCCCCCGCCGAGTTCGCCGCGTGGATCGTGACCGCGAGTGTCATTTTGAACCTCGATGAGTTTCTGACCCGCAACTGATAAGATAGGAACCCGGGTCAATCGCCATCGAACTCGGAGCATAAAGAGATGAGTTGGGACATTTTCGTTCAGGATTTCCCGATCGAAGCGAAAACGGTGGAAGAAATTCCCGATGACTTTAGGCCGTGTTGACAATCTCTTTGCGAATTTGGGGATGGCTGGTAAACCACGCGTGTTGATTTTGCCTCAAGGAGGAGGATTGTCATGCGGCGGTTTGAGTTGTCGGACGAGCAGTGGGAGCGGGTGCAAGGGTTGTTGC
>JBGSUN010000008.1:0-2083 GCA_041753475.1 Planctomycetaceae bacterium | reverse complement strand
GACGGTCGCACTTGAAAGAAATGGTGGGCACAGCCCACCCTACGAAGATCACGCCAGAATATCCGTCAACATTTTTCCTTCATCCGTCGGGCCGATGAGGCGGTTGTCCAAGCCTTGGTACGCATAACTGAAACGGTGCGGGTCGAGGCCGAGGACGTGCAGGATGGTGGCTTGCAGGTCGCGGATGCTGACGGGGTTTTCGACCGGGTAGTAACCGAAGTCGTCGGTCTTCCCGTAAGAGAGACCCCCTTTGATGCCGCCGCCGGCGAGCCACATCGTGTAGGCGTGCGGGTGGTGATCGCGGCCGATGTAGCCCTTCTTCAGTTCGCTACGGACGTTGTTCTGCATCATCGGCGTGCGGCCGAATTCCCCGCCCCAGATGATCAACGTTTCGTCGAGCAAGCCCCGCTGATCGAGGTCGGTGATCAGTCCGGCAATCGCCCGTTCCGTCTGCTGACATTTGATCGGCAGCGTTTCGTCGATGCTCTCGCCGAGCGATGAGCCGTGGTGATCCCAACCCCAGTCGTAGAGTTGCACGAACCGCACGCCGTTTTCGATGAGCCTCCGGGCGAGCAGGCAGTTGTTCGCGAACGTCGGGTCGTCGCCCTTGTAAAGGACGCGCGGGTCGTCCGCACTTTCCGCGGGGGACACGAAGCCCGCTTTCGAGCCGTACAGGTCGTGAATGTGCTGCGGTTCCTTCGAGATGTCCATCACTTCTGGCACCGCGGTCTGCATGCGGTATGCCAGTTCGTACTGGGCGATGCGGGAGAGCGTTTCCGCGTCGCCGCTGCGCTGGTGAGCCGCGTGGTTCATCTCGGCAAGCGTGTCGAGCATCTTGCGACGGAGCGGACGGTCCATTCCCGCGGGATCACTGAGATACAGCACGGGATCACCCGTCGTCCGGCATTGCACCCCCTGATACACACTCGGCAGAAAGCCCGACCCCCACAGTGATTTCCCCGCATCCGGCGTCTTTCCCCCGGAGAGGAGCACGACAAAGCCTGGTAGGTTTTCGTTCACGCTGCCGAGACCGTAGTTCACCCACGAACCGAGTGACGGGTTGCCCAACCGGGCGGTGCCGGTGTGGATGAACAGTTGAGCCGGAGCGTGGTTGAACTGTTCGGTGTGGACCGTACGGATGACGCACAACTTGTCCGCGACCTTGCCAAGACTCGGCAGCAACTCGCTGAAAGACTGGCCGCTTTCGCCGTAGCGATGAAACGGAAACTGCCCGGCGAGGACCTTCGGCACCCCCTTGATGAACGCAAACCGCTTGCCTTCCAAAAACGACGCCGGGGCATCCTGCATGTGCAGTTTTTTCAGTTCGGGCTTGTCTTCAAAGAGTTCCAGTTGCGAGGGCGACCCCGCCATGTGCAGATAGATCGCCCGCTTCGCGCGCGGCGCAAGCATCGGCTCTTTGGTGGATGACGCTGCGGTACCGTGTTGTGCCATCAGCGCGTGCAACGCCGCCGCCCCGAAACCGAGCCCGGCGGTCTGAAAGAAATGGCGACGGGTCTGATCTTGCAGGACGTTCATAGCGAACTCATATGAAAGAGTCGGTACTCGACGTTTTGGTAATTCCATACCCACTGGGAAGAATTATTCCGCCTCAGAAGAGTTGCCGATAGCCCGATCGCGATAATCCTTCCACTGCTGATAGCTTTGTTGCGATTCATTTCCACCAACAAAGAACTCGCCTGTCTGAGCATCAAGCGCCCGAAGACACAGATGATTGAGGATAGATTCAATCACGGGCACAGGACCGTTGCCTCCGCGGACATGGAAAGCGAAACCCGCGCATTCCTCTTCGTCACCGATGTTGACTTCAATTGACCAGCCGTCACCGTCAATGATCCCCCAAGAGGGATCACTGAAATCAGCTGACGGAACGACATGGATGATCTTGCGGATGATTTCCTGACGTGGACCTAATGACGATGGTCTAGGCCGTGTTGACATTCAGGCGAGGAGGATCATGGATGCGGCCAAGTGGAGGCAGGCGAGGAAGTTGCGGGCGGTTTTGTCGTAGCGGGTGGCGATCCGTCGGCATTGTTTGAGCTTCGCGAACAAACGTTCGATGTGG
>JBGSUN010000007.1:0-5436 GCA_041753475.1 Planctomycetaceae bacterium | reverse complement strand
CCACATCGAACGTTTGTTCGCGAAGCTCAAACAATGCCGACGGATCGCCACCCGCTACGACAAAACCGCCCGCAACTTCCTCGCCTGCCTCCACTTGGCCGCATCCATGATCCTCCTCGCCTGAATGTCAACACGGCCTAGCACATCCATACGCGATTCTCTGATGTTGGCGAACTGTGTTTATCTCAACAAATCACGATGAGAATACTATGCAGCAGTCTTTCGGCAAACGCAATTGCCTTAAAGGGATAGGTGCGATCTCGATGCGCGAATTGATCCAGCAATTCTTGCGCAGAACAGCATTGTCCACGTTGCCGAAAGATCGCGGGTATGTGATGTTGTTCAGCAGGAAACCTCGATGCCTGACCCGCTCTCCATCGTCCTGACCCGAACGTACAGCACGCCCCGCTACCAGTACGGCGACACGTTCATGCTGTCCCATCCCGGTTCATGCTCGCAGGGTCTGGCGATTCAATTCCCATCCGTTTCAGAATTGCGTCGAAGTCTGGCTCACCACGCCGTTGTGTGTCGGCCAGTGCGGTAGGTTCCCCATCGACCCCACAGCCGGTTCGTTCCCAGTCGCGACCGCTCACAATCAGGGGCTTCCCTGAAACCGCGGGACGTCCGACCCACAATTCCACACAGTGACCTGTGCTGACCTTTCCATCAGGCCAGACAAGTTCCATTCCCGCGCGGACAACCGCGAGCGTTTCGCTGCGTCGGTTTTGCGGACCGCCGCGTCGAATCGCGGGAGCGGTCAATATGACCAATGAGGCAGTCCTGTCCGCGGATTAGCGACGTCGAGCGACTACTTCGCAACGGCAACACCGGGGGTCTTGGTATGCGCGCGCTGTGGGAAGTCGAAGGTCAACACGAGCGGTTCTGTTCCCGTGTTCTCGATTTCCACACCGCCGTTCGCCAGCGCCGCCTGGGTGATGAATCCGATTTCGGGATAGATCTCGCCGAGAATCATATTTTGGTGATAGCGCACTTCGAGCTTTCCAACGCGGCCGCTTCCGCCGTTCGTGTGGAATAGCGCGGGACACTCAGGGTGGAATCTCGTCTTAGCGCCAGGCTGCACGGTGAGCCGGAGAATCGAGCACTTCTGGTCGCCGAGGAAATCACCGTAAACGATCCACTTTGCGTCGACCCCGTGGCCTTGAAATTCTTCGGCCGGGATTGCCGGACGCGAATTCTTCAGGACGAAGTTCGAGTCCTGGTTGGCTGCGAAGTCGAACTTTTCAACCAGGTAATCCCAGTCTTGGTGCCGGGCCTTGGGATAGTCCACTTCCCGGCAAGCGTAAAACGCATCCGCTGCGCCGATACGTCCGTCAAGCGTCACGTCCTCGGCCAAGAAGTGCTCATCCATCGTGACGTGCAGCTCGTGCGTGCAAAGGTTCGTCGGTGAGTGCAGCACACCATTCGGCATCACGAAGCCGTTATCAATTTGCATCATCACGTGCGGTGCCAAGTGGCGGATCCCGTTATACTCGCCCTTTCCCCAGCGCTTCATGCAGGCGAGGAACTGCTCCTTCGTCACGAACGCGTACAGACCCATCGCCGTGGTGTGATAATGCGACGCGCTGACTCCGGGATTGTCAAAAGAGTTGATGTCATACACTTCCCACTTTGACCAGTGAAGGTGATCTGGAATCGGGTTCAGATTGTCGAACTTCTTTGACACAATCGGCCAGGTGGGGTTGCCGAACAGCTCTTTCGAAAAAGCCGTAATCTTGTCTCCGATGACAGCCTTCGGATTGGCGGCGATCAAATCCTGCAGCGAGATGACTTGCCCGTTCGAAGTGAGGACATGTGCCTCTCCTTCGCGAAACGGTGCCTTCTTCGTGCGCGTATCGATGACGCCCGTCACGATGGGAACGGTGCAACACATCCAGAGTTCATCGAGACCAGTACCGTTCATGTAGTCTGGATAATACGATCGCGCGTCGAGACGAAGGCGTTTACCTGGGGTACAAAAGGTCCGGCCGGCGTAGCGGTGCAGAAGTTGCAACACCCCGCCGTGCTTGTTCAGGCAATCGTCGAGAATCGAAGCCGTTCCACCGCTGGTTCCGTCGATCACACCTTGTTGGGGGTATTCGTGCAGTTTATCCGCGAGAACTGAAGTCGAAGAAACCATGCGTCCTGCTCCTCAATGAGCGTAAAAAAGCGCGTCGGCTCCAAAACATCTTGGAGAGACGAAAGATATTTTCAATTTGCTAAAACACAACGAGGCGGGCGCAGTACCGAATTTTCCGAGGTCGTAGCACCGCGAGGAGTGTAAGGAAAAAAGTGGCAGGAAGGAATGGTATTTGAATTGGCGTAACATGCACGAGAGGAAGGAGATCGACCGAGCGGAGCTTCCGGCTTGCAGCAAGCAACTCGAAGTACAGTGAGAGGGCATCGCGCGTCGCGATCGAGAACTCGTTTCGGGGGTCGCAGTTCACGAGCAGGAGTTCACGGGGCGACTGACAGCGGAGTCAATTGCCATCAGCATGGACGGCAAAGGGCGGGCCATCGACAACGTGATGATCGAACGACATTGGCGAACGGTAAAGTACGAGAACACCTACCTCAAGGAGTACACGTCGGGAGCCGATTGTCATCAAGGGTTGCAGGCGTACCAGACGTACTATTGCCACGAACGCCCCCACCAGAGTCTGGCGAACCAGCCCCCTTGGCACGCCTTCCAAACCACTCGTCGCCGACCCCGCTGAAAACCATCTAAGAAACCCCGCCCCGTGGTCTAAAAAACGGGGTCCACTTCACAAGATCACCTTGTGACACTGATGATCTTCCAGCGCCTGGATCAGCCAATCGTTGAACCCGCAGACTTCGACCACCGCCAGAAACGATTCCCCATTCTGGAGGAACTCGCGCCTTAACCGCTCAAAGTACTCTTCAATCTTCTCCGGCTGCGTGGACACCTGCCGCGCCTGCACCACATCGCCCTGCTCATCCCGCAGGGAAATCGTAAGCTGGCGGGCATGCTGATCGATTCCCAGGTACAACATGGTCATGGTTATCCGGCAAGAGGATGGGGGGCAAGCTCCCCACCGGATTAGTCCAACCAACGATCACTCACAACCGTCGCTCTTTCATTGATATCAAAGGAGAGTAGGCTCACCTACCGAATATTGCGAGCGCGCACTTCGACCACTCGCGAAACCCATCGCGGCAATTTCGATTTCCAGTGCTCGCACGTCGCGCAGGTTCTGCTGACGGCCCTCAAATTCTCAGCCTTCTTTTTGCAGTCATTCCGTCCGGAAGTGTAAGCTGCTCGTCGAACGTTTTGTGGCGGTAGGCAACAGTGGCGTGCTTTCCGCGCTCAAAGCGTTCCAGCTGATGATTGGTTCCTTTCTTGGGATGGGTGACGTCGGCGAGTGTGCTCAAATTCACTGTCTGGCGAATGAACGCCGGCGAATGGTCTGTCAGGAAACTGAGAATGAATGGTTCGATGGATAACGGTCGCCGCCTCAACCTCGAGGCAGGGATGTCGTCGTTGATCACGGCAGTTCTCGGGGTGGCGATGGTCGTACCGCTTTGGGCCGATGATGACACGACACTACGGGTCTTCATTTTCGCCGGCCAGTCCAACATGGTCGGGTCTGACTCGAAGGTGCAGGATATTCAGCAATTCCCTCCCTTTGTTGGCCTGGAGGCTCCGCAACCCCGAGCCCGCTTCTCCTATTGTCTCGGTCGGGAAGACAAGAGGACCTCGGTTGGATGGGTGGATCTGCAACCGGTCGAAAACATCGTCGGTCCGGAACTGAGCTTTGCCCGGAAGGTGACCCAGCACATCACAGCTCCCATCGCGATCATCAAGGTCGCCGCCGGTGGAACACACTTGGGCGGCGATTGGAATCCCGACGAACCCAATGGCTTCAAGATGTACCCCCTGGCACTCCAATGGGTGCGGGAAGCCCTTTCCGACCTGGAGCGGCGAGGAATCAAGTACCGCCTGGAAGGTTTTATGTGGCATCAGGGTGAGAACGACATGTTCCAGCAAGACTACATGGACAATTACGGCCGGAACTTGAAGAACTTTCTGGCCTGCTGGCGGCGAGACCTGAAGGCTCCAGAGCTGCGGTTCTACATTGGAGAACTCTGCACGAAGACGATCTGGGGCATGGACCTACGACCGCGGATGTACGCCATCAGCGTCGGTCAGAAGCAAGTGACGGATAACGATCCCCTCGCACTGTATGTCCCCACGTCGCATATCGGAGTCGAGATCGGCGGCGGGGGCGGATTGCACTACCACTATGGAACGATCGGGCAGTTGGAGCACGGCGTAAACTACGCGGACGCATACCTGCGAAACGTTGGTCAATTGAAATCGGAAAGCCGTCCACTCCAGAGCTGGCCGTATGCCCCAGGATCGACAGTGAAGCTGTTCGTCCTGGCGGGTCATCGCAACATGGAAGGGGAACGGGCCTTCGTGCAGCAATTGATCAAATTAGATGGTGGACCGGAATTGCTGAAGGACAAACCGACGATCGCGTACAAATACAACATCGGTGGCGGCTACAAAGCCTCGGACGGCTGGGAACCACTGAGACCAGCCGGGTTCTACGATACATTCGGCCCGGAGTTGAGTTTCGGAACCACGCTTCAGAAGAACGGCGTTGCCAATATCGCGATCGCCAAGTTCACGCACAGTGGGTCGCAAATCATCGACTGGACACCCGAAGGAAGCGAAGCAAAATCGCGGAACCTCTATTCGAAGTTCGTCGACTTCATCCGCCAATCCGTCCAGGAATTGGAAGCCAAGGGCCACCGAGTTAAGCTGGCCGGAATTTTCTATCACCTCGGCGAGAATGATATGTCGTGGGGACCCTTCCGCAAGGCTTCCCCGGGACGGCTGATGTCCTTGGTTAAGCAGAGTCGCCAAGACCTGGCCAGACCGCAACTCAAGTGGTACGTCAGTCAGCAACCGCCGACAGATGACAAGCAAGTTAACGCAATCGATGTGACGGCCGAACTCGACCGGGCGGTTGCCACGGACAAACACCTGATTCACATCAAGGTCGTCGATCTGCCGGTGCAGGAGAAACAACTTGTCATCGACACCCGCGGCATCGTGTGGCTGGGTGAGACCATCGCCCGAAAGTACTTGGAATCACCGTGAACCACGCTGATCGGTTCCGCGACCTTTACGAACTACGGTACTGCGAAATCACGATTTGAGTCCGGCAGGATACGAGTCTTCCGACCACGCTGCCCCGCGAAGTTCAACGCATGTTCCGTGGTCGCCTAAATCCATCCACGGCACCATGCCGTTCATGTTTTGAGCCAGCTTATTGCTCCTCAGGAAGTTAAAGCCGCTTGTCGGAGTCGGAAGGGGAGCTTGGTTTTGCGGATGTAGCCGGCGACACGGGTCGGGTGGTGGTGTTTGTTTCGGAGGGCGGTCGCGGTGGCCAGTTCGAGTTCGGCGAG
>JBGSUN010000006.1:0-16999 GCA_041753475.1 Planctomycetaceae bacterium | reverse complement strand
CGCCCACTTGGTCAGCGTGACTCGTTCTTCGTTCGTCAACGTGATGGCTTTCGCAACGCGCATGGCACTGATCCTCCAAATTCTGGAGTTCAGACGCCAGCCAATAAAATAAGTTCCCGTAATTACGCGGCACTACACTAGCGCCGATCTCTGGCGAGCGGGTTGTTTAACGCAGTGGCAGCCAGCACGATTGAGGACCCGCCCGAAAACGAAAAATCGGCCCCCGGCGACACACATCGCCGAGGACCGATTCCGCCAGAAAGTTTCGCGTGCGCTCTGTTGTTTCTGTTGCCTGTAGTCCTGTCGCAGAGCGACACGACTACTCTCGGTTTAGTTGTGTTGATTTTTGCCGACTTCGCCGGAAGCGATCGCGTCGCAGACGACATCGTTCGCTGAGTCGCAGAAGTCGACGTAGTCACCGAAGTGGCTGCCGCCGGTGTCACCGAGGTGGCCGCTGAGGCCGCGGTAGCAGAAGCTCTGGTTCACGGCACCGAAGGCGGAGGCGACGTCTTCGAGTTCCTGGTTGATGCCGTGCGAGAGTTCCGAGAGTCCGACAACCATCCCGAGAACGACGATGGTGGCTACAAGGACAAGTTCGGACGAGATGACGAAACCGGCGTCATCGTTCCACAGTTTGCAGGTCAGCTTGGTCATGGTCAGGTTCCTAGCGTGTCAAATGAGATGCAGTGCGAATGGAGTCACGTGTGTTCGTTGCCGGGGGGGACAAGCCGCGGTGGTGACACGGCTTGCCCGTTGTTCATGAGGTTGGATTCGGTGCACTCGCCGTCTGGGTGCAGCGACGGCGAGGGGTGTCGCGGAGTGTGGTTCAAGTGCGGTGTCAGGAAGTGCTTACTTTTCGCCATTCACATCGCCAGCAACGATGTCGCAGTAGTTGTCGCAGAAGTCCGGCACATCGTAGAAGCTGCTGCCGCTGGCCGAGCCTTTGTGGCCCGTGGTGCCGTGGACCTGGTATGACTGATTGAGGTTGCCGAAGGCGGAACCGATGTCTTCGAGTTCGTTGTTGACGTTGATGGCGACTTCCGAGAGACCGACGATCATGGCGAGAATGGCGATGGTGGCGACGAGGACGAGTTCGGCGGAGACGATGAAACCAGCTTCGTCACGGTTCAACTTGGCGAGAATGTTCATCAACATGGCGGCGATCCTTTCAAGGCGGTGAAGTTTGTCCTGCGGTTGTTTGAGTTGTGTGTGTCGCAGGATGTTGAGGATGTAAAGCAGGTTGAATGCCATTCGCGCCGCCGCGCTCATTTTGCTTGACGAAAACGTCAACCCAGTCGACGTAACGTCAATCAGGAGAATCGGTAAGCGCTCAGGAAAATAATTTTGACACGGTGCCAAGCACGGTTGGCTGGTGTCCGTCGCTGTGTTGACGAATCACCACACGCAACGTGCCCTTCGATGACGGAAACGAAGTAACCGTATCAGCCTCAGGCGGTTGCACGCGCACCCTTCGAGATGATGCCGTGTTGCCGCTTCGCCACAGCAACCACACACGCCGAGGAATGTTCACTCGGGGATAAAAATAGGGTGTGTGCCGCGGTCTCGGTGACCGCGCGGGTTTGGCAGCATCAGAACGGACTGATACGATTGCAGCTTCACGATTGTCGATGACGCCGAGCGGAGTTGGTCCGAATCGGGACCGGCTCTGCAAGACATTGAACATGAAGAGAGGCCACACGATGCCACTGGGGAATCCAATTGCCATGAACTGCAACCGGTCCATGCGTTGGTTGCTGTTGATGGGGGTGCTGACGGGGACGTTGACCATGTCGACATTCGCAGCCGATCCGCCGGGGGAAATCCCGCCGAACCCCTTTCCGAACCGGGTCCCGGCGGTGGATCTCGAAGGGGGCGTCGAATGGCTCAACGCCAGCGGCCCGATCAGCATCAAAGACCTGCGCGGCAAGATCGTGCTTCTCGATTTCTGGACGTACTGCTGTATCAACTGCATGCACGTCCTGCCCGATCTCGACTACCTCGAAAAGAAGTTCGGGAAGGAAATCGTCGTCATCGGCGTCCACTCGGCGAAGTTCGACAACGAAAAAGAAACCGGCAACATCCGCAAGGCCATCCTGCGGTATGAAATTCAACACCCGGTGGTGAACGACGCCAACATGGTGATCTGGCGGAAATTCGGCGTCCGCGCGTGGCCATCGCTGGTCCTCGTCGATCCCGAAGGCTTTTACTGCGGCTACGTTTCCGGTGAAGGAAACCGCGAACTCCTCGAAGCCGTCATCACCAAGCTGATCGACCATCACCGCGCGAAAAAGACACTCGACGAAACCCCGGTGCAGTTTGCGCTCGAAAAGTTCAAACAACCGGCGACGCCACTGCGGTTTCCCGGCAAGCTCACGGCCGATGTCGAAGGCAACCGGCTTTTCATTTCCGACAGCAACCATAATCGCATCGTGGTGACGAACCTCGAAGGCAAGCTGATTGACGTCATCGGCTCAGGCACCATCGGTGACAAAGACGGCTCGTATGCGGAAGCGCAGTTCGACCGTCCTCAGGGCATGGCTCTCGTGGGGAATACGTTGTATGTCGCTGATACCGAGAATCATCTCTTGCGTGCTGTTGACCTCAACACAAAGACCGTGAAGACCTACGCCGGTATGGGCGAGATGGGCCACCAGCGCACGGGATCAGCGAAGCTGCTGGAAGCGGGCCTCAATAGCCCCTGGGATTTGCTGGTGATTGATAACGTGCTTTACGTTGCCATGGCAGGGCCGCATCAGATCTGGTCGCACAAGCTCGGCTCCGACACCATCCAACCGTACGCCGGTTCGGGCCGCGAAGATATCCGCAACGGATCTCTGGCCGAGTCCGCACTCGCGCAGCCTTCAGGGCTGGCAACCGATGGCAAGAATCTGTTCGTGGTTGACAGCGAAGGATCCGCTGTGCGCTCCATTACAACAAAACCAAACAACGATCTCGCTGATCCTGCCGGTGATGTCACCACCATCGTCGGCACGTCGAATCTCCCCGGCGGGCGATCGCTCTTTGAATTTGGCGACGTGGACGCCGTCAGTGGGGAAGCGCGGCTGCAACATCCGCTCGGCATCGTCTACCACAACGGTGGACTGCTCGTTGCGGACAGTTACAACCACAAGATTAAACATGTTGATCTCAAGACGAAGAAGTCCACAACATGGCTCGGAACGGGCAAATCGGGCGATGGAACCGTTCCGCCGCAATTGTCCGAACCGGCCGGATTGTGCATTGCCGGGGACAAGTTGTTTGTCGCCGATACTAATAACCACCGCGTGACGGTCGTCGATCTCGAAACCAAAGCGATGCGAATCCTGACGATTGACGGTTTGAATCCGCCGCCTCCGCCGAAGCAGGAAGAACTCGCATCGACGGGAATGCCGGTGAAAGTCCCCGTGCAAACAGTCGCCGCGGGAGACGGGGTCGAATTCTCGATCGTTCTGATGATTCCTGACGACTACAAATTGAATCCTGATGTGCCGGCGACCTACCGACTCACCGCCGAAGGAGACCAGACGCTGATTGCGGTCGAGGATCTTAACGTGCGTGATGAAGCCCCGGTGGCAAAGGGAATCGCATCGTTTCGAGTGCCGTTCGCTGCCAAGACCGGTAAGGGAACGTATCAGCTCAGCGTCACGTACGGTTATTGCCGCGACGGTGCCAACGGCCTGTGCAAACTCGGCGTCGCCACGTGGCAAGTCCCCATCGACGTCCGTGCCGATGGCGACAGCAACCGCATCTCGCTGACAACGCCGGAGACGAAGTAGGTCGCCGATTTGAATGCCTTCCTGTTTAGCCCCGGCGTTTACGCCGGGGTTTGCATTCGTGTGAAATCGTGTTTTCAGCCCCGTTTAGGGGGGCTTACTACGATATCGGCAGGAAAAGCCCCGTGAACGGGGCTGCTCTCGTCATGAGTTGGTTGCCTAACCCCGGCGTAAACGCCGGGGCTAAACAAGATCGCGGATTGAATGAATCCACCGCTTGACGCATCTGCTGAAGACCCGCAACTGGCGGAGCGTGAAGCGCAGGCGTTGCGTGGGCTCACCGCGGCATACGGTCGCCTGCGGACAGAAATCGGAAAGGCGGTTATCGGACAACAGGCGGTTGTCGATGAGTTGCTGATCGCCCTCTTCAGCCGTGGACATTGTCTCTTGGTCGGCGTACCCGGTTTGGCGAAAACGCTCCTCGTCAGCACGGTGGCGAAGATTCTACAACTGTCGTATCGCCGGATTCAGTTCACCCCCGATCTCATGCCCGGCGACATCACGGGGACGGACATCCTGCAGGAAGACCCCGAATCCGGACGGAGGCTGTTTCAGTTCCTGCCGGGACCACTCTTCACGAACATGCTGCTGGCGGACGAGATCAATCGCACGCCGCCGAAGACACAGGCCGCGCTGCTGGAGGCGATGCAGGAACGGCACGTGACCGTCGGTTCCAATACGTATCGGTTACCGATTCCGTTCTTTGTCCTCGCGACACAGAATCCGATCGAACAGGAAGGAACGTATCCGCTGCCGGAAGCCCAGCTCGATCGCTTCATGTTTCAGGTGGTGGTTCCGTATCCCACGGCGGCAGAAGAACTGCGAATTCTGAAGCAGACAACGAGTGGTGAAACGCCGGACCTGCACATCGTGTTGACGGGGCGGCAGATTCTCGCGCTGCAGGAAGTGGTGCGGAAAGTGCCCGTCGCCGAACATGTGTTTTTATTCGCGCGCGATCTGGTCCGGCTCACGCGACCGAAAGAGCCGGATGTGTTGCCGTTTGTGAAAGAGATGGTGAGCTGGGGTGCGGGTCCACGGGCCGGGCAATATCTCATTCTCGGTGCCAAAGCGCGGGCACTACTCGAAGGCCGCTTCCATGCCACGACGGAAGACGTGCAAGCCGTGGCCCCCGCGGTGTTACGCCATCGTCTCGTCACCACCTTCGCCGCGCAAAGCCAGGGAATCACCCCGGACATCGTCGTGGAAAAACTCATCACCCATCTGTTGAAGCACCAGTAACCGATCCCCCGCTTGCGGTTTCGCGCCCCGCGCCGGTCCCACCGCGTGCTCTTACACTCAACGATTCCCCTCAACACCGCCCCCCCGCACGGTCGATCTGATCGTTACAGTCGGAAGTGTTCCGACTCCGACCGGCAGAAGTTGCCGGTTGATAATGGCTCCTGGCGACGGAACGCCGGCTTTATGCATTGTGCCTACTGGCGACTCACGCACGATCCGTTTCAGGCGAACAGTCCTGACCACGCCTGGTTTCCCGCGGGGGACCACGACGAAGCGTTGTCACGCATGCTCTATGTCATCGAGCGCGGCCATCGCTGCGGGATGGTCTGGGGACCGACCGGCATCGGTAAATCACGGTTGCTGCGTGAGCTTCGCCGCCAAATTCCGCAGCCATCAACAACCCTCGTGTCGGCCGATCTGACCGGGCTGAATCGGTCCGATTTTGCCATGACATTGGCCAATGCATGCGGCGCCGGATTGAAGCCGACCGCATCGTCCGCCAGCGCCTGGACCTATCTGGAAGACTGGGTTCGCGGTCGCGCTGCCGTGCAAGGCCGAGTGGTATGGATCTTGGATGAACTTGATGCCGCCGCGGAATCCATCGAACCGGATGTGTTGCGTCTCGCGCGGCTGGCCGAACGGTCACGAACGGCGAGTACAATGATCCTGGCGTTGCAACGTCCCGGTTTGACCATTCAACTCAGTTCGTTCGCCGACTTCGTTGTTGAACTCACCCCCTGGAGTGCAGCCGAAAGCCGAACGTTTGTGAGCCAGGCTCTCGACTCGGTCGGCGGTTCGGCCGACATCATCACGGACGATGCGTGGGACTTGCTGCTGGATGCGGCAGCAGGAAACCCCCAGCGGTTGATGCGGATCACCGAGGTCGCTCTCGTTGCCGGTTGTGTGATGGAGGCCTCGGACCTCACCGCCGACCTGCTGACCGCCGTCGTGCATCAACTCGGCTGGGAAGTGACCGAGCACCGGACGATGCTCACGGTCGATTGAAAACCATCGAGCGGGTGTCGCCTCGCCGTCCGTTCGCTAAATCATTCGCTGCGCGGTTCGCGATTCCACAAATGTCTGACAAAGAAATCGGCCCGGCGGCGTTGACCATACGGGCTTTCCGCGGAACCGTGACCGGCGCCGGGGATCACGAGCAGATCGAAATCCTTGTTCGCGCGGATGAGCGCATCCACCACCTGCATCGTCGACGCCGGGTCGACGTTGCGGTCGAGTTCGCCCACCACGAGTAATAACTTCCCTTGTAGTTTGTGGGCGTTCGTCACGTTCGACTGCTCGGCGTAATGCGGACCAATCGGCCAGCTCATCCAGAGCTCGTTCCACCAGACTTTGTCCATCGTGTTATCGTGGCAACCACAATCGGCGACGGCCGCTTTGTAGAAATCGCCGTGGGCTTCGAGGGCACGGACCGCACTCTGTCCGCCTGCTGAGCCGCCGAAGATGCCGACGCGGGTGAGATCCATCTGCGGATATTTTTCCGCCGCGGTTTTCATCCAGAGGATGCGATCGGGGAAGCCGGAGTCGCCGAGGTTCTTCCAGCAGACATCATGAAACGCCTTGCTGCGCTGCGACGTCCCCATGCCATCCATACGGACGACGATGAACCCGAGTTCCGCGAGGTCCTGCCCATAGTGCGACGTCCGAAATTCTTTGGGGACATGGGCACTGTGCGGCCCGGCATAGATGCACTCTATCACCGGATATTTTTTGTCTGGATTGAACTGCGTCGGCCAATAGATCACGCCATAAATGTCCGTGGTTCCATCACGTCCCTTGGCAACGAATCGTTCGGGGGCTTTCCAGTTCGTCTTCAATAACTGTGAAATGTCGGCCCGCTCCAGTTCACAGACCAGCGTGCCATCTTTGCGTCGCAACTCCGTGACCGGGGGCATGTCGACACGGGAGTACACATCCACGAAAAACTCGGCGGTGGGCGACCATTCGATGTGATGCGTGCCATCCCCCTCCGTGAGGATCGTCAGCCCGCTGCCATCGAAATTCACCCGGCAACGATGGATGTAATACGGGTCCTGTCCGGGACGAATCCCGCCCGCCTGGAACCAGATTTGTCGCTTTTCCTCGTCGACCCGATCAACACTGCGGACCACCCAGTCGCCGGTGGTGATGGGATTCTTCACGCTGCCGGTCTCGCCGTCGAAGAGGTACAAGTGGTTCCAGCCGTCGCGCTCGGACATCCAGACGACCTCGTTGGTGCTGTCCACTCGATGCACGAAGGATTTGAAGGCGTAATCGACGAAGGTCGGGCTGGTTTCATCAATGATCGTCCGCGCGACACCAGTGGCCGCGTTGACCTCGATCCAGCGCAGGGTCTGATGCCCGCGCTGGTTGTAGAGAAACCAGCACCGCGTCGAATCCGCCGACCACGTTTCCTGCGACTGGCTCCACGGATTCGGAAAGAGTTCATCCGCAATCGGCGTCACTTTCCCGGCGGCGACATCGATCAAGACTGGCTTGGTGACCGGCAACCGATCCCCCGGTTTGTGGTAGTCGTAATTGTGGAGCTTCGGCTGCTTCTGATCTTTTGGCGACGACTCGATCAGATACACCTTGTGCTCTTCCCCGGGCACCGTTTTCCAGGCGAGCACATAGCGACCATCCGGCGACCACGACAGTCGTTCTTCGTAAAAATTCGCCGCGGTTCCGTCGGTCGTCAATGTTGTTTCGCCGTCGGTACCCTGCTTTCGCAACACGAGATTATGATCCCGCCGCTGGATCGTTAGGGTTCCATCGGGGGAGGTGCGACCGCCGCGCCGCCGTCGGGGTTCATCGGCGTCTTCTGGGGGCGACGGTGCGGGGGGCGTCTCCGGGACGGACGACAACCGGCCTGAGTCATCGGACCATGTCCACACCCGTCGGTCGTGGGTGAACCGAACATCGGTGCTGTAGTCGCTGAGCGTGATGAACTCGAACGGCAGACGCTCGGGGAAAATCTTCTGCCCCGTCTGTTTCGCCAATTCCGCGGCAAGTTTTTCGGCATCGAACGCCAGCCGCCGAGTGCCGGTCGTGGTGTCGAACACCACAAACTCGAACTCGTTCTGAGCGACCAGCACGCGATACCACCCGCGACGGTCCTCGGGCGACCAATGCGGTTGCACACGACTGCGGTAAACCGTCTGACGCGCGGCCGTTTGCCACTGCCGCATGCGCTCGTAGTCGGCTTGTGTGCCTTGCGCGAAGGCGAATGGGGAGAACGTCACGGCCCAACAGAGCGCAACAAGCCCGAAGCGCGAGCGCCGGGTTCCGAGAATTGATAAGTGATGAATGACGAGTGATAAGAGATTGACACAGAGCGTCATGCGTCTTTCCTTGAGTCGCACTCAGCCCGGAAAAAGCACCCGGCGCTGGCGCTTCGCGCTTGTTGCGTGCTCATCACGCTGGAACGAGCAGCGGAGTCGTTTCGCCGCCTGCGGGACGTCGCGGCAGCAGCGCGATGATCGCTTCGATGAGCATCAGCGTTGCCAGCACCACCAGTAACACGGAGATCGACAGCACGATCGCATTCGACAGCCGCGCTTCCGGCACATTGATCGGTGCTGACCACCGGGCGACAATCATCCGGCCGAGCGCCCAAGTGCTCATCACATACATCCACACGGTGGGGATACCGGTGACGATCCAGACCCACGTTTCACGGCGAGTGCGCCACAGCCAGACGGTGACGCCGAGCAGCGTCAGGGCGGCGAGGAGTTGATTGCTCGCGCCGAACAAGCCCCAGAAGACGCGCCAGAGTGGGGCGACTTTGCCGTCGACGTTGGTCATCGTCTGCGTCACGAAGAACACGGGGACACCGGCGGTGAGGAGCGTGCCGAGCCATTTGCCTTTCGCGTCCTGCCAGCCGGTGAGTTCCTGAATGATGAACCGTCCGAGCCGCGTGCAGACATCGAGGGTGTCGTACACAAACGTGGTGAAGGCCATCAGCGCGAACGACACCGCCAGTTGTGGCGGGATGCCGAACACTTTCAGAAACGAGCCGATGCCGGTGGCATAGATCAAATTCGGATCGGCCCCCTTCAGCGGATCGGTGGGAGCGAGTCGCATCACACAGGCTAGCGACAGCACTGCGACCATGCCTTCGAGCAACATCGCGCCATAACCGATGAGCTTGGCATCGGTCTCCACGCGCAGTTGCTTCGATGTCGTGCCGGACGCGATCAACGAATGGAAACCCGAGCACGCACCGCAGGCAATCGTGATGAACAGCACCGGGAAGATCGGTTCCTTCGGCAGCGCGACGAGCTGGTCATACTTGATCGACTCAGCCCCAGTGAGACTCGCAATGACCAACCCCGCGGCTCCACCGATCAAGGCGACATACAAGAAATAGCCGCCGAGATGCCCGCGCGGTTGCAACAACAGCCACATCGGCACGACCGACGCGATACAGCAGTAGCCGAGCAGCAGAATGTCCCACGCTTTTCGGGCGGTTTCGTCGTTGGCGTCCGGCCAGATCGATCGCAACACCGGGGCCAGATCAAACGGCAACTGTTGTCCCGCCCAGATCGACACCCCGACGAGTGGCAGAAAGATGATCGTCGCCCAGTTCAGCGACAGTTTTCCGTATTTCATCGCCAGCGCCATGAGGATCGGCAGCGCGAGGTACATCAGCGAGGAGGACGCGATGCCGGCCCCGGAGACTTTGTCACCGTTTTCGAGGGTCACCAATCCAACGAACGCCCGGCCGGTGACATCGGTGAACGCGATGATGATGTAAACCAGCGCGAGCCACACGAACGTGAGAAACAGCACAAACGCCCGCCGCGACATGTGTTCGCGGACCACCTCGGCAATCGACCGGGCCTTATGTCGAATGGACGCCGTGAGCGCGGTGATATCATGCACGCCGCCGATGAAGACGCAGCCGACGAGAATCCAGATGAGTGCCGGCAGCCAGCCGAACATCACCCCGGCGAGAATCGGCCCGACAATCGGCCCCGCTGCCGCAATCGCCGAGAAGTGCTGGCTCAGCAGCGCATTCGGTTCGAGCGGCGCGTAATCGACATCATCGCGATACTCATGCGCCGGCGTGCGGACGTTCGGATCAAGCCGCAACAACCGCACCAACAGCGGTCCATACGTGACATACGCGACGGACAACACCACCGCCGAAACCACTACCACCATCAACATGGACATCGCCAGCGCTCCTTAAGACGAAGCGGTGATTGTAACCGGAAAGAGAGACTGGCGGAAATTACGCTCTTGAGAGGTGTCGTAAAGCGAGGCACACTGTTCCTTGTCCTGGAACAAAGCCCCCACCTGAAAACTGCACAAATGAACCGGTGCGGTTTCGCCAAAAAGTTTTTGTAGATCGCGTGACAGATCATTCGAGTGACGTGCATATTCAGATGGGGGGCATTCAATCCCTCTATCAGATGGGCGATCACTCACGGTTGTCGTTCAAAGCAATGATTGTATTCCCCTTAAGTGAGGCTGCCCCATGACCTTCGCCCGTTCCTTGCTTCTGGTTGGATCGCTTGGCTTCGCTGCCTCCAGTGCCGGTTGTGTCGAGATGTACACGGCCAGCGGCACTTGTACTTACTGCGAAGGTGAAGAGAAAAGATCCGAATCGGTCTTCACACCCGCGGGAACGAACTATTGTTCGCACGGACAAGCAAACGTCGCACTGCAGGAAGTTTGCAGGCAGAAAAACGAGTATGGCACCATTTATAATTCCCCCATCAATTACCAAGCCTTCGACACATTTGACTTTGGTCAGTGCAACGGGACGCAGCGCGCGCCCATCTCATTGACGCCGGATGCGGCGCGGTTGCTCAATGGGCTCCTTGGCTTCTCGCACAAACCTCCCGCCGCGCCGCAGTCGGTCGTGGTGTATGAGGGCGAAGTCTGCGAAATTCCACCGGCGATCACTTTCCAAATCACAGCCCGCAATCAGCGACAAGAGCCCGAATATCCCTGTCGGGATGTCCGCATCGTGCGCGTCGGATACTCCAAATGGAATTCGGTGACGAAAACCACTGAGGACGTCACCCTGGAAGCGAATGTTCTTTTCGGCAGCTCGCATACTTTTACTTGCACCGACGCCTACGCACGATCGGCAGCGGGTGTACCCGATCCCCAGGGTGTCGCAGATTTCGTTTACGTGCTCTTTCAAGGATTCAGCGAGCAGGCGGGCAGCAAGTGCACTCCCATTCCCCTCAACCAGGGAGGCATGAGCAAGAGTTTGAATGGCCTGATCAAAAACGGCGGCACAGTCGACATCTCCTTACTCGGTCCCGGTGCCGGCAACACGTTTTCCTTCACGATCACCAACCCCGATCCATCCGTAGCGGCCCAGGGAATGACCTCGAAACATGGCACGCCAGTATTGACGCCGATCCCTGATCCGAAGTTCGCGGCACGATGACGGTCGCCATTCATTTCGCGCCGACCGGTTCGCGGATGCACCCGGAGACGCAGGGGTGCATCCGATGAATGGTGGGGGAACATCCGTGTGCAGTTCCGGGCTCTCCTGAGTCCCGAAGGGGCGTGATTCGATAGCCCAGCCCGGAGGGCTGGGTCTGTGATTCACAAACAACGATAGCCCCAACGGGGCGCGACTCGTTCCTGGAACTTGGAAAAAGGGCGTGGCGCCCCGTTGGGGCTTTGCGTGTTCCTCCTTCTGCGGCCCCAGGGCTCCGCGAAGACGCTGCGCCCTGGGCTATCGAATCACGCCCCTTCGGGACTCAGGACCAGACGCTCGCCCGCCCACCAATCAACCGATGCACCCGGAGACGTTCGAATGGTCAATGAGCACCGACGGAGCCCATGACCTCTACGTCAAGGTGGGACAGCAAGCGATCAATTTCATCGGATTCCAGCACGCCTTCGCCATGCAGAAATGCGGCGAGCCGTTCGGTTGAAATGTCTGCTTCCACTCCGAGGCTGGAAATCGGTCGCCCGGCCCGATGCAGACACCGGCGGAGAAACCCGCTGAACGTCGTTTCTTTCGCTGCCGCCGTAGCTTTGGCAAGGTCGATCAGAATCGACTCCGGGTCAATCGACGCCAGCGCCTGTTCCCAGCGCTGCAGTACATCGGGGGGCATCGGTCCGCGTGAACTTATCGGGCTCATTTTTTCAGCGTGACCTCCGATTCCGCGATCGTCAATGCCAAATTGGCAATCGCGCAAGATGTCAAATCTGCTATCCTGCCATCGGAGACTTGCCCATGAAATGGAATCCGTTGCTCACGAAGCGCGGGCGGATTATCGCCGTGGCGGCGGTGTTGTTTTTGCTGCCGACCGGTTATCTGGCCAGCTATCCGATTGCGTATCGGTTTCTGGAAGGGTCCGACGAGGCGAGTCTCAGATGGTATTCAATGCTCGACATCCACATCTCGATTCACTATGACCCTTCCCGTGAGGAAATGGACCGTCAAGAGATGTGGTGGGGACTGCAGCGCTATTATTACCCCCCGGTTGAATGGGTCATCGATTACACACCGTTGCGACACCCCATCGTGGCACTTGCGGTCTTGATGCAAACGGACAAGCAAATTCTCGATGACAGCAGAATCCGGACCGGTGATCCGAAACGATGGAGAATGGAGGAACCGGTCAATCCGAACGCCTTTCCGAAGCACCTTCAACATTGGGCTGCCGAGTTCAACCGAGATTTGATGGCAAGAAAGTCATCAGTCGCGGAAACAATTCAAGAAAGGTTCTGACGAGTCGTTCACCAACGGTGGCCGGGTCTGGCGACACTTGTTTCCGCGGTCGCAGGGATTGCCCATGAGATGGAATCCATTTCTCACGAAGCGCGGTCGGATCATTGTGATCGCCGTGGTCGTCTTTCTACTGCCGGTGGGCTATCTGGCAAGCTATCCGATTGCGTATCGGTTACTGCTGGGGTCAGATACGAACAACAGCAGAGTGTTCTCTTACACGGGGACCGCATGGCAGCGGCCCTTTGTCGGTTCTGAAGGATTCAATCGCTATGAGGCTTGGCTGAAACTGCAGCGATACTGTTTTCCGGCGGCGGAATGGTTGCTGGATCACGCTCCAATCCAGCGCCCGTTGTTGGCATTTGCTTGGCTAATTGATGTCGATGAACAATTGAATGATGAACTCCGGGAACGTGAGTTGAACCGGGCATTGCGAGCAATCCTGCGGACAGGCAACCGAACTGCACTCTTGGAGTTCTTGGTTGGTCCTGAACTGCCAGTATGCAAGGGCTTGGAGTAGTCGTAGGGTTTGCCGAGTCCGCGAGGCGAACCATTCTTCTCGATCGAAGAGGTTCGCCTCGCGGACTCGGCAAACGCTACCGGGAACTCATTTCCTCTGCCGCGGGACCGCGGTTAAGATGACGCGACTTCTCAGGAGCGTCTTCCCATGCTGCGTTGTTTGTCTTTCGTCGTTCTGTCGTGTTGCGCTATCAGCACGTTCGCCGGGCCGCCCGTTGCGGAGACCGATCCGCTCACGCCTGCGGAGCAGATCCAGAAATTTCATCTGCCACCCGGCTTCGAGATTCAACTGGTTGCCAGTGAACCAGACATTCAGAAGCCGATGAATCTGGCGTTTGATGCCCGCGGGCGGTTGTGGGTGTCGCACTCGATCGAGTACCCGTGGGCAGTGCCGGAAGGGATGCCCGCGCGGGATGGCATCACCATTCTCGATGGCATCGGGGCGGACGGCCGCGCGACGAAAATCACCAAATTCGCCGAGGATTTGAATATTCCGATTGGCGTCCTGCCGATGCCGAATGGAAAAGATGTTATCGCGTGGTCGATCCCCTACATCTGGAAGCTGACCGACTCCGATAGCGATGGCAAGGTCGACCAGCGCGAGATTCTGTATGGACCGTTCGATTACGTCGACACCCACGGCAACCAGAATGCGCTGCGGCTCGGTCCGGATGGCTGGGTCTACGCCTGCCACGGGTTCCGCAATGCGTCGAAGGTGAAGCTCAAGGGGCAGGGGCCGGTCGTGCTGGAGATGACCTCGGGCAACACCTACCGCTTCCGGCCGGATGGCTCCGCGATCGAGCAGATCAGTTGGGGACAGGTGAATCCGTTCGGCATGTGCTTCGATGCCCGCGGCGACATGTTCACCGCCGACTGTCATTCCAAGCCGATCACGATGATTCTCCGCGGCAGCTATCACGACAGCTTCGGCAAGCCGCACGATGGGCTCGGCTTCGCGCCGATCATGACCTCGAACGATCACGGCTCGACGGGGATTTCCGGCGTCGCAGTGTATGAAGCCGATCATTTCCCGGCGGAGTATCGGGGCAATCTGTTCGTCTGCAACGTGGTGACGAACCGGGTTCACCGCGACGTGATCCAGTGGCGCGGGTCGTCGCCGTGGATCGAGAAGCCGGAAGATTTTCTGGTGTGCGATGATTGGTGGCACCATCCGGTCGACATGCAGCTCGGCCCGGACGGCGCGTTGTACATCGCGGACTTCTACAACAGCATCATCGGCCATTACGAAGTCGACCTGAAACACCCCCGCCGCGACCGTCACCGCGGCCGCATCTGGCGCGTGGTCTACACCGGTACCGACAAGAAGCAGGCCGCACCGACACCGCCGAATCTCACCGAGTTATCGGAATCTCATTTGGTGAACGCGTTGTCGAACCACAATCTTTTGGTTCGTAGCTTGGCAAGACAGCAACTCATCGAAATGAAAGTGGATGCACCAACGAAGACATTGCGACTCGGCGCGATTGCGCCGATCGATTTGAGTGAGTCAGAGGCGGCAGATGAAGCGGTCCAAGCCATGTGGATTCTTGAAACTCAAGGTAAGTTGCGAGACCTACATATTGAACGTATTCTCCCAGACCCTTCGCCAGTAGTCCGGATGCACCTTGTTCGCCTGCTTGGCGAACGGAATAAGTGGGCAAGTTTTATTAGAAACCGCGTCCAAAGTGCATTGGGCGATCACGATCCTTTCGTTCGTCGCGCCGCCGTCGAAGCCATCGGTCGCCATCCCGATGCGGCGAATGTGCAACCGCTGGCGGCGATGTTGATCACCACGGATCGCGAGGACGTGCAGTTGATTCATGCGACGAAGATCGCGCTGCGGAATCAACTACGGTCCCCGGCGATTCTCGATCAACTCGCGACGGTGAAACTTGTCCCGTCGGAATTGGAGAAGGTCGCCGAGATCGCGCGGGCTGTTCCCAATGAAGCCGCGGCGTGGTTCACGTTCGATTATCTCCGTCAGCACAAAGTCGCCCCGGAAGTCGCCGAGGCGTCGCTGACGCATGTGGCCCGGTTCGTCAGCCCGCAACGGATGGACGAGGTCGCCGAGTTCGTGCAGCAGCAGTACCCGCAGGATGTCTTCCGACAGGCGGCGATGTTCCAGTCGATCTTCGCCGGTTTGACGCAACGCGGTCAGAAACTGGAAGCGAACACCAAAATCGGCCAATGGGGAGCCGCGCTGGCCAAGACGTTGCTCGATCCACAGCGAAAGAGTGCCCCGGCGTGGGAGAATGTTTTGCTCCCCGGTGCCAGCGTGTCCGCAAGTCCATGGGGTGTGAAGCCGCGCGGTTCCACCGATGGCGACAAAGGCGCGTTGTACTTCGACAGCATCGCCAACGGAGAGACACTGACCGGCGTGTTACGGTCCGCTCCGTTCGCGTTGCCGGAGAAGTTTTCCTTTTGGATGTGCGGTCACAACGGGCTGCCGGGAACGAACCCGCCGCCGGTGAATCACGCCCGGCTGGTGCTCGTCGACAGCGGCGAAGTGATCCGCAAGCAGGAACCGCCGCGGAATGATGTCGCGCGGGAATACACCTGGGACACGAAACCGTGGGCCGGGCAGCAAGCGGTGTTTGAAGCCGTCGATGCCGACACCGGGACCGCATATGCGTGGCTCGCAGTGGGCCGGTTCTCGCCGCCAGTGGTCGCCGCGCCGGTGGCCGGAGCCGCATTTGCCGATTCGACCGCAATCCTCGCCGTACAGTTGGCGGAACAACTCGATCTGACGGACCTCGCGCCGGCCGTGCTGGATCGTTTGAAGAATCGTCACGCTGAGTTGCCCGTGCGCGTCGCCGCCAGTTCCGCGGCATTGAAACTCGCGCGGGCGGAAGCGATTCCCATGCTGATGGGAATCGTGCAGAACCCCGAGGAAACGGGCGCTTTGCGGATCGTCGCGGCTCAACGGCTCGGAGCCATCAACAGCGAGCCCACCCGCATGGCACTGGCCACCGCCTTGACGACCGCCCCCGGGGCCCTGCAACAACCGCTGGCCCTGGCGATGGCCGGCAGTCCACAAGGAACCGAGTTGCTGTTCACGATGATCGCCACGGGGAAAGCCTCCGCCCGGTTGTTGCAGGATCAACCCGTCCTCGAACGCTTGCGGCAGGTCGACATCCCAAAGCGTGATGAACGGATCGCAGAACTCACGCAAGGCCTGCCTGCCGCCGATGCAAGGCTCAAGCAGCTCATCACCAAAGTCAGCACGGGCTTCACCATGACGGACAACGCCCCCACCGCCGGGATGGCCGTCTTTAAGAAGACGTGTGCGGCGTGTCACCGCATCCAAAACGAAGGCGGCAAAGTCGGCCCGCAACTCGACGGCGTCGGCATCCGCGGCATTGAACGTATTCTCGAAGATGTTCTCGACCCCAACCGCAACGTCGACGGTGCTTTCCGCGCCACGGTGATCGTCACCCACGATGGCGTCACCGTCACCGGCCTGAAACTCCGCGAAGAAGGGGGCGCGGTGATTTTGGGCGACGCGCTAGGCAAAGAAGTCCGCGTTGCCATGACCGACATCGACGAACAGCGGCAAACGAACCTCTCGCCAATGCCATCGAACTTCGCGGAACAACTCAAAGAAGACGACCTGCGGGCCCTGCTGGCGTATCTATTGCAACAACGTCAGGCGACTGCGGCACCGTAAGGTGATGATCCACAGAGGGCGCAGAAGGGAATGAAGACAGAGAGAGTTCAACACAGCCCGGAGCGCGAGCGACGGGAGTCTTGACGCTCAAATGACTCC
>JBGSUN010000005.1:0-17329 GCA_041753475.1 Planctomycetaceae bacterium | reverse complement strand
GACCACTTTGGCTTAGAACCAGAGATGCTGTGGGTTCGACTCCCACCTGAGCTATTCCATTTCCTCTCGCGGAGCAGTCCGGAGTGCTCACCACCCTGTCACGGTGGAGATCGTGGGTTCAAATCCCATCGAGAGGGCTGAAACGGCGCGGTACGCAATTGGCAAAGCGGCAGAGTTCAAACCTCTGTGACTCTGTGGGTTCGACTCCCACTCGCGCTACATCAGGTGGTAGTTGGTAGGTGATGGGTGATAGGCAGAGAAATGCAGCTTGCATCCTTCTGCCCGCCGCCGACCACCCATCACCTGTCACCTTCCCCAACGCGTCGGCTGGGCATTGGCGTGCCCAAGTGGCTGTAACTCACCCGCCTTCGGGCATTGCAGGTTCAACTCCTGCCCGACGCATCGCTGCGCGAGAAAGTTGAAGGGAGAAAGTTGTGAGTAGACAAGATTTGCATCGCTCTACTTTCCACTCTCTCCCATCTACTTTCTCGGCGCAGCCGCGGCCAAGTGGTGCAACTGGTAGACACGCGACGCTCAGAACGTCGTGCCCCTTGTGGGCTTGGGAGTTCAACTCTCCCCTTGGTCACTTCATTGCAGGCGGGGCAGGTGCCCGACCGGCTTTCATAAGGCCGGCATCCCGGATCGATACCGGGGCCTGCAACTTTCAGATTTCAGCGCCGGTGGGCCAGCGCCCGGCGAAGCCTCATACGCTCCGACGGCCAGGTGCGACACCTGAACCGGCTATTTGTTTGCGGGTTTGCTCGACATGCTTGGAATGGTCACGCGCGCACAGCGAAGTACAGCACTTCTTCATGCCAGTATTGAATTACCCAACGACAATCGAAAGGAAAGACTGTCGTGTCGTCGCAGATCGGGTAACAAAAGTCGTCCCAGTTTTTCACGAAGATTCCAAGTTTGGTGACTACGGCGAGGTTGCTGCACCAAGTGACGACGACATCCTCGGTGGGAGCAGTTCCCTGAAGGACGTCTGAGAGCCAGTCCCGACCAACTTTGGGAGCACCGGATGCATCGCACTCAAGAATGGACGCAAACTGAATGGAAGATGGACGGCTCGATGAATCGGAGAGAAACGATTTCGCAGTTGCGTGAGCTTGGTTAGCCCCTTCCACTCCCAGCGGTTGAATTTGGCCGAGGCTTTCGGGGTCCAACTGGACATACTTCGGATCCGTCCATCGCCAAAGCAATGGAAAACGCGAAAGCTCTGCACGGTCGCAGCTATGCCAGTTGAAGTCTTGCGTGGTCATAATTGAAGAGTATCGAGACAGCGGCCGAGTACGCAAACTGGAAAAGCGACCAGGTCGAGAGCCTGGTGATTTTGTGGGTTCGACTCCCCCCTCGGTCACTCCGATCCCGTGGTCCAACGGCACGACTCCAGCCCGACATGCTGGCGACGATGGTTCAACTCCATCCGGGATCATTTGAAGGCAGTCTTTTCACAGCACGAAAGGCGCGTCATGATCTCACCGAAACGGAGGAACGTCATGATCCGACTCGTACTTCGCTGTGTTTGCTTCGTGATCGTCATGTGTGTGGTGCTCTTCGTGGTACCGAACGTCCGCCACATGATGTCCGTACGGCGATATAACTTGGCATCACACCGAATCAACCAGAAACTCTGGGCTCTCGAAGCCCGGCGTCCCGAGACGATCTCTCCTGAACTCTGGGACGCATCAGCCTCCTGGGCCAGCATTTCATTCTGCAATATTTGCTTCAGTGAATCGCATGTTCCCTATGAAGAGATGTTGCGTTTTGAACGCGAACTGGATGGCAAATTGGCAGGATCAATTGACCTCGATTTCTTTGAATGGATCTGGGCACGTCTCGCCACGGTCAGCCCACATGGTTCCCGCTATGTGACTCGCTTCAAACCGAACTGGGACGAGCAAGTCCAATTGGATGTCGAGCGCCGTCAAAAGGCAACGCAGCAGCGTCAAGAGAATCACGACTAACGGAAGGTAGCCGGATACGGCTGGCCGGGCCGCGGTGCTAACGCGGTTCTCCCTTACAGGAGATCAGGGTTCAACTCCCGCTCCTTCCGCTGAGCGAGTCAAGAGCGGAGAGTCAAGAGTCTAGAGCCAGATGGGATAAGCACGTGAACCTCTTCTCTGGCTCTGGACTCTTAGCTCTCGGCTCTTGACTGCCAACATGGTGTACGTGGTGTAGTGGATTCTGCATGTCGGCCTGTGAAGCCGAAGGTGACGGTTCGATCCCGTTCGAACACCCTGAAGAGGTCAAGTGCTGAGAGTCAAGAGTCAAGTGCCAGAGAAGAAGCGACGCATCCGAGCCTCTGTTCCGGCACTTGACTCTTGACACTCAGCACTTGACCCAACCGAAAGCGATGTGTGCCGTGACGATCACTCTACAACGACCGACACTCGTGCTAAACCGCAACTGGCAGCCGGTGGGTGTGGCATCTGTGGCGCGCTCGCTGACGCTGGTCGCGGCGGAACGGGCACGGATCGTCGATCCCACGGACTTTCAGCTCTACACGTGGGCGGATTGGGCGAAGCTCATCCCGCAGGCCGACGAACCGTTCGTGCAGTCGGTGACGTTTCGCATTCGCGTGCCGGAGGTGATCACGCTGACGGAGTATGACCGGGTTCCCACGAACGCGGTCACGTTCAGCCGGCGGAACATTTTCAAGCGCGACCGGTACACATGCCAGTTCTGCGGCGTCCAGCCGGGAAGCGAGGATCTGACGATCGATCACGTCCTGCCCCGCTCGCGCGGTGGAACGAGCACATGGGAAAACTGTGTGCTCGCCTGCCTGGAGTGCAACAAGCGAAAGGCGGACCGCACGCCGATCGAAGCCCACATGCCGCTGCGGAAGACGCCGGTCCGTCCGAAGTGGCGACCGCTCTACGCTCGGCACGATATGCGGATTGAAAGCTGGTCCAAGTTCGTCAGCGAGGCGTACTGGACTGTAGAACTGGATGAATAGCGGAGTGCTTAGGGTCAAGTGTCAAGTGCCGGAAAGAGTGATCACTCGTCGTCTTCTCCGGCACTTGACACTCCGCACTCGACACTTGACCCACACGCGAGCGTGCTCCTGGGAGAGCGGGTGGCCTCCAAAGCCGCTGGATGGGGTTCGAATCCTCACGCTCGTGCTGACTGCCGACGTGGCTCGACTGAGAAAGGCGTCCGTCTTGTAAGCGGAAGCATGCTGGTGCGAATCCAGTCGTCGGCTCTGAAGACAGAGACTACCGCGGATGTCCTTCTTCCTCACTATCGGTCGGCGGACATCCTTGCTTGTAGCGGATTGCATGGGACTCTCCGAAGGTCCAGGCCCTGGTTCAGTTCCAGGTCGGGATATTGCTTGTTTGCCCTGCGGGTGTGGAGGACGCATGACTGCCTTCGAAGCAGTCGGGCGAGGTTCGATTCCTCGGTGTGGGAGCAAGGGAGGCCGCCGAGCGATAGCGAGGAAGAAGGCCGACCGCGGTAGTGCCTTTTGATTTTTGTCCTTGGAGTGTGGTGGAAGCACGCGACTCTGCGAAGGTCGTAGACCAGGTTCGACTCCTGGCAGCGACATTAAAGTCAAGAGCGAAGAGTCGAGAGTCAAAAGCCAGCGAAGAAGCATGACACTGTCGTGCCTGGCTCCCGACTCTTGACTCTCTGCTCTCGACTTTTCCGACGCTGAAGTCGCACGGTGTGGCGGCGGCCTGCAAAGCCGCATTCAGTGGGTTCGACTCCCACCGGCGTCTCTTTGAAGGATTGCTCCATTGATGTCTCCATCCAGCGGCAGCCGCACCACCCGGCAGGGTTCGGTCGCGTCTGTTCCGGACATGGGTTCTGACCGGAACTCAGGGGAGCGGGTTAGCTCAGAGGGTAGAGCACCAGACCACTAATCTGGGTGTCACAGGTTCGACTCCTGTACCACAATCGGTTTTCCACCGAGCGACCGGGTCTGTCCTATGGACCGATCCACCATGCAGCCCAAGGGAGACGGACGATCGTGGAATCCGCTGTCATCACGGTTCGCCGCGATGACGGCAGCACGCGACAACACCATGCAGGCCGCAGATTCCGCCATGGCGCTCATTGAGCAACGGCGCGGCAACGAAGGCGTTGATGAGGCCGATGGTTCGCTATCGGTCGAAGATTCTTTCTGACCCGCATCGACGCCCAGCGAGACCACGGCTCAAGCGTTACTCCGTGTTTTCTCGTGTGATTCGCGAACGCACCGTCTTCTGCGGGTGTCTTTGTTTGTCCGTTGTCAGTGGTCCGTAGTCCGTTGCGAAAGGGGAATACCCTCTCTTCACAACGGACTACGGACCACTGACAACGGGCTTCTCATATCGCCTCAAGAAAGGGGCATTATGTTCTTCTTCAAACGTTACAAAATCCGCAGCTACGAAATGGGCCTGCTGTTCCGCGACGGTGAATTCCGCGGCTTGGTCGGTGAAGGCAAGCATTGGTTCTTCGACCCGCTCGGCAAGGTCCGCGTGGATGTCGTCTCGCAGCGCGATCCGTGGCTGGTTCACGAAAAACTGGACTTGATCATCAAGTCGGGTGCGCTGGCGGACCGGGCTGTCGTTTTGGACCTAAAGGACCACGAGCGGGCACTCGTTTGGATCGACAACCGGTTCAGCCATGTCCTGCCGGCCGGCCAGTACGCCTACTGGACGGGTCAGAGGGACGTTCGCGTCGAAGTCGTCGACATCCGGTCGGTCCGCTTTGAACACGAACAGTTCAAGGTCATTGTCCGGTCGCCGCTGTCGGCGCGGGTGCTGGATGTCTGCACGGTCCAGCGCGACCGTGTCGGCGTGCTGTTCATTGATGGCCGGTATGTCGAGACGCTGTCGCCGGGCGAATATGCCTTCTGGAAGGGCCCGGCGGATGCGAAAGTTGTGGAAGTCGACCTGCGGGAAACGATGGTGGATGTCGGTGGTCAGGAAATCATGACGGCCGACAAGGTCACGCTGCGGCTCAACGCGGTCGTGACTTACAAGATCGTTGACGCCCGCAAGGCGGTCAGCCAGACGGACGACGTGCGGCAGGCACTCTACCGCGACACGCAGCTAGTGCTGCGCGGCGTGGTGGGTGCGCGGGAACTGGATGTCTTCCTGACGGACAAGGACGCCGTCGCAAAGGACATCGAGGATAACGTGCGGCGGCGGGCCGCTGAACTGGGCCTGGAAATCGCCTCGGTCGGCATCCGCGATGTGATCCTGCCGGGTGATATGAAAGACCTGATGAACAAGGTCACGGAAGCCAGGAAGGCGGCCGAGGCCAACTTGATTTTCCGCCGAGAGGAAACGGCGGCCATCCGCAGCCAGGCCAACACGGCCAAACTGCTGGCGGACAGCCCGACCCTCATGCGGCTGCGGGAACTGGAAGTCCTGGAAAAGATTGCCGCGAACGGCAAGCTCAACATCATCCTGGGCGACAAGGGTTTGGCCGACAAGGTGGTCAACCTGCTGTAACTGTCCGGATCCGTCCTCTTCGACCCGGTGGATTGACGTAAGTCAGCCTACCGGGTCGTTCTCTTTGTGACGAGTTCGTAGAATCCATGTCGGGAGCATCAGGCCGACGATAGGTCGAAAACCTCGCGGGGAGATCGCGTGAATCATTTACCTCGTCGCACTCTGGGTCGCACAGGCTTAGAAGTCACGCAATTGGGTTACGGCAGCATGGGCCTTCGTGGCCCGCGGACATGGGGCGTTCGTGTCGTCGACGACGCCGACGCTGAGCGGATGTTGAATGCGGTCCTCGATGCCGGGATTAACTTCATCGACACTGCGCCTGATTATGGAGTCAGCGAAGAGCGCATCGGCCGCTACATCGGTTCCCGCCGTGACGAATTCCTTCTTGCCACCAAATGTGGGTGCGTTTACACACAGCATGAAGATCATCTGGAAATCGCGCATCGATGGGAGCCCGAAGTCGTGCGACGGAATCTGGAGACGAGTTTGCAGCGATTCCGTACGGATCACATCGACATCTTGCAGTTTCACGGCGGTGATGCAGACACTTTGCAATCTGCGGGATTGATTGATCTACTCCGCGAATTCCGCGAACAGAAGTTGATTCGCTTCCTCGGCAGTTCCAGCTCGTTGCCCGAATTGCCCGGTCTGATTGCTCTGAATGTCTTTGACACATTTCAAATTCCTTACTCGTGCCTGGCACCGCAGCATAACGATCTGATTACTCAGGCGGCGGCCACAGGAGCGGGCATCATCCTGCGTGGGGGCATAGCCCAAGGCGGCCCGGATGCCGAGATTCAGCGGCCGGCTCTCAACGAGGTGTGGAACCGCGCAAATCTGGACGAGGTCCTACCGCCGGGAATGACTCGTTCCGAATTGATCCTTCGCTACACGCTGTCGCACGCGAACTGTCACACGACCATTGTTGGCACCTGCAATCCGGCTCATTTTGAAGAAAACCTGCAAGCCGCCGCGCGGGGACCTTTATCAACAAATCTGATTCAAGACATTGCGGCTCGCGTCGCCGCCGTTATTGGCTCGAAAGCGAAGTGAACGATGCAAGATCCCACGACACGGCTCATCAACGGCATGGTTGTCCCCCAGTTTCTGTATGGAACCGCGTGGAAGGAAGACCGCACGCAGTCCTTGGTCGAGTTGGCGCTCGACACGGGCTTCCGCGGGATTGATACCGCCAATCAGCGCAAACATTATCACGAAGCGGCGGTTGGACAGGCGATCGCGACTGCCATTACCAAAGGTGTCGTGACGCGCGACGATTTGTTCCTGCAAACCAAGTTCACGTTCCGAAACGGCCAGGACCACCGACTTCCGTATGATCCCTCGGCACCCATCGCGACCCAAGTCGAACAATCTTTCGCCAGTTCACTGGAACATCTCCGTGTCGAACGATTGGATTCGTATGTGTTGCATGGACCGTCCCAGCGCTCGGGCCTTGGTGCCGATGACTGGGCCGCCTGGCGGGCGATGGAACTTCTTCACGACCGCGGCGATGTGCGGTTCCTGGGAATCAGCAACTTCGATCTCGAACAACTCCAGCGACTCTGCGACCAAGCGAAGGTGCACCCAACCTTCGTCCAGAATCGCTGCTATGCCAGCCTGGGATGGGACCGTTCAGTTCGCGCGTTTTGTGCGGCCCACCAAATCATCTATCAGGGCTTCTCACTTCTAACGGCCAATCGTGCGGTGCTCACGCACCCTGACATACTCCACATTGCTTCAAGCTATCAACGCACTCCTTGCCAGATTGTCTTTCGGTTTTCGTTGGAGGTTGGAATGCTGCCGCTGACGGGAACATCCAGCCGCGAGCACATGCGCGAAGACTTGGCCACTTTGGAATTCGAACTCCTGCCGGATGAAGTCGTGAAGATCGAGCGATTGGTCGGTTGAGCAACGCGTCTCCAAGGGCGTGCAGAAAATGACAGCGAACGACGAATGCACAATCGGGTGCATCGTGGTACGGTACGAAAAACAGTCTTTCATTCACGTCACTTGGAAATCCCCAATGAAAAAGCTGACTCGTCGTGACTTCATCCAAAGTTCGCTCGCCATCGGTGTTGCGATCGGCCTGACTCCCTCCCTGCTGCGGGCTGCCGGCAAGGATATTCCGATTGGTGTCCAGCTTTACTCGGTGCGTGATGCCTGCGCGAAGGACTTCGATGCCGCCCTGGCGCAGATCGCGAAGATGGGATTCACGGGTGTCGAATTCGCCGGCTACCACACGTACAACGGGAAGGCGAAGGAACTCCGTCAGAAGCTCGATGACCTGGGATTGAAAGGCATCAGTACCCACATCGGCACGGGCAGCTTCAAGCCGACGGAGTTGCAGAAGACCATCGATTTTCACCAGATCATCGGCTGCAAGTATCTGATTGTCCCCGGCGATGGCGATTTCACCGACCCCGATAAAAGCCTGAAACTGGCCGAGACCTTTAATAAAACTGCCGAGGTTCTCAAGCCGCTGGGCATGGCGTGTGGCTACCACAATCACACCAAGGAATTCACGAAATTCGGCGACAGCACCTACTGGGACCTGTTTGCGACGCGCACGTCGGACGACGTGGTTCTCGAACAGGATTGCGGCTGGAGTGCCGCCGCCGGACTGCAACCCGCCGAAGTGATGAAAGCGTTTCCCGGCCGTACGAAGCTGGTGCATTTCAAGCCTACCGTGCTGAAGGGTGAGAAGGACAAGAAAGCGATCATCGGTCAGGACTCCGTCGATTGGGTCGCCACACTCGAAGGGTGCCGCACCGTCGGTGGGACCGAATGGATCTTCGTCGAGCAGGAAGTCTATCCCGACGGGAAGTCCCCCATGGAATGCACCGAATTATCGTTGGCGGGCTTGAAGAAGATCCTTTAGTGCCGTAGCAAATTCAACAGGGACGTCGATCGATGCAACTGTGTTACCTGTGGCTGTCAGTGGTCTTGATGGCGGTGACGTCGGTATCTGCCGCTGAACCGCCACGCTGGAATCTGCTGATCGTCACGGCCGATGACATGAATGCCGACTCCTCGGGGTGGATGGGGAGTCGGCTGGGGGCGACGCCGAATCTGGATGCTTTGGCGGTCACGGCTCACCAGTTCGTGAACCATCACGTCAGTGCTCCGATTTGTCAGCCCTCGCGTTCCGCCTTGATGACTGGGCGCGTTCCGCATCGCAGCGGTGCGCTGGGATTCGATCCGATCAATCCGGGAACGCCGACGCTGGTCGCGCGCCTCAAAGCCACCGGGTGGTTCACCGCGGTGATTGACAAACACGCCCACATGAAGCCGGACGCCGAGTTTCCGTGGGATCTCAAGCTGAGTGGTTCCGGAAAGAACCCGAAGCTGTTTGGACAGCATGTGACGGAGTGTCTGAAAGCGGCCGACGACGCCGGTCGTCCCGTCTTTCTCAACGCCAACATCACCGACCCGCACCGTCCCTTTTCTAACAGCGATCAGGGTGAGCAGAAAGCCGCAAAGAAAGCCAAGAAGAAGGCCGCAGAGCAGGGGCGTGAATCGGGTGTCACGCCGTTTCAGCCCGCCGAAGTCGTTGTGCCATCCTTTCTGGAGGACATTCCCGAGGTCCGGCGCGAGGTCTCCCAATACTTCACCAGTGTGCGGCGGTTTGATCAGAGCTTCGGACAATTGATGACAGCCCTGAAGCAATCCGGGCAGGAAGACCGAACGGTCATTGTGTTTTTGTCGGATCACGGCATGTCATTCCCGTTCTCGAAAGCAACCGTGTACCGGAACGGAACCTGGTCGCCGGTCCTCGTGCGCTGGCCCGGCATGGATCAGCCGCAGAAACGCGTAGAATTCGTCAGTAGTGTGGACATTCTCCCAACGCTGCTGGAACTACTCCAGTTGCCACCTCTTGAAGGCGTGGACGGTCGTTCCTGGATGCCGTTGCTGCGGGGGGAATCGCAGCCGGACCGAGACTTCGTGATCACGCATGTCAACACGGTCAGCAGCGGCAAGAGTTTTCCGCAGCGGTGCGTCCGCACCGAAGACTTCAGCTATCAATTTCACGCCTGGCCGAACGGGACACCCCACTTTCGGGTCGAAGCAATGAGCGGCATCACCTACAACGCGATGGCCAGGGCGGCCGAGAGTGACCCACAAATCAAACAGCGCGTCGACCAGCTAACGATCGGCACGACCGAACAGTTCTTCGACCTTCGTAGCGACCCCGACGAACGAAAAAATCGCATTTCCGATTCCGAACTCCAACCGGAAGTTTCGCGACTCAAGAAGCGGCTCTCGGAACATATGGAGCGGACCAAAGATCCACAACTGGCAGAGTTCCGCAAAACACTCCCCTGAAAATCGCTCCCGCCGATCGGTCCGTCAGCAGTTGACAGGGTGATGGTCGTAAGGTCGGAAATGCTCAGCGACGGCGGTGGCAAAGCGACAGCCGCCCGGGTGCCAGTAGCGCACGGCCTGGGGCTGGAAGGCTTCCAGCGCCGGGGAGTTGCCGGGAACGGCGAAGTACCGAGATGACTCCGACAACACCCGGCCCAGCCAATCGGTTTGCCGCCGACGGGTCTCGGCGGCAAACCGTCCGAACTCGTTCAGTCGACACCGTGCCGCGGATGTGGGTCCTTTTGCGATGTTGTCGACAGCGCTTTGGCGCGTGTTTGGTGGCGGGCCATTTGTTCGCGGTCGCCGAGTTTTTCGTAGACGGCTGCGAGACGATGGTGGAGATTCGCCCGGTGTGGAAACGCGGCGAGGGCCATTTCGAGGTCGACGAGGGCGTCAAGCGTGCGGATAAAGTGATCGACCATCGCGTTTCCGGTGTTCGCGGCGACGGTACTGGACGCGCTCATGACTGCCCTTTGATAATTTCCCGAAGCATTTTTTCGAGCCGCCGAGATTCGCCGTCGATCGCCTGTTTCATCAATCTGTGAGACTCGACGGCCCTCTCTAATTCGGCGTCGGTGGTGCGCTCCCCCCCTCTCGCTGATTCGATCCAAGCCCAGAGGCTCTTTGCCTGTTCACATAGATCGCCGAAGGTGTTTCGATCGCGAACGTAATCCGCAATCGCTGGCCGCTTGGACGGCTTCTTTGGGGCCGCATGTCTGGCGACCATCATCACGCCCCCTCGATTTTCTTTTGAAACCGGCGAACAGCTTCGACGGAAGCCCGCTTCAGGCCGCCGACTTGTGACCATTCGATTTCGAGCCGGTAAGCCGCCGCCCGCGAGATGCTGAAGAACTTCGCCAGGTCGCTGGCGGATAGGTACGGTTTACCCGGAAAGAACTCCGCCGGGTCGGGTCGCTGGGATGTTGTTGTGGCGCTCATTGGGCACCGCCTTCTCGCTGTGAGTCGATGAACCGCTTGCCGGCTTGTGTGAGTCGATATTCAACACGCCGAACGCCGGGAGTGCCGGTGGCATGAAAAATCACATCAAAGAGGTCCAGCGGTTCGCTAAGCTTGATCAGAAGTCCCCTGAATGGATCAAGCGCTTTTTGCTGCTCGCGTGCGAAATCGACGTAAGGCACACCGAAGGTCTTGGCGATCGTCGCACTGTCTCTGAATTTCTCCATCCGCTCCAGCTCCTTGGCCGCGGCATCAACATCGGACTCCGACCAGAAGAGATTTCCGCCATGACCGGCTTTAGGGGATGCATGCCCTTTCTTCACGATGTAGGAGAGCGTGGACGACTCGCAGTGATAGCCCCTCATGCAAAGCTCAAAGGAAGCCTGCTCCGTCGTCAAAGGGTATTCGCCGAAATCGACGTAAGGGTAGATTTTGCGAACCTCATTGCCAGATAGGCCGATCATTTTCACCGCTCCCAAGAATTTACACGCATCATTTGCAGACTGTCTGTAAACAATCGTGGGCGTGCCGGATCGCGATGTCAACTCTTTGAAAACGAAAAAACCCGCGAGCCGAAGCCCGTGGGTCTGAATGGTTCTACATTGGTTCTACAAAACTGCCGTTTTCTCAATTACCCCGCATGGATTCGAACGAACACCGATTCCTGCGGAAAAACTGCTGTTTTATCCGAACGCGGCGCAAAAAGCGGCGCGCCGGATGCAAACGCTGCCGTTCTGACAGACGCGGACGACGCTCTGCGGCGCTTACTGATCGTCTGGCCGATGCTCTCCGATGCGGACCGGCAAGCGATTGTTGAACGGGCCGAAGCCGCTGCCGTGGTGGCTCGGTAGCCTCCACTACTGCTGTTCACTACACTCGGGGCACCTTTCGCCGTTCCCGAGGATGCCGCTCCGTGCCGACTGCTGCCGATCCCGCTGCGTTCATCACCCGCTGGTCGAAATCCGGCGGGTCGGAACGGGCGAACTACACGTCGTTTCTGTCTGAACTGTGCGATGTTCTCGGCGTTTCCAGACCGGAACCGACGCAGGCCGATCCGACGAAGAACGTCTACGTCTTCGAGCGCGATGTCTTTTTCCAGAACACCGACGGCACCACCAGCACGGGCCGTATCGATCTCTACAAACGGGGCTGCTTCATCCTCGAAGCGAAACAGGGCACCGAGCACGCGGCCGACGAACTTCAGTTGTCATCGACACCGAAGAAGCTGAAAAAAGGTCACGGCGTTCGCGGCACCAAGGGGTGGGACGACGCCATGACCCGCGCCCGTGGTCAGGCCGAACAGTACGCCAAGGCGCTCCCCGTCGACGAAGGTTGGCCGCCGTTCCTCATCGTGGTCGATGTCGGCCATTCCATCGAACTCTTCGCCGACTTCACCAAGAGCGGCAAAGTCTATCTGCCGTTCCCCGATCCGAAATCGTATCGCATCGCTTTGGATGAACTCGCCGAGCAGGAAATCCGCGACCGCCTCCGCACGGTGTGGACCGATCCCGTGTCGCTCGATCCGACACGCCGGTCTGCCAAGGTGACACGGGAACTCGCCGACCGCCTGGCGAAACTCGCGAAGTCTCTCGAAGCGTCGAAGTTTGAAGCAGGTCGCGTCGCGCAGTTCCTCATGCGGTGTCTCTTCACCATGTTCGCCGAGGATGTCGACCTCATCCCGCGTGACAGCTTCACCGAACTTCTCAAGGGCATTCGTCCCGATGTGAAACTTTTCCCCGACATGGTCCGCGATCTGTGGGAGTCGATGGACAAGGGGAAGTTCAACGCCGTCCTCAAGAAAAAACTCCGGCGGTTCAACGGCGGTCTCTTCGAGGACTGCGAAGCGTTGCCGCTCACGCTCGATCAACTCGATCTCCTCATCGAGGCCAGCAAGGCCCAGTGGCGCGATGTCGAACCCGCGATCTTCGGCACGCTGCTGGAACGCGCCCTCGACCCGCACGAACGGCACAAGCTCGGGGCGCACTACACGCCGCGGGCGTATGTCGAACGGCTGGTGATGCCGACCATCATTGAGCCGCTACGGGAAGAATGGGACGCCGTGCGGGCCGCAGCGATCACGCAGGCCAACCGGGGGGACACCGCCGCCGCGGTCGAAACCGTCCGCGATTTTCAGCGGCAGTTGTGTGAAACCCGCGTCCTCGACCCCGCCTGCGGCAGCGGCAATTTTCTCTACGTCGCGCTGGAGCACATGAAGCGGCTCGAAGGGGAAGTCCTCAACACGCTGTGGGATCTCGGTTATCAGCAGATGGAACTGATCACCGTCGACCCGCACCAGTTCAAGGGGATCGAAGTCAACCCGCGGGCCGCGGCGATTGCTGACCTCGTGCTGTGGATCGGCTATCTGCAATGGCACACGCGAACGCGGCGGCTGGACGACATTTCCGAGCCGATCATTCAGAATTTCCACAACATCGAATGCCGCGACGCCGTGCTGGCATGGGACAGCGTGGAAGAGGTCCGCGACGAGCATGGCAAGCCGGTCACACGGTGGAACGGCCGCACGATGAAGCCGCACCCGGTAACCGGCGAACAAGTCCCCGACGACACCGCCCGTGTCCCCGTCCTGAAATACCTCAACCCCCGCAAAGCGGACTGGCCCGAAGCGGATTACATCGTTGGAAACCCGCCGTTCATCGGGAACTGGCGCATGCGACAGGCCCTTGGAGACGGATACGCGGAATCGATTCGCTCGACATATTCGCATGTGCCGGAAACCTGTGATTATGTCATGTATTGGTGGGACCGTTCCGCCGAAGTAACTGCCGCGATGAAGGTGAAGCGCTTCGGACTGATTACGACTAACAGCCTCCGGCAAAAATTCAGTCGAAAAATCCTTGAACCGTATATCGATGGGGACTCGCCGTCGCTTTCGCTCGATTTCGCGATTCCTGACCATCCTTGGGTGGACTCGACCGATGGAGCTGCGGTGCGGATAGCAATGACTGTCGCTTCGCCGGGACTTCATTCGGGAAGGCTCAATAGTGTGACATCCGAAATGGAGAGCGGTGAAGACTCATCCATCGTGACGTTCGACGAGCGAATAGGACACATCCAAACCGACCTGACGATCGGTGCCAATGTTGCCGGAGCAGTCAGTCTGAGGGCGAACTCCGGACTCAGTTGTCCCGGAGTTAAGCTGCACGGTGCGGGCTTCATAGTCAGTCCAGAAGAGGCTCGCCAACTTGGCTTGGGTTCTGTCCCCGGTTTGGAGAAGCATATTCGTGAATATCGGAATGGACGAGACCTTACGGCGAGACCGCGCGAGGTAATGGTCATCGACCTTTTCGGCCTTTCAGCGAACGAAGTGCGAAGCAGATTTCCCGCGGTCTATCAGCATGTTTACGACCATGTAAAGCCCGAGCGCGATCACAACAATCGAGCTGTCTATCGAGATAATTGGTGGGTATTCGGGGAGGCTCGCGCTGCCTTTCGACCCGCGCTAATCGGATTGCGTCGCTACGTGGCAACAGTCGAAACAGCGAAGCATCGAGTCTTTCAATTTCTTGATGATTCAGTCCTGCCTGACAACAAGCTGATAGCGATCGCGGTCGACCGACCTTTTCTGCACGGCGTTATGTCCTCTCGAATCCACGTTACCTGGGCACTCGCCGCGGGTGGGAATCTCGGAGTTGGCAACGATCCCGTTTATGTGAAAAGCACCTCTTTTGAGAAATTTCCATTTCCGGAGCAAGCTGGTTCGATCATCAAGAGAATCGAAACACTTGCTGAACAACTCGATGCCCATCGGAAGAAGCAGCAGGCGGCTCATCCCGAGTTGACGCTCACCGGGATGTACAACGTCCTCGAAAAGCTGCGGACCGGGGAGCCGCTGACGGCGAAGGACAAGGTGATCCACGAACAGGGATTGGTGTCGGTCCTGAAGCAGATTCACGACGACCTCGACGCCGCCGTCTTCGAGGCGTATGGCTGGCCGGTGACCCTGACCGATGAGGAAATCCTCGAACGGCTGGTCGCCCTCAACGCTGAACGGGCCGCCGAGGAACAACGCGGCCTCATCCGCTGGCTGCGTCCCGAATTCCAGAACCCCAGCGGGGGGAAAATGATTCAACCGGAACTGGACATCGAACCGGAGGAAGAAGAGGAAGTGGCCGCCACGGGGAAGAAGGCGAAGCGGGGCGCGAAACCGCAAGCGGGAGGCGCGGCCGAGAAGAAAACCGCATGGCCAAAGAAGCTGGCGGAACAGGCCCACGCGGTGTCTCAACGTCTGCAAACCGCGGGGCAACCCCTCACCGCCGCCGATCTCGCCAAGGCGTTCACCAAAGCCAAAGAAGCGGACATCGCCGAACTGCTGGAAACTCTCGTGACCCTCGGCAAAGCCCGTCCGATCAATGGCGACCGCTACGCCGCGGTGTGAGGTTCGATGTCGGGTCTGCCATGTTGATCCGCGTGGGTTGTACTTATCGGAGAAGAGGCTCTATTCGAGTCTGCTTATGTGAGGGTGAATGCTGCCGGGGTGAAGCCGAATTGACCGCGAATCGCGTCCGGTGCATCGGTGCGGCACGGGAGCGCCCGGTGCGTGTTGACACGCCTGCCCCTTATGGTAGCCGGGGCAAAAGTCTGGTTTGAGAACACGAGCAATTCATCGGCCCATGATTGCTAAGTGATTCTGGCGCAGCGGCTTGCGCTCGTGCGGATCGCACTCTTCAGCGCTCGATGCCGGTCATGGCCTCTCCTCCGCGTTCCCTGCGCATTGCGCCGTGTAGACGGCTTTGCGGGATATGCAAGACTCTTGGTCGATTCGCAATCCGTCCCGTTGAGGTGTCTCGATGCGGGTGGTTGCTCAATCGCTGGGATGGTCATCGGCCGCCCGGCACAATCGAGAGGAATTGCCCGTGACCCCCGCCGCCCTCATCCCGCTCCGAGAACAGCCACTATCCGAGAAACCCATCTGGTCTCTCCGCGACGCCGCCCGCGCCACCACGCTTTCGATTCGCACCCTCCAGAAGCTCATCGCCGCCGGTCGCGTTCCCGCGAACAAGATCGGCCGCCGCGTCCTGTTAGACCCCGCTGCGGTTCGACAGGCGTTGTGCCCTTCCGAGGACTGAAACAACCCCGAGGTTCATGCGGTGCGAGCGTCGACGGAATGTTGACGCTCGTGGTGCTTTGCCCCTTTCACGGACGGTGCGGCCTTAGTTCTGTGTCGCTCTGTGAGTTCAAGAGTGTCGTGGATCACGATTTTCAAAACTGGCGCATGAAGCGTCGAGGTACAGGCATGATTCAAGAAATCCTCCCCGGTCAAAGCCAAGTCTCAACTCCCTCCGACACAACGTCTCACCATATTCCCACAATTGGTCGGTTGATTGGCAATGACGCCCCGCCTCCCCCCGAATCGACACAGCCACTGAAAGAAGCGCTCGCCCTTATCGGTGCCGGAATCAGTGTCGTGCCAACTGGGTACAACAAAAAGGCCACAATTAAGTGGAAATCCTATCAAAGCGAGATCGCGGATGAAGCCACGGTCCGCCAACTGTTTCACTCCGGAACGCACGGCGTGGCGCGAGTGCATGGGGTTGTGAGCGGCAACCTGGAAACCATTGACTACGACTGTCCCGAGAATTATCCCGACAATACGCCGCAGGCGACGTTCTCCGAATTTTCGCGGCAGGTGGAACAACACTCTCCCGGACTAATGGACCGCCTCACAAGGATCAAGACGCCAAAGGGGATTCATCTCTGTTATCGGTGCGAGTCTCCAGTAGAGAGAAACCAGAAGCTCGCCAATGTTCCCGAGATCGCCAGTAACGGGGAAGTGGTGATGGCTCACAACCGAACGGCGACGGCAACCCTGATCGAAACCCGTGGCGAAGGAGGGTACGCGGTTGGACCCGGAACGCCCGGTTACAACCACATGAGCGGCCCTCCGCTGTGCGAAGTGACCACCATTACAGCCGCGGATCGGCAAACACTGCTGACGATAGCCCGATCCTTCGACCAGTGCCCAGAACCGGGACGCCTTGAAAATTACGACTTGAAGCCGGACGAAGCGAAGGGACGTCCGGGTGACGACTTCAATGCACGCGGCGAATGGGGGCCGTTGCTCACTGAATTGGGTCTCGCGGTCAAGTTCCCCGCGGTGGCCGGGGTGACCTATCTTCATCGAATCGGATCGGATCATCCGAGCGGCGCTACGTTGGGATTCGGTGGAAAAGACCTGTTACACGTCTTTTCGTCGAACCTTCAGATTCCGCACGGAAAGAGTTACAGCAAATTCGCCGTGTTCGCTCATCTCCGCAATGGCGGGGATTTCACTGCCGCCGCTCGTGCGCTCGGGGAGCAAGGATTCGGGACTGCTGCAAGTAAGTCCGTGAACGCTGTGTACGCAGTGAACGCATCCGCTGAAGTTAAGGAATGGGGGAGTATCGTTCCGCTCACCACTGACACAGTGATTATTGCTCCTCAGGAAGTTAAAGCCGCTTGTCGGAGTCGGAAGGGGAGCTTGGTTTTGCGGATGTAGCCGGCGACACGGGTCGGGTGGTGGTGTTTGTTTCGGAGGGCGGTCGCGGTGGCCAGTTCGAGTTCGGCGA
>JBGSUN010000004.1:0-4284 GCA_041753475.1 Planctomycetaceae bacterium | reverse complement strand
GACGCCCTTCTTCGCCCAGCGGTTGAACCGCTGAAAGACACTGTTCCACTCGCCGAATCGTTCCGGCAGATCGCGCCAGGGTGCTCCGGTGCGCACGATCCATAGCACGGCATCCAGAAACAACCGATTGTCCTCGCCGCTCCGTCCCGGATCGCCCGACTTCCCCGGCAACAACCCTTGCACCCGCTCCCACTGCTCGTCCGACAACTCAAACCGCCGCATGACAATCCTCCTCCTTGAGGCAAAATCAACACGCGTGGTTTACCAGCTACCCCCAAATTCGCAAAGAGATTGTCAACACGGCCTACACGCATTCAACAACGAATATTGGCGCTCACGGTACAAACCTGGCATGTGCATTTCGTGGTCGCCGATTCGGAATGTCCGATTGCCGAGGTGGTGAAATGTGCGAAGGATGCGGTGCGCTATCACCTGCGGCTGGGCCGACCGATTTGGACCGATGGCTACGACAAGCGGTTTTGTTTCGGTGAGCCGTCATTGATGAATCGGATCGAATACGTCGAACGTCACAATACGGAACGCAACCGTCTCGCGAAACCGTGGTCATTCCTCCCGTCTTAGCCCCCGGTCAATGACCGGGGGAAACACGTGTGGATCATCGAACCGTTATCGAATCATCCCCACGCATTTACCCCCCGTCATTGACAGGGGGCTAAGACGCGTTTTCATCGGATGGCCGGCGGCGCAGATAGTCCAACACGTCGCGCACGGTCCGGAGTTTCTCGTAGTCGCCGTCGGGAACGATCATCCCGCCGCGGTCTTCGAGTTCCATCACCAGCTCGACGACGGCGAGTGAATCCATGTCGAGATCATCGCGGAGTGACGCCGACAGCGCGATCTCCTCCAGCGGGACACCGCACACGCGGCTGACGGAGTCGCGGAACATCCACAAGAGATGGCCGCACGCCGGACAAAGGGCATCCCCAGTGGGATCGGCAATCTCCAACGCGGCAACCGTGCCACAAATCGGGCATTGCAACGGTTCGCCTTCGGGAGTGCGCGTGGAGATGGGCATGAGCGGCGTTCACCACATCCAAATGAGCAGGCCGGTGCAGGTGAAGAACAGCACGACAAGACCCACAATCCGTACGGCCGACCGCTCGAACCAATCCTCGCGAGACTCGCCGATCGCATCGTTGAGCTTCATTAGAAGGTACTCATCCAATCCAGCGAAAATGAACATACTCGCGGAAAACAAGATGCATTGCACACGCCAATCATCGATTTGTGTGAATACAAAGCAGGCCAACGCAATCGTGACAACGAGATGCACCGTTCGTTCCACACGAAGATGCCGAATCCACGGCTGGAACGTCTCACGCTGCGATTCGGTCATGACGGGAAGATTGTGATCCAGCATCAGAATTGTCCCAAAGCGAGTCGGCAGCCTTGCATCATTTTAGATCTTTACCACAGCAAGTCACCAAAAATCACCGCGGGTTTGGCGTTTGATCCCGTAGGGATCGCAGAGGGTAGCCGGTGGTCGCAGCGCAGCGGAGACCACCGGATAGCGAGGTAATGTTCCTCGCACCGCGGAGGGTGTGCCAGACGTCTTTCCCATGCTGCGCCTCTAGCACACCCTCCGGGGTGCGTTTCCTTCGAGGGATCGCCACCGGTGGTGTCGCTGCGCTCAACCACCGGCTACCGTCTGTGACCCCTGTCGGGGTCTGCTCCCGGTTCAATTCTCATCACACAACTATCCCCGGCGAACAATCCACGTCTGTTGATGCCTTCGCTGCTACTCTTGGCGCGGGGGGGCCGTTGCGTATGCTGGAGGGCTTCGCGGATGCGGTGCCTCCCCGTTGCGATACGGTCTTTTGCCGTAATTCTTTGTCCGAACGTCTGTTGCGAGAGTCTCGATGGTTCGCGTGCTGATTACCGATGCCCTGTCCCCCGCCGGTTTACAGATTTTGAAAGACACCCCCGGCATCGAGATTGACGATCGCGGCGGCTCGAAAATGACGCCCGAACAACTGCGGGAAGCTCTGTCGCAAGCCGATGGCGTGATCATCCGCAGCGGCTACAAACTCACGCCCGAGATCCTCAAAGATCAGAAGCGGCTGAAGGCCGTGGTGCGGGCCGGTGTTGGCGTCGACAATATTGATCTTCCCGCCGCCACGCGCGAAGGGATCGTGGTGATGAACACCCCGGCGGGGAACACCACGTCGACCGCCGAGCATGCCTTTGCGATGATGATGGCCCTCTCGCGGTGCATCGCCCCGGCGTGTGCGGCGCTGAAGGGTGGCAAGTGGGATCGCAAGAGTTTTACCGGGACGCAGCTCGCAGGCAAGACGCTCGGCGTCGTCGGTCTCGGTCGCATCGGTTTGACGGTCGCCCGCCGTGGCGTGGCTTTCGAGATGAAGGTTCTCGGCTTCGATCCGTTCCTTTCCGCTGAGAAGGCGAAGGAACAGGGCATCGAACTCTTCCGCGATCTCGATGAGATGCTGCCGAAGGTCGATTTTCTCACCGTTCACACGCCGATGACGCCGGAGACGGAAGGCCTTATCAATGCCGTGCGGATGAAGGCAATGAAGAAGGGCGTGCGGATCATCAACTGTGCCCGCGGTGGGATTGTGGATGAAAACGACCTCGCCGATGCGATTGAGTCGGGCCATGTCGCCGGGGCTGCGATTGACGTGTTTAAGAAGGAACCGCCGCCGACCGATCATCGGTTGGTCAATCTGCCGCAGGTCTTGGTGACGCCGCATCTGGGTGCTTCCACTGAAGAGGCGCAGGAACTCGTGGCGGTTGAAGCGGCGGAGATTATCACCGGTTTCCTCACACGGAACGAAGTCCGGCACGCGGTGAACATGGTGCCGATTTCGTCCGCGGAAATGGCCGACATGCAGGCGTACCTTGACCTCGGTCTGCGGCTCGGACAGTTGCTCGCCCAGTTGCACAAAGGCGGCGTTCGCGCTGCCAAGTTGATGTACCGTGGGGAAGCCGCCACGAAGAAGACCAAGCTGATTTCCTCAGCCTTCGCAGCGGGACTGATGTCCGCGGCGTTGTCGGAAAACGTCAACGTCGTGAATGCCGACATGCTGGCACGGGAGCGTGGCATCGAAATCACCGAATCGTCATCCACCGAAGTCGGCGATTTCTCGACGCTGGTCTCCGCCACACTGGTTACGGACCAAGGCGAATTCACCGCGGCGGGAACCATCTTCGGCAAGCAGTTCCTGCGGCTGGTGCGGCTGGATCAGTTCCAGTTGGATGCGTACCTCGACGGCTGCATGCTGATGTACCGCCACATCGACAAGCCGGGCGTCATCGGTTCGGTCGGCACGGCGTGCGGAACGCACAAAGTCAACATCGCCCACATGGCGGTCGGCCGGCTCAAAAACGAACCGGGTGGCGACGCGATTGCGGTGCTGAACCTCGACAATGAACCCTCAGCCGCCGCACTGGCGGACATCTCGAAAAACGATGCCGTGCAAGAGGTTCAGGTGGTGAAGCTGCCGCCCGCCGGGGCACCGCTGCCGTGGTCGGTCTGCCGGTAATTTCCGATACCCATCGTTGATTCTCGCTGCCCAGGGAAGGTGTTCCCTGGGCTTTTTTTTGGAAATCGGGCTGAATGGCGCTTGACCGAGAAGACGAATTGTCTATATTCAGACGAAGCGTCTTTATTGGGGAGTCGAGAGGCCGATGTCGCAACACACCGTTTTGACACATGATGTCCCCACCCTGAGGATTTGGTGGGGGGCCGGCGCAACCCTGTTTCGAGCGGTCCTGTGGGGCGTCATCCCGCTGATCGGACTGGCGCTGGTCGTGACACAGGTCGATCTGGCGGGCCTGCTGGAGGACGAATCGCTGAACACCACCCGAGTTGCCTCCTTGCGAAGCACGGGGCTCGGTGTGCGTGAAATTCGTTTATCGCCCGACGGTAAGACAGCGTGGGTGACTCGTTTCCCAGCCATTGTGCAGCAGATCGACTTAACTACCGGGGAGGTCCGCTCACAGACCTCAGTATCCAGCACTTACGCCAATCACGTGCAATGGTCATCGATTCAACATCAGGCCGTGATACTCGAAGACGATCGTGGAATCCGCTGGCAATCGGTCGGCGCTCCGAGTGAATACCGAATTATCCGTGACACGCAGCATGAGGTTGTTCCGTTTGCCGTTAACAGCTTGTGGATTTAAGCCGTTTGGTATCGGCCGATCGAATTGCCCCAGCGGGCGAGTGTGAACGGGTTGAGGAATGTTTCCGGGGTGGTGCGGGGCCTGGGGTGCCATGTTGGAAGTCGGGACCAGGCTTTCAGG
>JBGSUN010000003.1:0-17719 GCA_041753475.1 Planctomycetaceae bacterium | reverse complement strand
GACGCCCTTCTTCGCCCAGCGGTTGAACCGCTGAAAGACACTGTTCCACTCGCCGAATCGTTCCGGCAGATCGCGCCAGGGTGCTCCGGTGCGCACGATCCATAGCACGGCATCCAGAAACAACCGATTGTCCTCGCCGCTGCGTCCCGGATCGCCCGGTTTCCCCGGCAACAACCGTTGCACCCGCTCCCACTGCTCGTCCGACAACTCAAACCGCCGCATGACAATCCTCCTCCTTGAGGCAAAATCAACACGCGTGGTTTACCAGCCATCCCCAAATTCGCAAAGAGATTGTCAACACGGCCTAGCTGTTTACGATACACAGGAACAGATTGAGTCAAAGTTCACACCGGACCTTCTTGCGCTGGTGCTATTCGAAAATAACCCCAAGTCCGATTCGTGGATATCCGTCCCCGAGGAGGACGACCCGACCGGCGCGAATTGGAAACCCCAATGGACGGACATCTCAGAGGCTATCGCTGAGGTCGAGCGGTTCTTAGCCTCAGAAAACGCGCGGCGAATGGCTGTGGATGGTTTTACGGCGGACGAGCTGGTTGACGAGTTGCGGCTGTTTTGCGACGAACTCAATGCTGCAAGCAGGCACACATCCAAGTTCCATCTTAGTGTTTACTGATTTTCCAATGACCATGGCGAACCAGGGCGCTGCAGCGAACCGCCGCCCCGCTGGGCAGCTGGACGGTTCAGGTAATTTGTCCGCGACTGTTGCAGCCGACCGGGCGTTTCCGGCGGCGGTCGCTGAGCTTGGTCGTTATGCCTACGACGCAATGAATGGCCGCGGAGACGACCCATGAGAAGCGTGACTTCGCTGATTTGCCTGATCGGTGCGATTGCCTCGACGTGCGTGTTTCTTGGTCGTGGCTTTCAGGTCAGTGTCACCGACGACGGAACAACAAATCGTCTCACATCGACGAATTACATGGGGTTCCCGTTGTCACCCTGGTGGGAGTACAAAAAAGTCGTCGTCAATGAAGACGTCATTGAATCGAGCTTCAACGTCCACTTCCTTTCAGCTTCATGGTTGTTTCTGGTTCTCGCGCTTTTGCTTTTCGCTGTTTGGCACAAGGCGGTATCGCCATCGATGGCTCGCGGTCCGAAAGACAAGGCATAACAATCGGTTCAACCGGAGCCGCGGGCCGCGCGGTTTCTGAAAACTAAGTGGGTTGGCCGCAGCCCGGTTAGCGCCGAGATTACAAACCTCCGCATCCACGGATTACGGTGAGCGTCTGCCCGCCACCAAAGGGTTTTCTTCATAGCGACTCCAACCAAACGAAAATCCCCCGGCAGCACAATACCACCGGGGGGGAGCAAATCGTCAGCCGTCAACCGGTCACCAGCCCGCGGAGCCGGGTCACAATCTGTTCCACCCGCACCAACCACTCCGGCAAGTCTGCATCGCCTTTCATCGTGTTGCACCGTCGGCAGCATGGCACCACGTTGTTAATCGTGAACTCGCCCCAGCCGATTGGGGAATGAGGTGATCGACAGTCAGGGTCCGCGTCTGTCTGGAAATCACCCGAACACCAGAAGCATGGCCGTTCACCACTGCGCTATTTCCGTTTCAGGATCCTGATTTGATGGGGCTTCAGTTCGGGGAAAAGGGTGCTCCTGAACAGAGGCGGCAGAACTGGGAGTTCCATCAACATGGCCGTACCCCCTTCCCCACTGTGACCAATTGGCACGCCTCGCTTGCTGATGCCATGCGCGCCGGCAAAGTCGATGGGTTGCAATCCGCCCGTGGCCAGTGCGACGTCGAGTGATGTTGACTCGTGACATCTTCTGTAACGCATGCAATCGCTGCAATTGGAGTTGCGATGTGCTCTTCGAGTGCATCTCCTTGCGATTTCCTTGAATCGACCGGGAACAAACTTCCGACGGTACCAATCGATTTCACAAGGTGTTTACCTCATTTTACTCCACACGCTCGGGGAGTCGATGGGGCCAGGATTCCATTTGTCCCGTCAGCGGCCTGACTTGCCGAACGACGGGATATCTCTGCGACGGTAAGGCTGAGCGTATGTCCCCTGCTTCTTTGTGCAAGACGATTGTTGCTGCTCCGCAACGCATCAGTGCGGATCGGATCACGGAACTCGCTGTCGATCTCGAGTATCGATTGGATGCAGCGATAGATTCCATCGGAGACCTTAATGATCAAACTAAGATGCTCTCGCTGAATGCCCGCATGGAAGCCGCCAGGGCGGGTGGTGACGCTGGTGCGGCTTTCAATGCGGTAGCGATTGCCATTCGGGAAGTATCGAACCAGATGGTTCATGTGGCTCATCGACTGGCCGACGATTCCAAGGTCGCTTGTACAGAGTTGCGGACGGTCAACAGCGAACTCGCTACGCGCGTTCATGGGGAGCGCCTGTCAGATTTAGCGTTGATGAATATCGATGTCATTGATCGGAACCTGTATGAACGAAGTTGCGATTGTCGCTGGTGGGCCACTGATGCCAGCGTGGTGGATATGCTGCTGCGTCGTACAGCAGAAGCACAGGCATTCTGTTCAAGGCGTTTGCGTCAGATTCTCGACTCTTACACGGTTTATTTCGATATTGTCGTAGCGGACGCGACTGGTGTAATCGTGGCCAATGGGAATTCGATGGAATTCGACTCCATTGGATCGAACCAGGCGCGGGCAGCGTGGTTTACAGAAGCGATGCGATCAAAAGATGGCACAGTGTTCGGATTTGAGTCCGTCCATCATTCGCCTCTTGCGAACTCCCAGCGCGTGTTGGCATATTCCTGCTCGGTTCGCGCTGATGGTGACGTTCATGGTCGAACGTTGGGTGTTCTGTGTGTTCTTTTTCGCTGGGATGCGCTTGCGCAGACCATTGTTCAAAACACACCGTTGGCCGAACACGAGCGTGGGAACACGCGTGTTTGCATCATTGATAGCAATGAAATGATACTGGCCGATACCGAACAGCGATTTCTTACGAAACTTGATTTGAGCGGACAGGATTCGCTGCTCGAAAAGAGCAAGAATTACTCTGTTGTTGACCGGCGACAAGAACGCATGATTATCGGTCACGCGCGGGCACCGGGGTTTGAAACCTACTCCACAGGCTGGCACTCCCTGATTATTCAGACATCGAAAGTTTCAGCGACGTCGACGACATCGAAGAAACGTGTGTCCTGACGCTCAAGATCGGTGCGAGAAGAACTGGGACTTTTTAGACTCGTTATTCGGCCCCCTGCCAGTTACTCGCCCTCCGTCGGCGTTTCCGCTGACTTCCCACTAAAACGAAAACACCCCGAGGGGTGAGTGCGGGGCGCGTCGATTAGGGGGCTGTCGGGAGCCTGACGTTCCGATGGTTTTGAACCGCACTGCCGACCGTCGGCTGGTAAACGTAAGTCGTTTCGGAATCAGCAATTGCCCAGGACAGGAATCGAACCTGCACGCCCGTAAGGGCACTAGCTCCTGAAGCTAGCGCGTCTGCCAGTTCCGCCACCTGGGCTTGAGGGGGGAAGCGAGCGTGAAAAGATACGCAATGCCAACCGTCATCGCAAGTGTTATTGATAATTCGCCATGAGGATCGCCTCATCCCAGCTGGATGCGGTCGTGAAATCCGTTAGAAGTGACATGGCCGAAGCGTTCCTAGTGCCCGAGAGTTTTTCGGCGTAACTGCTGCGCCGGCCGTAGGTTTTTCGTGTTTGCCACAGATGCGGACGCCCGGGATTTCAGGGCGATGGAAGTTGTCTGCAAGCGGTTCTCGATCATCGTGGCCCGACTCGGGCTTGGCCTGGAACGGTCACGACTTGATCGCGCCAACATGCAGTTGCCCGTGGAGTTCGGCTTCGACGGATTTCGCGGAAAGAAAGCATGGTTGCTTTGGTTGCCGCTCAGTCACTCGGCGCTTTCGACAGTGCCGCGGCGTTGCAGCCATCGCGCGATGAGCCAGCACAGCAGCGCCCAGGCTAACCCCGCCATCCAGCCGGCGAGAACGTCAGTTGGGTAATGCACGCCGAGGTAAACGCGGCTCATTCCCACGATGACGGTCAGTAGCAATGACAGACTCAGAATGTAGACCTTCAGTCGCCGCCGCGCCACCACGGTGGCCACGAGGACTCCCAGTGTGATGTACACGATGGCTGACAACATGGAGTGAGCGCTGGGGAAACTGCTCGAGGAAACGTATGAGAGGTGCGGCACGATGTCGGGGCGTGGTCGAGCGAACAGCGATTTCAGGCCGAATGCCATGGCCGTACCGGTGCTGGATGAGACCAGCAGCATCGTTGCCATATGGCTCTTGCCTGCCAGCCAGAGGTATCCCGTAACAGCGAGTGTGAACGAAACCAGCCAGCCGACCCCTCCCAGCGCTGTCGCGTCGCGTCCCATTTCCTGCAGCCATTTCGGGCCGACGGGGATTTCGGGATGATCCGGTTGCCGGAGTGCTCGGACTGCCCACGTATCGAAGGGCAATGTCTCGCCGTCATGGACGCTGTCGGCGATTTCGATGAAACTCAGCGTTCCGAAAATCACCAGCAGCGATCCCAAAAGGACCATTGGTTCTCGTTCGCGCAACCAAGTCGCCACGGGCTGCATTCCCTGCAGCCACCGATCCCACCGTCTCATACAGGCACCTCTCGCGACACAATACGCTCCTCACTCTTCTGAAGGAACCGTTCCAAAGCGGGACCGGTCGATACTCAACGGCACGATTTCACAAAAAATGCAAACGTTTGTCGAATCGGTCTCTGTCGGCAGTGTCCTTTCGCCAGTGAACTTGGAATGGGGCGAAATCCGCACTAGCGGTTCGCCGTGAATCTTGGCAGCATGGGGACTCCTTTCGCATGCGGAGTTCTTTGCATGGATCGATGGCCCTGGCGTTGGTTAGGGGGCATGGTGGTCATCGCGGTCTTGGCGTTGATCCTGTTTGTTCCTGATCCGACCCCGCAAGATTTGTCGCTGCTCTCAAACCGGCAACTGCTGGATTTAGTCGGCAGTCCGCGGGCTGTGGTGCGCGATGCGGCCAGCGGTCAGTTGCTGTCTCGGGCGAAATCCATCGTCCCCACGTTGGGAGCGGCGGTCATGGAGGCCGACGATGTTCGCCGAGATGCGATCATTAGCCTGTTGCAGGAACTATTTCTCTCGAATGATCCGACGGTCTGCGAGGCGGCCGAATCCACGCTTGAGGCTTTGAGCCGCCATCACAATCCACAGCTTGCCGAGGCTGCCGAGGCGGTTCTGGTTGCCAATTCAAATTTGCGGCACGCCCGGGCCTTGTCGCAGCTTCTTCAACATGGTGCCCTGTTGCGGGAATTGGAGCATCCTGTCGATCAAGCGACGATGCCCCAGGGGCCCGGCAGCGAAAGTTCATGGACGGCGCAAGCTCACATCGTCGTGTTTGATGCTCGGTGGCAAGGCGGGGATGAGGGGTTGAAATACCTGCTGCGAGTCTACCCTTTTGATCCTTTGGCGTTGCATTTGACACGCGAAGCCCCTGTTTCTGCCGAAGGCCTCCAACAACTGCGGACGCGGCGGCCACGGATCAGTGTCCGGCGCGAGAATGAATCGTGCCTGGGGGTCCTGGTGGATGATTCACGGCAGACGTCTGGCAATGGAGTTCAGTTTACGCAGGTGGTTCCAAACTCACCCGCCGCACAGGCCGGGCTGCGCCGGGGTGATATCCTGTCATCTTTCAATGGCCGCAAGATTCGCTCTTTCCCTGATTTGCAGGACTGCGCGACGAATTGCCGTCCCGGTGATCGTGTCGAATTGCAGATTGTGCGTCAGGGAGTGATCTACCGCGCGAAACTCCCGTTGGGAAGTGATTTCCGGACGGGGGTTTGCAACTGTGTTGATCAACAGCCGAGTCAATAGAGCCTGCGTTCCGCTCAGCGTTCATGCAGATCGCCAAGATCAGCCTGCGAGAGATCAACAAGAAAGCCAGCAATTTGCTGGCTGACCGCGTCGAGGTAGCGGCGGCCTTTTTCGCGTGTGGCTGCTCGTGGATCACCGGTGCCGGTGTCATCGGTCGCATCAATCCAGCGGCGCTGCGTCCAGGCCCAGCCTTCCCGAAGGCCACGGATGCGGAACGGGTGCTCTTTTCCCGGGCCGGCTTCACTCAGAGGGCGAACGAGATCCGGAGCAATTTCCAGCATCACGCTGGTTTCAAGTTCTCCTGCATGATCACCCGGAACTGTGAAGAATGGCTCTGGCTTCACGCACCGGAACCAGTGAATCTGGCAAAGTAACACCGACAGTTTTGGTTGCAGTTCACGAATCGTCTGACGGAAATCATTCCCGCCGTGACCATTCAAGATGAGCAGCTTCCTGATCCCGCTGAGTTGCACCGATTCAGCGATCTCTGAGAGCACCGCTTGCTGCGTGCTCGGGTTCATATTCAGGCATAATGGAAGATCACGTTGCCCGGTGTTGACGCCAAACGGGACCGTCGGCAGGACGATTGTCTTTGCTCCGTCATCCCAGGCCAACCGGGCCGCTTCCGCTGCCACGGCATCGCATTGAATGGTGTCCGTCGCATACGGCAGGTGACGGTTATGGGCTTCCGTGGCTCCCCATGGCAAGATGGCGACATCGTAGGTCGTTTGGCGAACGGTCTCCCATGTGGATTCGGCAAGAATGTACGGTCGCGTCGGCATGAGAACGGAAGCTTTCATCAACCAGGACGATGGTCGGCACGCGAATGCGACAGAAGTTCGCTGACCGCGTGTTACTCGTACATCAAGAACTGCGTTCGACGGCGGAGAAACTCGGTCATCCCCTGACGAGCGATGGTTTCGATCTCGGCTCCAGTCTTGCCGTCCATTATGGCCTGGTAAGTCTGATCATTGCCCAGCAAGCGCAGGTAACCCTTTGCTTCCCATTTTTCGTTGAACAATGCCCGCAGTTGAACTGCGATCTCGAAGCCGACACGCGTGGGCTCGAATGCGGATCGGTCCGTGATCGTAATATTGATACCGCCGCAGAGTTCATTGGCGAATTTGCTGGATGTCGGTGTGAACTGAATCGGTACAAACGAGACACCCGGCAACCCGCGGCTGTTCAATGCTGCGGACAATTTGCGGCCATCGATCCACGGAGCACCCATCACCTCAAACGGAGTGTCCGTTCCGCGACCGACAGAGACATTCGTGGTCTCCAACAGGCCGATGCCGGGATACAGCAGGGCCTCAGTCAAACTGCGCATATTCGGCGACGGGTTGACCCACGTCAGCCCCGTGCTATCCCAGGCATCACGACGGTTCCAGCCTTCACACGGAACAACTTCGAGATCCACTTCGAGTTTGAGTTCCTCGTTGAACATCTTTGCGAGTTCGCCGATCGTCATCCCGTGGCGAACCGGCAGGTTGTGATAACCAACGAACGATTCTTTGCCTTTGTCGAGCATCGGCCCGGCGACATCCACGCCGTTGATGGGGTTGGGACGATCGAGTACGACAAACCGCTTCTTGTGCTCCGCAGCGGCACGCATCGCTTCACCCATCGTGGAAACGTATGTGTAGAACCGGCAGCCAATGTCCTGAATGTCAAAGACCACCGTGTCGACATCCTTCAACATGTCGTCGGTGGGACGGCGTGTTTCTCCATACAAACTAAACACCGGCAAACCGGTTTTCTCGTCCAAGGCATTGCCGATCTGGGAAACATCCAGCTTTCCTGCGAAGCCGTGCTCGGGGCTGAAGAGTGCCACGAGTTCCAGATTCTCGGCTTCGTGCAGGAGTTCCACGGTCGACCGCCCTTCCCGATCGCGACCGGTGTGATTGGTGATGAGACCGATCTTGCCGCCGTTCAGTTGGCGAAAGTTATCGCGGCGGAGGACATCGATCCCGGTCAGTACATCACCGACTTTCGGAACACCCGCCCGATTCCGCGGTGCGTCGATAATCGCGCTGGCGGCAATCGTTGCCAGTTTTCCGGCGAGCGGGTTGACCAGACCTTTGCCATTCGGGTGAACGCGGTTGCTGAGAAAAATGAAGAACAGGTCCAATTCGGGATCGATCCACAAGACGGTCCCGGTGAAGCCGCCGTGGCCGAAGGCGGAGTCAGTGAGCAAGTCTCCCTTGTTGCTGGAATAGCCCGTTTTCTTGTCCCAGCCGAGCCCGCGCACTCCGCTGGAAACACGATTGGCACGAGTCATCAGGGAAACCGTCTGCGGCATGAAAATCCGCATTTCGCCGATGCTCCCTCCGTTCAGCATCATCGTGGCGTAAATGGCCATGTCATCCGCTGTCGAAAACAATCCCGCATGACCGGCAACACCATCGAGTTTGAAGGCCCGTGGATCGTGGACTTCGCCCTGCATCCAATGGCCATCCCGTTCTTGAGTGGGTGCCGCACGGCTCCGGAGTTCTTCCCGCGGCAGGTAACCCGTGTCACGCATGTCGAGCGGTGTGAAGATTTCCCGCTGCGAAAACTCGTGGACCGACAAACCACTCACTCGCTTCACGATGTCGCCGAGCAGAATGAAGTTGACGTCGGAATAGACGAACTTTGTGCCGATGGGATTCAGCAACGGAAGAGCGTAAATCTTTTGTAGCGCCTCAGCGGGGCCATGTTGATAGTCCGCGATGGCATTGTCGGCCAGGAGGCCGCTTTGGTGAATCAGCAAGTCACGGATCGTGATGTCTTGCTTGCCGTTGACGGCGAACTCCGGAATGAGCGTCGCGACCTTGTCAGAAAGACTCAACTTGCCACGTTCGATCAACAGGAGAATGCTCGTTGCCGTCGCAACCGGTTTGGTGATGGAGGCCATGTCGAAGACCGTGTCGGTCGTCATGGGGACCGCTGCGGGTTCGACTTGTTTATTGCCGTAGGCTTTCAGCCACGCAATCTGCCCATGCCGGCCGATACAGACCACACACCCAGGCATTTTTTTCACGGCGATACCGTCCGCAATCAGCGACTCCATCGCCGCAAGCCTTTGCGGATCCAGACCGACAGATTGCGGCTCGACCCGGGGCAAGGCGGCTTGAACATATGCGCTGGTCAGTATCAAGATGAGGCACAGCACACCGGAAAGTCTTTGATGCATGTTGGAACCTGCTTTTTACCGCGCGTCGGGAAGACGATGGGTCACCCGTCGGAGTTTAGCAGATTGCAGCAAGAATCGGATGTGATCGTCGAGCGTTGCGTCATCAGATGGGGCCGCGTGGCGGCGCTGCGGTGGTGCGGATTTCGCGTGCATCGAATTTGCGGCCGACGGGTTGTACGTAACGCAAATGACCGTCATCGAGTTCCGGAGGGACTTCGATCGACACTCGGCCGCGGGGAGGGATCACAGGACGGGGGAGCCACTCGGGCGCGGTAAGTTCATAGTATGGCAGCACTCGCGGAGGAGCGACAGGTCCATACGCCGGTGGTCGCGCGGTGTTCAGTGACGTTGTCTGCTCGGCCAATTGTCGAACGTGCTGGGCCAAGCCCGTTTGCCCGGCGGCTTCGAGATGTTCCGCTGCGAAACGGAGATGCTCAGCCGGTGTGCTGGTGGGTAACTTCGCCGGTTGCGGGTTCGCGACCGCAGGTGTTACCGCCGGGAGATCTTCCGCAAAGACGCGAATTCCCGGTGTTGCCGAACGGAATCCCCACACCAGGCCCACGACCAGGCACATCAGGCATGCCATTCTATTACGAACCGACCCCATTCTCGCGCCTCCTGCGTGAGATGCCACCAATCTTCGACCGATTCCACCGTGCGCAGTTCTAGTGAATCGGCTCAAACAGGGCGAGAGCGCTTCCGTGCGGCTTTCCCGCTGCTTGCCGCAAGGGATGCTTTCGACCTATGATCGCGGTTTGGCCGCCGATCCCTCGGTAATTGGTTTCGTTGTTTTCTCAGAGAGTGCAGTGCGTTCATGGGCTGGTTTGACCGACTGAAGCAGGGGTTGCAGAAAACCAAGCAACTGCTGCAAACCGATATTCGCGACCTCTTCAAATCGGGGGAAATCCTCGATGAGTCCAAGCTCGAACAGTTCGAGGCCCGGCTGATTCGCACCGATATGGGGGTCGCGGCGACGCAGCGGATCGTGTCCGAACTGCGCACGCAATACCTCGGCCGCACGCTGGATGTCCCGCAACTCTGGGCGACGGTAAAGGCGACACTGAAGGACCTGCTGAAGGGCTCGGACGATGTCCACGCGATTGCCGACCAGCCACTGTCACCGCTACGGAAGGCGGAAACGAAGCCGACGGTGATTCTTGTCTCCGGCGTCAACGGCGTCGGCAAAACGACAACGATTGCCAAGCTCGCAAAACTGATTCAATCGAACGGTCATACGGTGATGCTCGCTGCCGGGGATACATTCCGCGCGGCAGCGGTCGAACAGTTGACACTGTGGAGCCAGCGGCTGGGAGTGCCGATTGTCACTAAGGCGAGCGGTTCCGACCCCGCCGCCGTGGCCTTTGCCGGGTGTGACGAAGCCGCCAACCTGGGCGTGGATTACCTCATCATCGACACCGCCGGACGGTTGCACACGCAACAGAACTTGATGAAAGAACTCGAGAAAGTCCGGCGCGTGATCGACAAGCGCCTGCCCGGCGCACCGCATGAAAGCCTGCTGGTGATCGATGCGACCACTGGTCAGAACGGTGTTGTGCAGGCCAAGCAATTCGGCGACGCGATTCACTGCACCGGCATCGTGCTGACGAAACTTGACGGCACCGCCAAGGGAGGCGTGGTTGTCGCCATCCGGCAGCAGCTCGGCTTCCCGGTGAAGTACGTCGGCGTCGGCGAACAGATCGACGACCTGCAACTCTTCCGCCCGGATGATTTTGTCGACGCGCTTTTTTCTGAGAATTGATTCGCACCATCGATTGCTCCTCTGTGAAGTCTCATCATGAAGCTGTTTCTGCGTTCCGTGTGCTTGATGCTGGTCTGCTACCACACCGTCCCCGCACAGGCCGCGGAAAAGCCGTTTGTCCCCGAGCCGATTTTGGCTGGTGGACAGGTTCTTCCGCTGTACCCGGCAGATTCACCACGGTTGAAACACGAGCGAATTCATGAAACCGAACGTTACAACACCACGCTGAAGAGTCAGTCCGACAAGACGCTGAACGTCCTCAACATTCACAACCCGTCGATGGAAGTCCACCTTGTCGGTGATGACGCCAGCAACACCGGAGCGGCAGTGATTGTTGCTCCCGGTGGGGGGCATCAGATTCTGTGGGTTGGCCCGGAAGGCGGGGATTTTGCCCCATTCTTCAAGCAACACGGCGTATCAACCATCATTCTGCGGAATCGGCTGCGGGTGGATGGCTACGACCCGAAGATCGACGCTGTGAACGATGCCTTCCAGGCAATTCGTTTGGTGCGAGCCCATGCTGCAGAATGGAATCTCGATCCCGCGAAGATCGGCATCATGGGCTTTTCAGCGGGGGCAGAACTTTCCGCACCGACAGCGCTCTTCTTTGAAGAGTTTGAACGGAACAACAGCGATCCAGCCGATCCACTGGCAAAGATCTCGGCACGCCCTGATTTCGTCGGCGTGATTTATCCCGGCCCGACACCGTTCACCGGTGATTCTTCAACCCGGATTCCGCCGAACGTCCCGCCGAGTTTTATTGCCTCCGCAGGATCGGGTGATCGTGTCCATGCGTTGTGGGCTACCGATTACTTTACTGCCATGCTCAAGGCCGGTGTGCCGAATCTGGAAATGCACATCTACGGCAACGGGGGCCACGGCGGCGGGTTGACGACCCGCAACGGCATCCCCTTCGGCACGTGGACCCATCGCTATCTCGATTGGTTCAAGGATCTCGGTTTTCTCGACAAGCCGGGCACTCCCACCAAAGCGGCGAAAGATGTCGCGGCCTATGTGAAGAAAGTCGCAAAGTAGAATGTGCGACAGCGGTGCCGTTCCGCCTCGGTCTCATGAGGCGTTGCAGCCATCGCGATCACGGACTGCCAGCGGCGGCTGATTCCAGCGGGATCCACATTTCCATGCCGCCCATACCCGTGTTCGGGTTAAATTCGCTGGTGTAGCGTTCAAAGCAGGGGGCGTGGGACGCCTTCAGACCCGATTCCGGGACCCACTTCGTCCAGATCGTATCAATGGTCTTCGGAATTGCCGACACATGGGCCGTGTGTGTGAAGACAGCATACCGACCGGCGGGCACTTTCACTGTCGTGAAGTCGGCAGGGAGTTTGTGGGTCGATGACACTTCCACGCCAGTCAGATAATCAAAGCCGCAATCGGGCGACATGCTCCAGCAGACACCGTAACAATCCGTCCCCACGGTGCCGGGAATGCCCCGCATTCGGGGGACGAAACGTTCCCAATGTTGGGGAATGCCGGAGCGGGTTTCCATCGTGTAGTGCTGAGATAACCCGGCGAGCAACTTTTCCGGGGCGTCCTGAAATGTAGGCTGGTTGAGGCCCAGCGTGACCGCCCTCTGCCCTGCTTCCTGTTCTCTCAACTCGGGAGTCATCGCCTCACCGAAGTCTTCCATTTCAAACACCGGGCGGATTTCAATGTCCGAATCCTCCATCATCGGATTCGGACATTTCTTCACCCACTCGATCGCTTCCTGCATGTCGCGGACTTTCCAGATCCAGAATCCGGCCACCAATTCGTTGGTCTCGGTGAAGGGGCCGTCGATCACTGTGCGGTTCGTTCCGGAGAAGCGGACCCGCGCTCCTTTGGAACTGGGGTGCAGCCCTTCTCCGGAAAGCATGATCCCCGCCTGAATCAACGCTTCGTTGTAGTTGCCCATCGCGGTGAGGAGCTCCGTACTCGGCATCTCTCCCGCTTCGGAACTTTTCGTGGCTTTGACGAAGACGATGACTTTCATGGTGAGGCTTCCGTTTAAGAAGAGACACTGGGGCAACTGCGCTCTTGAGTCCGTAAATGGATTGAGTGCCACGGACTACTTTGGTTCTTCATCGCGAACCATCACCATCCAGTGGACGCCGAAGCGGTCTTTGACCATGCCAAAGCAAGGTGACCAGAAGGTTTTCGCGAGCGGCATGCTTACCTGGCCGCCGTCGGAGAGGGCGGCGAACGCGCGGGTGGCTTCGGGCTCGGTCGCGACGGAGTACGCCAGGTTGAAGCCGTCAAACTTCGCGTTCGCATCGCAACCATCCGAAGCCATAATCAGGGATTCGCCGATCGTGAAGCTGCAATGCATCACTTTCGTCTCAAAGCCCGGCGCGAGGACACCCGGCGGCGGTGGTTCCGGGCTTTCGTTGAAATGCATCACCATCTGAACCTGCGCTCCCAGCGCCTGTTGATAGAAAGCCAGTGCTTCTTCACAACGACCGGAAAACATCAAGTACGGTTGAACGGCGGGTGCGGTCATGGTGAACTCCTGGGAAAAGGTCAACGAAACGTTTCGGACAAAAGGCCTAGTGAGTTGACGCAACGGTTCCTGATTCGGCGAGGGATTTCAGCCGCTTGAGGCCTGTTTCAAAATCGCCGCCGATCATGCGATCCATATTGATGATTAACCCGACAACTTTCGGAAAGAAGGCGTACCTTCCGGCCATGCTCCAGGTCACCAAGGTCCCGTTGGTTTGCGGTGCGAGCGTAAACACAACGGCATTATGGCCAGGGAAAGGTCGCAGAAATTCCAGATCGACATGGACCGCGTGATCGGGCACGGTCTCAGTGATCGTCATAATTCCTTCGCCCACGTTCGCATCGCCACACCAGTGAAAAACCGCTCCGGGCCCTTCAACCGAACCGGAGAACACGTTCCTGGCCTGCGGGTCTTTGTCACGATACGGATTCCATTCCTGAAATCGCTTGAGATTATTGAAATACGGGAATAGCACCGCAGGCGCTGCCTGAATCACTTGCGAGCGCGCAATCTGAAACTGGCTCGGTCGCAGGGCCGCGATGATGCTGACCAGGGCAATCGCCACGACGAGGGCCACCACGGCGTATACAATGTAAATCACGAGATTTCTCCACGAACCGCCGCCACGGTCACATGTGTGTCACGGTCGTACCATACAAGTTGGTTACCGCCCCGATTTCAGTTCCGCGGTCAGCCGGTCGAAGTTCTGTTCGTTGCCGTCGCCGGCGACTTTGACGATCGTATCTCTTAACTCTCGGGTCGCGAACTTCATCCGCCAGACGAGCCGCGTCCGTTGCTTCGGCAGCTCCGCAAAGGTCATCGTCATGCGGAAATGCGGTGGACACACATGTTCGAATTCGATCCGCTCCGGAGCCGTGATGACATCGAACACGCTCAAATTGTCGTAGTCCGTTCCATTCGGCCCATGCATCACGAACCTCCACTCGCCACCGGGCCGAAAAGCGAACTCGTGAAAGGTATTCGTGAACCCATTGGGCCCCCACCATTGGGCGAGGCGATCCGGGTTGGCAAACGCCGCGAAGACGACCTCACGCGGGAAGTCCAGATCGCGACTGCTCATGATCTCGGTGGCATCCGGAATGGGAACCGGCGGAAGATCATAAAGCTGGCGAATCTCGACCGTGCCGACCCGCGCGCCAGGATGCTGCGCCGCAATCTCGATGGCTTCCTCGATGCTGTCGACGGAAGCGATGTAATATCCTCCCAGCATTTCTTTCGTTTCGGCAAAGGGACCATCGGTGACCCCTCGTTTGCCGTCGCGGACGCGGACCGTGGTTGCGGTGGAAGACGGATATAATGGTGAGCACGAACAATACTGACCGCGAGCATCTATCCGGTGCGTTAATTCCAAAGCTTCCTGCATGGCGGCAAAATGGGCTTTTTCGCCCGCATCATGCCAATACTGCTCGTTATCGTAGCTGAGCAACATCAGGTGCAATTTGCCATCACCCATCACTGGCGGTTTGGCAGAGGGCTTGCCCTCGAGTTCGAACACCGGACGAATCTCGATGGCTCCTTTCTTGGCCGGGGGCAATCGGCCGGCCAGTGCAATCGCATCATCGAGGTTCGGGACATCGATGATGTAATAACCTCCGAGTTGCTCCGTGGTCTCCGCATACGGTCCCGCAGTGACGAGGCGCTTGCCGTCACGCACCTTCACACTGGTGGCGGTGGCGACGGGATGGAGCGGCGACGCGGCAATAAATTGCCCCTTCGACGCCAGCTCATAGCAGATCGCGGAAGAATCGACCGTGCACTGCGTCCATTCTTCGCGAGTCCAGCCGTTCTCGGCGCTGTAGATCAGGAACATGTATTTCATGGTGCCGTTCCTTCGGGGCTGTGTCTGAAGATCGGTGACAAACGTGGTGCGCCACGGTGATGTCGGCCGTGTGTCCGTCCAGAGCGTGATGCCAATTTGCACGGCCGACACGGCCGTGGCACACGGGATGAATCAGTCCGCAATTACCCCGGCCTCACACCTTGCGGTAATAGTGAGCTGTCATGAAGTGGGTCCATTTACCATCGGTACCGAGCACGCGCGAGGAGAGTGTGCGGTGATTGTCATCGACGAATTCGATGATGTCCTGGTATTTGGCCATCGTCCCGTCGCCGGAGAAACTCGGTCCTTCGGAGTCGAGCGTGAGCACCTTTCCACTGGCATCCAGCGTGCCGTTGTAGGGCCAGAGGTGTGTCATCATCGAGGCGATGAACGTGCCGACGAAGCGCTTTTGTTGTGGATCGTATCCCAGCGTCATGATGGCCGAAAAAAGGCCGGTGCTCTCGTCTCCCGAGGTTCCTTCACCGATGGTCCACAAACCACCGAGTGAGCGGACGATTTCCTTGCCGAGCATCTTGGACGTCGGCTGATCGGGCCCTGCGCTGCATTCGGTTTCCGATGTCCATTCGCCGACGAGTCTTTGCAGCCATTGATGTTCGGCTTGTGGTTCAGCGTGCATGGTCTCATTTCCTTGATAGAAGTGTGTCAGAGGTGTTGTGACTGCTACGGCAGTGGCACACGAGCAATATTGAACGTGACAAGTTTACACTTCGTCGTGTGCCGCTTGTAGTTGGGCGATGTCGAGTTTCTTCATTTGCATCAACGCCTGCATGACCTGGCCAGCGCGGGCGGGGTTCGACATCCAAGTCGACATCATCGATGGCACGATTTGCCACGACAGACCGTACCTGTCCTTCAGCCAGCCGCCGCATTGGACCTGGGCTTCCCCGGCGGAGAGTGCTTCCCACAGACGGTCAATCTCTGCCTGATCGTCGCAGTCGACAGTCAGCGAGAAGGCTTCTGTCAGCTTGTAGTGCGGCCCGCCGTTGAGCGCGAGAAATTGTGTCCCCGCCAGCACAAATTCGACCAGCATCGCCGTGCCGCTGGGGCCGGGCACGACGTTCGTGATGCGCGAGTCTTTGAACAGGGACACGTAGAAGTTCGCCGCCTCTTCGGCTTGGTGGTCGTACCATAAGAACGGGCGGACTTTCTGCGGACGCATGAGATGACCTCGCTGGAAATCAGACGCCCGAAACGGCGGCTTTACAGCTTAGTCGAAGAGCGAAATCCGCAATCGACACCGCCACGAGGATTTTCGGAATTTTCATCCCGGGCGAGTCGGCCCATGAGACGGATCACAAACCTGCCAAACGACTTCGGAGAAATCGTCGTTCGGGTTCCTGCTGGGTCAGCGCGAGCGCTTGCTCATACGCGGCCCTGGCGTCGGCGTCTTTCCCCAGCCGCCGATTCAGGTCGGCCCGCGCGGCGTGGGCCAGATGGTAATCGGTGAGTTCGCCCCGATTGAGCAATCCATCGACCAACTCCAACCCGACTTGTGGTCCGTCACGCATCGCCACCGCGACCGCCCGGTTCAACTCCACTACCGGCGAGGGATTGATCGACAGCAAGGCGTCATACAGGGCGACAATCTGTGGCCAATTCGTGTCCGCCGCTGTGGACGCGGTCGCATGCACGGCGGCGATGGCCGCTTGAATGGTATAAACCGCGAACCTCCGAGTGGACAGCGCCCGCTCCACCAGGGCCTGCCCTTCCGCGATCAGGCGTGTATCCCACTGTGAACGATCCTGATCCTCCAGAAGAACAAGATCCCCGTCGGACGTCGACCGCGCGCGGCGTCGCGATTCCTGCAACATCATCAGCGCCAGCAAACCGATCACTTCCGGATCGGGGTGGAGTTCGGCCAGCAATCGACCGAGACGGATCGCCTCGCCGGAAAGATCCGCGCGGGTCAGCGATTCCCCCGAAGATGCCGAGTAGCCTTCGTTGAAGACGAGATAAATCACCGCGAGGATCGAATCAAGCCGTTCGGGAAGTTCGGCGGCGCTCGGCAGCGAGATCGGGATCCCGGCATCGCGAATCTTCGCTTTACCACGGACGATGCGCTGCGCCATCGTCGCCGGGGGAATCAAAAATGCGCTGGCGATTTCGTCCGTGGTCAGTCCGCACACTTCCCGCAGCGTGAGCGGAACTTGTACGTTCGGCGCGATGGCCGGGTGGCAGCAGGTGAAGATCAGCCGTAATCGGTCATCTTCAATTTCTTCCTCGGCCTTGACGGCATTGGCATGGGCGACTTCGTCGAAACGCTGGGCGACATCCGGTTTCATCGCATCCAATCGTCCGCGCCGCCGGATGGTGTCAATCGCCTTAAATCGCCCCGTGGAGACCAGCCACGCGCGCGGATTGGCAGGAATCCCCTCCACCGGCCAGCGCTCGACCGCAGCGGCAAACGCTTCATGCAGGGCTTCTTCGGCGAGGTCGAAATCTTTGGCTCTTCCGTTTCTGGGTGCCGGACAGGGAGATTTCAGCGATTCCAGAATGCGGGAGGCTTTTCGCAGCGCGGGAGGTTTTTGTAGGCTGTCGCCAGGAAATTCGGATTCGCGTTCCAGGGAGGGACGGCGGTGGCC
>JBGSUN010000002.1:0-7222 GCA_041753475.1 Planctomycetaceae bacterium | reverse complement strand
CCTCACCCTAACCCTCTCCCCCGCGGACGGGGGAGAGGGGACCGGAAATTACGGCGTCAACGATTTCCCATTCGAGGCAAGAATCTTCGCGGCTTCCTCAGCAGAAATCTCGCGCAGAAAAATGTCACGCCACCGGATTTCACCGCCATGAGTTTGCAGTTGAATGGGACCGGTTCGCGGCGGTCCCCCCTTGCGGTCGAAGTAGTTTTCCAGCGCGGCGTGATCGACAACGAGTTTCTCGTTGAGCCACACGGTCACCTTGTTGTCGACCATCACAATGCGGAACTGGTTCCATTCGCCAAACGGCTTATCAGCGACCACCAGCGGATCGCGGCCGGGTGTTTTCGGCGTATTGTTGAAAAGGCCACCGGACCCTTTGTTCGGATTGCGATCCGGCGCTTCCGGCTTGCTCGGCTGGTTGATGTCCCAGATCTGCACCTGCGGGCAACCGCGGAGATAGATACCCGAATCGGCCCCGGCAACGGTTTTGTATTCGATGTGGAATTCGAAGTCGGCGTAGTCGTTCTCCGTCGTGGCATAGTCGCCGTGACCGTCGTTGACCAGTTCGCCATCCTCGACGCGCCAGTGCTCTCGCATGCTGGCGGTCCATTTTTCAATTTGAGCAGTCCGCGCTTCTGGCGTCATGGCGGCGAGTTTGGCAGGGTCGAATGTGTTCCCACCGCGCCAACCGCTTAAGTCTTTGCCGTTGAAGAGTGCCGTGAACCCGGCCGGTGGTGAGTTTTGGGCGAACGTGCTCGCGGACGCAAGGAATGTCAGCAACAGACCACACAGCCCGGAGCGCCAGCGACGGCCGACAGGATGAGCGAACAGCGAGGTCAACGAGGCCATAAACGTTTTCACTTCGAGAATCGGGGACATTGACCGAGACACCAACAGATTCGTCCGTCGCTCGCGCTCCGGGCTGTGAAAGCCGCTATGCCATCAGTTCCGGAATCGGTTTGCCGTGATCGACGATGGGCGTCGGGCGACCGTTGAAGTCTTTGATGAGCGTGTTGGCCGAATCGATGCCCAGGTGGTGATAAATCGTTGCGAGGAAGTCGCCGGGGCCGCAGATGCGGTCGATGCTGTCTTCACCGCGCTTGTCAGTCGCGCCGATAAACTTGCCGTGCTGAATCCCGCCCCCGGCCCAGATATTCGAGTACGCCCGGGGCCAGTGATCGCGACCCGGCTGCATTGTTCCCGACGGCGCACTCGCATCACCGGCACCCGTGCTCGCGGCATAATTGATCTTCGGCGTCCGTCCGAACTCGCCGGTCACGACGACCAGCACGCGCTTGTCGAGACCACGCTCGTGAATATCTTCGATGAGTGCCGAGACCGCGCGGTCGTACACTTCCGACCGGAATTTCATGGCATCGAAAACGTGGTGATTCACCGCGTGGTCGTCCCAGTTGTGAACGCGCCCGCACAATGCCCCGGCGAGACTGGTGGTGAGAACATCGACTCCGGCTTCAACCAATCGCCGCGCGAGCAGCAATTGTTGCCCCCATTGATTGCGGCCGTACCGGTCGCGCACCCGTGGGTCTTCCTTGCTGAGATCGAACGCTTCCTTTGTCTTCGGATTCGTCAGCAGGGTCATGGCCTGCGTTTCGAATTCATCCAGAGCAGCAAGTTCCCCGGCCCGATCGAAAGCCCGCTCCAATGTGTCCAGCCGTTGCCGTAACGTCGCTCGACGACTCAGACGGCTGACTTCGCTGGCATCCGTCAACCCGATATTGGGCACAGTGAAGGTCGGTGCATTCGGATCACCATTCACGACGAACGGCGAATAAGCATCGCCGAGGTACGCCGGGCCGTTGTATTCCAAAGGCGGATTGATACCGACGTAGGCTGGAAGCGGGTTTTGCCGGGGTCCGGACAGCGATCGTATATAGTTGGCGACCGTCATCCAGTCGGGGTATTTTGGCTTCGGCTTGTCGCGGGTGTCAGGATCACCGGAGAGCAGTTGCATCGAACCGGCCGGGTGTCCGCCAGCATTCTGCCGCATCGACCGAAGGACGGTGAATTTATCGGCGATGGCCGCCTGGCGAGGCATCAATTCCGTGAACTGCATTCCCGCGACTTGGGTGGGAATGACGCTGAACGGGCCGCGATAATCGAGGCTCGCATCGGGCTTCGGGTCGTATGAATCGATGTGCGACAGTCCGCCCGGTTGCCAGACCATAATCACCGCCGTCTTTTCCGACGGCGATGTGGTTTCAGCGGCATGCAGCCGACTCTGCGCCTGCAATCGCAGGATCGCCGGCATGCTCAGCGAGGCAAACCCGGCCAGGCCGGTCTTCAGGAACGCCCGTCGATTGGGCACGCCGAGACCGGTCGGACCGGGGCAGTGAACGGGAGCAGTCGGAGGAGAAAAGCGGCTCATTTGGTCTCCGCGGGCAAAACACGAATGGTGATCGGTTCCGACACGACAATGTCGACGATGTCACGCGGTTGCGCGACGTTATTGGCGTTCTTCAGTTGTTCGTTGGCTGCGGTCAAAGCCGCCGCAGCGGTCTTCTGGCGCGCGGTTGCTTCCTCGGCGGCGTTCATGGCTTCTGCTTTTTTGTCGTCCGGGGAGGCCGCCACCGCTTCGGTAAGTTTCTTGGCCTCAGTTTCCGCAGCGGCCGCCGCCTCAGCCGCGGCTTTCTGCGCTGCTTCGGCGACCGCGACCTGATCGAGCCGATGCCGATACTTCGCTACCGCGCCGCCATGAAAAGCGACCAGATACTCACCCGGCGTGACTTTGAGGGCCGCGAGATCGAACACGGCCTGTGCGGTGTCACCCGTAAGTGGAAGTTCAAACGCGGGGGCGCGATCAAAGCCCGCACCAATTGGCTTGAGCTGCATGGTCGCACCGGAAAATTCGCTGCGGCGTTGCAAGACCAACGGGATCGTCAGCTTCTCGCCGGCTTTAACTTCGAGCAGGTCTGAGGACTGTGGCTTGATCGTCAACGGGGTCAAGTCAAAGCCGCCCACCGAAACGGGCACATCGGCGATGAGCCGCGGGCTCGGAATTTCGCCCCAGGCATCGGGGATCGGCCATGCCATCGAGGCCAGCCGAACCGGTCGGGTCACGGCCGATCCATTGATCTCCGCAACTCCCTGGAAGGCTGCATTCGCAAATCCGCGCGGGGCGTCCTGATGGGCGGTAATCACCATCATGCCGCGGGATTGCCCAGACGGGATTCTCAGTCCTTTGGCCGTCACCCCTTCCGGCAGCCCACTCATCGTCATCTCGATATCACCGTTGAAACCGTCCCGACGGAACGCGATGACTTCCAGCGCCATCGTCGCCCCGCCACGCAGGGACATCGGCTTGGAGAGCGCAGCCCGGTCGCCATTACGGAGTTCCATGTGCTGGGCCCATGCGACCAGAGCAAAGTCCGGCGCGGGTTTTCGTACAATCAGGCGATAGCGGTTGCGGACATCGTTGCGCGTGCCACCGAAGAGGTCGGTGAGTTGCAGGCGATGCAGGCCGTCTTCCTTCACGACAAACTTGCCGAGCACATCCGCGGTCCCGGCGTCATACGGCGGGCCATCGTAGGCGTAGCCGTTGCTCGACACTTTCACCGGGCTGGGAATGTCCGCGAGTTCAGCAAGGTCGACGGTCTTTTCCCCGTCGGCGGTCATCGTCACCTGCTGCACAAGCACCGCAGGATCGGTCGGCAGTCCGAAACGCTCGGAGGCCACTTCAACCCACCACTCTTCGCCTTTCTTCGCCTCGAACTCGAACAAATCGACATCGGCCGCAGGGAAAAAAGTCCCACTCAGATCGCACGGTAGCGTGATCTTTATCGCCTTTTTGCCGACGTTGTTGGGTTCAGCTTCAGCGAGTTGCGGTTGTTCAGGAAGCCCGACCGGCGGCCATGAGAATGAGTTCACTGTCCGCGTGCCCGGTTGCCGGACGATCGGCGTCCCCGCGGGCTGCTCCCACAGACCAAGACGGTAGAAATAATCCTGGCCCCCTTTGAATGTCAGTTCGTGAACCTTGATGACGTACTTGCCATCCGCGGGGATGGTGTAGTCGAGCACACCGCCGCGGCGTTCTACAAGCAGATCGCGCCCCAGGGCATCAGCGATAATCACCACTGCGTCGAGTTTGGAATCGATGCCGCGGGTGGCACAGTCGACGATGATTCGCTGATCCTTCTTCGCCTCGAAGGTGTAGTGATCGACAGCACGATTCGTAATGACCGCATTGCAAACCGAATTCATGGGCAACGGCATCGCCATGGCGAGCTTGGTGTTCGGTTGTGTGCGCACGGCTTCGGCGAGGGTGCCGACGTTGAAAATGCGAGAGGACGACAACCCCAACCGGGTCATCACGCGGGCCTCATATACGCCAGGCGGACAATCCGCGGCGATGGTCACCACGTATTTGTTGGCTTCGGGTTGCCCGGCGGCATTCAGCTTCGGTGTTGCGCTCAAACGCGCATGGGAAAATGTGAGTTCCCGGGCATCGTCGAGATGCTCACCGGAGATGGTGATTTCGACCTGGGTCCCCACCCGGCCGCCCATCGGCATCGTCGTCAACAACCGCGGGGCCGGGAGGCCGACCGATTGGGCGTGAGCGACAGTAACGGTGACCGCGAAGCAGACCGCGATCCCAAGGATGGTGAGGATTCGAGAAGTGAAGTTGATTACCGTCATCGTGGTTCCATTCTTGACTCAACTCACTGACACCCAGCCATCGTTAACTGGGGTGTTTGTCGACACTCCACTTTTCCCTTCGTTGCGGACAACGGCGGGCTAAATGGCTAATGGTTGAACAAAAATTCTTTCGTATTCATCAACGCCCAGAGCAAATCCTGAAAGTTTTCGCGGGCGGCGCGTTGCGGTTCGGTGGGGTTGCCCGCAGCATCGGTGCGGACTTCCGTCAGATAGTCGACCGCGGTCTTCAATTCTTCGGGACGCGGTTCCCGTGAGAACGCCGCCAGATAGAGTTCCCTTACTTTGTCTTCGGCGGGGCGTTCTTCTTTCGCGAGACGTTCCGCCCGGCCGCTGGGTTGCGCGAGTTTCGCTTTGACGTCCGCCGCATTAATGAGATGCAGGCTCTGTGCGAGGCTCGATGATTGCACCCGTTCACACTCACAGACGCTCTCGCCCTCAGGACGGCCGAAGACTCGCAGGAAGGGTGACGATCGGTTGTAGCTGTTGTCGGGCAACGCCACGGCCCGCGTGCCCGGTGGCAGGTTCGGAAAATCGGTCTGACTCCCGGTCAAGGAATCGACCGCATCGAGCAACACTTCCGCCTGCAATCGCCGCGGGTAGTAGCGAGAGTAGTTCTGCACATCAACGACGTTGTGTTGATTCGGCGTCGAACTCAACTGGTAAGCCTGCGACCGCGTGATTGTGCGGACGAGCTCCTTCAGATCAAACCCGCTGGTCAGGAAATGCTTTTCGAGTGCCGCCAGCAGTTCCGGATTTGTCGACGGATTGGAATCACGGATGTCGTCTTCCGGTTCGATGAGCCCGCGTTGAAAGAAGTGCTTCCAGTAGCGATTCACCAGCGATTTCGCGAAGAATTGATTGTTCGGGCCGGCCATCCACTCGGCCAGATGCAACCGCGGATCGCTATCCGGGGCGATCTCCGGAATGTCGTCTCCGAGTGCCGCGGGTTTGAGTGCCACGCCGGTCTTCATGTTCGCCATCGTCGCCACACCACGTTTGTGGAAGATCAAATCTTCCCCGCGAGTTGCCGAAGGCTTACGGCCGACTTGTGTGAAGAAGGCGGCCAGCGAGTAATAATCATCTTGGCTCCACTTTTCGAAGGGATGGTGATGGCACTGGGCACACTGCATACGCACGCCGAGGAACAACTGCGCGACATCTTCCAACTGCTGTTTCGGTTCCTTCACCCGCTTGTACCAGGCGACCGGCGGGTTGCCGATGACCGTTCCTGTTGCAGCGAGCAGTTCCCGCACGAATTGATCGTAACGTTTGTTGGCGAGCAGGCCGTCCCGAACCCATGAGTGGAAGGCGAAATTCGAAACGATGTCGCTGGCATCATCGCGGCGGTTCTTGAGCAATGCCGTCCACTTGTTCGCAAAGAAATCGGCGTAATCCGGGCTGGCGAGCAGGTCGTCAATGACTTTTTCACGCTTATCGGCCGCAGTGCTGGCCAGAAACGCGGTGGCTTCTTCGGATGTAGGCAGACGCCCACCGATGTCGAGCGTGACCCGTCGCAGGAATGTGGCGTCATCACACACCGCGGACAGGGGAATGCCCAGTTCCTTCAGGTTCGCGAAGACCAGATCGTCGACAAAATTCTTCGAGGGCGGCACCGACTCAACCGGCACGCCGAGCGGAATTGACGCACTGAACACGGTGATGAGGCCCTGATAACGCAGCATCACCGAAGCTTTGCCGGAAAGATTCTGCGTCCGGACCAAGCCGCGCGGACTCACCTTGGCCATCGCGCGATCGTTGGATTCATAGAGCGCCATGGAAGTCACATCGCGCTCGCTGCCATCATGAAACTTGGCGATCGCCTTCAGTTGCTGCTCACTGTTGCGCTGGACAGTGCCACGATTCGGCTGGACTTCCAAGCTGACGATCTTCGCATCACTCGGTTTCGTTGCGGGAGCCCCTTGACGGATCCATTCGCGCAGTAGGGCATACTCTTCAGATTTCGGATCGAGCCGCATCCCGCCGCCATGCGGAACCAGTGCGGCCCCTTTCAGCAGCAAGAGGCTTTGATCGGGTGCACCAGGAACAACACGCCGACCGCGGCTTTCTTTGACGAGGTGCTCGTAGTCTTCGTCTGGTTCATAACCGAGGAGTGACAGCAAGAACCCGCGCTGGCCGGTGATCGCCTTGGCGTGACAAACACCGACATTACAGCCGGACTTGGTCAGAATCGGGGCCACATCGTTAACGAAACTGACCGTTCGTTCCTCACCGACCGCAAACGAACCAGAGAGCGTTACGATCGCAATCGCCGCAATGATTCCGCTCGAACACCGTAACACGCAACATCTCCGCAGACCGCAGGGTCAGGCACCGGCCGATAAGAACCGAACCAATCAATCAACTTTAATGTGTCGGGCGGTTGTGCGTCAACGATTGATCCCAATTCGTCCAGGGCCGTTCATTAGGCCCACTTGACGAGGTTGGTAGGATGGGGGTGAGTTTTCGATGGATCGAGTGTGTCGATTGAGAAGGAGCCTCCGGTATGATTTCCCCCGCGGGGGATTTGCGGCAGCACATGGCGCAAGTC
>JBGSUN010000001.1:0-135535 GCA_041753475.1 Planctomycetaceae bacterium | reverse complement strand
CGCCGTCCCTCCCTGGAACGCGAATCCGAATTTCCTGGCGACAGCCTACAAAAACCTCCCGCGCTGCGAAAAGCCTCCCGCATTCTGGAATCGCTGAAATCTCCCTGTCCGGCACCCAGAAACGGAAGAGCCGATTTTTTGAAACATGTCCACCATGGCCCATCAGGAACAGTTTCTCGAGGTGATTGACCGGGATGTTGCCGAAGCCCGGTTTCGCGCAGCGCTGTCGCTGCAGCCGCTGGGGTCTGAACGCATTCCCCTTCAGTCGGCGCTCGGTCGGACGCTCTCCGGGAATGTGCTCGCGCGAGTGAACGTGCCGGCGTTCGATCGTTCGAACTTCGACGGCTTCGCTGTTTGCGCGGCGGATACCTTCGGGGCGAGTGAATTGGCACCGCGAACCGTTCGCTTGTTGGACGAATCCCTTGAAGCAGGAACGCCGCCCAGTGCCGACTTGCATCCCGGCGAAGCCGTTGCGATCTCGACCGGTGGGATGATTCCCCGCGGGGCGGATGCGATCGTCATGATCGAGCATGCTGAGACGGTCGATGGAACGGTCGTGATCCGCCGCGCGGTCACGCCCGGCTTCGGTATCGCTTTTGCCGGAACCGATATCGCCACCGGCGAAACCGTCCTGCGGGTCGGTACGACGCTCACCAGCCGCGAGACCGGTGTGCTGGCCGCGCTCGGGGAAAATGAAGTTGCTGTGTGGCGACAGCCGCGCGTGGCCATCATTTCCACTGGGAATGAGATCATCGCGCCGGGACAACCGTTGCCGACGGCGTGCATCTACGATTCGAACTCACAAGTGCTGGCCGATGCCGTGCGCGAACTCGGGGGAGCGCCACGCTGCTGGGGCATCGTCCGGGATGATGTGACGGCCCTCCGGACGATGTTACAGGCAGCACTTGCCGAGTCCGATCTGGTGCTGCTCTCCGGTGGGACTAGCAAAGGGCAGGGCGATCTCTGTTACCGCGTTGTGGCGGAATTGCACGACCCCGGCATCGTGGCGCATGGCGTCGCGCTAAAACCGGGTAAGCCGCTTTGCCTCGCCGCGACGCAGGGTAAAGCCGTCGTAATCCTGCCGGGGTTTCCGACATCCGCGATCTTTACGTTTCATGAGTTCGTTGCGCCGATCATTCGCCTGTGGGGCGGTCACTCGGAGCGCACGCCGGAAATCGTTACCGCACGGATGGCGCTCAAAACGAATTCGGAAATCGGCCGCACGGAATATCTGCTGGTGGGGCTGGTTCATGCCGATGACGGGCTGGCCGCGTTTCCGATGGGTAAGGGCTCGGGATCGGTCACCACGTTCAGTCGAGCCGATGGCTTCGTCACCATTCCCCGGCACACGGAGATTGTCGAGGCGGGAACCCCAGTCGAAGTGCGCTTGCTCGGCAAAGGATTGGAAGTCGCCGATCTCGTCGTCATCGGCAGCCACTGCGTGGGACTCGATTTTCTCCTGACCGAACTGCAATCGCGCGGGATCACGTCGAAGCTGCTGACGGTCGGCAGTTCCGCCGGGTTAGCCGCAGCGAAACGGGGAGAATGCGATCTCGCGGGAGTGCATTTACTCGATGCCGACACCGGGGAATACAACCATCCGTTCCTCACGGACGCTGTGGAGTTGATCCCCGGTTACGGCCGCGCGCAGGGGATTGTGTATCGCCACGGTGATGTGCGGTTTGAAGGACGTAGTGCCGAACAGATCGTGGATCTTTCCGCAAATGATCCCACGTGTGTGATGGTCAATCGCAATCAGGGAAGTGGGACGCGGATTCTCATCGATCGCTTACTCGGCGGTGTTCGGCCCAGTGGCTATGCGGTGCAACCGAGCAATCACAATGCGGTCGCGGCGGCGGTGTTCCAGGGCCGAGCCGATTGGGGCGTGGCGATTCAATCGGTTGCCGAAGCCAGCGGGCTGGAGTTTCTACCGTTTCAGGATGAGCAATACGATTTTGTGATCCCGCGTTCGCGCAGTCAGCGTCCTGCCGTGAGGGCGTTTATGGAACTGCTGCGAGAATCGGTGGTTCGACAGTCACTCGCCGCGCTGGGAATGCGGTTGCGAAAGGAATGATCGGCGTCAGCGCGGCCGGTAGGTTTCGACGTTGATCTGGCCGTCGGGGCTGATCCGACAGCGCACCCGGCCGGTTTGGGCCGTGCTGTGAAGTTGTGCTTCGGGCGGGAAGTTCGGCTTCACGCGGTCAAGAATCTGGCGATCGGAAGCACTGGCAACAACCCATGTTGGATTGGTCCAGGCACCGAGTTCTGCCGGATTGGCGGTCCGGCTGCCGTGATGCGGTGACAGCAGGAAGTCAACGGGGCGACGCGGGGAATTGAGCAGCGCGGTCAACCCATCCCGTTCCAAGTCTCCTGTGAGCAGGATCCGCCGATTGGCGTAGGTGATCAGCAGCACCAGGCTGTTGGCATTGTCTCGCTCGCCGTGAAAACCCGGCACCGGATGCAGGATTTCCATTTCGACCTCCGGATCGAGCCGAATACGATCTCCCGTCGCAATCAACCGGCCATCCCCCGCCTGTTCCCCCCAGGTAGTGACCACAGCCTTCGCCGTGGGCGTGCGGTTGCGAAGGAACGATTCATGCAACAGCAATGTGCCGCAGGACAACCGATCGGTCAGCATCGGAACTGCGTTGCAGTGATCGCTGTCTGCGTGGGAGATCACCAGGGCATCCAACCGGCGGCGTTTGCGTTGCCAGACGGCCTGGCACACGGCGTTCGCGGCTTGCTCCGGGTTGCCAAGGCTTCCCGCATCATAGGCCAGCAACTTCCCCGAGGGCGTTTCGACAATCACGGCCAGGCCGTGTCCGACACCGAGGACATCGCACGTCAACCCGGATGGCCCTGCGGCAACGAGTGATGCCAAGAGGCCCACGTTAATCCACGCCAGAAGTGCAAACAGAACCGTCTTCGAGATAACTCGCCCCTGGCAAAGACCCCACAACAGACAGGCATAGAAACCGATCACCCACCACCCTTCCGGCCCGGCAATATAGCCGTGACCGGAGTCCCATGCCGCCGTCCACTTCGTGGCGAACACCAATCCCTGCAACAGCATCTCGAACACAAACAGGAATGCCGGGCTGAGCGCCGGAGCAACCGCCAGTGCCGTCAGCCAGGCGTAACCCATCCACAACATCAGCCACACATACGGCCCGATGAAAACATTGAGCACGAACCCGACGGGAGAGCACAGGTGAAACCGCCACAATACCAGCGGCAAAGTCACAAACCACACCGCTGCTGTGGTGACGTTCGCCTGCCAGAGGGCAGTGCCAAGTGGTTGCCAGACTCGCACACGCATCCATTCACGAGTCGTCATATCGTCGGTCCTCACGCGGGATGAGGGACCATCCACCAGATATGGGATGACTTGTCCCAACACGCAGACCGATAGAAACGAGAGTTGCGCACCCGGATTAAACAGGTCGGTGGGATTCGCCGCCATCAGGAAGGTGAACGTCAACGACAGCCCTTGGAGTGGACTCACACGCCGGCCGATTAGTTCTGCGAATTGAACCAGCGCTGCGAAAGTCACCGCGCGGACGATCGGTGGATTGGCATCGGTCAACCAGACATAACCACCGAGTCCGAAGACAACGACGATTGCCGTCCAGCGGTACGACAATCCCAGCCCACGGGCGGCACGGACCAGCCCAATCCAGATCACGCCGACATTCACGCCCGAAATGGCAAGGACATGCAGCGTGTTGCTTTCCATGAACGCCAGTCGTAGATCGCTCGGCAATTGTGTGCGGGTCCCCAGCAACAACGCTTCGGCCACAGCAGGCGTGGTGGAGAACGTGCTCTTGGCGAGGGCCAACTGGGTCTGTTGTCGCAGTTCACGGCGCAGATTGCTGACCCGGTCACGCCAGCGCGGAGTGAAGGACTGGGCTTGAATCGCTTCGGCCGTTTGCACGCGCAGCACGGCGTCGATTCCCTGGCTCCGCAGCCAGTCCTGATATTCAAAGTCACCGGGATTCAGCGCTGTCCGCGGGGGCATCAACCGTCCATTGGCCGTGACGATTGTTCCCGCCAGGAGTGTGGTGACCGGACCATCCACAACCATCCGCACCTTTCCGGATAACGGTCGGGGCTCACCGCCCGGTTGCGGCAATTGATGACAATCCAGCAGCGTAATCGTTTCGACCTTGTCACCGCGGTCAATCGACCATGTGGGTTCGACGATTCTCCCAACCAACGAAACCGGGCGGCTCGATTCCTCGACGAGGTGTATGACACTGTCGGCCGGCTGTGAGAACCACCGGACGTGGTGCCAGCCGCCAAATGCGGCGGTCCATGCCAGGAATAAACAGAGCACGGCATGCCGCGATGATCCGATCAGGCGTGCTCCGAATGCTGACGCAATGAGTGTCCACCAGAGTGATAGCGGGACTTCCAGCACGCGATCCAGCACGATCCCGGTCGCGGCCGCTCCGGCGACCCATGCCGCCGGAGCCCGGCCGAATGCCGTTCGATGTCCGCCGCCGGGATCGAGGAAAGGCAACATGCGATTCTCTTCACGGAAGTTGATCTACCGGACGGCTCCACGTTTTGAGAAGAATGATGGCAGACAATCCACCGATGCGGTATCGTCACGATCTCTCGTCATCGATCGACTAACGGTCCTATCTTAGCGTGATGTGCTTCTTTTGCGAGTTCCCTTGAGGTTTCGTGAGTTGCCATGAATTCTCATCAATTTGTCAATCTGCTCGAAGACTCCTCCTATGGATTCCTCGCGCTCAATTTCCTGTGGGGGATGTACTGCGTCATCCTGATCTGGCGACGGATCGGCCAACTCCGCTTCCGTTCAATTGAGGCGGAAACGGAATTTCTCGATGCGCTGCAAGGCCACTTGAAGTCGGGCAATTACGAGGCTGCGACAAAGTTGTGCGACTACGACTATCGCGCATTGCCTCGGCTCTGTCTGCTGATGCTTGCGAACCGGACGCTGAGCTTCCCCCAACTGCGACAACTCGTCTCTTCGAGTCTCCAGCGAAATATTCTTGCCGATCTGGAATACCGCACCAGTTGGATCGTAACCGTGATTAAAAGCGGTCCACTCCTGGGATTGTTCGGTACCGTGCTCGGCATGATGGCGGCGTTCGCCCGCATTGGTACCGGTGAAAAAGTGCAGCCATCACAGATTGCGGACGAAATTAGTATCGCCCTTATTTGCACGGCGATGGGGCTGGGGACTGCGATTCCCCTGGGTTACATTTTGTCGGCGCTCAACATTCGTGTTCGATCGCTCCAGGACGCCTTGGAAGCCAGTCTCGCCCGCGTCCTGGAACATTTCCGGCATTAATCTCTTTCGACCACGATTGTCATGGCGCACTCTTCCTACTCCCACGAAGACGATGAACCGCTGTCGCGGCGGAAGCCGATGCATGATGAAGCCAAGTTCGACATCACGGCGATGATCGATCTCGTCTTCATGATGAACATCTTCTTCCTGGTGACAACGGTGGGCGCGGCCTTGGCCGAGATGGACCTCCCCGTAGCGCGGCATGTCGTTGCGGCGGACCTTGATGCTGCCATCGTGTTATCCCTCACGCTTGATCCCAACGGCAACGGGACATTTCTGTACATCGGCGATGGTGCCACCGGCGATCCGATCGCCAATCCGGAAGAGCAGATCAAAGCCGTTCGAACCGCTGTCGAAGCCGGATTGCTCGCCGAAAAAACGACGGTGTTGATTAAGGCCGAAAAGAACGTGAAGCTGCGCGATCTGAACCGCGTGTCGACCGCAGCCACGGCGAGTCCCGGCGTGGAATTGAAGCTCGCCGTCATCGAGAAGGAGTAGCGGAATGGCCCGTCCTTTTCGTTGCCCGGAATGCCAGCATGCAATCACCTTGACGCCGCATGAACGGCAAACCGGGGTGGCTTTGTGCTCCAAATGCGGTGCCCCGGTTCGCCTGCCGAAAGAGCAGCAGCGCGCGATCTCCTTTGCCGAGCCGGATGCCGATGATATTCCTCTTGCCCGTCCGGGACAGGAGATCGATCAGGAAGAACTGATCGACATGACGGCGATGGTGGACATCGTGTTCTTCCTGCTGATTTTTTTCCTCGTGACTTCCATGCACGCGCTGAACTCCTCGATCCCGCTACCGACACCGGATGCACAAAAGGGGGCTGGGAGTAATCTGCAGACGCTGTCCGATTTTGAAGAGAGCGCGGACTACGTCGTGGTGAACATCGATCGCAACGATGCTATGCAGGTGGACGGACTACCGGTCGGCGGTCCTGATGATCTGCTGTTGCGATTGCAGGAACTCCGACGGGCCGTGGGCGGTCCCGACAAGATGCTCGTGGTTGGTCACGGTGACGCGTCCCACGGAGCCGCCGTGATGGTGCTCGACGCCGGTCGCGAAGCCGGCATGGACCGTGTGCGGATGTCGATTCAAGCCGATGTCGAGTGATGTCCAGTGTTTGCCACCGGCAATTCCGGGGATCGTTGTCTTCGAGTCTTGTCCAATCGCAGCGCACTGCGATGCCTGCGTGTCGTGGTATCACGGCGTGACATCAGCCACTGCCGATGGGCAATCGCTCGCTCGTTCGGGTAAACTATGAGTCGTCGAAAACGAACCGGTATGGCACGGCCTGTGTCACCGGCGTGATCGAACGAACTTCAGACCGCGATTCATGCCTTCGCTTGCCGAGTACGATGCCGCTTTGCAGGAGACGATGCTCGTCGACCGCGTGCGGCTGCGCCGCAAGTGGCGGGAGATCACCGACGCCGAACGCGCAGGCCGGCCGTTCGATCAGAAACTCTCGAAATGGCAGGCGGAACTCGAACGGGCCCGGCAGCAACGGCAGCAACGGGCCCAACTTCGGCCCGCAATCACCTACGATGAGATGCTCCCCATTCATGCCCGGCGTGAAGAAATCATCGAAACGATCCGCGCCCATCAGGTCGTCGTGATCTGCGGCGAGACCGGTTCCGGGAAGTCGACGCAGTTGCCGAAGATGTGCTTGGAACTTGGTCGCGGTGTGGATGGAATGATCGGACATACGCAACCACGCCGGATTGCCGCGCGGACGATTGCGGGACGTGTCGCCGATGAATTGAGTGTGCCCCTCGGTCGCGAGGTCGGTTATCAGGTTCGCTTCAGTGACGTCACCAGCCCGCAGACGTACGTCAAACTGATGACTGACGGGTTGCTGCTTGCGGAGTCGACGACCGACCGCTGGCTCAATCGGTATGACACGCTGATCATCGACGAAGCCCACGAACGGTCGCTCAACATCGATTTTCTGCTGGGCTATCTGCACCGACTGCTGGTGAAACGCCGCGATCTGAAGTTGATCATCACGTCGGCGACGATCGATGCGGAACGGTTTGCGGAACATTTCAGCATGGTTGCCGGACACGTGCCGATCCTCACCGTGTCGGGCCGCACTTATCCCGTGGAGATCATTTATCAGGACGGTGCGCGGTCTGACGGGAAGGCGGAGGAAGACCGTGATCCCGATGAAGAAGTCGCCGATGCCGTGCAGACGGCGTGTGAGCGCGGGCCTGGGGATGTCCTCGTCTTCCTGCCGACCGAGCGGGATATTCATGAAGCGATGAAGCGGCTGAAGGGCCGTTCGTTCCTCGGCGGTAAGCCAGCGCTGCTGCCCTTGTATGCCCGGTTGCCCGCGGCGGAGCAGCAGCGGGTGTTTGAAGTCGGTTCGGGACGACGGATCGTGCTAGCGACCAATGTGGCGGAGTCGTCGTTGACAGTGCCCGGAATTCGTTATGTCGTCGACACGGGGACCGCGCGGATCAGCCGGTACTCGCCGAAATCGAAGTTGCAGCGACTGCCGATTGAACCGGTGTCACAGGCCTCCGCCGATCAACGGGCCGGGCGCTGTGGACGTGTCGGGCCGGGCATTTGCATCCGCTTGTACACCCGCGAGGACTACGAACGCCGCGAGCGGTACACTCCGCCGGAAATTTTGCGGTCCAACCTCGCCGCGGTCATTCTGCAGCTCGAAGCGTTGGGACTCGGCCACGTCGATCAGTTCCCGTTTCTCGAACCGCCAAAACTCGAAGCGGTGCGCGATGCCTACAAGACGTTGTTCGAACTAGGGGCGGTCGAAGACGGTCATCATGTGGTCTCTCAACGGGAGGGCGAGGCTCCCGCCGAGCCGCATGCCGACAACAGGCCCACGGAGAAATCCGCACGGTGGTTGCTGACGGATCTCGGCCGCACGCTGCACCGGTTACCGGTTGATCCGCGCATTGCGCGCATTGTGGTCGCCGGGCAGTACGAAAACTGTATCGATGACATCCTCATCATCGCGTCGGCGCTCGAATTGCAGGACCCGCGCGAAAGGCCACTGGACAAACAGAAGAACGCCGACGAAGCCCACAGCCGATTCACTGATCCAGACTCGGATTTTCTCAGCTATCTGCGGTTGTGGGATTTCTATCACAAGCTGAAGGGTGAACTGACGCGGAGCCAGTTACGGAAGGCGTGCGTCCAGAATTTTCTCTCGCCGATACGGATGCAGGAATGGATCGACATCCACCGCGAACTGCGCGAACTGGTCCGGGAAACCGATGGCGGCCGTCGCGAACGGCAACGGGGGGACGATGCCAACCGTGTCCGGGCCGGCAAACCGCGCGCATCGTTGCCCGATGGGCCATGCGATCCGGCGCGCTCGGCAGCCATTCACCGCGCTTTGCTGACAGGATTCCTGTCGAGCATCGCGTACCGGACCGAAAGCGGTGAGTATCTCGCGGCGGGTGGCATGAAAGCCGCACTCTGGCCCGGGTCGTGTCTCAGTGGCAAATCACCCAAATGGATCGTCTGCGGCGAACTGCTCGAAACCACCCGGCGGTATCTGAAAACCGTGGGCCGCATCGATCCCGCATGGATCGAACCGCTGGCGGGGCATCTCGTCACGAAGACTCACAGCGAGCCGCACTGGGACCCGGACGCGCTATCGGTCATGGCCTTTGAAAAGGTCACACTCTTCGGTCTGCCGCTGGTGCCGAAACGCCGCATCCGCTATGCGAAGATCGACCCGGCGGTCGCGCGCGAGTTGTTCGTCCGCGATGGTCTGGTCAACGGCGTGTGGCCCGATCCGCCGGAGTTTCTCGCCCACAATCTGAAGCTCGCCCAAACCTTGCGTGACCTGCAAACGCGAAGTCGGCAACCGGCGATGTTGCGGGATGACGAAGAACTGATCGCATTCTACGAATCGCGCTTGCCGTCGGATGTCGTCGATGGGGCCTCCTTGCGGCGTCATCTGACACAGTCCGGAGCGCGAGCGACGGGAGTCCTCGCAGGAAACCGCCACGATCGTCCTCAGCGCGCCGAGCAAACCGTGGTTGCCGTCCACACCGCGGCCTCGTTGATGATGACCGATGCGGACCTGCTCATCCCGCAGGCGGAAGTGGCGTCGCCGACGCTGTTCCCCGAAGCGCTCCACATCGCGCAATTGCAATTACCGCTGTCCTATCAGCACGAACCGGGTGAAGACGTCGACGGTGTGACGGTCACAGTGCCGCATGCGGGGTTGAATCAACTCGATAACGAACGATTGCGGTGGCTCGTCCCCGGTTTGCTCGAAGACAAAGTCACCGCGTTGTTGCGGTCGTTGCCCAAAGATCTGCGGCGTGATCTTGTCCCTCTGCCGGACATCGCGCGGGCCGTCACCGCCCGGTTGCAGTTCGGCGAAGGCTCGCTGCTGACATCGATCTCAAATGCGATTCACGATGTCTGCGGCGTCAATATCTCGGTCTCGGCGTTCCAGGAAGAAAAACTTCCGGACCATCTGCGGATGCGCATTGCGGTCGTTGATCCGCAGGAGAAATCGCTCGGTGTCAGTCGCGATCTCGATGAGCTGCGGGCACAACTCGGCGCGAAGGCGACGGCGACATTCTCCGCCGCGCCTGATCCCCGCTGGACGCGCGATGGGCTGAAGAACTGGGATTTTGGTCCGTTACCCGAAGCCGTGTCCGTCGAACGGGCTGGATTGAAGCTGACAGGCTATCCAACACTGCTCGATCAAGGGGAGTGTGTTTCGCTCCGGTTATATGACTCATCCGTTCAAGCCGCGTATGAGTTTCGCTTCGGGTTGATCCGTCTGTTCTGCATTGCCGCGGCGCGGGAGTTGAAGCAGCAGGTCGATCACTTGCCGTCGATCAATGCTTGGACATTACTGGGACAAACATTGCCGCAACCATTTCCGTTGCGGCCGCATCTGGCAGAACGGATTGCCGAACGCGCGTTTCTGTCGGAGTCACCGTGGCCGCGCTCGCAGGCGGATTTTGGCTTGCGCGTGGCCTCGGGCAAGCCGCACATTCCCGCCGCTGCCGCGTTGGTCGCGCGGCAGGTGCAACCGTTGCTCGAAGCATACACGCAGATTCGCCGGTTGTGGGAACGGACTGATTTGCCGCAGTATCAAGCGACCAAGCAGGACCTGCATGATCATCTCTCGCAACTGCTGGCAACCGGCTTCCTCATCCGCACGCCGTGGACGTGGTTTGTGCATATCCCGCGTTATTTGCGCGGCATCGTCCGTCGCATCGAAAAACTGACGGCGGGCAGCGGACCGCGCGATGTCCAGCAGATGGCGGGTTTGCACCCGCGCTGGCAGCGCTGGAAGGACCGCGCCCGCCTCACGTGCGAACGGGGCCTGTATGACGCGGAACTCGAGAACTACCGCTGGATGCTCGAAGAGTATCGCATTCTGCTGTTCGCCCAGGAACTCGGGACTGCGATGACCGTCTCCGAAAAACGCCTCGACAAGCAATGGGCCGTGATCACACAGGCGTAGTGCCATCGGACACGGTCAGTCTGCTTCAACTTTCTCTCACTTTCCGTGGTGGCCACGGGAAGAACGGACTGGTGCGTGCCTGATAGGCGGCATACTCCGGCCGACGTGTCGGGAGCGTCTGTTCCAGGAGAGTGACACCGGACACTTTCGTGAGCAGCAACGTCATCAGGAGTGGACTAAAAACGGTCCAACCCGCGCCGCCAGCCGAAGCGATGAGATAAAGTCCCCACCAGATGCAGCAGTCGCCGAAATAATTGGGGTGCCGTGTGTACCGCCACAGTCCGCGATCGAGCACGCGCTGTGCATTCTCAGGGTTGGCTCGAAACCGCGCCAGTTGCCAGTCGCCGACCGCTTCAAAGACGAGTCCCACACACCACACCGTCAATCCGAGCAAGTCGATCAAACCGAACGGAGATTGGTCGTCAACCACCAGCGACACCTGAACGGGGAACGAGATCACCCACAGGATCACCGCCTGGAGCAGGAACACGGTGAGCAAGCTGATCCACCAGAAATTGGGTCCATTCGCGTCGCGCATGGCGGCATAACGGCGGTCTTCCCCGTGGCCGATATTTCGCCGCAGCAGGTACAGCGACAGCCGCACTCCCCAGAAGGTGATGAGCGCAAGCAGACAGAAACTGCGCCAAGATTCGGCCGATGTCAGTCGATAAGCAAGCCACGCTACAGCAACGAATCCCGTCCCCCAGAACGGGTCAACGATGCTCGCATTCCGCAGCGGCAGGCTGATGATCCACAACACAACAAACGCCGCGATGGTGAACCCCAGCGTGATCAACAACGTCGTTCCCATCAGTGTCCATTCTGCTGGGGCTGCAACAACTGATGGGTCACGTACCATTCTTCGCCGGCGTTCAGGCCAAATAGTTCCGCGACGGCGAGGAAGAACAGCCGCCAGCGATGAAACCATCGCTGTGCCTCGCGGGGACCATAAGTGGATTCGAGAATCGGCAGGACCTCTTTCCGGCGAGCGTCGAGGCGGGCCAGCCAGGCCTCCGCGGTCCGCTGGTAATGCGTTCCGCTCCACCGCCAGCGATCGGTCACTGTGAGGTGTCGGGGAAAGCGGCCCAGCAGATCTTCGCTGGGCATCAACCCGCCGGTGAAGAAATAGCGACCCATCCAGTTTGCCTCACCGTCTGTTTCGTACGGATACGCCAGGCGTCGATGGCAGAAGTGATGCACGAAGAGTTTTCCGTCGGCGTGCAGCCAGGAGGCAATCCGTTCCAGCAACTGTTCGTAGTTCCGCATGTGTTCGAACATCTCGACGGAGACCACGCGGTCGAAGCGATCGGTTGTCGTGAAGTTGTTCATGTCGGCGGTCAGTACCTGGAGATTATTCAGTCCGGCTTCCATAGCCCGGGCTTGAATCCACCAGCGCTGGGGATGCGAGTTCGACACAGCCGTGATGCGACTGTGCGGATAGCGGGCCGCCATCCAGAGCGACAGCGATCCCCAACCACATCCCAATTCCAGAATCTGCTGACCGTCCGACAAATCGGCATGCTCACAGGTGATGGCCAGGGCCGCGTCTTCGGATTCGTCCAGCGTCGACTGGGCCTCCGTCCAATAGCCGCAGCTGTATTTTGCCCGGTGCCCCAGCACGGCCGCGAAGAACTCGGGGGGCAATTCGTAGTGTTGTTCGTTGGCGGCATGTGGTACAGGGGCGATTGCGCCCGACCGCATCTCGGCGACGAAGGCCTGCACCGCCTGTTCACGCGTCGTGTCGTCACTGTTCACAGAATCGAGCAGCCGCTCACGACACAATTGGCGAATGCTACGACGCACGGCCCAATCGGGCGCAAGTCCCCGTTCAGCAAGCGTGATTCCCAGTGATAACAAGCTCATGTTGCGGCTCTCCGTGCGTCAGTCGGTCAGTTCGAGGAATGGAGGCGGTGGGTCGATGCTCCGATTTGCAACGGATCACGTCGACAGAGCGGCTTGTCGAATTGCACCTGCACGACTCCCGTGCACCGCTCTTCGAAGGCTGCCTCGCAGTAGCAGAGGTAGTAATCCCAGAGCCGGACGAACCGTTCGTCGTAGCCGAGCTGACGGACTTCCGGCAATCGTTCGTGAAATCGCTTGCGCCATTCCCGTAATGTTCGTGCATAGTGCGGACCGAAGTCTTCCAAATGCACACAACGAAAATCGGTGGCCCGCGCGACCGATTTCAGCATGGCTCCTTGCGATGGCAGGCAGCCACCCGGAAAGACATACCGTTGGATGAAATCGACCGTGGATAAATATTCATCGTAACGCTGCTCCGGCATGGTGATGGCCTGCAGGACGAATGTGCCGTCCGGCTTCAACAAGCGGCTGCATTGACGGAAATAATCGTCGAAGAAACGATATCCCACGGCTTCAATCATCTCGATCGACACCAGCTTGTCATACTGTCCGTCGAGATCGCGGTAGTCTTGGAGCAGCAGGGTCACGCGATCACTGAGTCCGGCGGCGGCAATCCGCTCTTGTGCGACTTCGTACTGCTGCTGTGAGATCGTCGTTGTCGTGACACGGCAGCCGTAGTTCTGAGCGGCATGCACGGCAAGGCCACCCCATCCCGTGCCGATTTCTAGAAGGTGATCGTGAGGCTGCAGATCGAGTTTCCGACAGGCGCGGTCGATTTTCTCAACGGATGAATCCTGCAAGCCCGAGTGAGGTCCTGGGAAAATCCCGCTGGAGTACGCCATTGTGTCGTCGAGCATGAGTCGGAAGAAGTCGTTGCCCAGGTCGTAATGGGCGGCAATGTTGCGGCGGCTGCCATCCCGGGTGTTGGCATGTCGCCAGTGATAAATCTGGTGAAAAGCACGCTGCAATCGCGCGAGTCCCCGATCCCACTGGGTCGTGACAGTTTCATTGCGGATCATCGTGCGGAACAGGGCCGTGAGGTCATCACAGTCCCAGTCACCGCGGAGGTAGGCTTCCGCGACCGAAAGCGTGCCACCCAGCACGGCATCGCGATAGAACCGTGAATGGTTCACACACAGTGTGACCGGCCGTTCGGCTATGTCCCCGAAGTCCCAGGACTCATCCCCTTCGGCGAGCCGGACGCGACCCTGCTGCAGGCTCTCCAGTCGTCTCATAACCGAGCGTCGTGCCTGACGATCGACAAATCCGTAGGAACGATGGCGGGAAATTGTGGCGGCATTCGCCGTACTCATCGCGATTCAACCTCTTCTAGGACAGATCGGCTACGAACGATGGTTGTTGCGGCCTGGAAATTCGCCTTCGGGACTTGCTCCGAGACCGTCTCTTTTGCGGGCTGCGTATTCGGATGCGGTACGTACGGCACACGTTTGAGCCACAGGCGAAGGGCTTGCCAGTAAATCGCGGCATAGACCTGCAGCGTCATCAGAGGAAAGCGACAGAGGACTCGGGCCAGCTCGATTCCATTCCACGGTCGGCGCGTCATGTGCAGTGCGGCTTCGAAGACGGGAGAAACATTCCGGTCGTTCCCGCAGCGATTCGCAATCTCAATCGTTAGCTCCGATGCAGGCCGGCTCAGTCGCCATTCGTATTCATAGTCCATGCTGAGAAATGGCGAGACATGAAACTCTTTGGCAACGCGGACGTCCATGAGCTCGGCAGTCCGATCTGCTGACCGCACATCAAGCACATAGCAGTGTTGTTCACCCCACGGGGTGTTGTTGACTTCGGCAACGATGAACTCCAATTCCTCGGCGGGATTGAAGCAGTAATAAAAGCTGACCGGATTCATGCCGAAGCCGAAATACCGGAAATGCGTGAGCAGGCGGATCGGGCCGGACACCACCGCACCGGTTCGCGCCGTCACCAGGTCACGCACGGCGTGATCCAGGGGGATCTCCGGCGGTCCGAGATGATCCCCCCGCCGGAACCACGCCAGATTGAAGGAACTCGCCGACCAGAACCACCGCTTGCGGAACAGCGTCGGGAGTTCCGCCAGATCGACGTACAACAGAAAGAGCCGATAACGAAAGGCGTGGAGTACTGGCCTCCCACGGCGATGGTGAACGATTCCCTCATAAATCGCGCTGTGCGGAGTCATGTTAGAACTCCACGTTGATCGACCGAAGTCGTTGTCGTACTCCGGTGACGAACCTCGTGGTCTTCGAGTGCCGCCACCACCGCGAGTGCACTGTTGACTCCGTCCTCATGGAAGCCATTTCCCCAATACGCCCCGCAGAAGGAGGTGCGATTCGAGGTGAGGAGTTCTTGCTGCCGCGCCTGTGCGGCGGCTCGGCGCACGGTGAAAACAGGGTGAAAATACTCGAACCGGCCCAGGTCGCGCTCGGGGGCGATGCGGGCCTCATCATTCAGCGTGACGCAAAACGTGTGGCGGGAACGGAGCCCCTGCAAGATATTCATGTTGTACGAAACTGTCGCCGGGGCGTCCGGCGATGCACCGACACAGACTCGGTAGTTCCAGCTCGCCCAAACCTTTTTTCTGTCCGGCAAGACCGAAATATCGGTGTGCAGCACGGCGATGTTTCGTTGATAGGGAAAAGCCGATAAGACCTCTTGCTCTGTGGCCGTCGCATCGCTGCCGAGAATCCGCAGCGCCTGGTCACTGTGGCAGGCGAAGATCACTTGGTCGAATTCCATCGGCGCGCTGCCATCGACACAGACCTCCACGCGGTCGCCAAAGCGACGAACTTGTCGTACCGGTGCTTGTAGCCGAATGCGATCGCGAAAACCCGCGGTCATGGCCTCGACATAGGTCCGTGAACCCCCTTCGATCACGCGCCACGTCGGGCGGTTCACAATGCTCAGTAATCCGTGGTTATGAAAAAAGTCGATCAGAAAGCGGACCGGAAATTGTGCCAACGTCCCCGGTGGACACGACCAGATCGCGGCCCCCATCGGCAGCAGGTATCGCTCAATGAATTCCGTTCCATATTTTTCGCGGGACAGGAACTCACTGACCGTGGTTTCCGGAGCAGACTTCTCAACACGACGGCGCGCCGTCTGATGGAACCGGAGAATGTCGGCCAGCATCCGATAGAACGCCGGACGAAGCAGGTTTCGGGGTTGAGCGAACAACGTCGAGAGGGATTGACCGCTGTATTCCAGCCCGGTCCGCTCATCGTGCATGCTGAAGCCCATCGTTGTCGGTTTAGAAGCGACACCGAGTTCGTTCAGCAGACGAATGAAGTTGGGATACGTCCAGTCATTGAAGACGATGAAGCCGGTATCGATGACATGGTGCTCGCCGTCGAAGTCGATGTCGACGGTATGCGAATGCCCGCCCGGAGTCGGCTCTGCTTCGAAGATGGTGATGTCATGAGATTTGTACAGCCGATAGGCGGCGACCAGCCCGGAGATGCCGGATCCGATGATCGCCAGTTTCATAACGGTCGATTCCCCAAGCGCTGGCTGCCCGTGTCCCGCGGAGAGCATCCGGGATTTCAACAGCGTAAAACGTCCAAAACGTTCACTGTTGTAGGCACGCTCGGCCTCGATGACAAGGAGATAGCGTTAGAAATCTCGTCGTTGGAGAACTCTTGTAAGAACGTATGTAATTTATTTGAAATGAGTTACGTCTGGATATCCGGTTGCGTGGCTCTACGGAGGCGGCCAATATGGCTCCGGTTCGAAAGTCGCTCAAACCGGCTGTGGGAGGTGTGCGCGGGGGGCTCGCCGGCCACTTTGGTGCGCAGCGAGACGACCCGGCGACGATGGGTATATGGCAGGGCGGCCGTTTCGAGCCGTCATACCCGATGAGGCGATTATGAATGACGTCCGTACGATCACTCACTGCCGCATCGGAACGTCGGATGGGTCACAAAACTACTGTTGAACGGGGCGCTGGCGGCGATGGAAATGCCATCGGCAAGCGTCTCGATCCTTACGCCAGCCGCTTGAGTTTTGAAATGCGGCCGGTGGCCACCCATTCGGCCACGAAAATGCTGCCATCGGCGGCAAAGCAGGCGTCATGCGGGTGGACGAACTTGCCGGGCTGCCATTTGGCTGCATCGCCACGGATCTGGCCGCCGTCTTTGCCCGTCACTCGGGCCACGTCGTCACCCAGCCGTGCCACGACTTCATTCTTTTCGTTGAGCAACGTCACACGGGCATGCAGTTCGGGGACCAGCAGCAGGTTTTTCCATGTCTCGCAGTTGGCCGGGAGACCGTACCCCTTGAGCGTTTCCTTGTACTTCCCATCCATGCCGAAGTATTGCAGGGCATGGTTGGCCCGGTCGCACACTACGATGGATGATTCCCGACCAGCGCGGTTGTCGACCCAAACGCCGTGTGGCGTGTTGAATTTCCCTTCTCCACCCCCCGCGCCACCGAAGCACGAGACCCACTTGCCCTCTTTGTCGTAACGGTGGACGTAGAACGCGCCGTAACCATCGACGAGCAGAAAACCGCCGTCGTCGAGGAACGCGAAGTTCGTCGGCATGAACCGGTCGCGGCCCCATGTCCCGGTCGGCTTGGTGTCTTCTTCAGCGGCATACACCCCCGACTGCATCGGAGCGTACTGTTGCCAGACGGTCTCACCCTTCAGAGTCATTTTGGCGAAGGTCTTCTTCATCTGATACGCGCAGACGTACAGAAACTCTTCGTTCCCTTCGCTGCGGATTTCAATCCCGTGACCGCCCCCCTGGAACTGGCTGCCGAACGCGCGGATAAATTTTCCCTCGCTGTCGAAGACAAAGATTGACGGATGATCGGTCAGATTCGCCCGGCCTTCGTGAATGACGTACAAGTTGCCCGCTTTGTCGACGGCCACGTTGTGCGTCGTCTGCCAGGAATACTGGCTCGGCAACTGCGGCCACTCATGCTGGACTTCGTACTGGTAGTCCCCTTCGCCGACAATCAGCGGTTTCTCGGTCTTTTGTGCGGTGATGACCGCCGGCGCACCGACGATGGCAGCGGTGGCTGCCGCAGACGTGGCGAGGAATTCACGACGAGAGAGCACTTTCTCGGCAGCAGACATGGTGGGAACTCCGGGTGACGGTGGAACGAAATGATTGATTGGATGGTATCGCGTCACAGCCCGGAGCGCAAGCGACGGAAGACTTCTGTCGCCTGCGCGCCGTCTGATGTCGGAACAATTCACGCTTCCACGTCGTCACGGTACGATCATGTGACCCCTGCATCTCACATCCTGGAGGAACTGACGAATGTTGCGCTCAATTGCGGCCGCGCTGTTCATCATTTCTGCGACGTCCACATACGCCGCCGAGACACCGAATTTTCTGATCATCCTTGCGGATGACCTCGGCTATGGCGATCTGGAATGCTACGGGCATCCGCGGATTCAGACGCCGCATCTCAACAAGTTTGCGACCGAGGGGACGCGATTCACGCAGTGTTATTCGGCGTGTTCTGTCTGTTCGCCATCGCGCTCGGCGATCCTGACCGGTCGGACGCCTTACCGTAACGGTGTGTTCCGCTGGATTCCCGAGAAACACGAATGTCATCTGCGGACGAGTGAGATCACGATCACGTCGCTGCTGAAGAAGAAGGGCTACGACACATGCCACTCCGGGAAATGGCATCTCAATGGCTGGTTCAATGATCCCCGGCAGCCGCAGCCCAACGATCATGGGTTCGATCACTGGTTCGCAACACAGAACAACGCAGCGCCGCATCATGTCAATCCCATCAATTTCGCGCGGAACGGGAAAGCGGTCGGTCCGCTGGAAGGACCGAGTTCCCATCTCGTTGCCGATGAAATCATTGCCTGGTTGAAGAAGCGGACCGACAAGACGCGGCCGTTTTATGTCTCGATGTGGACCCACGAGCCGCATCTGCCGATCGAGACGCTGCCGCAATTTCAGGAGGCGTATGCCGATCTGGAACCGGATGTCCGGCAACATCATGGCAACGTGACACAGATGGATGCGGCCGTCGGGAAAGTCCTGGCCGCGCTGGATGAACTCGGCCTGCGTGAGAATACGTTCGTCTTCTTCACGGCGGACAACGGCCCGGAAGGCGATGGCCTGAAGAACCGCACACGGGGTTCCACCGGCGGGCTACGTGGCCGCAAACGGGATACGTATGAAGGTGGCATCCGCGTGCCGGGCATCTGGCGGTGGCCCGGTCACGTCACCGCAGGGGCAACCAGCGAGGAACCGATCATCGGCAGCGATCTCTTCACCACGGTCTGCGACATCACCGGCATTTCTGTTCCAACGGACCGCACCATTGACGGCGCGAGCTGGTTGCCACTGTTGAAGGGCGAACACGTTATCCGCCGGCAACCGCTGTACTGGCGGAACCATCTCGCCCCGGTAAAGACGCGCGTGGGTCTGCGCGACGGTGATTGGAAGATTCTCGGTTCGAACGATCTCACTCAGTTTGAGTTGTACAACCTCAAAGACGATCCCACCGAGACCACGGAACTTTCGGAAAAGCACCCCGAGAAGTTTATGGAAATGAAGAAAAAACTGATCGAGCACGACCGCAAAGTCCTCGCCGAAGGCCCCGACTGGTGGCAACGGGATACGGCGGATCAACCGAAGAAGAAAAAGGCGCAGTGACCACCAGAATGGTCGTTTGATACGTGCGTTCACTGATTTCTTCCTCAGGAATGCCATGACCGTTACGGGGAATCGCGGTTGTCAACTGCCTGCCTGTTGCTGACAATAGAGAGATCGGCGACCAGCCGATGAACATGCGGAAGCGCCGCGTTTCCGTCCCGCCCAACCTCCCGCCCGAATTATCCCATGCTGCCACGCGCTACCAGCCTGCTGCTCTGGTCAATCTGTCTCGGAACGGCCGGGATGGCTTCCGCCGCCGAGGCACCGTCGCCAGAGCAACTCGAATTCTTCGAGAAGCGCGTCCGCCCGTTGCTGATTGAAAAGTGCCTTAACTGTCATGGCGAGAAAAAGCAGGAAGGAGGGTTGCGCCTCGATTCGCATGCCGCACTCCTCAAGGGGAATGAAAGTGGCCCGGCGGTCGTGGTGGGTAAACCGGCGGAAAGTCGGCTGATCAAGGTTCTTGCGTTCGACAATGATGATCTGCAAATGCCCCCCGCGGGGAAACTCGCCGACGATCAGATCACCACATTGACGGAGTGGGTCGAGCGCGGGGCGGTCTTTCCGGGCTCCGAGAAACCCGCAACGGCCGCGGTCGATGCCCAATCGCACTGGGCTTTTCAGCCGATGATGATGCCCGCGGTCCCGGATGTGAAAGACGCCTCACGTGTCCGGACGGAGATCGACCGGTTCATCGTCAACTCGCTCGAAACGCAAGGGCTGACAATGGCCCCGGCCGCCGATCGCGCCACGCTGTTTCGTCGGTTGTCCCTCGGACTTCACGGGTTGCCGCCGACGTTCGCCGAGGTTCAGGAATTCATGACGGACACTCGTCCGGATGCGGTCGAACACGCCATTGATCGGTTGCTGTCCTCACCGCATTACGGTGAACGCTGGGCCCGCTACTGGCTCGACATCGCCCGCTACGCCGATACCAAAGGGTACGTTTTCACCGAAGAAGCGCGGTATCCGTATGCCTACACCTACCGGGATTACGTGATTGATGCCTTCAACGAAGACAAGCCGTACGACCGGTTTGTGAAGGAGCAGCTTGCGGCCGATCAGTTGGATCTGGGCGACGATACCCGCGATCTTGCTGCGCTGGGGTTTCTCACGGTGGGACGGCGCTTTTTGAACAACGGCCACGACATCATCGATGACCGGATCGATGTGGTCACACGCGGACTCATGGGGCTGACCGTCGGCTGTGCCCGGTGTCACGATCACAAGTATGACCCGATTCCCACGGCGGACTATTACTCGCTCTACGGGGTCTTCCAGTCATCGCATGAACCGCCCAATCTGCCAACGATCGGTCCTTCGCAGAAGCGATCGGAGTACGAAAAGTTCGCGGTAGAACTCGCCAAGCGGGAAAAGGCGGTCGCCGACTTTGAACAGGAAGTCGCCGAGAAAATCAACACGGAGTGTCGCAGCAAAGTGATGGCGTATCTCGAATTGATCGCGCGGCCGACAGGAGCCTCTCCGATTGCTGCCGCCCGTTCGTTTGTCAACGGCGACCCGCGTCCCGGTGTGGTGAAACGGTGGCAGGAGTTTCTCAAAGAACGGGCCAAGCAGCCGGATCCCGTGTTCGGTCCGTGGCATCATGTGGCGAAGGCCGCGGCGAACGATGTTCCGGCGGCGATTGCGGAATGGACGCAACAGGCCCAGCAACCCGGCAAATTCGAGGACGGAGCGGACCGCGTGAACCGGCGTGTCCGGCAGTCGCTGTTGAAAGACCCGCTGTCGACGTCGTTAGTGGACGTTGCGGGTGCCTACGGTCGGTTGCTCGGGGAGATCAACCAGGAGTGGCTGGCTCATAAAGCCGCACACCCGGAAGCGGCCGCGCTCCCTGACCCGGTAGACGAAGAACTGCGTCAAGTTTTATACGCTGCCGGTTCGCCCCCTACGATGACGGCGGAAGAAGCACGAAAGGTTTACGGTCGAGACGACCGCGACAAACGCCGCAACCTTGAAAAACAGATCGAGACGTTGAAGGTGACTTCGTCCGGGGCGCCGCCACGGGCGATGGTGATGAATGACAATGCTCAACCGGCACAGCCGCATGTGTTTCTCCGCGGTAATCCAGCCCGACCCGGTCCGCAAGTGCCGCGGCAATTCCTGGCTGTTGCTGCCGGTCCGGATCGTAAGCCATTCTCCCGGGGCAGCGGTCGACTCGACCTGGCGGACGCCGTCGTGTCGAAAGACAACCCACTGACTGCACGGGTGATTGTCAACCGGGTCTGGCAGCATCACTTTGGCAAAGGATTGGTGCGATCGCATGGTGATTTCGGCATCCGTGGAGAAGCCCCCACGCATCCCGAGTTGCTGGATTACCTCGCGCAACGCTTCATCGCCAACGGCTGGTCGTTGAAATGGCTGCATCGACAAATTCTGTCGTCGGCGGTCTATCAGCAGGGGGGGCAGGACAACACCGCCGGTCGGGCAGCCGATCCGGAGAATCGTCTGCTGTGGAAAATGCCGCGGCAGCGCCTCGATCTGGAAGCGATGCGCGACTCCTGGTTAGCCGCTTCGGGCCGCTTTGATGACACGATGTACGGCCGCCCGTATGACAGCATCACCGATGCCAACAGCCGCCGGCGCACGCTGTATGGGATGGTGAATCGGAACGATCTGCCGAACGTCTTTCGGTCGTTCGACTTTGCCAACCCCGATGCGAGTGATCCGGAACGGCCGCAGACTTCGGTGCCTCAGCAGACGTTGTTCGCGCTCAATGCCCCGCTGGTCCGCGAGCAGGCCAAGCAGATTGCGGCTGAAACCGCGGGGCAAGCGGATGCGTCGGCACGGGTCATTGAAGTCTATCGCAAAGTGCTGGGCCGCGATCCCAGTACCGACGAGCGCGAGATGGCGCGTCAATACGTCACGCAACCCATGGATGCCGGTCAGTTCGGCCCGTGGGATCGATTAGCGCAGGTGTTGTTGCTGACGAATGAGTTCTTGTTTGTGGATTGAGGGCGGCTTCCCCTGCGGCAATCCGTGGGCCAGCCCGAAGCGCCTGCGACGGGTGTCTTCCGCGCACGCGGTGACTTTTAGACTTGGAACGGTGTGTCCATGACGAACCTGATGGAAATTCTGCAGGCCCCAGCGACGCGCCGCGAATGGCTGCGCCGCTCTGGCACGGGACTCGGATCGCTTGCCCTGGCCGGAGCGCTGGCCGATGCCTATGGCATCGCGCCGCAAACGGACGCGGCCGTGGTCTCGCCGATGATGCCGCATCAGCCCCATTTTGCGGCGAAGGCTAAGCACGTCATTCACATCTTCTGCAACGGCGGGCCATCGCACGTCGATACGTTCGATCCGAAGCCGAAGCTCAACGAATACCACGGCAAACCGCTCCCGACGCAGAATTTGCCCACCGAACGGAAGACCGGAGCCGCGTTCGGTTCACCGTACAAGTTCCAGAAGTACGGCGAGAGTGGGATTGAAGTCAGCGAGATTTTTGCGAACGTGGCCCAGTGTATCGACGACATTGCCGTTGTTCGTTCGATGCATGCCAGCGTCCCCAATCATGAGCCGAGCCTGATGCTCATGAACTGTGGTGACAACACGCTGGTCCGCCCGAGTTTTGGTTCGTGGGTCACTTACGGACTGGGAACCGAGAATCAGAATCTTCCGGGATACATTGCAATGTGTCCCAACGGTCTGCCAATCACCGGAGCGCAGAACTGGCGTTCGGCGTTTCTCCCCGGCGTGTTCCAGGGAACACACATTGATACCAAGCACACCGCCATCGAGAAGTTGATCGAGAACATTCGCAACGATGTGTTGCCACGGCCGGAACAACGCAAGCAGGTTGATCTGTTGCAGGCCTTGAACCGTAAGCACGCCGATGCCCGTGGGGAAGACCCGGCTCTCGAAGCCCGCATCCAGTCTTTTGAGCTGGCCTATCGGATGCAGATGGAAGCCACCGATGCCTTTGACATCTCGCAGGAACCGAAGCACATTCAGGAAATGTACGGTGAAGGAGTCCAGGCCCGGCAACTGTTAATTGCCCGGCGGCTGGTCGAACGGGGCGTGCGGTTTGTGCAGTTGTGGCACGGGGAGGGCCAGCCGTGGGATAACCATGACGATATCGAAGTCAACCATCGCCGCTTGGCAACACAGCTTGATAAACCACTCGCCGCGCTGTTGAAGGACCTGAAGCAGCGGGGGTTGTTGAACGAGACGTTGATTCTCTGGGGCGGTGAGTTCGGCCGCACACCGACGGTGGAACTGCCGCAAGCCGGAGCGAACGCGGGCAAGATCAACGGCCGCGACCATAATCATCACGGCTTCACAGTCTGGCTTGCCGGTGGTGGAATCAAAGGGGGCCAGGTGCATGGGGCCACGGACGACTTCGGTTTCCAGGCCATCGAGAACAAGGTCTCGGTGCATGATCTGCATGCGACGATGCTCAAATTGCTCGGCTTCGATCATGAACGGCTGACCTACCGGTTTGCCGGTCGCGATTTCCGTTTGACCGACGTTCACGGTGAAGTGGTCACGGGTCTGCTGGCATGACGCCGCCCGCGGACAACCCCCCGCTTTCGCAGCGCCGCCGTTGGACCGTCTGGCTGATGCTGGCGCTGGTCGCCGTTGGCACGCTGCTGCATCTTACCCTGCGTGATGCCTGGGAGTTTCCATCGTCGGCGTTCTTCTACGTTCTGCCGCGACCAGTGTTAGCCGCACTGGCCTGGCTGGCCACGGGGTTGGCCCGCAAATTAACGCGCCGAGAATTGCTGGTCGCCCTGACCGTCGCCACGGTCTGTCTCGGCTGGACGCTCCGTGGTGACATGCGGTGGACGAAACCGACAGCCGTTGCGGCCGACGGGCGATCGTTGCGCGTGGCCGTCTGGAATGCCGCCCACTTGCCCCGGGGACGCGCAGTCGCCGCGGCGTGGATCCAGAAATGGGATGCCGACATCATCGGTGTGGTCGAAGCCGGACCGACGTACCCCGGCGATGTCGAGGACTGGAAACGTTTGTTGCCCGACTATGAAATCGTGTCGCCGCGACTGCAATCGCTGGTCATCGCGCGGGGGGACATCCAGCTGCATGACGTGGTCAAGCTGGCTTACGACAGTGAAGCGATGCCGGCTACGGTGACACTGGACGGAGCGCCGGTGGAAGTGATGCTGGTGGACATTTTCAGCAGCGTTCAATACGGTCGCTCCCGGCCCTTGCGGAAACTGTCTCAAGTTCTTGAAGAAACTTTGCGACCGGTCCACCTGGTGATGGGGGACTTCAACACGCCACCGGAATCCGTCTGGCTGAATCCGATGCGGCGGCAGTACCGTTCAGTGTTCGATGCGGCTGGTGTCGGCTATCGGCCGACATGGCCGTGTCCGATTCCCTCGCTGCAATTGGACTACATTTGGGCGAGCCCCGCGGTCACCGTGGATGCGTGTCGCCATGGTTGGACGGCCGCCAGCGATCATCGTCCCGTGTTTGCCACCGTTAGAATCGCTACAACCCCTCCGTCATTCCCAGATTCCGTGGATCACTGATTCAGGAAGGGAGGGGAGGTGGTTACCGGCTTTCGTACACTGTTCTCAGCGGAGCATGTTGCGCGCGGAGCAGGCTTGTGCCCAATCTACATCAAACCACCGGTCGAGCACTCGAGATGCTGACGAAGGGGCTTGCGCCTTTCTTCGAGCAGCAGATGCACGACGTGTTCCGGGACGACTGGGTGGATGTGGCCCGCGCGAGCTTTCGCCAGGACCGGGCTGCCAGCGTCTTGATGCAACTGCCGCTGCACGAATGGGATGCCCAGGCGATCCTCACGGTAATGTGGGATCAGTGGAACGCTGTCTTCCGCCAGAAGCTGGGCTTGTTCGAGCGGAGTCTGGTGAATGAACTGCGGGAATTCCGCAACCGCTGGGCGCATCAAAGCCAACTCAGCGACGATGATTGCTACCGTGTGCTGGACAGCGTGCAGCGATTGCTGGTGGCCGTCGACGCGTCCGAAGAACTCCTCATCGATCTCGATCGGCTCAAGCTGGATGTGCTGCGCGAACGCTTGAACCGTCAGGTTTCCGATGATGTCCGGCGCGCCAAGCTCAATCGTGCGCGCTGGTTCGAAGTCGCCGTCTATGGCTTTTGCGGATTGACCATCGTTGCCGCCGCGATGGTGTTCCTCGGGAACCGAAATCTCCTCTCGGCAATCCTCATCAGCGGCTTCACCCTGTTGACCTTTGCCTACATTTCGGTGATGCGGCTGCGCACCAGCGAACCGATCCACGGCGTCCATGAGTGCTCGAAGTGTCGGAAGATCATCTACAGCGAAGTCTGCCCGTATTGCGAAGCACCACCGCCATCGTCTTCGATCATCCGTCGCAGCTCTTCAACGCGGCTGCCGCCGTTTACGGAAACGGCTCGGCCGATGATGCCGCAGCAACGGACATGACGGCTCTTGCTGAAAGCCCCGTCGCTCCGCGCCAAAAACGCTCGCATCCCGGCTGCTTCCGGGCAGCCGGGATGCTCGATTGTGAGATCCGCCCCGATCCAAGCATCGCTGCTGCTGAATCGGCAATTACGGCACGGGAATGATCTGTGTGACTTTTCCATCATCGCTGACCTTGTAAACCGCTTTCTGATGCGGATCAGCGACGATCAAGCCGGTGGCTTCGCTCCACGCCAGCCCGACAGGATTTTTCCACGGTTCTCCTGCCGCAACTTTCTTGGCTTCGCTACCGTCGATCTTCCAGAGCGTCTTGGCATAGCCGTCAATGACGTAAGGAATGCCGGCCCCATCGAATGCCAGATGATGCGAGAACTGGAACGGGCGTCCGCTGACAATGACCTCCCGCTGGGCAAAATCGGGTGAGAACCGGATGACCGCATCTTTCCCGTGACAGACCGCCCAAATGCGGCCGTCCTTGTCCACACCCATGCCCCGCACCGCAGCGAGTTCCGTCATGATCTGCGGTTCACCACCGGCCGCCGGGATCTTCACGATCCGCTGAATTTCGATGTCTGAAGACAAAATCAAACCGTCGGCGGTGACGGCGAGCGTCATTGGAATGCCGACGTTTCCTTTCGTGAGCGGTTCCGGCTTCCCCGCGTCATCGAAGCGATAGATTTCGCGCGTCGAGGAGTCACCGGCGAGCAATTTTCCTTCGGCATCCATGGCCAGACACCGCACGGCATTCAGCGGCGTCCGGAATTTCTTCTCGCCCTGGTAGTAGATCGAAAGCTTTCCTTCGGCGAACTGCCAGACCCCTGGTAGATCACGATCGGCGATGAAAATCCGCCCGTCTTTGCCAACCGCAAGTGCCAACGGATACTGCATGCCGTCGGCCGCAAGGGCCGTCTGATCGACGAAAAGAAATCCCACGGCCATCACGGCTGCGAATCGCATCGATGTCATCATGTGCTTGCCTATCTGTTACATCACCAACAATGATCTGCGGGCTTCGGCTGTGTCGGCCGTGCATGTTCTAAAATCGTCACGCTCGTTGTCAATCCGCTCATCACGCTCCGCGTGATGAACGGAACGCTTCACTTGCGAGAATCCGGGCAACGATTCGTTTCCCTCAGTCGCACGGCCGAAACGGCCGTGGCACACGACTCGGACTCAAGTTGCTTTCGTTTTATACCGCATGACGGCAGGCGAGGGCAGCCTGACGATCTCGTGACCCATCGGGATTCGTCTTGACCGTTCCTCCGCCGAGGGGTATGAGCTTCGCCGGAAATGCCCTCCTCGGTGGAAAAGCTGCAATGTTCTCACTGATTCCCAGCCGGAAACGTCAGCTCAAGTCGGCACAAAAGGCACTGGAACACGTCCGGACGGCGCTTAATGTGCCAGTGTCGGTCAAGCTGTGGGACGGTTCCCGTGTCCCTCTTGGTGAGGCGGAATCGCCGTTTTCCATCGCGGTCAACGGTCCCGGGACCATTGGTTCGCTGATTCGCAAGCCAACACTGGAAAACGTCCTCAGACACTATGCCTGCGGTCGGCTCGAAATCGAAGGGGGCGACCTGATTCAGTTCGGCGACACTGCCCGTGTGCCAAATTCCAAGGCCCGGCTGAAGAAACTCAGCAAGTGGTACCTGTTCCGCCAGATGTTGCCCTTTGTGTTCGCCGGAGCCGATCGAGCGGATATCGCCCATGAATATGCCGGGGGTGACACCCAGCGCAAAGTGGGGGAAACGGCCCAGAACCAGGACTACATCCAGTTCCATTACGACCTGGGCAACGATTTCTACGCCTTGTTCCTCGGCGAAGAGATGCAGTATTCCTGCGCCTATTTCACCGACTGGAACAATACCATCGATCAGGCGCAACACGACAAACTGGACATGATCTGCCGCAAACTGCGGCTCAAACCCGACGAAACATTCCTCGACATCGGTTGCGGCTGGGGCGGCCTGATCTGTCATGCGGCCAAGCATTACGGCGTCGCAGCACATGGCGTCACGCTCTCCCAGACGCAGTACGATTTCGTACAGGCGAAGATCAAACGCCTCGGCCTCGAAGACCGCGTGCTGGTCGAACTGCGGGATTATTCGACACTCGAAGGGACCTACGACAAAATCGCCAGCATCGGGATGTTCGAGCACGTGGGGATTGCCAATCTCCCGGCGTACTTCAAGAAGCTATATTCCCTGTTGCGTGATAAAGGCATTCTCCTGAATCACGGCATTGCCCGCGGGGCCAAGCCGGATCGCAAAGGGTTTCGCAAGCTCCGTCCAGAACACCGGCTGATTGCCAAATACATCTTCCCCGGTGCCGAACTCGATCACATCGGTCATTCAGTCGAACTGATGGAAGCCAGCAAATTCGAAGTCCACGATGTTGAAGGCTGGCGCGAACACTACGCTATGACCACACGGCACTGGTGCCAGCGGCTTTCGGCCCGTAAGGACGAAGCAATCGCGATGGTCGGACCCGAAAAGTATCGCCTCTGGGTAGCGTACCTTGCCGGGGTATCATTCGCATTCCTGGATGGATCGCTGCGGATCTTCCAGGTCGTGGCCTCAAAGCACGCCTCCAAAGGCCAGGCAGAATTGCCCCCGACGCGCGCGGATCTCTACGCCGCTTGACGGTGCCGCATCGAGAACAATCAACCTAAAGCCCAGCCGGGCTTCGGCGTCTCGAATGTCATGGTCCCGCCGTGTTGAGGGTGCGAAAACGTCAATTGCCAGGCATGCAGGCAGAGCGGAGTTTCACCGACCGACAGCGTCTGCACGTCACCCAATTGATGGCCCGGCAGGTACATCGCATCACCGACAATCGGCCAGCCGAGGTGCCACAGATGCACGCGGATCTGATTTGTGCGCCCGGTCTTCGGCGTGACGAGCAGAAGTGCCGTTCCGTCCGGTGCGCGTGAAAGGACCTCAAATTCCGTGCAGGCGGAGAGGCCTGTCGCTTCATTCACCTCACGAGCGCCGTGTTGCACCGGGCTGTTTGCGATGGGCGTCTCACACCGAAATGCCTCTTGCGGCGGATGACCAAGCACGCGTGCCAGATAACGTTTGGTGACTTCCCCCCGCTCAAATTGCGGTTGCAGAACACGGGCAAATGCCGCCGTACGGGTAAAGACCGCCAATCCCGTCGTGTTGGCATCGAGCCGATGTGCCGGGCGCGGTTTCTGCGGTGCATACACGTCGCAGAGAAACGACTGCAAGGTATTGCGATTGAACCGGCCACTGGGGTGCATCGGCAGCGGGGCAGGCTTGTTGACGACGATCAGTGCCGCGTCTTCGTAAAGAATCTCGATCTCCGTGCTGACGTCCGGTTCGCTCTCCAGCCGCTCACAGGTGAAGTAGCGCTCTCCCGGCTTGACGGTGTGGGACGCCAGGACCGGAGCACGTTCAGCATTCATCACATCCCCTTGAGCGCAGCGCATTTGCCAATGCTCGCGAGGAATGTGGGGGAAAACCTCGCCGAGAAAATCGAGCACCGTGAGGCCAGCATGCCTCGCACTGACTTTAAGGGGGCGATAGTTGTCTTGCGGCTGCTTCCCGGGCAACGGCGACGTGACTTCCCGCAACTTCAAGCGATGCGCCGCCAAGTTGCGAGCTTGCAGTTCCTCAGGGGAGCGATAACACCGCGGACAAGAAACCCCTTCGACCGTCAACGGATCCTGTACCTCTTCTGGGGTCAGCACGCTTTGACACGCAAAACAGAATCCGTGGCTCGATTCATCCAGATCGGCGGCCAGTCCGACGCGCTTGTCGAAGACAAAACACTCGCCCTGAAAATGGTCACCGCCGCACTCCTCAAAATATTTGAGAATGCCACCATCGAGTTGATAGACCTGCTCAAAACCCCTCTGGATGAGATACGGAGCGGCTTTTTCGCAGCGAATTCCCCCCGTGCAGAAGGTCACAATTGGGTGTTGCTGTTCCGCGGGCAAAAGTTTGTCCGCAGCGTTCGGGAAATCGCGAAAATGCTGAATGTGGATGGGCACCGCATCGCGAAACGTCCCCATGTCGACTTCAAAGTCGTTCCGGGTATCCAGCAATGTGACCGGCCGGCCCTCATCCAGCCAGCGTTTCAATTCCAGGGGACTTAACCGCGGCGCAGGATTCCGGACCGGATCAATCCCGGACACACCAAAGGCGATGATTTCCTTCTTGATCTTCACCAGCATCCGTGTGAAGGGTTGCTCGCGGCTTTCACTGAACTTCGCCGGTAACGCTTCCAATCCTGGCACCGCGCGCAGCAATCCCAGCAATTGGTCGATCTCTGCCGTTCCCCCAGCCACGAACAGATTGATGCCTTCGGTGCTGAGAAGGATGGTTCCTTTCAGACGCCACTCACGGCACGCGGCCGTCAACCGATCGCGCAGGGACTGCAGATTCTCCAACGCGGCGAATCGATAGGCCGAAATGTTCGTCACCGCAGACAAAGACCCACTCCCGTTCGGTCGCAATTCTTCACGATGCGATTCTGAGCGCACGGTCTGGGATTGTCAGCTCGATGGCTCAAAATCGCAAATTCTGTACATCAGATCATGCTGCCGAGTTACATCCAGCTATGCGGTTTCCGGCACCGGAGCGAAGTACGGCACGGCTCGACAAAGCTGGCTTCTGTCGGGACGATGAACGGCCAAGGTGGAAGGATCGTCGCTGGTTATGGCGTCGCTTCATCGACCCGTTGACGCACTTTTTCCCACTCGGCCGCGACTCCCAGTTTCACGGCCCACTGTATAGTCGCGATCCAGTTTTTCCCGCAGCAGCTTCATCATCCCGGCGATGTCCCGCAGATGTTTTTCGCTCACGCCGTCGCTCATCTGATAGTACAGCAGCTTGTTGAGCACGATGTCTTCGGGAGAACCGAACCATGCCGAATACTTGCCGGGATTCGTGATCCGACGGACCCGCTGGGCTTCGGTGCGGGCGTATTCCGTCGCCGCGGGAACGAACAGATCGACCTTCAAGCCTGACGCGGGGTGAATGATGTTGAATTGTCGCTGCTGCAAAATTGCTTCGCGGGCGGCATCTTCGGAAAAGTAATACTCAGGGAACGGAAAGGCCGTCGTCAGGGCGGCGATGTCCTGCAACTTGAATTCGGCCACGATATCGATTGTCAGCCGCGGTTCCCCGTAGGCGATGCTCGCCATCGATCCCACCACACGGTAAGGGATGGCTTGGGCTTCGCAGAAATCCGCGACCCGCTGCATGAGATCGTTGGGGGACTGGATGGCGGAATTCATCGCGGAACCACTCCGTGACTCATCCGGTAGGCGATTTCGCGGTCGACCCGCTCCTCGCTCCAATCGGGATGATCGGTCTTGAGTGCTCACTGCACAATCTCCCGTGCGGACTGCCACAACCGAGCGGCGATGTCGAGCCGTTCGATTTCGGTCTTCTGCCGCATGATGTCGGCCATCTGATCGTCGATGATTTCAAACTGCGACCGTGCGGTGGTCATGCCGTGACCTCCGTGAGTCCCCATTGTGTGAAGTCCATGTTTTCAACTCAAAGCGAACTATTTCTGTCGGACCATGTGCGTGATGGTCTCATCCACCTTATCGAATTGGAATTCGGGCTTCTCGCGTTTGCCCGTCCACCTGTCGACTTGATCCTGAATCGACGGCCGCGTGATTGCTGTTCCGGCGTCCTGCAAATCGAGAATGATCTTGAAGACGGGCATCTGTTCCCGGATGAGCAACCAAAGTTGGTCGACCGAATCGGCCGATTGTTCGATGCTCTGGACCGGTCCAAGTTGCCGAACGACTTGCAGCGTGGTTTACAGCAGTCGCGGCACGATTCGGTGCGAGAAGTTGCGACACCGTGCCACGAAAGCGACCCCGCCGGGCCGATAGAAAGCGGCGATAAGTTGGCTTCCATTGCGAACTTATGCGACGCGGTGCCGCAGGGTGCGGCAAATGTGGGCGTTGGGACTCGAACCCAAGACCTACGGATTAAAAGTCCGTTGCTCTACCAGCTGAGCTACGCCCACAAGTGATTTCACTGACATGGTTTACGGTGGATGTGGCGTTCGCGAAAATCGATGGTTCATCGAATCCTTCGCGAATCGACCCGCTGCCTTCCTTGTTGATGGGAAGGCTGGTTCCGCTGGCTGTCGGCGGAAGAACCGCATTCTAGCCGAAGAGTGAATGTTGCGAAACCGAACGACGGTGGAGATTCGAAGCGAAGCCGGAGTTCATTCAAATTGGCATTCGCTGATCGACTGCCAGAATGCACAACTTCGTTTATCGGGCTTCGCCTTCGAGGTGGTAGTCCTCAATCTTCTTGTGCAGGGTGTTCCGGTTGATCCCCAGCCGGGTGGCAGCCTTCGTTTGGATCCCCTGGCAAGACCGCAGCACTTGCAGGATGAGCTCCCGTTCGATGAGCGAGACTACGCGTTCGTGAACGTCTGACGAGTCTTCGCCAGCTTCCGTGATGCCGAGCGTGACCAACTCGCTGCACATGGTTTGCAACGAGCCTCCCTTGGTGCGCCCCAGGCGAATGGGGGCCAGTCCGCGTGTGTGAGGCGGGTAAAGGTCGGACGTCACGGTCTCGCCGCTGCACAGGACGAGCGAGCGTTCGACGTAGTTTTGCAGTTCACGAACATTGCCCGGCCAAGCGTACGACTTCAGCAGCGTGAAGACATCGTCCATAATTTTGGGGACGTTGCGCCCCATCGCCACGGCGTATCGTCTCGTAAAGTGCTGGACCAGCAACGGAATATCGTCGACCCGTTCCCTCAGGGGAGGCAGATAAATCGGCACGACGTTGAGCCGGTAATACAAATCTTCGCGGAACCGACCGGCTTCGATTTCATCGGTGAGATCGCGATTGGTTGCAGCCACGATGCGGCAGTCGACACGAATCGTTTTCGAGTCGCCCACGCGCTCGAATTCCTGTTCTTGCAGCACGCGGAGCAACTTCACTTGCAGCGTGAAGCTCATCGAGTTGATTTCATCGAGGAAAATGGTTCCCCCGTGCGCGGCTTCAAACCGGCCCGTCCGATTCTCAAAGGCGTTGGTAAACGCCCCTTTCACGTGGCCGAAGAGTTCACTTTCGAGAAGGCTTTCGCTGAGGGCACCGCAGTTGACGCGGATGAACGGGCCGGAACTGCGTGCGCTGAGTTCGTGCAACGCCCGCGCCACCAGTTCTTTGCCGGTGCCGGTCTCGCCCAGCAGCAACACCGTTGCCGGCGTGGCGGCGACCTGGTGCGTGAGCCGATAGACTTCCGCCATGGCCGGAGACTGTCCGATCATACCGTCGAGAATCTGAGATCCGGGGCGGGCGGAGGTCGCGGCGGGCGAAGTCATGGGGTCTCGCAAGGAAGTCGGGGGCAGCGTCCGTGTCTGCACGACAATTCATCTCCGAAAACAGGTACTGCGGTGTGCATCAGCAGTTGGTGCGTCACAAGGCCGAATCAATTCAGGAATTCTAGCTCCCTCTCCGTCAGGGCAACAGGTGTTTTCCCTAATGACAACATGCTTCAGCGCGCAAAACGCGCTGCCGTGCCTGCTTTGTAAGCAGATCGCTTCGGTTTGAGCCGTCCCAAGACCAATGCTGCATCTGGGATGCCGAAAACCGACGGTCCGGGGAGGTGGGTGCTCGTTTTCTGGAATTCGGTGACTCACGATCGGCATCGTCCGTCTCGCATCGTGAAAAATCGGTTGAAGTCGATGCGTTTTCTCCGCGCGGCCGGTGTGTTACTGTGCCTCGATTCACAGGTGTCCCCGATATCGCTGCGGGACCAACACAATTCTGACTACCTCTGAGGCAACAGCATGACTGAATCCCAATCCGCGCCGTCGGCGAATGATCAGCAGCAGCAACTCGCCATGGCCAACGGCATGCCGCGACGTGCCTTTCTCGCTGCGGCGGCGGGGGCTCTGGGGATGACCGCAGCGTCGGCGCTGGCACGAGACTACGGCCCCACCGCGCAACCCGTGAGGTATCCCGACCCGGACATTGTGACGCTCGACCCCCGGTTCAAAAAATACGCGATTGGCAACACACCCATCCAACGGATCTACCACAGCGAGCAAATGCTCTGGGCCGAAGGTCCTGCGTGGAACGGTGTCGGCAAGTACCTGCTCTGGAGCGATATCCCCAACAACGTCCAGATGCGGTGGCTCGAAGACGACGGCCACGTCAGCACGTTCCGTCACCCCGCCGGCAACAGCAACGGCAACACGTTCGACTTCCAGGGACGGCAGATCTCCTTCGAACACGGCAACCGCCGCGTGGTCCGTTATGAGTACGATGGCAGCATCACCGTCCTCGCCGACAAGTTTGACGGCAAGCCGTTCAATGCTCCCAACGACGGTGCGGTTCATCCCAACGGCGACATCTGGTTCACTGATCCCGGCTACGGCAGCCTGATGAACTACGAAGGCGAAAAAGCGTCGAACAACTCGAAACAGCCGTATCAAAAGGAAGCGGTCTACCGCATTGACGGCAAGACGTTGAAGATCGAAAAGGTGACCGACGAAATCTTCAAACCGAACGGCCTGTGCTTTTCGCCGGATTACAAGAAGCTCTATGTCGCCGACACGGGGGCGTCACACTACGAAGACGCGCCGAAGAACATCAAAGTGTGGGACATCGTTGATGAGAAGAAGCTCGCCAATGGAAAAGAGTTCGCGTCAATGAAGTTATCGATGCCCGTGAAACTCACGGAACAGCAACTCCTCGACGCCAAAAAACGCGGTGTGCTCGACAAGGATTCCACACTCACGCATGCCCATGAGGACAAAGCCGGGTTCGCGGACGGCATTCGTTGCGATGTCGATGGCAACATCTGGGCGAGCGCCGGTTGGGTGGGTGATGGTTACGACGGCGTTCACGTCTTCGAGCCGAAGGAAGGTGTGCGCATTGGTCAGATCAAGCTACCGGAGATTTGCAGCAACGTCTGCTTCGGCGGTTCGAAACGCAACCGCCTCTTCATGACGGCCAGCACGTCGGTCTACGCCGTCTATGTGGAAGCCCGCGGCGCGCACATCACCTGATCAAAGCGTTTCCCAGCCCGGAGCGCAAGCGACGGGAGTTCTCTCCGAAGCGACTCCCGTCGCTTGCGCTCCGGTCTGGGTTCAGGACTCGACGACGACCAACGTTTTCGTCCGGCTCGATTGCAGCATGGCCTGTGTCAGATCATACACAGGCAGTGCTGCGCTCGGCGGCGAGCGGTCTGCCGCGCCGGTGAGAATTGTGTCGAGCAAACTCGAAACGGGAGTGGAGTCCGGTTCATCCACGGGCAGGCGTTCCATTTTCGCGGAGCGACCGAGCCAGAGTTCCCCGTGGCGGATCATCAGATCGGCGCGTTCGCAGTGAATGGCGAGGTCTTCGCCGAGATACTGGGCGTGGCCGATGAAGTCGATCGTGGCGGTCACGTCGTGTTCGAGCAGAGCCGAGGCACTGGTCACGATCTCGACATGGCTGCCCCAGGTCTGGCTGCGGGCAAAGACTTCGCGCGGCGCGAGTCCGGTGACGTAGAACAATTGGTCCAGTTTGTGACTGCCGGCGTCGGTGAGGAAGCCGCCGGGGTTTTGCTGCGGGTCATTGCGCCACGTGCCGGGGATGGTCGGCTGCCAGTTCTCCACATTGTGCGACACAATCGCGCGAATTCCGCCCCATTTTCCGGAGCGCACCTCCCGTCGCAAGGTGCGATAGAGTGCCGTGTGCCGGCGTTGATACCCGAGCGAGAATGCCTGCTTCTTGGCGGCGGCACGTTCACCCGCGGCAATAAGGGCGAGAATCTGTCCGCGATTCGATGCCAACGGCTTTTCGCAGAGGACATGCCAACCCCGGTCAAGGCAGCCGTTCACTTGAGTGAAATGCTCCGCAGTCGGTGTGCAGATGATGGCAGCATCGACGTTGTCGCAGTGGAGTAATTCAGCGAAGTCATGGCAGACGCGCGCGTTCGGCCACAGGGATTGTTGTAACGCCACCGCTGTGGGATGAACGGCATCCAATAAGGCCGTGACCTGTCCGCGCCCGTCGGCGAGCAATTGTTCGCTGTGATGTCGCCCCATGCGGCCGCAGCCGAGTATCGCAAACCGCACGCCGGTCATGCACAATCCCCTTCACGATGTCACCCCGTGTGTGGGGTATCGTGAAGGGGGCATCGAAGCGCGTCAAGGAAGAGTTGCATCCCGGCTGCTTCCTGGCAGCCGGGATGCTGGAGTTGGCAGCCAGCGCGCGTCATCACCGAGCACCCCGGCTGCGAGGAAGCAGCCGGGGTGCGACTGTTATTCCGGACGGCGGGGACGTTCGGGGCGTTCGCTTTCGGGACGTCCGCCGGGGCCACCTTGTCGACCCGGACCACCCGGAGGACCGGCGTGGTGTGAAGTGAAGTCTTCAACGAACTTCTTCAGTTCTTCTTTACTGAGTTTGCCATCTTTATCCGTGTCGAATTCCAGGGCATGTTCGAGCATGCGCTCAGGATTCGGTGGGGGAGGTGGACCCTGGGGGCCCTCGCCTTGCGGACCACGTCCTTGCGGTCCACCACCGGGACCGCCTGGACCACGTTCGCCTTCGGGCCGACGCCCTGGAGCATTCCCGCCGCGTGCGCCAGGTCCCCCTTCTTGTGGACCACGTCCGCCGGGACCACCGAATCCGGGTCCGCCTGGGCCGAACTGTCCACCGGGGCCGCGGCCCATCGGGCGAAGTTCGTCTTCGGTGAGCTTGCCGTCTTTGTTCTTGTCGAGGGCTGCCAAGGTCGTGGCGGAATTCTTGAGTTCGTCCGCAGAGATCACGCCATCATGGTCGGTGTCGAGGGCTTCGATCACCGGTTGCGGGGGACGTCCACCCCCCGGCCCTCCCGGACCACCGCCGGGTCCCCCCGGACCGCGACCACCCGGAGGCTGTGCCAGCACTGCCGTTGCTCCGGCGACCGTCAATAAGGTCCATGTCCACATCACGCGTTTCATGAAAGTATCTCCCAGGGTTTGAGGCTTTGTTCTTGTTACTCAATGACTCGGAACGCATCGTTCTTCTTGAACACCATGGAACCAGGACGACCGCTTGGGTCGTCGAACTCGATGTGGCAATCGAGCAGAATTCCGACCGGGGCGTCGTCGGGAATCGTGATTTCGGCCGTCACCATGTTTCCCTGACGAACAATCTTGCTCGCCTCGAACGGACCAATCTGCACCCAGATCGGTTTGTCTTTAGGTAGTGTCTGCCGGCGGACATTCTCCGGTGTGAGTTCAAACTGCACGGTGTGTGTCTTGCCGCGGGAGGCCGTGCCGGGGCGGACCGTCGTGAGGACGTTTTCGATGCGACTTTCTCCTTCGGCATTGTTCTGAATCGCGCCGATTTGCATCCGCCCCGGTCCGCGAATGTTGGAGCGTTCCACCACACCCGCATACCCGCCGATGATGTAAGGAAAGCGGCCGGGGGTGACGTGGTAGTGGTACCCGCGCTCCGTGTCTTCGTGGCCGTTGCAGACATCCAGGGCGCGATGGTCCTTGAGATCACGCGCCATCACTCCGGGGGCGTCATACGGGCCATAAACCGGAAAACCATCGAAGGCAAAGCCCACAATCGGTGAGTGCTGTTTGCCGTCATCGGCGAACGGCGATTTCACGCAACTCGGATACTTATGGTAGTGATAGACCCCCGACTGTTGAGGATGTCCGCAGCAGGAATCGAGCCAGACTTCGGAATAGCCCTCCACCGCGTTCATGCCGCCGGCTTCAAACGGATTGAAGAAGACCACCCCATTGATGGCGGTCCCGATCGGCCCCATCGGCAGTGTCGTAATCTCCTGCGCTTTCTTCGGTACCAGCGGCAGTTTGAAGCGGAAATTCTGCACACGGATCGTGTTCGGGTTGCCGCTATTCGGAAAGACCGCCGTCGGATGATTCGGGTAGCCCTGGCTGTCCATGATGATGAAGTCGCTGTCATGGCTCAGCCGGACGTTGTCGATGCCGTCCTTGTTCGAGTCTTTCGTGTGGTACGAGAACAGATCGACATAGCGCTCGGCATCACGATAGTAGTAAACGGGCTTCTCGCCCGTCTTGAGATACCAGCGCCCGCCAATCGGCCTCAATTCGGTCGGAGCATCAGCCCCCCACAGCGGCAAAGTCCATCCAACGGCGGCGACGAACAACAAGAGTGAACGCATGACACGTTTTCCGACAGGCCGAATGATGGAAGTGGTGTACCAAGCAAGACCGGTGATCATAGAGAGGACAACCTGAAGCGGGGATGAAACTCGTTGGCGAAAAATCAGACCGCATGGAATTGATGAAAGGTTTCGCCCATCAGCATGTGGATCTGTTGTGTGCCACGGCCGTGTCGGCCGTGAAAGGTGGCAAAACGCTCGGAAAAATCGCACGGCCGACACGGCCGTGGCACACGAAATCGAATAAAACGACGGGCTGCCATGTCCCTAGAAACGGGAGTCGGGCCACCGCATCAACGACCTGAATTCGAATTCAGGTGGCGGGGTGACTCGCGCGGCGGTGAGTGATGAGGCTTTCGAGCATCAAGAGCCCGAGGACACACCAGAGGATGGACCAGCCGAGTTCGCTATGCGGGGCGTCGGTGGCCTGATGGCGTTGCCAGTCTTCGACGCTGTCGTAGAAACGGAGACGCTGCCCTGCGGTGAGAGTGGCCTGCTCGGCGTCGGTGAGTGGAGTCCGATCGGCTTCCTGTCCGTCGATCTGAGCGGCAAAGGCTTCGATCTCTGCCGTCCCGCAGAAAAGTGTCGGATCACTGCCACGCGGTCGTTGCTCATCCCTTGTCGTTGCGACATACACTCCGGGCCAGCGGGCGGTGGACCATGTCGGCCGTTGTGCATCCTCCGTTGCCAGCGAGGTACCCCACGGGTCGAGAAATTCCATCTGCATCTTCGGCTTCAACGGCGGCCAGGGGATGCTTTCTCCCGCAGCGATGTTGCGCCGCTGGGGTGGTTCCGACATGGCGAGCAGCAGTTCGTGGAGCCAGGCGACATAGTCCGGCCGCGCGGGGAGCGTGTTGCCATCGGCATCCAGCGTCGATGTGGCCACGACTACCGTTCCTTTCCCATGCCGCGCCGAGACCAGCCACGGGTCACCATTCGTGAAGCGCGCGATGACTAACGATTCCTCTCTCGGACCACGGGGAGGCATGGCCGTCGTCCACCATCCGCGAAACGTGGCCTCGCATAACTCACCACCGCGTTCCGGACGAAACCGTTCCAACCACGGTTGGGTCAGGCTCTCCGCTGCGATATGGGTCGGTGTGATGGTGGCGTCGGTCGGATCGTGCCATGCGCTCAATGCCACCGGCAACCAGGCTTGCCATTCGGTGTGTTCTTGGGCTTCCCCCGTTGAACTTTGATCGCCGAGGGTGACGAGCACCGCCCCGCCGCGGGTGACGAATTGTTCCAGTCCGGCGACGGTTTCCTTTCCCAATGGCGGGACATTGGCCAGCACGACAACATCCTGCGCGGCCAGCATTTCCGCGGTGAATGCCGAGATTGGGACTGTGGTTAGAGCCACCCAACCACCGGATTCGCCCGTGTTTTCAAGGGCCGCCTTGGCAAAGAAGATCTCGCTGCGGAGTGGGTCATCGGACGGCGTGCCATCGACGAGCAAAACTTTCACGCCGGTGACCACCTCCGCAATGAATTCCGTGTGATCATTGCCAGGCAGCGCGTCTGCTTCGGATCGGAGCGAGAGTGCCTGTGGGCCGGTGCCGGGAAGTTGAACTTCAAACGAAACCGGTGCCGTGTATCCCGGCGGCAACCGCACCGTGGTTTGATGTTCGGCAATCGGCCGGCCGTTGAGCACGCACCAGACCCGGCGTTGCTGTGGCGTCGGCCCCCAGTTTTTCAATTGCCCGTGGATCGTGACCGACTGCCCTGGCACCAGGCGTTCCCGCGACAAACGGACCTTCTCCCAACCCACGTCGTCAACGGCCTCGTTCTGCGGTCTCTGCCCGATCACCGAAATCCGGGGCGGAACTGCAGATTGGCGAAGCTGTCCATCGACCGCTGCCCAGGCCGCGGCATCATCTGGCCGCCAGGCCCGCACTTGGTGATCGGCGAAGACGATGACCTCACGGTGGATTTGCGGTGTGTCGAGCAGATCCCGGCAGGCGGTGAGGATCGCCGCGGGAAGATGAGAACTTCCTGTCGGTGGTCGCAAATCCTGCAAAGAAGCCGTGGCGGGGCCGGTGACGGCACTGCGCCGCGGCAGCAACGGAATCACGGCTTCGCGCGCATCAAAGATTTGCACCGTGGAACCGGCGGACAAACCGGCAAGCAAGGCTCGTACCTCATCCCGCAAGGCTTCCTGCACCGGCCTTCCTTGATGGAGCACCGCGGTGCTGAACGAGCCATCCAGCACTACAGCCACATCACGCGCCCCGATCCACCGTGACCATCCCAGCCGATTTCCAGCGATCCATGGGCGGGCCAGTGCGAGTGCCAGTAGCGCGAGCGCCGACATCCGAAGCAACAACAGGAACCAGTCGTCGATGGCGAACGAACGCCGGGAATAGGGCGACGTTTGCAGGAACTGCATCGCTCCCCAATCGATGATCGGCAACCGTCGCCGCGCGAGCAGGTGGATCAACAGGGGGAGCAGCACCCCCGCCAATCCAGCGAGCATCCACGGGTTCAGAACGTCCATCAGCAATCCAATGACCGAGACTCCGGGATCGGAATCCCTGGGCTTCCGGGTTGAGACGATTTCACTGGCGGATGGTATCATGCCGCAACGGACCTTCGCTCACCATGATTCGGAGACAGCCTCCATGTTCTCACGCGGCTTGTTGTTCACGGCGGTTGTCAGCCTGGCCACACCCATGACGGCTCAAGAGGTGAACACTGATGTGGTGGTTTACGGAGCTACTTCCGGCGGCGCGATCGCCGCAATTCAGGCCAAGCGGATGGGGAAGTCCGTCGTCTTGATCGAACCCGGTCGCCACATCGGCGGGCTGACGTCCGGCGGGTTGGGAGCCACCGACATCGGCAACAAGGCCGCAATCGGCGGGCTCTCGCGCGAGTTTTACCGCCGCATCGGCAAGCACTATGAAAACGACGCCGCGTGGACTCGGGAAAAGAAAGCCGACTACAAAGGGCGTCGCAGCACCCCCGGCGAACCCGAGCAATGGATGTTTGAACCGCATGTTGCCGAGCAGGTATATCGCGACTGGCTCAAGGAAGCGAACATTGAAGTCGTCTTCAACGAACGGCTTGATCTAAAAAAGGGTATCACGATGGCCGGCAAACGGATTGCGTCCATCCGCATGGAGTCTGGCAAGACTTACGCTGGGAAAATGTTTATCGACGCGACCTACGAAGGCGATCTGATGGCGAAAGCGGGTGTGCCGTATCACGTCGGTCGTGAAGCCAACAAAGTCTACGGCGAGACGCTCAACGGCATTCAGGTTGCTCATGCGCGTGCGCACCAGTTCATCAAGCCGGTCGATCCGTTCGTCAAACCCGGCGACCGTAGCAGTGGGTTGCTACCCCTCGTCCAGGCCGAACCGCCCGGTAGTGATGGCGATGGCGACCATCGCGTGCAGGCTTACAACTTCCGCATGTGTACGACCGATGTCGCCGAAAACCGCCGCGCGTGGTGGAAGCCCGAGGGATACGACGAAAAGACGTACGAACTCGTGCTGCGGAACTGCGACGCCGGGGACATGCGCTCGCCGTGGAATCCGATTTTCATGCCGAACCGGAAGACTGATACGAACAACAATTTTGCGATCAGCACCGACTTCATCGGCGCGAACTATGCCTATCCTGACGCCGATTACGCCACACGCGACCGCATCTTTGAAGAACACAAGCGGTATCAACTCGGGCTGATGTACACGCTGGCCAATCACCCACGGGTTCCCGAGAAGATTCGGGGCGAGTTCACCAAGTTGGGATTGGCAAAAGACGAGTTCGTCGACAGCGACAACTGGCCGCATCAGATGTATGTCCGTGAAGCCCGCCGGATGATCTCGGAATATGTCATGTCGCAACAGCATTGCCAGCAAAAGGTCATTCCCGAAGACCCGGTCGGTCTCGGGGCGTACAACATGGATTCGCACAACTGCCAGCGCTATGTCACGGCGGATGGCTTGGTCCGCAACGAAGGGGACATCCAGGTCGGCGTCTCACCGTACCGCATCAGTTACCGTTCGATTCGTCCGAAGAAGACCGATTGCGAAAACCTGCTGGTTCCCGTCTGCCTGGCGGCGTCACACATTGCCTACGGTTCGATTCGGATGGAACCAGTCTTTATGGTGCTGGGACAATCGTCCGCCACGGCCGCGGTGATGGCCATCGACGCCGGCGGTGCTGTGCAAGATGTCGACTACGCCAAGCTCCGTGAACGGTTGCTGGCGGAAGGTCAGGTGCTCGAATGGACCGGCCCGGTGCGGAACGCCGTCGCTGCGACCGGTCTGGATCCCGCGAAGATGGAAGGCGTGGTGGTCGACAATATCGACGCGCAACTCGAAGGACACTGGGCCTCCAGCGCGTCGATCGGCGGCTTTGTCGGCGGCGACTACATCCACGACGGCAACGAAGCCAAAGGTGAAAAGAAAGGCGCTTTCACACCCAAATTGCCGCGGCCGGGACTCTACGAGATCCGCATCTATTACACCGCCAACCCCAACCGCGCGACCAACGTGCCGGTGACGATCAGCACACGGAAAGACTCCAAAATGGTGACGCTCGACCAGCGCAAAGCCCCGCGTGTGGGCGGGTATGCCTCCGTGGGAGCCTTCAATGCCGACGCCGGAAACGGACTCCGCGTGACGATCAGCAACACCGGCACCGACGGCCACGTGATTCTCGACGCCGTGCAGTTTGTCCCGGTGACTGCCGACGACCGGCCGAGTCCGGTGAAGTAGGCGACGTTGAGAAGGTTGCGGTGATCGATCCGGATCGGCGCGGGGCGCGAAACCGCAAACGTGAGATCGGTGCGTTACGTCAGATTCGACAACGGCCCGTCGCCGCAGAAGTCGGGGTTGCCGAACTTCGTGAGGCGGTGACCGAAGCCGTGAGCGAGCGACATCAGCAGGCGGTTGTGGGCGACCTTGTCAAACTTGACTGAACGGCCCATCTGGAAATCGAGGCCGTTGCCGACGAGCACGAACGGGATGTTGTTGAGGGTGTGCGAGTTCCCCTTGCCAAGTTCGTTCGTCCAGATGATCAGTGTGTTATCGAGCAGGCTCCCTTGCCCGCCCGGTTCCGGCGTCGCGGCCAACCGTTCGGCGAGATAGGCCAGTTGCTCACAGTACCACTTGTTGATTCGCGTGAGCTTGTCCTGCGCGGATTCATTCTTGTCCGGCTCGTGCGACAGTTCGTGGTGACCTTCTTCGATGCCGAGCCACCGCATCTTCGCACCGCCCACGGAGTTCGTGATCTGGAACGTGGCGAGGCGGGCGAAGTCGGCCTGGAAACTTTGGACCAGCAGGTCAATCTGCATCTTGCTGATCTTCGGGATATTGTCGTTCTCTTCCTTGATGCCCTGTTCCAGCACGGGCTCGGGATGGTTCAGTCCGTCCGGGTTGGCTTGCAGTTCGCGTTCAAAATCACGGACCAGCGTGGCGTGTTCGTCTAACAGAGCGCGATCTTCCCCGCTGACGTGCGGTTCGAGCTTACGGAAGTCGTCCTTCAATGCGTCGACGATGCTGCGGAGGCTTTCCTGATTCTTTTTCTGACCGTAGAGCTTGTTGAACATCTGGTATGGATCATCGATCGGTGCGACCGGCTTATTCGGACCCGAGTAAACCATCCGGGTCCACGTATCGGCCCGGTCGGGCACCATCACGCCGAATTCGAGGGAACCGAACCGTGTGCGCGTGGCAGCATCGGCTTGCAGAAAATTCTTGATTTCCTGATCGATCGACAGGCCACTGGCCCAACCGGCGGGGGTGTCGGAACCACCTTGGATGTTGCCGGGGAAGAGTTCGCAGCCGGTGAGAAGGCAACCCATGCCGCGCATGTGGCTGTCGCCGTCGCCACGGATTTTGTCGCAGACGCCGTTCAAAACCAGCGTGCGATTCTTCAGCGATTCCAGCGGTGAGAGAATCGTTTTGAGCTTGAAGTCCGCCCCTTCTTCGTCCGGCCAGAATTGATCGGGCACGATGCCGTTCGGACTGAACATGACGATCAGCCGCTGCTTCCGCTGCGTCTGGTTCGCGAACCCCAGGCTCGGCAGATTGCACACAAACGGCAACGCCGCAGCACTGAGGCCGAGATCACGCAGAAATTCGCGGCGGGAGGATCGGTAGGTCATGAGTGGGATTCCGTTTTCGGCGGGATGGACTCGTCGCATCCCGGCTGCTTCTTCGCAGCCGGGATGCTTGATCGGTGTCGTATTCTCAGCAACCCGGCTGCCCGGAAGCGGCCGGGTTGCGTTGCGTGCCTCTTCAATTCAACCCCGTCGCGGCGACGGTGGTCGCTATATCAATCATTAGCATGCGAATTTGTTGATCGTTCTGCAAGAAAGATCGGCCGAGGGCGGTGGGGACATCAGCCCCGTAGGCCCGGATCGGCTGCTTCGCCAGAAAGTGAAACATCTGCTGAACAAATGCCTGCCGGCTTTCGGGACTGTCAACCAGGTACGCCCCCATTTCGAGGGCTCCCTGAATCCGACGCTCTTCACCGTCGCGGGTGATGTACAAACCGGTGTCGTCGATCGGCTTCCCCTTTTCTTCCTTGCGCCAGCGACCAAGGGCGTCGAAACTTTCGAGAGTGAACCCGAGCGAATTGATCATGACGTGGCAGCCCTGGCAGAACTCAGGTTCGGTCTGCAATTCCACCCGCTGTCGGGTGGTCAAGTCGGGATGCAGATCCGCAATTTCCGGTGCAATGGCCACCGGCGGCGGTTTCAGACTGCGGCCCAGCATCGTGCGCGACAAATACACGCCACGATGAATCGGCGAACTCGATGCCGTGTACGCAAAACCCGCCATCAGGAACGGATGCGTGACCACACCGACACGAGATTCCCCTGGAAGCTTCCATTTCCGGAATGTGGTGGACGACGGCAACAGCGCGTCCGCGGGCAGCTCACCACCATACAACCTCGCGAGGCGATCGTTGAGGTAGAGTTGATCGTCGAGAATCAACTGGCGATACGTCGCCTGCGGCTGGGTCGCGACATCACTAAGGGCGAGTTCCAGTGACGTGCGCAGATCGGACACGGCGGCGGGATCGAACTCCGGATAGAGTTTGGAATCCTTGGCGATGTCGATCAGCGCATCCATCCGGGTCCACTGTCGCAGGAAGGCGTTCAATTTCGCTTGGGCGCGGGGATCGGCGGCCATCCGCTCCACCTGCGAACGAATCTGGTCCTGATTCGCCAACTGCCCATTCGCGGCGGCCTGTCGCAGCGGTTTGTCCGGCAAGGAATCCCACAACGTGAACGCGATCCGGGACGCCACATTCCACGGATCGGTCGGGGTTCCCTCCACTTCGCGATACAGAAACCGTGGCGACTTCAACAGAAACAGCACGCAGCGCTGGAACGCCGTGTCGACATCCGCGTTGTCCGCGAACTGCTTCACGAACAGGGCCTGGGTTTCCTCATTCAGCGGTCGGCGAAACGCCCTCGCGGCGAGTTGCAGCGTGAAGTCCTGCACCTTCTGTTTCCGATCCTCGGCGTCGGGTTTCGTCCCGGCAAGTGGGTTCACCTCACGCAACAGCATCGCGGCCACTTCCAGTGCGCCATCAGTGGTCGCCTGGTCCCACTCCTTGGAAACCGACGTCCCCCGCTCATAACCGACGCTGCGGTCATCGGCGGGGAACGGCGTCTGGACCACCAGCGTTTCGCGTGACCGGTGTGGCGAAAGATACCGCGTGTCGATCAATTCGGTCGTGTGATTCGGCCGCGTCCAGTGCAGCGCGATGGCCGCTTTCTTTTCCTTGGCCTTGTTCGATTTGAAGAATTCCAGCCGGAGGGGATAGTACCGGCCGCCGAGCAGGAAACGCGATTCCCGATGCTCGACATCGTTCCCCGAACGGACACTGCCGTCGATCAAGGGGACGTTGTTGTCGTTGACCCACAACTTCATGCCGTTGGCCGTCTTCACCACGAACTCGTAGTTCCCGGTTTCGGGGATGAAGACCGAGCCACTCCACTGGATGGAGAATTCGTCCGCCTTCAAACGCTCATCGTCGATGGGCTTTCCTTCACCAAAATCAAACTGGACTACGGAATCGAGGCGGTCGAGGGTGGCGTCACGGTTCCGGTCCCGGTCGCGGGAACGGCGGTTCGGCGAATAATTCCCCCGCAGACCGAGTTCACCATTCGGCGATTCCGATGGTCGCAGTTCGGCGAACAAGTCCGCAATCGATTCCCGATACTGCCGGACTGTCAGTCGCGAAAGGGCTACCCGTGCCGGTTTGATGCGGGCCTGGGCCAGTGGGGAGTAGAACGCTTCGTGAATGTACTCCGCAACGAGTTGAGCGTCTTCCGGGCTGCACTTCGTGGGCTGGTTCTCCGGCATCGTCTTGGCAATGACGACCGCCAGTTCCTTGACCGATTTATCCCCGAGCAACGGTTCCGGGTACGCCTTCGGAGTGCCCTCACCGTTCGGTCCGTGGCAGGAAGCACACATTTCACGATAGACGATTGCACCGGTCCGCTCTGCTGCGGAGACCGAAGCGCCGACAGCGATGAGTGTCACAGCGAGGAAGCGGGAAGAGATTTTCGTCATGGTGGGATCTCACGCGGCGGGAGCGATCCGAGGCGTTTCAGGCAGGTCACAGCATTATCCCACCACGATACAAGCCTGACAAGGACGATCTGGCAGAGAAATGGTGGATGTGGGGGAACACTGGCGAGCGTTCGGCGCGAGGCGCGAAACCGCAAGCGGACGATCCACGCGTTGCGGTTTCGCGCCCCGCGCTGATTCCGCCGCGTGCCCTCCGACGTCACTCACGCATTTTCGCGACCTCCCCGCTACAATTCGCAAACGAAGCTTCGTTCAATTCTCTAAGGACACAGCGCGATGGATCGAGAACAACTGGACCGCCGTGATTTTCAGAAATGGACTCTGGCAGCGTTCGCCGGATTTGCGGCAGGCGGGGCGCTCGGCTGTGGGAAGCCGATGGGGAGGGGACCGGGCCCGATGATCACAGCGCCACCGGCGGGTGATGCGTCCGCGCTCACGCCGCAGGAAGAGTTGCTCGTCGATGACCTGCACGTCTGCCGCGGGCTCAACACCTGTAAGGGACTCGGCCGCAGCAAGGAAAACGAGTGTGCCGGTCAGGGAACCTGTGCCAGCGTCGCCGATCATGCCTGCGGCGGTGCTCACGAATGCAAAGGCCAGGCGGGATGCGGCGAACTCCCGGGACAAAACGCGTGCAAAGCCGAGGGCGGCTGCCACGTGCCGTTGATGGATGAAGTCTGGCAGAAAGCCCGCACGGCATTCGAAACCGCGATGAAAAAGAAGGGCAAAGAAGTCGGCTCCGCCCCGGCGAAGAGTTGATTCCCGCTGTCTCAGCCCGGAGCGACAGCGACGGCGGATGGAAATAGGGATTCGCGAGAATGGAGAATGACGAATGGAGAATTCAAAATGACGAATGCAATTCCCCATTCTTCACTCTGAATTCCTCATTCTCCATTTTCCAATCGTCTTCCGTCGCTCGCGCTCCGGGCTGTGATTCTCTTTTCTTCCTCAACAGGAACCATCCCATGCCCCCCCGCCTAGGTCTCCCTGCGTTGGGCTGGGGCGTGGGGCTGCGGTCGACCCATTTCGGCCACATTCTTGGTAACGAGGTGAGCGTCGACTGGTTCGAAGCGATCTCCGAAAACTTTCTCGATTCGCATGGCCGACCGCGCTATGTCCTCGAACAAGTCGCCGAACGATTTCCGGTGGTCTTGCACGGCGTGAGTTTGTCCATTGGCAGCACCGATCCGCTGAATCGGGAATATCTCGGCAAGCTGAAAATGCTCGCGGATCGGGTGCGGGCCGCGTGGGTGTCGGATCACGTCTGCTGGACCGGCGTGCTCGGTCGGAACACACACGATCTGCTGCCGATCCCGTTCACCGAGGAATCACTACGCCACGTTGTTGACCGCATCCGCACTGTTCAGGACATTCTCGAACGTCCGCTCGTGTTGGAAAACCCGAGCAGTTATGTGACGTTCCGCGATTCGACCATGACCGAATGGGAGTTTCTCACACGGATGGCGGTGGAAGCAGACTGCGGACTGCTGCTCGATGTCAACAATGTTTATGTGTCGTCACGAAATCATGATTTCGATCCACGCGAATACCTGGCGAATATCCCTGCCGAGCGCGTGGTACAGTTTCATCTGGCGGGACACACGGATCTCGACACGCATGTGATCGACACACACGACGGGCCGGTGGTCGACGCCGTGTGGGAGTTGTTCCGCGTGGCCCATGCCCGTTCGCCGCAAGCCGCCACGCTCATTGAATGGGACGCGAACATTCCGCCGTTCGCCCGGTTGGAAGCCGAAGTGCAACGCGCCCGTGATTGTGTGTCTCCTGAGGGATGGCGGGTGGTCGCTGCCGAGCGGCACTGGCTCCCTGACGCTGGGACAATCAGCGGCTCAGTGGGAGCTTCGCCCTCCCAACACATGTCGGCGGAACACATCCCGCAGCCTGCCGTCCTCGTCACCATCGATGCGGAGTGACACCATGACCGCTTCGCACTTGGCGAACGTGCAACAGTGGATGTTGGGGGCCATCACACGATCACCCTCTGACACACCGCTTTCCACCAACGTCCTGTTGCCTTCACAACGATTGTCCGCTGAAGAACGGTTGCGGGTTTATCAATCGGCTTATCTTGCCCGGCTCGGCGAATGTCTCCGTGGCGAGTTCCCCGCCGTGGTCGCCGCGGTGGGAGACGACACCTTCAATGAGTTCGCGGTGGCGTACATCGAACGCTATCCGCCGGGGAGTTACACGCTGGGGGAACTCGGCCGCCGCTTTCCGGAGTTTCTCGAGGAACTCAGACCGCCGAAGACCGACGATGCCCCGGACTTCGGTGACTTTCTGGTGGATCTCGCCCGCTATGAACGGACCATTGCGGAAGCGTTTGACGCCGAGGGACCAGAGACCGACTGCACGCCACCAGAAGAGCGCATGGCCGTGCGTGATCCCGCGGAATTCGCCGCCGGGCGGATTGAGTTTTATCCGTGTGTGCGATTGTTGCGGTGTGATTTTCCGGTCCACGAATACCGCTCGGCCGTCCGCCGTGATGAATCGCCGCCGTTGCCGGAGCCAGGCGCAACCCACGTGCTGATCGCCCGGCAAGAGTTTATCGTCCGCCGCTGGGTAATTCCGGCGTGGCAGTCCGCCGTGCTGGAACGATTGCTGTCCGGCGAAACGATTGCTGAGGCGCTCGCCACGATCATTGATGAAACAACTCCGGACGCCATTGAATCGGTGTTTCGGGAGTGGACGTCACGGCAACTGATTCGGCGCTGGATCGGTCCGTAGTCAGTTGTCCGTTGTCCGTGAGCCCCCATCCTCCGCTTGCGGTTTCGCGCCCCGCGCTGATCCCGCCGGGTGCCCTCCAACTTCCCTTTGCTCCAATCGCGTCACGCGCGCATCATTCGCCATTGCCGCGAACCCGAACACGCCGATGGCGACAATCTCTACGATCAACACGTACGCGCCGTATTGGTTGATCCACCCGTTGATCGGGGCCGCGGGGTCGCCGAACAGCGTGGCGACAATTGCCAGCACCGAAATGATGAACGCGGTGGTCGCGCCGGCGGTCACATGAAACAACCACCCCGGCCCACGCGTGGACGTCGCCATCACCGCACTCTCTTTCCTGCCGTCGGACGGCGTGATGAAGTCGGGGCGCTTTCCGCGGCGGGAACGATGTGAGCGGCTTCCATGTGGAGCAGTTGCTGTTTCAATGCGGTGCCTGTCGGTGCCGAGAACCCGCCGAGTTTGCCACCGGAACCGAGCACCCGATGACACGGCACCACCAGGGGCACGGGGTTCGTCGCCATCACCTGTCCCACAGCGCGCGACGCCCCGGGGCTGCCGGCCTGGGCTGCGAGTTCCCGGTAGGTTGTCGTGGCCCCATACGGCACGGACCGCAGTGCGGTGATGACCGCCCGTTGGAATTCCGTGGACCACAGTGTTGCAACGGGAACGTCCTGAAAATCATCCGTCGCTCCGGCGCAGTAGGCCTGCAACCGGTCTTCCAATCGCTGGACCCACGTCGGGATTTCCGTGACCGTTTCATCTCCAATCACAGAATTCAGGTCGGCGACAGTCGCATAGCCCATGCGGACCCCTGCCAGTCCGTCAGCCGTCCAGCCGATGCCCACCCAGCCGATCGACGTGGAAAACCGTCGCCAGGCTTGGGGGGCAGTCCGGTTCACAGAGCGAACGGGTGCTGGTCGCATGGAGGTTGCCTCGATAGAATGCAGGTTGCCGGTCGGCGACGGTCTGATTTGGAACCCTTTCCCGATCAAACGGAAACGGTTCGCCGCTGCGGAGGATTTTCGCAGCGATCCGGCCGGTGATTGGGACCTCAAGGAAAGCTCAATGAACCCGTACGCATCTCTGGCGGACGATTTTTACGTCAACATGAACCTGAACACGGAGATGCAACTCCCCGCCGCTCGCGAAACGGTGCTCGGTTTCTTTGAACGGGTTCAGAAACAATACCCGACCATGCGGAATTTTTACACCCGCGACAACGGCGACTTCGTTCTTGAAGAAGACAAGGACATGGGGCACCAGCGGTGGGTGACGCTCGAACCCCGACGCATCTGCAGCGGACACATCAATCCCGACACCGTCGATCAGGCGTTGGATCAACACTCGCTGATTCTCGATCTTGTGCCGTTCATGCTCTCGGTCAGTTCGCTGGATTGCGAAGCGCTCGATTACGTGATGGGCTTCGATTTCAACTACCGCGGCAATCACGATGCCATTGTGATGGAAGCCCTCGGGTCAAGTTCCTCCATGGAAAGCCTCGTCGAGATTCCTGGAGCCCAAGTGCTCAACTTCGAACCCTCGATCACGATCAGCCTTGATGAATCCTGTCGACGGCAAGCCCGGTTGATGATCGAAACCCGCACCAATGCCTATCAGGTCCGCCGTGGAGAGTTTCCCGAAGATCAGATCAGCGTCTACTTCACCGTCCGGCAGTACGGCAGCCTGGAACCCAACACCACCTACGAAGCGACATTGCAACAGCTCAAGATCACTTGCGAGCAACTGCTCGAACGGCACGTGATTGATCAAGTGCTGCGGCCGCTGCAGCAGGCGATCTCCACACTGTAAGCGCAGTGGCTGTCTTTGCAAACAAGCCATGCGTGCCAGTACGAGGTGTGTGCCACTGGCCCTGCCAGTGTCTTTTGTGCGATTGCAACCTCACGTCATATCGTACTGGTGCCTCGTAAATCTGTCGCGACGATGCCCTATCCAAACAGCTCTGCAATCGGGGTCCCGCCGTCCGTGATCGGAACGGGACGGTCACCGGCGTAGAGGTTTTCACGCGGGTTGATACCGAGCGCGGCGTAGATCGTGGCGTGCAGATCGGGTACAGAGACCGGGCGGTCGACGATGCTCATGGCGAGGTCGTCCGTGGTGCCGATCGTCCGGCCGTTTTTCAGGCCGCCGCCGGCGAGCGCGACGCTGAAACACTTGCCGTGATGTCCGCGTCCGCCGCCGCCATCAAAACCCGCCGGGCGACCGAACTCGGTGGCGACCACCACCAGCGTTTTGTCGAGCAGTTGATTTCGTTCCAGATCGAGAATGAACGCCGAGAGGGCCATGTCCAGTTCTTCGATAAGTTTGAACTGGTTGAGAATGCCTTCGTTGTGCACATCCCAGCCGGTGCCGTTGAGGAAGTTGAGATTATGGGCGACTTCCACTGTCCGCACACCGGCCTGCAACAACCGGCGTGTGAGCAGGCAGCGTTGGCCGAATTCTCCGCCGTAGCTGTTGCGGAGATCGGCGGGTTCGGTATCGAGTTGGAACAACTTCTGGAACTGTGGCCCGCCGTAGCGGAGCGCCTCGCTGATCATGGCGTCGTAGTTTTTCCGTGCAACGTTCGCGGTGGCTTCACTCCGCACCCGCGCCAGCAGCGCTTCGCGGCGGGCTTGCCGTTCGGCGGCAATCTCCGGCGGACGGGATAACCCTGCGGGACCGGAAGTCGTGTCGGTGAGATAGACATACCCACACTTCGCCCCGAGAAAACCCGGGCCGCGGGTCGCGCTGGGGTAACCGATGAGAATGTACGGCGGCACTGCTTCACCGGCCGGGCCGCGCTGGTCAACGATCACCGAACCGAGGGACGGATAGGTGACCGTCTCACTCACGGGACGTCCCGTATGCAGCCGATTGACCGCGGAAGCATGTTCATCGATCACGTCATGATGGACGGTCCGCACCAGGTTGAAGCGGTCCATGAGTGGCGCACAACGTCGCAGATGCTGGCAGACCTGTGTGCCGGGGACGGCCGTATCAATCGCCGGGTAGTACGAACCGGCTTTCTTCGTCTGGGGATCGCCGAGGGCTTTCGGGTCCCACGTATCCATCTGCCCGGCCCCGCCGCCCAGCCAAATCACTACGCAGTGTTCCGCTTTGCCGCGCGGCAGCGGAACGGCGCTGTCCTGTTCCTCGGCCCGGAGCGTGGGGGCGATCGTGCCGAGGGTCAGGGCACCCGCAGTGGCGTGCAGAAAATCACGACGTGGAAGCATGCCCGGATTCCCGAAAAATGAGCCAATCAGCCAGACGGGATATTGTCGCAAAAACAGAGCCCGCGTCCAGTTCGGAATCGGTGCCTGGCCCGATCTTCGATTCTGGACGCCCGCTGTGTCGGTGGCGTAAACTGCACCACGATTGTGGTTTCCGCCTGTGAACTCCGAGGATCGCCTCTCCATGTCGGCCTTGCCCCGTGCGGAAAACCCGTCCGAACCCCGACTCGTGTCGTTGGACGCCTATCGCGGTTTCGTGATGATTGCGCTGGCCGCCAACGGTTTCGGGCTGGCCGCGACGGCGAAGAATTTTCTGGAAGCTTCCCCCGAGAGTCCGTTCTGGAAGGCGGTTCATTTCCAGTTTGAACATGTCCCGTGGACCGGTTGCGCGTTCTGGGACCTGATCCAGCCGTCGTTCATGTTCATGGTGGGGGTTTCGTTGCCGTATTCGTATGGCAAGCGGTACGCCGCCGGGGATTCCTACGGCCGTCTGCTGCTGCATGCGGTGGTGCGATCGATCGTGTTGATTCTGCTTGGCATTTTCCTGTCGTCCAACTGGTCCAAACAGACCGAGTTCACGTTCATGAATGTGTTGACGCAGATTGGCCTGGGTTACGTCGTTCTCTTTCTGTTGTGGAACCGGCCGCTGTTCGTGCAGACATTGGCGGCGGTGGGGATTCTGGCCGGGTATTGGGGCTGGTTTGCCCAGTCAACGTTGCCTCCGGCGGATTTCGATTGGTCACAGTACTCGATGCCCGCCACCTGGACGTACCTCACCGGATTCGAAGCCCATTGGCAGATTCACACCAACCCCGCAGCCGAAGTGGACCGGTGGTTTCTCAATCTCTTCCCCCGCGCGACTCCGTTCGTCTTTAACAAGGGGGGCTATCAGACGCTGAACTTCGTCCCCTCGCTGGTGACGATGCTGTTCGGATTGATGGCCGGGACATTCATCCGGGAGACGAAATCCCGAACGACCACACTCACCGGATTGATCGCGGCCGGCGTGGTGCTACTGGCGGCCGGGTGGGCGTGGTCCTACTTCGGCGGATGCCCGCTGGTGAAACGGATCTGGACGCCGAGTTGGACGCTCTTCAGCACTGGCTGGACGCTGCTGCTGCTTTGCGGGTTCTACGGCGTGATCGACGTGCTCGGCTGGCGGTCTTGGTCGTTTCCGCTCGTGGTCGCCGGGATGAATTCGATCCTGCTCTACCTGATGGGGCAACTCGTTCGCGGCTGGACCAAAGACACTTTGATTCGTCACTTCGGCGAAAGCTGGCCAAAATTTTTCGGTCCGGAATACGAACCGTTGGTGACATCGTCCGCGGTGATGCTGGCGTTCTGGCTGTTAGTCTACTGGCTCTATCGCCAACGGATCTTTGTACGGATTTGAGCTACGCCGCCCCCCGGCTGCGAGGAAGCGGCCGGGATGCTTTGCTTACGGCGTCCGCTTCACATCGCGGCGCACGGCTTGCTGGATGGTCTTCTTCGCGTCCTGCTGTTTGATCTTTTCCCGCTTGTCGTGCAGTTGACGTCCCTTCGCCACGCAGACGGTCAGCTTGACGAAGCCGCGGACGAGATGCACATCCACCGGGATCAACGTCAACCCGCGCTGGGACGAAGCTTCCGCAAACTTGGCGACTTCCCGCGACTTCAGCAGCAGCTTGCGCGGCCGCCGCGGCTCATGATTCATGTATGTGGCTTGCGGGTATTCCGAAATGTCGCAGTTGAGGAGCCAGACTTCGCCCTTGCTCACTTTGACGTAGGCTTCTTCGATCGAGATCTTGTTCGCGCGGATGCTTTTGACTTCGCTTCCCATCAGGACGATGCCGCATTCCAACTGTTGCAGCAGGTCGTACTCATGCTTGGCGCGGCGGTTGCGGCACACCACGCGGGAGTTGGGATCGTCTTGGGGAGCGGGTTTCGACATGCGGACTGGGTTTCGAGATGGGTTGGACAGGCTCCCGCCTGCCGTCAAAAAATCAGCGACGAACTCGGCAATCACACGACGTTCTTGAACGACATGCGGGAGCTTGCCCAACGTCTTGATTGATGATTCTACGCGGTGTTCTCATCCACGCGAAGCCTCACCCCGTTGTTTTGAGCGGCAAAATCGTGTATGCTGTCTCTCAGACGCGATGAATCTTTCTGACCGACACCGGGAAACCACGTCGGTTCGCCTCTTACACAGGACAGAGATTGCGGATGCCAGCGCCAGCGGTTGATTGGACGCCCGGACGCCGCAAGTCGGCTGCCTTGCATGTTCACCTTCTCGGTCTCGCCGAACAGAGTTCCGTCGTCCGCTTGCAGGAGGAACTCGTCCGCGAGATTGCGGGTCGCCCCGACACTTTCGGCACATTGCTGATCTGTGAGCATCCGTTCGGCCTCTCGGTCGGACGGGAAGCCGCCGCCGAAGACATTCGGGTCGATCGGGATGATTTCGATCGTCGTGGCATTGCGGTGAATTGGTACCCCCGTGGCGGCCGTGCCTGGGTCCATCATCCCGGCCAATTGTCGGCTTACTTCATGGCTCCCATCACCCGGATGGGGATCACCGCTGAAGAATGGTGCGAACGGCTGGCGGCCTCGGCGAGTGAAACTGCCCAGGAATTGGGCGTGTTGATCGAACCGGCCATCCCGCTTCCCAGTGTCAGCGGCCGAACCGGACAGTTTGCGTTCATCGGTGCCTCCATTCGTCAGGGAGTCACCTTGTTCGGCGGATGTCTGAACGTCGCCGTCCCGCGCGATGTGCTGCAGATGGCCCATTGGGGACCGAACGTCCGGCCGTCCACGATCTCTGCCGAACGGATGCGGCCGACGGCGATGGCTTCGGTGCGCGAGGGCTGGATTCGCCACCTTGCGGCGCAGGCCGGTTACGAACGCTTTCATTTGTGGACCGGTCATCCCCGGTTGAAACGGACTGAGCAACCCGGATATGTCTTCGCTGAAACTTGAAATTCTCCCGCCGGAAGTGACCGAAACTGCCGAGCCGAGCCGTCAACGCCTCCCGGCATGGTTGCGCCGCCCCGCGCCGCAATCCGGCATGCGGTATACCACCGACGTCATTGCCGATTTGCGTTTGGAAACCGTCTGCGAAAGCGCGAAGTGTCCCAATCGGACCGAGTGCTGGTCGCAACAGACGGCGACATTCATGATCCTCGGTAATGTCTGCACCCGGCCGTGCGGGTTCTGCTCGGTGCCGAAAGGGAAAACCGAAGCCCTGGAACTCGATGAACCAGACCGGGTAGCGGAGGCCGCGGAACGGTTAAAGCTGTCGTATGTCGTGATTACATCGGTGACGCGCGACGATCTCGCCGACGGTGGGGCCGACCATTTTTATCGCTGTGTGCTCGCGGTGCGCGAACGGACCGGGGCCAAGGTGGAAGTTCTCACTCCGGATTTTGGTGGTAACGCCGCCGCCATTTCCCGCGTGATTGCCTCCAAGCCGGACGTTTTCAACCACAACACCGAGACCGTGCCGCGGTTGTATCACCGGGTCCGACGGAACGCCGAATATCAACGGACGCTCGATCTGCTCGCCCAGGTGAAGCGGGAAGCCCCGGACATGCCCACCAAGAGTGGGTTGATGCTCGGGCTCGGCGAAACTCGTGAGGAATTGCTGCAAGTCTGTGCGGACCTGCGATCGGTTGGTTGTGACATGCTGACGCTCGGCCAGTACCTGCAGCCATCGCTGCAACATCTCCCGGTGGAGCGTTACGTCCCGCCGGAAGAGTTCGACGAAATCGGCGACTTGGTCCGCAAGCTGGGCTTCAGCATGGTTGCCAGCGGGCCATTCGTGCGGTCCAGTTATCACGCCGGGGAAATGGCTCAAGAAGCTGGCGCGGCTTGAGCAGAGAAGAGGTGTGTGCCACTGGCTCTGCCAGTGGCTTGCTCGCCGCAAGAGCACACGCTCGGCAAGGGATGAGAAGACACTGGCGGAGCCAGTGGCACACAGAATGGAATCGTCGAAGTCATAACTGCGGTTCCCGATCGAAGCGAGGTAGAATTGGACGTCACATTTTCGATTCCGGACGCCGAGTGGGGCGAATCCCCGGTGCGGTTGCTCGCCTGGCTGGTTGACGAAGGCGAGTCCGTTACCGCCGGGGAAAACGTCGCCGAGGTGGGACGCCCGGGCATCATCGGTTACGCCACCGCGCCGTGTGCCGGGAAGGTGCACAAGGGGACGGTTCCGGTTTCGTCTTCCGTCGTCGCCGGGGATGTCCTCGGTTGGATCACCGCCCCGGCCCGCCGAGCGAAGAAGTAACTCTCTGCACGATCCCGGTACATCTGTCCCGGTACATCTGTGCTGAGCGGAAACGCTACGGCCTGGTGTTGTCAGAACGTCCGCTGGACCGCGAATTCGGCGATTTCGGCAAGGATGCGGCGTGAGCGGGACGGTGGCACGGCGTCGAGTTGCTGCCGGGCGTCTTGCGCGAGTTGCAGCGCTTTCTGGTGGGCGTACTTCATCGCATCACTGCGATCGAGGAATGGTTGCAGCTTAGCCCGCGTGGTTTCGTCGGGATGGAGCAGCAACTGGCGAATCGCACACGCATCAGCTTCTGTCGCCGTGGCTAACAGCCGGATCAGCGGCAGGGTGAGCTTCTGCTTCTGTAAGTCGGAACCAAGTGATTTGCCCGTCTTCCGCTCATTGCCCACCAGATCCAGGACGTCGTCGGCAATCTGGAATGCCAGTCCCAACTGACGGCCGTAGCGTTCCATCGCGGTGACGACGCGGCTGTCGGCTCCGGCGTAATGGGCACCGAGATATCCGCAGAGCGCCGTCAGTTCGGCGGTCTTGCCGTCGATAATCTTGAAGTAACTTTCTTCGGACAGATCGAGGTTGCCCCGTTCCTTGATCTGCGACAGTTCGCCTTCACACACGATGTTGGTTGCCCGGCCGATGGCCCGGCAGGCATGTGTGGTTTCCAGCGAACTCGCGAGATGGAACGAGTGGGTGAACAGGTAATCGCCGAAGAGAACGCTGGTTTCGTTGTTCCAACGGGCATTGATCGTGGCGACATGCCGCCGGGTGGCGGCTTCGTCGAGGACGTCGTCATGCACCAGCGTGGCAAGGTGGATCATTTCCACCACCGCGGCGAGGGTATGATGGTCGGCACGAATGCCGCCGCTGGCGTCCGCGGTCAGCAGGAGCAACATCGGCCGCAGGCGCTTTCCGCGGAAGCGGGTCACGTGCTGCAGGATGTCGCTGACATAGGGGTTGGTCGAATCCAGTTCCGTGGCGAGAACCTGTTCCGCCGCCAGCAAGTCCGTTCCGATGGCTTCTTCGACGAGTCCCAACACAGGAACCGACTTGGTGGTCGGATCGCCAGCCGTTTGATCGATCATATCGAGTCGCTTTTCCCACGAGGCGGAGGGCCCATCGGGCCGGAGTGAGCGCCGCGGAACCTGGCCGAATCACTCCCAAGTTCCCACTGTCTCCGCAGAGGGAACCGTCGCCGAGTGTGTTCGTTTAACGCAGGTTAACGTCCGCCAAGCATTTTCGCCATGCAACGTAACCGTGAGCGTCGCGGATGCGGGAGTCGGTGAAACACCGTAAATCCTATCCCTGGAATGGATTGTGGTGAGTGGGAAGCGTTGATTTGCGGCGTCAGCGACATGGAAAAATGCGTCGCCGATTTGCGGTGTTTCGATCACGACGATGACGGAGTCACGGCGGCGATCACCCGACCACTCACCATTTTTTCCCAGTTGCCGCCAGCAGTGCAGTCTTTGTGGTTTCCGCAAGCTCGTCATTCTGACGTCGTAATCGCCCCGTTGGCGAGGAAGTGACCGCTTTTACCGCCGGATTTCTCCAGGAGCCGTGTGGGGCCGAGCGTCATGCCGCGGTCGACCGCTTTGCACATGTCGTAAACCGTTAATCCAGAGATGGTTACCGCAGTGAGGGCTTCCATTTCCACACCGGTCCGGCCTTGCATGCGGACCGTGGCCTCAATGCGAATCGTGCGGTCATCCACGGGCTGCAGATCGACTTCCACGGCGTCGATTCCCAACGGATGGCACAGCGGAATCAGATCCGCCGTCCGTTTGGTGGCCATGATTCCCGCCAGCCGTGCGACTTCCAACACATCCCCTTTAGAGAGCTGGCGGTTACGGATGAGCGCGAGCGTCGCTGGTTCCATCTGCACGAATGATTCTGCGCGGGCCATCCGCACGGTGACGGCTTTGCCGCCGACGTCCACCATCCGGCTTGCCCCGCTGTCATCGAAATGCGTGAGATCGCCCATGGCCAATTACAGTCCGCTCAAGGGGGCGTCGGCGTCCCCGAATTGTTTCAGCTTCAGATTCATCCGCTCGGCGAGGGACAGATACAGACTGCACAGTTTCCGGTCGCCGTCCTCTTGGCCGGTGAAATCGAGTGTTCGACCCGTGGGCAGCGTGCTTCCCAATCCGCCGACAAGCAGCAGCGGGACTTTGCTGGAATCATGCCGGCTGCCCGACCACATGTTCGAGAGGAACATCAGGCAGGAATTGTCGAGAACCGTACGGTCCCCTTCGGGCATGGCATCGAGGCGTTGGGCCAGGTACGCCAACTGGCTGACGTGGTACCGCGAAATCCGTTCGTACGCCTCCGATTCGTCATCATGCGAGGCCGGGTGATGGGCCGTGCGGACATCAAGAAAGGGATAGATCAGCCCCGACAGATCACGGCACAGCAGCAAGGTGGCCACGCGGGTTTTGTCCGTCTGAAAGGCCATGGCAATGATGTCGGTCATTAACCGCATGTGATCGCGCAGGTCTTCCGGCAGGCCGTTATCGGGCCGAGGCATGCTGGCCAGCGATCGGCCCCGGTTTTCGGCCCGAGCTTCCGCTTTGTCTTTGTCGGTGCGGGTCCGGGAAATCTGCCGTTCCACATCACGGACGCTGGCAAAGTATTCGTTGAGCTTGGCCTGATCGGCGCGGCTGACTTGCCGCTTCACATGTTCGGCATGGTCTTTCACGCGGTCCAGAATGCTGGTGGCCCGCTGGCTTCCCTGGTTGTCAAACAGACTGTCGAAAGCCAGTGACGGATAAACTTCCATCGGCACCGGCGAATTCGCATCGAGCCACGAAATGTGGGAACTGTAGGCCATCGAAAAATTCGTCTCGTGATACCCCGTGATCGGTTGCTCGCAACCCAGCACAAGGCTTGGCACGGCGGTGTCTTCACTCCAGTGCTGGCCCAGGACTTGATCGATGCTCACGCCGCCGCGGAGCACCGCCCCTTTTTGCAGGGCCGCTCCGGAGAGAATGTTGCCGGTTTGTCCGGGGTGAATGCCCACGCCGGTCGCCTGTTTGTTGAACAGCCCCTGAATGACGTTGAGCTTTGTCTTGACCGGTTCCAGCGGTGCCAGACTGCGGCTCAGTTCCATCTCGGCACCGGCCCCGTTGGCCCACCAGTGCTGGGAATTGATGCCGTTGCCCATGAACAACGCGGCAAATCGTTGCGGGAATTTCGGCGCGACGGCATCGTTCGTCGGCGTGGCTTCACCCCACACCGGCAGTGATTCTAGCCACGGCAGCGCCATCGCAACACCAACCCCCTGCAAAAGCGTCCGTCGAGAAATCCGAGTACGGCGATTGCTCATGAAACGGGCCTCGCAGAGAAACAGGATCGGTGAACTGGCGGGCTGATTGTAATGCCCGATGACACGGACCGGAACCACGGATTCCGGGTCTTTGGCTTATGGGCGTGGATCATCACGTCCGCGCTTCTTCAAGAATTGCGGGCTGGTGACGATGGTTTCCACAAGGCTGCCAATGCGGTTCTCGTCGCGGCGAAGATTCGTCTGCATGAGCTCGATGGTGGCGTTGTCCGACAGCAGCAGACTTCGTCCCAAGGCGAAAGTCAGCAGCTTGCGACAAAGAGTCTCGACGTACTCGTCCCGGCGGACTTCCGTGAGATAACGCCGCAGGCCATTGAGACCGGATCGTTCGGTCCCATCGGGAAAGACGGCTTGCACATGGACCGGTTTGCCGCCGAGATCGTGCTTCCGTTGCTCGCCAATCGGGCCGTAACCCTCAAAGACGAGGCCGATGGAATCAAAGCGTTGATGGCACGCTGCACAGGCCACATGGTCGCGATGCCGGGCCAGGAGTTGCGGCAAAGTCAGCTCACCGAGTTCGGCTTCATCTTTCGGAAGTTCGGGCACCGTCGGCGGCGGGGGCGGAATGTGTTCCCCGAGGACCCGCCGCACCACCCAATACCCGCGCTGCACCGGACTCGTGCGCAGCCCTGGCGAGTTCTTCGTCAGAAAGACGGCCATCGGCAGAATGCCGCCGCGGCCGTAGTGCGCGGCGTTGTCCACCCGAACCCATTCCTCGCTCCGTGTGGCGGGGATCGTCATCCCATAGTGCCTGGCCAGGACCGGATTGACGAACGTGTGGTGCGCCTCCAACAAATCGAACATGGAACCATCGCGCTGCACCAGATCGATGAAGAACCGCTGTGGTTCCTCGGCCATGGCGTCGCGGAGTTCGTTGGTAAACGTGGCGAAGCGATCACGATCCACACCGGTGTGGTCCTCGAACCGCCGGAACCCCAGCCAGTTCCCGAGAAATTCGCTGGCCAGTCCCCGCACCCGCGCGTCACGCAGCATCCGGTGAGCTTGTGCCGCCAACACGCTGGGTTCGTGCAGTTGCTCGGCGGCAGCGAGCTTCAATAACTCCGCATCCGGTAAACTCGACCAGAGGAAAAAGCTCAGCCGACTGGCCAGTTCGTAGTCCGTCAACGGCCGCGCGGCGGTTCCTTCCGCGGCTTGATCAAACCGATAGCAGAAGTGCGGCGACAGGAGGATGGTGGCCAGTGTATCCCGAATCGCATCCTCATGGCTGAGCCGTTCCTGATCGCGGGCCTGGTGATAGAACGCGCGGAGATCCTGCCGTTCGTCGTCACTCAGCGGTCGACGATAAGCCCGCTCGGCCAAGGCGAGCACGGCATCGAGATGGATCGGCCCCGCGGCGACCTGTCTTTGTTCGATCCAGCGCGTGTCGGCGAGCATCTGATCGAAGTAGGTTTCCACCGCTCCCAGAATCGCGTCGCTGGCTCCCATCCGTTTGGACTTCGCCAGGTAGGCGTCTTTCATGCGGTTGAGCATCGCCGCCGTGGTGACCGATTTGTCTTCCGGCCGCGCGAAATCGAACTCCGGGCCCCCGGCAAACCGCGGCGGTTCGGCCCGTTCAAAGAAGAGGAAGTCTTTGTATTGCCGGTGCGGGGCCAACGTGATGAAGTTCAACTCCTGCCACAACCGGTCGATTTCCTGCCGCTGCGTGTCGCTTAACACGAGTTCGCACAGCGGGGCATCGTCGCGGAAATACCCTTGCATGAGATGAAAGCCGGCGGTCAACAAGCGGACCTGGGCCCCGAGTTTGGCGTCGGCATAATGTCCCCGGCTCGACACGGCAAAGGCATCCGGAAAGACCCTGCAAAAGCGATTTCGCGCGGCATCCAACTCCGGACTGTCACTCTTGGCGGCAGACCGCATCCGCTGGGCTGCTTGTTCACGATTCCACCACAGCACCAGCGGTTGGCTGCCGTCGGAATTGCCTTTCATGTGGAGTTTTTCGACCGGTACCACTAGTTTTTGACGGCGTCGGAGAACCAGATCACGCAGTTTCTCACAGCGCTGACGCACGGCGGTCGGTTCCGGCTCGACCAAGATCGTCTGCCATTCGGCTTGGAGTTCAGCCAGCGGGTCGAGTGCTTCGGCGGTGTTGAGGGCCGTCCAGATGGTTGTCAGATACTTCGGACTCAACTGCCTTGCGGTGGCGACGGTTTCCAACGTCACTCCGGGCTTGCCCTGGTGCTGACGAAAATGCGCTGCCGCTTCGAAGTAGTCCGCCAGGTCGACCCGATGACGCTCATAGAAGGCCACGATCCGCTGCACGCAGAACTTGTCGCGATCGGTTTCCGAAATCATCGGATGCGGCGCGAAACTCAATCCGTCGGGTTGAAACGCCAGGTGCTCCGCCACGCGCCGGGCGGCGGCGAGATACTTTTTCAGCAGCGCCGGGGACATCGTGAGGGACTCCCCGGAGTTGTCGAACCCGGCTTCATTGGCGGGGTCCACGGGGAATTCCTGCGTTGGTCGCAGATCAAAGCCCGTCAGATCACGGATCGCATTGTTGTACTCGGCGTGACTGAGTCGCCGTGCCAGCACGGGTCCGGGGTCTCCGGCGTTTCGTTCTGCCTCGTGTTGTTGCAGGGCTTTAATCCACGCGATGATGGCGCTGCGTTCCTGTTCGGTCGGCTGCTTCGTCGAGGTTTCCGGCGGCATGTCTTTGGCCGTCAACCGGGTCAGCACCTCATTCCAGATTTGATGCTGCTGCACCACCGCGGCAACCGAGGTCGCACCGCTCAAATCGAGCTTGGCTTCCTGCTTTTCCAAGCCGTGACACGACAAGCAATACGATTTCAGGAACGGCTGCACCGACTTTTCGAACGCCGCCGTGAGTGCAGGTTCGTCGGCACCTACCGTTCCGTGAACGCAGAGAAGGCTGCACCCAAGCGCGATCCCGAACAGGCCTCGATCGATCATCCACATCCTCATTTCTGTGCAGACACACGGGCCGGCGGCGTCATTCTTGTCGATGCAGTTTCAGGAAAAGTTGCACAGACCCCAGCAACAGCACGGCGGCACCGGTCAGCAGCAAAAAGCCGCGCCGCAGGGCCGAGAGCGTGGTGTTCACCGGTGTCGGAGTCGACGCCACAGGCGTGGCTGTCGGCTCCCACGACGACACAGGTGGACGGCTGTCTTCATGTGGCAGCCCGAGCGTCTCGGGCGTGATCGTCTGGAGCACGCCCGTTTGGGCGTCAACGACATGAATTTCGGCTGGATGCAGAAAGACGGCGAATTCCGGCGTTTCGCTCAGTTCCTTCATCCACGTGGCCCCGGATCGATTCGACGGAATCGCGGTGGACCACACTTGCTCTCCCGACCGCGGATCGATGCGGAGCACGGCGGTCTCCTCACCGGGAATGGTAAACCATCCCAGCAAGCCTTGCTTCGCCAGACGCAGTTCCAGCAACTCCGAGCGATGATCGACATACCAATCAAAAAACGATCGCGGCGACCGTCTTTCGGTGTGCAGCACCACCGTTCCATCATTCCAGTTGATATCGAGCCCCGTGGCCTCGGCCAGCACCGCTTGCCGATCGCGACTGGTGACCACTCCGGCAGGACAGGCGATCAATCGGAGGGGAGCAAACGACGGAATCGGTGTCTCCCAGTTCACGGTTCCGTCGGCAAGATTGAGACTGACCAGCATCCGTTCCGGCGCAAAGGAATGGGCATACAGCACGACGGCGTGATGCTCATCGGCCGCAAGGATCGAGCCGAGGGGGAATGCGTCTCTGAGTTTCAGGGGAAAATTGGCAACGCGTTGGCCCGACACGAGATCAAACTGTCGCAGCCACATTTGCAGGACGCCCCCGGCGTTTTGGGGGACAATATCGATCAGCGTTTGCTTCACCACGAGTCCGGATCCGTACCGGGGATCCGTCATCGTGGCTTTCAGGTCGCCGGTTGTGGCATCGCGAAGTTCGCCGGATTGGAACAGCAGCCAGCGACCGCCGAGCAGCCGGCAGTGGTTCGAATTGCCCAACAGCAATTCTCGACCGGGAGTTCCGTCGGCACGATCAAACCAGCGGAGTTTCAGCTTGGACTCCGCTTCATGCAAGGTTTCAACGGCAATGATCCCGCCCGGAGGAAACAGCAAAGTTTCGGTACGGGGCGACAATTCCTGCCGCCAGACCAACTGATGGGTCGTCAAATCCAGGAGCGTTAATTGCGTGGTGGTGACCGCCCCTTCCGGCCAGATGACAAACGCCCGCGGACCGTCAAGACGCCCGGCGGGGACGGTCCGGCTCGGCGTGATCTCGTTGGGAACGATGAGAGTGTCGGCACCGCGGATGCCGATCGCTTCGTCATTGCGGCCGAGTGTCTCCGACCAGGCTTCCGTCGGATCGGGAGCCATCGCCAGCGTGAGCAGAAGGGAGATCAGCATGGCCGTCGCTCCTCGGTGAACGCGCTCTGCCACGAACGTCTGAGCACCCCGTCAATAACCGAGGAAAACGATGTCATGAATGCTGCCAATCCCCCCGTCATGGACGGCGAACAAAGCCTCACCCGCGGATTTTCTTCAGCAACGCAACGTATTGCTGAGCCAGATCGCGGATACGCTGCATGTCGCCCCGTTCGACGGCGTCTTTTTCGACCAGCGAACTGCCCAGTCCCACGGCACACGCGCCGGCTTTGATGAACGCTTCCAAAGTGTTCAAATTCACGCCGCCGGTGGGCATCAAGCGGACTTGCGGCAGGGGACCTTGAATGGCCTTCAGATACGGAGGCCCGCCGATGTCCGCCGGAAAAACCTTAATGACGTCCGCCCCGGCTTCCCAGGCGGTCAGGATCTCCGTGGGTGTGTAAGCTCCCGGCATGATCAGTTTGTCGTACCGCGTGGCCAGCTTGATGACGTCGAGATTGACCACCGGCGAGACCAGAAACTCCGCACCGGCAAGAAGTGCCGTCCGGGCGGTTTCGGGATCAAGCACCGTTCCCGCTCCCAGCAGGATCTTTTTCCCGAGGTCTTTCCGCACAGCGGCGAGCACATCGACCGCATTGGGAACGGTGAACGTTACCTCAATAACGTCGATGCCCCCCTCATACAGCGCCCGCGCCACGGAAACGAGTTGTTCACCGGAATTCGCGCGGATGATGGCGACCATGCCGGTGTTCAGCACGCGCTGCAAATCTTCATGTCGGCTCATAGAGATTCTTATCGAAGAGGATGAGGAAAAGGCGTCCCAGGGAGCAGAATCCCTAGGCTTTTAGGCGGCGGCAAACTTCTCGGCGTATTCCAGAATCCAGTGGTCGATCTGCTCGCGCAACGTGTCGATGTCGAGGCGGTCGAGCACCTGATAGTGCGTACGCTGCAAGACTTCTTTATTGGCAATCGCCCCGCGGCAACCGATTTCGAGCAGGTGCCGGGGGGAATAACTGCGGATGATGAGTTCGAGGTGACTGTATTCATGGCCGAGCGGTTTGCCGCCACGGGACCGCAGGTCGTCCCGGGCGATTTTCGCTCCGAAGCCGTCGGGAGTCGCGACCGTTTGAAACTCGAAGCCCGGAAACGTGTCGGCGAGTTTGTGCAGCCCGGCGTCAATGTGGTCCGAGAGTTCCAGCCGCGATTGGGAATGGAGTGCGCGGAACTGCTCTTCTGTCATCCGGGCTTGGGACTGTGCTTGCAGTTCGGCATCCCGGCGCGACTGTCCGCGCTCGACAGCGCGCTGCAGGCGTTCGTTAAAATCCATGGGCACAGTTCTCCGAGGCGATGGGCGGTGAAGCACCACGGGTGGGCGATGCCCGATTCTACTCCCCGCGGGAATCACCGACCACCACGCGAAATTTACGCGGGTTCTGGTCGGTGAGTCTGCGGGGAGGGAAAAGTGCCGGGACTCCCTCCCCGATTTGGCAACCGCGACCGGTCTTGTGCACAGAGGAGGAGATGTAACCTCTACAATCTGGAAAAAGTAGGATCTACCAGATCAAGAACCGTGCGGAGCCGTGCGCGGATCCCGCATCACGCGGATTCGGCGGAAATTGCCGCTGGGGCAGGGCCCGTGCAGCGGTTTTTGCCGCGGCACGACGGCGAACCGTGTTATGAAATTCTCACGCGGTTTGGCGCGCGGAGTGCGTATTCCGAAGGCATGTGATCCCCAAGCCGCTTGCCGATCTGACGCAACGCCCTGATAATCCATGGGATGGGGGATGCGGGCAGCATCAGCGGAGAGTGGTGATGGGATCGAAATGGAATGTTTTGAAGGATGTGCTCGGGCCTGCTGCGCCCGGCGCGCTCGAATTTCTGGGAATGTCGGTCGGTGTGATCGTACTCATCTGGGTGACTTTGCGGATCAAGGCATGGTTTCGCGACGATGAGGCGCGTGACGAGAATCCGGTTCATTTGCTCTCCGAGCTGGAAGAAATGCGCCGCGAAGATGGCCTCACCGATGAGGAGTTCCGATTGATTAAATCGCGGTTAGCGAAAGCAGTTGTGGCGAATGTCGGTACGCCGAAATCAGCAAGAACTGCCGGTCATCAACGGGGGGTAACCCCGGTGGTTCCCACGCCAGCCGTGACCAGTCCGCTTCATGGAGGCAGCGGTAAGACAGAGACGTTTGCGGCAGAGTCACCGGCATCCGACGGTGATGCAAGCCCGGGAAACACCCTGACCTGACACCCTGAGACTTTCCCGCACCTCCACACACGGCTGCGCTGAAGGAAAACTGATGCCCTCCGGTCGCGATTTTATGTCTACCAGCAAACGTGGTCCTACCGGCAAGAAAAACGCCAACTGCTCATTCTGTCGCAAGAGCTACCGGGAGGTCGGCCCTTTGGTCGAAGGCCCGGAAGAGGTCTACATCTGCGGCGAATGCATCGAGTTGTGCCAGTCGATCCTGGACCAAGAGAAACGTCGGCGGGGAACCCCGGCGAAGCTCTTCAACCGTGTGCCCAGCCCGCGGGAGATCGTCAAGTATCTCGATGAGTACGTCATCGGCCAGGAGCGCACGAAAAAGGTGCTCGCGGTCGCGGTCCACAACCACTACAAGCGGTTGATGGCCACGGCCGATGCCGACAACGAAATTGAAATTGAAAAGTCGAACATCCTGCTGATCGGCCCCACGGGCTCCGGCAAGACGTTGCTCGCCAAGACGATGGCCCGGCTGCTGCAGGTGCCGTTCGCCATTGGTGACGCAACGACCCTCACCGAAGCGGGTTACGTCGGCGAAGACGTCGAAAACCTGCTGCTGAAACTGCTCCACGCCGCCGACTTCGATATCGAAGCCGCGCAGCGGGGCATCGTCTTCATCGACGAGATCGACAAGATCGGCAAGACGAGCCAGAACGTGTCGATCACCCGCGATGTTTCCGGCGAAGGTGTTCAGCAAGCGTTGCTGAAGATGCTCGAAGGGACGGTCGCCAATGTTCCGCCGCAAGGGGGCCGCAAGCATCCCGAGCAGCAGTACATTCAGATCGACACGACGAACATCCTCTTTATCTGCGGCGGAACGTTCGTCGGCCTCGAAGACATCATCGCTCGCCGGATGGGCAAGCGGACAATCGGCTTCGGGACGAGTGCCAACAGCTCCACGGTGACGGTCGATACTTCGAAGCTGCGGACCGGGTCGCTGCTGCAGCACGCCTGCACTGACGACGTGATCGAGTACGGGATGATTCCCGAACTCGTCGGTCGGTTGCCGATCGTCAGTTCGCTGGCGCCGTTGTCGGAAGCGGATCTGGTCAAGATCATCACCGAGCCGAAGAACTCGCTGATGAAGCAGTACCAGAAGTTCTTCCAGATGGAAAACGCTACGCTCGAATTTACCGAGGGAGCGTTGCGGGAGATCGCGAAGATCGCCATCGAGAAGGACACCGGCGCCCGCGGGTTGCGGTCGGTGGTGGAAGAATCGATGTTCGAAGTGATGTTTGAACTGCCCGACCTCGAACCCGGCAAGAAGTACGTGCTCACCCCGGAAGTCATCCGCGGACAGCAGCGGTTGCTGCCGTCCACCGATTCTGCGGCGGCGTGATCGCCAACGGTTCGCTTCGGTCCTGCCTCCACTTCACGCCTCTTGCTGAATTCTTTCAGCAAGAGGCGTTTTTTCGTTTTTCTGCCGCCGGGTGAAGATTGTGTGCGCAGCCCGCCGAGAGTTAAGATTAGGTCAAGTGACGATTTTCAGGAGTTGATTTCCCGTCCACCCCCGGACCGCTCGATGCAAGTCCTGCTGCGAGTTGTGCAGAAACAGGCGAACGTGCAACAAGTTCGCTTACTTGCCGATACGGTGATCGGTCGGAGTCTGGACTGTAACCTGAAGATCGCCTCGACCCAGGTGAGCCGTCGGCACTGCCGGATCGCGATCAACGGCTTGGGTGTCTACGTCGAGGACCTGTGCAGCTCCAACGGCACCTATCTTGATGGCAAGCGGTTGCTCCCCAATCAACTGACGTATGCCCCAGCCGGTTCCCAGTTGGTGATCGGTCCGGCCACGTTCGTCATCGATTATCGGACCTCCACCGTGCATCAGCCGGAATTAGGGGCCACCCCGCCGGCAGCCGAACGCCGCCCGGATCCGTCGCCCGAGGTGGAGACAACCAACATCCCGTTGGCGGAAATGAAAGCCGCGTTGGCGGCGAATTCCGCGGAAGAGGGGCCTGAGCCCGCCATCCAACGCGGCCGGGCCGAGTCCGGGGCGCCGCGGATTGAAGCGCGGCCGCAGCGGACAGGGTCGCTGTTCGGCCTGTTTCGGCGGGAAAGTAAGCCCGCGTCCAAATCGACCCCGGTCCCCTTTCTTCCGACAGAACCGGAGCTCAATCCCGAGCGCGCGGACGAACCAAGCGACAAAATCGTGCCGGTCGACCCACCGTCGTCAGCCGAGTTCACGGCCGTTGAGTCGGCCCCGGTTCCCGCGGACACCGAGAACCCCTTTCGGCAGTTCTCGCAATACTGAGTGGCGCTGCCCCTACCGTCGTGCGGGGGAAGGCGTCGTGCCGGGCATCGGGCGCGCAAGATCGGCCAAGGCGGCTTCGAGACAGAGGGCGACGCCGACGTTTTGCTCCAGATGTCCGACGGCCTGCAGGCACCGCTCAATGAGCGTGCCGAGCCAGTCGACCACCGATTCAGTGTCCGCTCGCTGGGAATCGACCCATCCCACCGCTTCCACAATACCGCCTGGCGCCGCCACCGCCGGGTGGACCACGCGCCATAATGCGGTGCGGTAAAACTCGATGGCCGCGCGGAGCAACCAGGTGGCGAGCAACCGCTGTTCGGGAACATCACCGGCCGCCTCTTCGACCGCAGCTGCCAGATCGCGGGCGACACCGATCCCATTCCATTGCCGCTGTGACAACGCCGTGAGCAACTTCCGCCGCAAATCCCGACACGCGGGGGCCGCCAGATGTTTCGCCACGGCCAGGCTGCCATTGGCCAGCGCCGTCAGCGCGGCGGCTTCCTCCGGAGTGGTTGCCAAGCCTTGCTCGATGATCAGGGCGGCGAGGATGTCGTCCGGCAGTGGATCAAACCGAACCACTTGGCACCGCGACCGGATCGTGGGTAAGAGAGCGTCATAATTACTGGCGATCAGCAAGATCACCGCCCGTTCCGGCGGCTCTTCCAATGTCTTGAGCAGGGCATTCGCCGCTTCGTCGTTCATGGAATCAGCGTCGTTGATGACGGCGATCTTGCGCGACCCTTCGTGGGGCCGCAATGACAAATCGTGACACAGCCCCGCCCGCCCTCGCTGCTCCTTGGGGCCGAGCATTTTTTCGATGGTGACCTCGCGCTTGCCCGGATCACGCTGCACGAAGTGAAAGTCGGGATGCGCTCCGCCGAGAAACGATCGGCAGCCCGGACATTCTCCACACGGCGTGAGTGTGTTCCGGGCCGGTTCTTGGCAGAGCAGGACCTGCGCCAGCCCCCGGGCAAAGAGTTGCTTGCCGATGCCTTCTGGACCGGAGAGGACATAGCCCTGCGTCAGTCGGCCGGTCCGAATCGCATGTTCGAACGCCGTCCGGGGACGTTCATGGCCGCGAACTCGCTCCCAGGCGGATGTGGGTTTCGAGGTGTTCTGCACCGGCGTGTCTTTCGTATCCCATTATTGATAAGAGTTTTGCGATGCCCTGGTCATGCTCGTTTTCGCCGGCTGGGCTGTCCTCAGTGAGGCCACACTGAGGATAGCGAAGTTCCTCGGGATTGACGACCGGCAGTGGTTCTTGAGCAAGCCGGCAAGCTGCAGTCACCGCCCAATTCCGAGCATCTGGGTTCGCGTGCTGCAAAGTTCCTGACCTCGATCGCGGAAGGCATCAGCGATCGCTCATTTTAAGCCGGATTGATGCGAAATGAGCATTCAGAAGGGGGCTACGAGGAGTTCTACTGAGTTGAGGATGGAGAGGTCCATTAAAAGACGGTGTGGATCGAAATCTTTAGTCATTTCTTGATTGACCGAGGTCTTTGCCGGGGCTACGCTCGCTGGACGATGCATTCTCATGGATTGACAGGTGCTTTGGGTTGATTCGCCAATACCGCGTTTGAGGCCGAACGTTCCGTATGTGGATTAACTGTGTCCTTCCCGCCCTGATTAGCATCGGTTTGGGGCTTGCGCTGACCCCCATCGTCCGGCGCGTGGCGATTTGGGCCAGCATTGTCGATGCCCCGGACGGCTACCGCAAACTCCACGGGCGAACCGTGGCCCTCGGCGGCGGCGTGGCGATCTTGCTTTCGGTGGCGGGTGCCTTTGCCTTCGCCCTCCTGGCCGGCCTCCCATGGGCCCGGAATCTGTTAAACCAACCGCTGGTCTTGTGCGGTGGAGCGTTTGCCACGGTCCTCATCTGCTTCGTTGGTCTGGTCGACGACCGTTGGCAGCTGCGCGGACGCCAGAAATTACTGGGCCAGATTGCTGCCGCCGCCGTCGCGATTGCGGGGGGCGTGCTCATCAGCGAAGTCGATTTATTCGGCTATAAGATTCACTTGGGGCTCTTGTCCGTCCCGCTGACCATGTTCTGGCTGCTGGGGGCCGTGAATGCCTTGAACCTGATCGACGGCGTGGATGGCTTGGCCACCAGCGTCGGTATTCTGCAGAGCGTCGCCATCAGCATCCTCGCCGCCATGATGGGTAACGTCGGCGAGGCGGCCGTCGCCGCGATGATCGCCGGGGCTTTGCTGGGATTCTTGCCCTACAACTGGGCTCCGGCCAAGATTTTTCTCGGTGATGCGGGAAGCATGTTTATTGGGTTCTCACTGGGTGTTCTGGCAATTCGCGGCTCGTTGAAAGGGCCGGCGACGGTGGCACTCATCGCCCCGGCCGCCATCTGGGCGATTCCCATTTTTGATGTCGGAATCGCGATTCTCCGCCGGAAACTGACCGGACAAAGCCTGTATGCGACGGATCGCGGGCATCTGCACCATGTCCTCCAACGCTACGGCTTGGGACACGTCGGCACCGTGCTGGTGATCGCCGCGATGAGCCTGATTTGCGGTGCCGGAGCCTTGGCGTCTGTCTTCTGGAAGAGCGAGGCGATGGCGATCATCGTCTGCGCCGCTGTCGTGTCGCTGATGGTGCTGACTCGCTCCTTCGGTCACGCCGAGTGTGGATTGTTGTGGCGTCGCGTGCGGTCATTTCTCAATTCCTGCTGGCGATTGCCCCACCATCCTGTGGCAAACGAACCGCATCTTTCACGCTTTCACGGCAACCGGGAGTTTGAGCAATCCTGGGAATCGCTGGTGCAATTTGCCGAGCGGTTTGATCTGTCCGAGCTGAATTTCAATGTGAATGCCCCGATGCTCGGTGAGGTTTACCATGCCAGTTGGCAACGCCGCAGCCTGGGGACCTACCGCATGCACTGGGCCTCGGACATCCCGCTGATGTGGGGGCGGCACGAAATCGGGCGGCTGAAAGTTTCGGGCGTGGTGCCCAACGGCGTCAGTCCGTTTCTCTGGAGCAGCGAACTCATGGAGTCGCTGAAGCCGTTTGAGACGCAGGTGATGGACATTCTCGGGACCGCAGCCGAGCCGGAGTCGGACAAGCACATGTCACTCTCGGTTTCGTGAGCTCGTGTCCCGGTCTTCACCCTGTTCGCCGGTGGAACAACACCCTCGGCAGAGCACCGGGTCCCGCAGGATGGCCGAAGAAACCACAGCACTGGGAAGCTAGATGACTCGCAACCCGGCTCGCAACGGTCAACGGAGAGAAACTCCGTAGACTGCGTGAGCGAAAACAGAGAAACGGCGACAATTTCGTGTGAGAACACCCTGCGGAGTGACAAGTTTCGCGTGATCTGCACAGAATGTGCGTATGGAATGACCGGGAAAATCGCCCCGGTGTCCGGAGTCTCTGTAATTCGACCGTATTCAGCGAACTGCAAAGTGATGCGCGGTTCATCGGTCCGGTAAGGTAAGTAGGACGGCAGGATGCCATTCGAAGCGCAGGTTTCTTCTCGCACGAGAAGCGGTCTGCGATTCGCTGAGCACGGAAGGCTCATCGTGAAGCGGGATGGTTTCGAACACGATCCGTCACCCACGGGGACGAAGTCCGCGCGGAACCTGACAAACGTGTTGCCGAAGCCGCGCTCCTGAAATCGTGTTGATGAGTTATTGGTGAGAGGCCATCAGGTCGCATTCCCATGCCACTCCTTCGTGCTGAACCAATCATTTACCCCGAAAGTCTGTTCGACATCGAACCGACGGGTGGGGAACAGGCCTCCGGGGAACCCACGGCGGGGGAACCGTGGTGGGTGCTTTACACCCTGGCACGGCAAGAGAAGCAACTCTGCCGGCACCTGCTGGCCGCCGGGCACGGGTTCTACTGCCCGATCATTGAAAAACGATACCGATCGGCGGGAGGACGCCCGCGGTCCAGCTTTCTGCCGCTGTTTCCCAATTATGTCTTCCTGCGCGGCGACAACGAAGCGCGGTATGACTCGGTCTCCACGGGGTGCGTCAGCCGTGCCTTGGCCGTGGCCGATCCCACCGCATTCGTCGCCGAGCTGCGGCAACTGCACCAGCTCATCGCGTTGGGAGTGCCGCTCACTCCGGAAGAACGCCTCCAGCCGGGAATGCGGGTCCGTGTGAAGACCGGGCCGTTCGCCGGTGTGGAAGGAGTCGTCCTCAAGCGGCATGGAGCCCGCAAACTGCTGGTGATGGTGAATTTCATCCAGCGCGGCGCATCGATGGAACTCGGCGACTATGAACTCGAAGAAGTCGTTTAGACCATGACGACGATGGAATCATCGGCAATCCCCCGTTCGGCCCGCGTGTGGGTGACGGGACATCGTGGCTTAGTCGGTTCCGCGGTGGTCCGCCGCTTGCAAACGGCGGGATTCACATCGCTGCTGACGGCGACCCATGCGGAGTTGGATCTTCGCGATCAAGCGGCTGTCAGCGGGTGGGTGCGGGATCACCAGCCGCAGTATGTGATTCACGTGGCGGGCAAAGTCGGTGGCATTCTGGCCAACTCCCGCGCCCAGGCCGATTTCCTGTACGACAATCTCCTGATTCACGCCACGGTGCTCCGGGCCGCCTGCGACCACCGTGTCGAAAAGCTGTTGTATCTCGGTAGTTCCTGTATCTATCCACGGGAATGCCCGCAACCGATTCGCGAAGAGTCTCTGTTGACGGGGCCACTCGAGAAGTCGAACTACGGCTATGCGATTGCCAAGATCGCGGGTCTGCTGTCGTGTCAGGCCTACCGCGAACAGTACGGCTGCCGGTTCATCTCCGCGATGCCGACGAATCTCTACGGTCCCTATGACAATTTCGATCTCGAAGGTTCGCACGTCGTGCCGGCCCTGATCCGCAAGTTTCACGAAGCAAAGCTGCGTGGCGATCGCGCCGTCACGATTTGGGGCACCGGAACACCGCGGCGGGAATTCCTGCACGTGGACGATCTCGCCGACGCCTGCCTGTTTCTGCTGGAGCACTACGATGCTCCGGAAACGATCAACGTCGGCACCGGTGAAGAAGTGACGATCCGGGAACTCGCCCACTTGGTTGGGAGCATCGTGTACCCTGCGGCGGAACTCAACTTCGACACGACGAAACCCGACGGCACGCCGCGGAAACTGCTCGATGTCGGTCGGCTGCACAACCTCGGCTGGAAGCACCAACGCCACCTCGATGAGGGGCTGCGTCAGACCTACGATTGGTATCTCGCGCAGGGCTCCCTGGCTGTCTGATCCAAATTGGCTTGCCGACATCTTTAGTTGGCTTGCCGACATCTTTGTCCCGCGACCACAGGAATTGAATTGATGACCGCACGGTCACTACCGCCTCGTAACGGCAAGACCGCGATGCTCACCGGTATCACCGGACAGGACGGTTCGTACCTGGCGGAGCTGCTGCTCACCAAGGGGTACGAAGTCTGGGGAATGGTCCGCCGGTCATCCTCATTCAACACCGCGCGCATCAATCATATCTACCAGGATCCACACGATGCGGATCTCCGATTGCGGCTCTTCTACGGCGATCTCAGCGATGGGTCGTCCGTGCATACGATGCTGGAACGGGTCAAGCCCCACGAGGTCTACAACCTCGGTGCCCAGTCGCATGTGAAGGTGTCGTTCGAAATCCCTGAATACACGGGGGATGTCACCGGGATGGGGACACTGCGGTTGCTGGAAGGGATCCGCGAACTCGGACTCAATTGCCGGTTCTATCAGGCCTCCTCATCGGAACTGTACGGGAAAGTCGTCGAGACTCCGCAGAAGGAGACGACGCCGTTTTATCCCCGCAGTCCGTATGCGGCGGCGAAGGCGTATGCTTTCTACATCACGCGCAACTACCGTGAGTCGTACGGGATGTTTGCGGTCAATGGGATTCTCTTCAATCACGAATCGCCCCGCCGCGGCGAGACGTTTGTGACTCGCAAGATCTCCCGCGCGGTCGCGGCGATCAAACGCGGCCGGCAGGAAGCGTTGTACCTGGGGAACCTCGACGCCAAGCGGGACTGGGGTTTCGCCGGTGATTACGTCCGGGCCATGTGGATGATGCTCCAGGTGGATACACCCGATGATTACGTCATCGCCACGAATGAAACCCATTCCGTGCGGGAATTCTGCGACCTCGCTTTCGGCCATGTCGGGCTGACGTTGACGTGGCGCGGCGAAGGTGAACAAGAAGAGGGCGTGGGCCCGGATGGACGCGTCTTGGTGCGTGTCGATCCCCGTTACTTCCGTCCCGCTGAAGTCGACCTGCTCTTGGGAGATGCCACCCGGGCGCGGAAGGAGTTGAACTGGGAACCGACGGTCGATTTCCAGGGCCTCGTCCGGATGATGGTAAACCACGACTTAGCGACCTTGACCGCGGCGCATAACTGATTGGCTGGTGATCGGCCGGTGATCGCTGTTTTTTGATGGATCTCGTGACCACCGCTTTGAAACCCCGCGTTGTGTTCTTCAACCGGTCCTATTGGCCGGATGTGGAAGCGACCGGACAGTTGCTGACTGAGTTGTTGGAAGACCTCAGTGAGGACTTCGAGATCGAGGTCGTGGCCGGGCAACCCAATGCGGTACCGTCGTCGGAGGCCTATCGGTCGACCGGCACGGAAGTGCACAATGGCGTGCGAATCACGCGGCTGCGGCACACCCAGTTCCGCAAGCATTCGTTCCTCGGGCGTGTCTTGAACCTCGTGACGTTCACGCTCTCCGCGGCCTGGGCCAGCCTCACTCTGCGGAAACCGGACGTGGTCGTCACGGAAACCGACCCGTTTCTGCTGGCGTTTGTTGGCCGGTGGCTGCAATGGCGACACGGGGCGAAGTTCATCGTCTATCTGCAAGACATCTATCCCGATATCGCGGTGGCCGTCGGTAAACTTCGGGAAGGCTGGATCAGTCGCTGCCTGCGGTCGCTGCTCTTCGGCGTCTATCGTAAAGCCGATTGCGTCGTGGTGCTCAGTCGCGACATGGAACGCACCTGTCGTGAGTACGGTGTCTCCGCCGATGCCCTCCGCGTGATTCCCAACTGGGCCGACACGGCCCGCATGCAGCCTCAGAAAGAGGTCAATGCCTTTCGGCGCGAGCATGGTCTCGAAGACGCTTTCGTCGTCATGTATTCCGGGAACATGGGGTTGGCGCACACTCTGACGCCGATCCTGGACGCCGCCGAGGCCCTGCGTGAGCATCCCCGGGTCTGCTTTGCCTTAGTCGGTGACGGGGCCCGTCGCTCCGAACTGGCTGCGGCGACGGCGGCCCGCCAACTGACGAACGTTCGCTTCTTTCCGTACCAGCCCCGCGAACAACTGGCGCAAAGTTTGAGCGCGGCTGATGTGCACCTGATCTCGATGCAACCCGAGGCCACAGGCCTGTTGATGCCCAGCAAACTGTACGGCATCCTCGCTTCCGGCTCGGCAGTGATCGCGCTGGCCGATCCGCAATCGGAACTCGCCGAGTTAATCCAGCAGCGGGAAGTGGGTTATGTCTGCGATCCGAGCAGCCCCGATGCCGGTGCTGAGCGGATGGCGTACGTCATCAACTTCCTCGCCGACAATCCCGAGGAAGTCCGCACCCTCGGTCAAAACGCCCGCCGCATCGCCGAAGCCGAGTTTGATCGTTCGATCCAGACGGCACGGTTCGCGGCCATGCTCCACGAACTCGTCGAAGCCCCGTCAGTCCCGGAGAAACCCGTCCCCACCATGCCGCCATCCGTGCCAACACCGGGCGAAATCAGCCAGCCGGAGGGGGTGTGATGCGCGTGCTGGTGAATGCGTTGTCGATCGGTTCCCTCAGTGGCCGTCACGTCCTCTACGGTCATCTGAAGCAACTCGCGAAATGGACGGTCGGAACGCATGAGTTTCTGGTTGTGCACGCGCCGGGGGAACAGCCTCCCACAGATCTGAATCATGCCAACGTCACGTGGAAGGCGGCACCCAAGTCCGCGGTTCATTGGACAACCCGCAGCTTGTGGGAAGCTTGGGAGATCCCCGGCTGGCTGACCCGCTATGCTTGCGATTTGTACTTCACACCGAATGGGACCGCCTTACCGCGGTGTCCAGTCCCGCAGATTTCGCTGGCACAGAATCCGTGGTGCCTGATGCCCGGCATTCCGCACACGTGGACCGAACGTGCCAAAGCCCGGCTGCAACGTGCGGCGTATCGAAGCGCGTGGCAAAACGCCACAGTGATGGTCTACAATTCGCAGCATATGCGTGACCTGTATCGTCAAAATGCGACCGGATTGCCCGAAGGCCAGGCGTGCATTGCTTATCAAGGCGTCAACGAAGCGACCTTTGCCGCGGCAGAGTCCGCAGCCAATCACGTCATACGGCAACCCCAGACCATTGTCTCCGTTTCCACCATGGCCCGGTGGAAAGGTGCCGAGACACTTGTTAGCGCCATCGAGCATCTGCGACGACGCGGCATTGACGCGCAGCTTCGCCTCGTTGGTTCCTGGCCGCATCGAGACTACGAACGACACGTTCGGCAGGAAATCGACCGGTTGAATCTCAAGAATCAAGTGACCATCGTCGGTGAAGTCACAGTCGAACAATTGCATCGGGAATATGCGTCTGCCCGTGTTTTTGCGCTGATGAGTCGCTGTGAATCGTTTGGAATTCCTGCGGTCGAAGCTCAGGCATTCGGGACCCCAGTGGTCGGAGCGACGGGTTGTGCGATGCCGGAAATTGGTGGGAAAGGTGGTGTTTTTTGTCCACCATCCGACCCCTTCGCGACAGCGGATCTACTCGAACCATTGCTGACTAGTGCTGCCGCGTGGAACTCGCTCTCCCAGCAAGCCTTGGTGAATGTTCGCCGTTTCCGTTGGGAAGAGTGTTCTCGCCCGCTATTGGACGTGCTTTCGTGCTCGCCGCTTGCCGTGAGCACAGCCGCCTGATGACAGTTTCGCGTTCCATCGCAAGCTTACTGAACACGGTGCAGCACGCCCTCGGTCGCGTGACGTCCGGCGGGCGATTCATCCCGGCGATCGATGGTCTGCGGTGCATCGCGATTTTCGCCGTCGTACTTTACCATCTCGAAGATTACGTCGTTCATAAGCACCCGCACTGGAGCCGGGCCGATTATGCCACTACATGGCTGCATCGCGTGATGCACGTTGGTGGTTGCGGTGTGCCGTTGTTCTTTGCGATCAGCGGGTTCATCCTTGGCTTGCCATTTATGGAGGCGCGGCTGGGGCAGCGACCCACAGTGACTTTGTCCCGCTATTATTGGCGACGACTGACGCGACTCGAACCGCCCTATTTGATCAATCTCGCCATCATGAGTGTGCTGTTGGTCCTCGTGAAAGGTATGTCGTTCGAGGAACTCTGGCCGCATTGGCTGGCGAGTGCCGGTTACGTCCATGGTTTGATTTATGGCACCATGAGTACGATTAACTTTGTCGCCTGGTCGCTCGAGGTGGAAGTCCAGTTTTACTTGGTGGCCCCACTGCTCACTGCCGTCTTGTATGCACCGTCACGTTGGTTGCGACGCGGCTTGATCGTGCTGGCCTTGGGTGCGGTCATGGGGAGCAAAATTGCGAGCAACGGGCCGCTCGTCACATCCTGGCCGTTCGCGTTGCCGAATTATCTGGATCATTTTCTGGTGGGACTGTTGCTCGCCGACATTTATGCAAGCGATTGGCGTGGAGCGCCCTCCGTGCACCGGCTGTGGGATTTGGTTGCGATCAGCGGTTGGGGTGCGGTCCTGGCCACTCAGATGGTCAACGGCGGCTACCATTGGCTTCCGCTGGCAACGATCGTCGCGTTCATTGGCTCGCTCCGGGGACATTACTGCCAAATGCTTCTGACGCAGCCCGCTATCGTCGTGACTGGGGGCATGTGTTACACGATCTACCTTTATCACTTTGCACTGATTTCCGCGGTGGGGCGATTTCTCCTTGGGCTGTGGCCCAATGCCGGATATGTGCCGACGCTGGCACTCAATGTTGTCGTGCTGCTCCCTGCCGTACTCGTGATCTCCGCGGTTTTGTTCTGGTTGTTTGAAAAGCCGTTCATGATTTGGCGCGGCGTCGGTTGGCCGCGCTGGGAATGGTCCGTGCCCTCCGCTTCCACTTCGGTGACGCGCTCATAACATGTCCACTGCTGAGTTGTCGCCGTTGCCGATTAATCCAAACGTAGCGCATGCCCCATCGACGCCCTCGCCTGTGATAACGGTCATCGAGCCGCCGCGCGGTTGGTTGCGGCTCAATTTGGGGGAAGTCTGGCGGTATCGTGATTTGCTCTTCTTGCTTATTTGGCGAGACTTGTCGGCCCGGTATCGGCAGAGCGTCGTCGGTTTTGGCTGGGCATTCATCAAACCGATTGTCAGTGTGTTGACATTCGACGTGGTCTTCGGACGAATGGCTAAGCTGGAGTCGGATGGCTTTCCCTATCCGCTCTTCGCGCTCGCCGCGCTCATTCCCTGGACGTATTTCTCGTCGACACTGTCGAGTGTTTCATCGAGCGTGGTCGGTGCCTCCGGGATGCTTACCAAAGTCTATTTTCCGCGCCTGATTCTCCCCTTGGCGAGCTTGGGAGCGGGGTTGGCCGATCTCGCTATTCAACTGGCCATCCTGGCCGGCATGATGGCGTGGTTCGGGTATGCTCCCGGATGGACGCTGCTGCTGTTGCCATTGCTGGTGCTGTATACCGTTGCCGTCTCGCTGGCGTTCGGGCTATGGCTGACGGCACTCAATGTCCGTTATCGCGACGTGGGTCACGCGGTTCCCTTCGTTCTGCAGACATGGATGTGGCTCTCGCCGATTGTCTATTCTTCGTCGATGGTTCCGGACAACTGGCGCCCCCTGTATGCCCTCAATCCGCTGGTCGGCGTCATCGAAGGCTTTCGCTGGTGCCTTCTAGGGGCCATTCCCCCCAATGCGGTCTCCTTCGTCTCATCGCTGGTCATGATGCTGGTGATTCTCGTCGGCGGGTTGATCTTCTTCCGTCGCCAGGAAGCCACGTTCGCTGACATCATCTAACGGTCATCCGTCCCGTGCCTCCCGCCATCCGTGTCGAAAACCTGAGCAAGCATTACCGCCTGGGCGAAACCCATGCGCGATCGGTACGCGATCTCGTGAACACGGCGGCGTCGCGATTGTTCGGGCGGGGTTCGCACTCCGAACAAAAGAACGGTGCCGCGACCGGGGGTACGCTGCCTGAGAAGAACGCCAGCGACTTCTGGGCTTTGAAAGATGTTTCCTTTGAAGTTCAACCTGGTGAAGTCGTGGGCATCATTGGCCGCAATGGTGCCGGCAAGAGTACGCTTCTCAAGATCCTATCCCAAATCGTCGCCCCCACCACCGGCCGTATCGAACTCCACGGCCGCGTCGCCAGCCTGCTGGAAGTCGGCACCGGTTTTCACCCCGAATTGACCGGCCGTGAGAACGTGTACCTCAACGGCACCATCCTCGGCATGACCAAAGCCCAGGTCCGCCGCCGCTTCGATGAAATCGTGGCGTTCGCGGATGTCGATACGTTCATCGATACCCCGGTCAAACGGTATTCGTCGGGGATGACGGTTCGACTGGCATTTGCCGTTGCGGCCTACCTGGAATCGGAAATCCTGGTAATCGACGAAGTCCTGGCCGTCGGCGACGTCGAATTTCAACGGAAGTGCCTTGGCCGCATGCAGTCCGTCTCCGCATCGGGCCGGACGGTACTCTTCGTGAGTCATAACATGCCTTCGGTACGAGCGCTGACGAGCCGATCGATCGTCCTGTCGCACGGCAAGACGCTCTACAATGGGCTCACACCGGAGGCGATCGATCGGTATGTGGACGAGAATGCGATCACTCGATCCCAATTTACATCCGTGGCAGATCTTGATCGGCCCTTCGAAGGCTTGAGTGGCGAACTGCGGTTCGAGTCGCTGGAAATGGAGTCCACGTCTCCTCAGACCGAAGGGGCCACCGTGGTCTTCCGTATGGGGGTTCGCAATCATCGAATGGTGGGCGACTTTGTCGTCGGTTTGACCATTTTTCGTCATGACGAATCGCCAGTCGGGAGCGTGTTCTCGGGCGCAGTCTCGGCCCCGATGGTGAATGAGTGTGTCGAATACGGCTTCCGTTTGCCGACACAACAGCTTGCACCGGGTCGTTACCGCTGCGCGATCTCCCTCGCCGATGCCCGTAGCCAGGGACGGCGTTTGTTGGACTCGCTGTCAGAGGTCTTACCGTTCGAGATTGAACCGGGACCGCTGCAAAGTCTGGATTGGCCCGCGATTTGGGGTCCTTTGCGTTTTCCCGAGATGCAACCCATTCCGGTTGCGACCGACAACGATCCTCGTCAATCCCACCTGTTAACAGCCACGAAGTAAGATGTCGGCTTTGATGGAACGCGACGCGAAGCAGTACACACTGAGTGTGAACCAACCGGTTTGCCCCGATTGCGGCAGCGCCGTTATTCGAGATCGCGGTCCTTGTCGACGGCCGATGTTTCTCGAGGGATTGCCCTTGGAAGAGCGTCAATTGGTGGAATCGACGACAACTTCACGGTTGTATGATTGTCAGAATTGCAGTCTTGGCTTTCGTGAGCCGGCGATCAATGCTTCGGATCTGGAACGCATGTATGCGGCGATGCCGACTGAGCGCTGGCAATACGCAACCGATAATGTCGCCTGGACTTTGGCGCGAACCTGGTTACTACGTCGTTATCGCGAGACAGAGCCGGTCCGTGTGCTGGATGTTGGTGCCTTCGACGGTGCGTTCTTGAGATTGTTACCAGACCAATGGGATCGGCGGGCGATTGAACCTTCCATCGCTGCGCACCGCGATCTCGAACACGCGGGCATCCCTTGCATCGCCGAGTTTCTCACCACACCAGATCCGTCGCATGACGGTCGGTTTGACGTCGTCACCATGTTCGATGTCTTCGAGCACTTGCCGCATCCGCGCGCGGCGTTGGCCGATGTCATGGCATACCTCAAGCCGGGCGGGCATCTGTTGCTCTCGACGGGCAACTGTCGGCACTGGACGTGGAATTACCTTGGGGGCGATCACTGGTATTGCGAGCCGCTGCAGCACATTCGGTTCGCGAATCCTGGCTACTTCACCTTGTTCGCCGGTGAAGGCGGTTGTCGCGTCGAGAGGATTGAGACGCACTCACATCGCCCTTCTACCCTCGCCATTCGGATGAAAGAAGCGTTTGAAACGCTGTCGCACTATGCGCGTCGTGATCGTGTCTGGTGGCGTCCGTTGGTGAGCCTTTTGTCGAAGATTCCCAGATTAAGCTACGTGCGTCACAAGACAATGGCACCCTACACGCCTGGTCTCCGTGATCATCTCTTTGTGGTGCTGCAGAGATGTCAATAACGAAAAGAGGCTTGGCCCCTATCGAGACGGTTTGTCGACGCAGTTTTCGGACTTGGGTTCGAGACACGCTCTTGAAATGCGGCTGGGATTTACGGCGCACAGTCAGTTACGAAACCGCTGCTCGCGACGAATGGCATCGCCGTGAACTGGCAAAGTGGCGACTGTTGCAGACTTATGCGCCGCAGACGGTGCTCGATATTGGTGCGAATACGGGTCAGTTCGCGAAACTCACCCGCGAATTGCTTCCCCTGACTCGGATCATTTCGTTTGAACCGCTACGTCAATGTTTTGAGCAATTGAAATTGCAGACATCGGCTTTGAGTCCTTTCGAGGCCTATCCTATCGCGCTGGGTGAGCAGGATCTCACCACAGTGATGCACCACAACGAGTTCTCGCCCAGTTCATCGCTCTTGTCGATGGATCAACTCCACAAGGAAGAACTTCCTCACACCGGGAAAGTCGCTCACGAGGAAATTCAAGTCCGGCGCCTGGATGGATTGAGCGAACATTTACAAATCATCGACCCGCTGTTGATCAAGATCGACGTGCAGGGTTACACGGAGCCGGTTCTTCGCGGGGGCGAACAAACCGTTCGACGGGCCTGCGCTGTGGTTGCCGAAGTGAGTCTTCAACCGCTTTATCGTGGTGAAGCCACGTTCGATCAGGTGCATGCGTTGCTGAGTCAATGGGGTTTCATCTATCGCGGTAACGTCGACCAATGGTGTAGCGAGCGCGATGGACGGATTCTGCAATGTGATTGCCTCTTTGAAAACACACGATTTCCGTTAGCACCAACCTCGTGAGCAAGTTGTCTCGAACGATGTCTCCGCAAACTGTTCTGATCACCGGTTCCAGCGGGCTGATTGGCTCGGAAGCCGTGACGTACTTTCATGGTTTGAAGGCCCGTGTGCATGGGGTCGACAACAACATGCGGGCCGATTTTTTTGGACCCACGGGGGACACGTCCTGGAACCTGGCACGGCTTCAGGAAGAGTGCCCCGGTTTCGTGCATCACAATGTCGATATACGCGACCGTGCCGCGGTCATGCGGACGATGGATGAGCTGAGGCCGGATTTGATTGTCCATGCCGCCGCACAGCCCTCGCACGATCTGGCCGCCGAACGTCCGTTTGATGACTTTGATGTCAATGCCGTCGGCACATTGAACCTGTTGGAAGCTACGCGTCGATTTGCGGGCGACGCCGTGTTCATTCACATGAGCACGAACAAAGTTTATGGCGATGCGCCGAATCGGATCCCGCTGGTGGAACTGGAGAAACGCTTCGACTACGCGCGTCCGGAAGACTACGCTGGAGTCGGCGAGTCGATGTCGATTGACCAATCGCTGCACAGTCTGTTCGGTGCCAGCAAAGTCGCCGCGGATGTGTTAGCGCAGGAGTACGGACGCTACTTTGGTCTGAAGACGTGCTGCTTTCGCGGCGGATGTCTGACGGGATCGCGACATTCAGGGGCGCAGCAGCACGGGTTTTTGAACTATCTCTTTAGAGTGGCTGCCGAAGAGCGGGCCTACACGATCTTCGGTTACAAAGGAAAACAGGTCCGCGATCAGATTCATAGCCACGATGTCGTGCGTGCGATGCATGCGTACTATCGCAATCCGCGTCCCGGTGCGGTCTACAACCTCGGCGGTGGTCGAGGCAATTCCGCGAGCGTGCTGGAATGTATCGACCGGGTCGATCAGTTATCCGGTCGACGATTGGAGTGGAGTTACGCCGAACAAGAACGCAAGGGCGACCATATTTGTTATATCAGCGACCTGACGCGCTTTCGCACAGACTATCCGGAATGGAATCTGGAATGGTCGTTCGATCGCATCTGCGAAGATATCTGGAAAGCGACTCGGCGTGACGGCGGCGGTTGAACCCAAGCAACAGGTAGCCTCGGCGGCTCCAGCAGCGATGCGTGTCTTGCTGCTTACGGGGACGGCGCCGGGTGAACCCGGTGTCGGCGGCGTCATCTTAAAGGATCTGATCCGACAGACGGGGGTTGATCGGTGGCATTGCTGCTGGCTGGCTTCGAAATATGGGGCGCAACAGCCGTATTGGTCGGAGCTGCCCACCACGGTGCAGCGACGTCAATACGAAACCGCCTATCGGCCGATTCGCGGATTGTTGGGAGAAATGGTATCTGCGCTGGCGATGCGTGTGTGTCGAGCACCGATGATCGAAGCTGCCCGGAAAACGATGCTCGGTTTGATTCGCGACACGCAGCCCGACTTCATCCTCGCCGTCCTGGATTCCGCCGCGGTTATTGAAACGGTGCGACAATTGCAGCAGACATCGCCCGTCCCGGTCCGTTGTCTCGTCTGGGATGATGTCGATGTGTTCTGTCGACAAAGGAATCTGGACCGTTGGACGCAATCACGCATCGCGCAGGCGTTTGGTCGGGTCCTGCAGGCGAGCGAACGGACCGCTGTGATCTGTGAAAATATGCAGGCAGAGTATCGCCGGAGATATGGGATCGACAGTTTCGTACTCCGCCATGGAATCTCCGCAGTTCAAATGGGGCCAAACGCACCGAGTGAAGGGGCGCGAAACGAGTATCGTATTGGTTTCGCGGGGTCCATTACGGCTCCCGATTGCTTGCGGATGTTGATCGACGGGCTCGATTCGATCGCTTGGCAGATTAACGGACGCGACGTGGTTCTGCGGCTTCTTGGAGCGCGGTATCTGCTCGATTCGCGCAAACCCCAACGGATCGAATACTACGGATGGAGATCTGTCGAAGAGACCTGTGCACGGCTCTCTGAGTGTGACTTGCTGTATCTTCCGCAATCGTTTACCGAAGAGAATCGGATGCTTTCTGAGCTTTCGTTTCCGACTAAGCTATCGACTTATCTCGCTGTTCAGCGGCCGATTCTGCTGCATGCCCCGGAATATGCCAGTCTTACGGGCTTTTGGCAGCAGTATCCCGTGGGACCCGCGAGCCATGCACGAAATGCCGGTACTTTGTTGCCGCACGTGATCGATGGCTTGCAGGCAAATCATGTCCGTACAGCCGCATGGGTCGAGGAAGTGATTCGGGCTTCCGAGCACGCTCTCGGTCCAAAACAGTTCGATTCCGCGGTCCAGTATTTGGTGACCTGTTGACAGTCATCAATTGGGAAGAACAAAGCGAAGTTCGGCGCGTGCAAAGCCTCAACGATCGAAGCCGTCGCACATGATGAATGGGTTACCTCGCAGCCGGAATGCGACCGACGCCGATTCATGGGATCGCCCGTTACGGATCGCGCTAGTTCATACTGCGGACCGTGGAGGGGGTGCCGAGGCGTGCACATTTTCGTTGCTTCAAGCACTGAAACAATTGGGGCACCAACCGGTTCTCTATGTCGGGACGAAGCTCACTGATCACCCGGATGTCACGGAGATTCCGAGATACCGTTGCTTTCCCGGATTGTTGCGGACGATTCAGTTCGTCGAACGAAAGACGGGCTGGCAGTATCTTTATCAACCGTGGTTCCGGAAGCTCGATCAATTGTTTTCTCCGGACGTGGATGTGATTCATTTCCAAAGCCTATGGGGAGGCCAGAACGGATTTGGCGACTTGGGCGGTCTTCCGGGGTTAACGCGACGGTATCCGTCCTTAATGACGCTCCACGATCTTTGGATGGTCACCGGCCATTGCGCTTGTCCAGCCATCGGCTGCGATCGTTGGAAGATCGGATGCGGGCAATGTCCCGATTTGAGCATCGCGCCCGCAATCAAAACCGACGGAACCGCGTTCAATTGGAAACGCAAACGGGCGGCCATCAGTCGATCAAACCTACATGTAACGACCGTCTCAAACTGGCTCGGCGATGTAGCCCGAACCAGCCCGATCTTCGCGGGAAAGCTGATCCATACGGTGTATAACGGCATTGATGAAGCGGCCTTTTACCCTCGTGATCGTGCTGCCGTGCGCGAAAAACTTGGGCTTCCTCGTGAGGCTTCAATTGTGATGCTCGCGGGTCAGTCGGTCGAAGGGACATACGGTCAGGGCAAGGGGGCGGTCGATTTTGCATTGCAAGCCCTTGCTGAATGTGAGCGAGAATTGTTCGTTCTCGCGGTCGGTCGTTCTTCTCAATTGATCCTTCAGCGCTGGGGCAAATCTGGACAGGCTATTCCCTTTCAAACCGACCCGATGCTCCTTGCTGACTATTACTGCGCGGCGGATATTGTGCTGGTCGCGTCTTTGTGGGAGACGTTTGGTCGCGTTCCCGCGGAAGCACAAATGTGTGGCGTTCCGGTCGTGTCCTTCGACACCGGCGGCATCCCTGAGATCGTGATCGACGGGGAAACGGGATTGCTGGCACCGCGGTTAGACGCTTCGACGCTGGCTAAGCAATTAGGGGTGCTGGCTGCTAACCCCGATCTTCAACGGCGGTTCGGGATCAATGCCGCACAACGAGCAAAAGAACGGTTCTCGAACCTTGTGATCGCCGAGCAATACGTGGAACTGTACCGCGCGATAATCGCTGAGCGACACGGGCATAGCATTTCACACCCATTGGTCCCCGTGTAGAACCACCATACTCGGGATCGCGATACTTCGAAATACGTTGGATGTCGGGTCGCTATGCCATCATCACGGGATGGCCGGATCTCACAGCATTTTGAATCCAGCTAATCTCGAATACATAACGATTCTGACCGCAGATCATTTCGCGATGCTCTAAAGCCTACTTTGCTCTTCAATTCCGTCGATTTTCTGGTGTTCTTTCCGGTTGTGTGGTTCATCCAACTCTGGATGCCGCACCGCGCGCGGAATGCCGTGTTCCTACTGGCGATTTGCTTCTTCTATGCCTGCTGGGACTGGCGTTACCTGGGTTTGGTCTGGGTGACCATTTTCACCGATTACACCATCGGCCGCTTGCTTGCCCACACGGAACAGGAATCACATCGGAAATGGCTGGTCACAATCAGTTGCGTGATCGGCCTGGGGATTCTCGGTTTCTTCAAGTATGCGGGATTCCTCGCGGAGTCCACGGCCTTGGGGCTGCGGAGTCTCGGGTTCGATGTGCCTCTGTGGCAACTCAGAATCGTGCTGCCGATCGGAATCAGCTTTCACACGATTCAATCGCTGAGCAGCAGTACGTCCAACAGAATCACGCTGTGATTGCCGAGCGGAATCCACGCTCTGTTGGTCGCGTGCTGCCTGTCCAAATGGCGCCATCGGCTTTAACGACGACGTAGGTGTTTATTTGACCACATCACATCGGTGGCAGTCCGTATGGTTGATGGCATTTAGCTGCGCCTTAATGCCCGCGTGCTACTTCGCGGCCACGACTCAACTCGCGCTGATCGATGACATCTGGTGTGCAACGCGCGCGGGGGCAACCGGCAATCATGGGTTGCTCGAATTTCTGTATACGGCCTTCTTTTCACCGGACATAGCGCGCTTTCGGTGGTTCTACGAGTTAGAGCAGAACGCCAGATGGATGCTCTTTGGCCCGCAACTTGCGGCGCACCATCTCGTGATGTTCGTCTACCGCCTTGTGACCGCGTGGTTGGCATGCCGTGTAGTGCGTCGATACTGCGATCTCGATCGCACTTCCTGTACTCTGACCGCGACAATGGTCTGCCTGTCTTATGGCTTGTTGTTTCCGGTTGTGCCGGAGTCTCGAATTGGTCTGCAGGAACCGCTGTTCTCCTTGTTCTTGCTGGCGGCGATCGATCGGCTCATCGCGACCATACAGACGCCCTCACCGGTAGCAGACCGTGTTGCCGACTGGCGGCTGGCGGTGCTCTTGGTGCTGTTGTCGGGAACAAAAGAGCCGGCGGTCTTCATTGCCGCTCTGCTGTTAGGAATTCATCTGGTCTTACAATGGCAACGGGGAAAAGTCCATTGGGGCCTCAACGGCGGAATGCTGATTCTAATGGGGTTAAGCGTGTATAGGGTGATCGTCGTGGCCCGGAATGACACGTACTCTCAAGCACAGGGCGAATTGAATTCTCTCCAGCTCGGATGGATGTACTACCGGCTTCGTCAAACCGCAGAGATCCTTGTTCTCGGTCCGTCGCAGATCTCCTGGTTGACGGTACTGTGCAGCCTCCTGTTGTTCGCCGGCTGCTTGAAATTGCTGCGGGATCTGCTGCAGGTCCGGATGCGCATGTCGGCGCTGATGCTCTTGATGGTTCTGGTTGGACTACTGGTGCTGACCGCGAAAATGAAGCTGGTGCTACGCTACGGCGAACCGTTGATGTGGTTGGCGACTGTGGTGATGGCGATTGGAATGACACAATGGCAAATGCTTTCGAGGTCTCGTTGGAGCGAGGCCCTCGCGGTGGTGGCCGTGCTGGCGATTGGCATGGGAAACTACGGCCCATTCAATGAACAATTTGTGTTTCAAGCCAATGCCCGCGAAGCAGAGAATCGGTTCCTGAACGACTTTTCGCGACGACTTGAGGAGGCAAACCAAACGGAAGTGTTGATCTTCGGCATCAGTCCGAAACACGATTGGGGACTCCGCCGAACAGAGCAGGCAATTCTCGTCAAGATGTATCTGGAAGAGTATCGCCCGATGATTCAAAATCGGACGGCCATTCATGGAGTCCCTGTCGAGCGGACCGAGAAAGTGCATGCCGGCGCGTTGCTTATCGGACATGTCAGCGACGACATCTTACGGAAGGAATTCCCGGAGCTCCAAGTGGAAGTTGTGTCACGCATTACACCATTGGCCGATTCTTTGGCCGTCCGTTGGCATACGATCCTCTCAGAATTCGCACAGCATCTGGGGGGCTCTTCCTCGGGTAAATGGATCGATGGCGGATCGCCAGAAGGCTTGTTGAGTTCTCCAGCATGGACGCTCTGGCGGATTACCGAAGTGACGTCTACGAACGCTCCCTGATCCGCGCCGCCGATGACGAAGCGAAACCATCCAATCCGCTGCTGTCGGCCACATCCCTGGTGTCATCGCTGGACTCGCTGGACCGAAAAGGAACTACCGGGATGCCATTAGATCGATCTCGCTTGACCGTCATTGTGCCCGTGTTCAATGAGGAAGAAACGCTTCCCGAGATGACGCGAAGGCTGGTCTCTGCCGCCGAGCACTTTGGCTTTGACGAAGTAGAGTTCTTGATGATCAGCGACGGCAGCACCGATCGTACGAATTCCATGCTGGACGAGACCTCGCTTCGTGATCATCGTTTTCGACCGTTGTATTTGTCCCGCAACTTCGGTCATCAGGCGGCGGTCTCCGTGGGAATTCAACGCGCAACCGGGTCGGTCATCGCGATCATTGACGGTGACTTGCAGGATCCGCCGGAAGTCATTGGCGAATTCTTGAAGGCGCTGGATCAGGGTGCTGACGTGGCTCATGGAGTCCGCAGGCACCGTAAGGAAGGCCTCTTCAAACGATTCTGTTATGCCGCTTTTTATCGAATTCTACAACGCATTTCCGACATCGACATCCCACTCGATTCGGGGGACTTCTGTTGCTTCACACGCGAGGTGTGCGATGCGGTCCTGATGCTTCTAGAACGCAATCGTTTCGTACGGGGCGTCCGTGCCTGGGTCGGCTTCCGGCAGGTCGGAGTGCCGTATGAACGTGAAGCGCGTTTTGCCGGCGCGCCGAAATATACCTTCACTAAACTAATGCAATTGGCCTATGATGGCCTATTCTCGTTTTCAAATCTTCCTGTCCGCGTCATGCAGTTCCTGGGATTCTGGGTGTCGATGGCGGCGGTATGTGTGGGAATCTTTTATCTGCTGTGGTATCTCGTGGACCGCAACGCTTTTCCCTCAGGATTCGCGACGCTCACAATTTCCATCTGGTTCCTGGGAGGCGTACAACTGCTGTTTTTGGGTATCGTAGGTGAATATGTTGTTCGCACGTGTGATGAAGCCCGCAGGCGACCGATCGCAATCGTGAGTAAGGGACTGCCGGAACGGCAGTCGACCACGGGGTTCTGACTGCGCGCGATCCCGTCTCCGCTGCACTGCCTGAAACCGATCGACACCTTGACTCAGAGTGTAATGTGATGTGGTGTCGGCTGACGGACAATCGGTGATGGACTCTACGTACGGTCAAGAGTATGCCACACTGTATCGCCACCACTGGTGGTGGCGTGCCCGGGAATCGATTGTGCTGCAGGAGATCGCGCGGTTCTCGTTGCCGCGTCCAGCACGGATTCTCGATTTCGGTTGTGGTGATGGTTTGCTGTTGCCGCAGTTGGAACGATTTGGGACCGTATGCGGGTTGGAAGCCGATGCATCGCTGATTTCCGCTGATAATCCCTATCGCAATCGGATTGAGACCCGGTTACTGAGTGAATCGCAAATACAACACGAGCGGTTCGATCTGATCACGGCGCTCGATGTTCTGGAACACATCGAGGACGACCGGTACGTACTTGCGAATCTGGTCGCCATGTTAAAGCCAGGGGGAAAGTTGCTCATCACGGTCCCTGCTTCAATGCTGCTGTGGGACCGACACGACGAAATTAATCACCATTATCGGCGATACACCAAAAGCAGTTTCTCGCAGATTGTTTCCCCCGCGGCGATTGTTTCCCGTTGCAAATACCTGTTTCACAGCCTTTTTGCGTTGAAGCTCGCTGTGGGATTATGGAACCGTTGTCTCACACACCCTGTTGCACAGCACAAGTTACCGCCGACATGGATAAATTCCATTGCACACCACGGGTTACTGTGGGAACAGCGGTTTACAGGCTGGGCCTCAATACCCTTTGGTACTTCGCTCCTCGCGGTATTAGAACAACGTCCCACACAAGATGTCTGAACCGTTTTCGCAACGGGCTTCAATGTCGGTTCAGAATCGAGTGGTCACCAGGACTTCGGGTCGATTATGTTCCATCGACCTGCTGCGATTCTTCGCAGTGCTCATGGTGCTTGCGCGGCATCAACCGTTGCCGGACACCGGCATCTCGTGGCTCAATCAATGGGGAAACTGGCTCAGCGGTGCCGGCTGGATGGGCGTGGACCTCTTCTTCGTGCTGAGCGGATTCCTGGTCGGCGGACTGCTGTGCGAAGAATACAAAACCACCGGGAGGATTGCAGCGTTCAATTTCCTGATCCGTCGAGGATTCAAGATCTATCCAAGTTTCTACTTGATGCTGCTGGCCACTGTGGGGATGCGCTGGTTGTTTCTTCGCGAGTTTTCCTGGGATAGTTTTCTAGCCGAGTTCTGTTTTCTCCAGAATTATTTCAAGGGGATCTGGAACCATACCTGGTCGCTGGCTGTCGAAGAACACTTTTATCTGCTGTTGGCAATCGGAATGGCGAGCTTAGGTCCGCATCGGTTTGTCGCGTCGGCTGCCGTGATTTGTCTCATCTGTCCAGTCTGGCGCTGGATTGTGATCCAACAGTCATTGAATGAGGCAGGGACGATTAACTTTGTTTCGGTGTTGTTTCCAACACACCTGCGAATCGACGCCCTCCTGATCGGAGTGGGACTCGCATACACAACTCACCTTAAACCACGTGGGGTCGACCTCTCTCGGATGTCTGCCATCGGGCTGCTCGGTGTGGGATGGATACCGTTTTTGCTTGGGCTGATGCTGGGGCTCACATCGACGTGGATGCTTTCCACGGGACTTTCATTCCTCTCCTTGGGCTCTGTTTGCATCATCACCGGCCTGCGAAGTTTTGAGGCCGAAATCCGGACTAACCCGATCACGTACCAACTCGCACAACTCGGTCGGCATTCGTATTCCATATACCTGTGGCATATGCCATTTCAGAAGTGGGGATTGCAATGGCACGCTTTCGGCTTTGGTAACAATCTTTCGCCTTGGATCACCTATTTTGTTTATATACTCGGCAGTCTGCTGATTGGCACAGCGTTTTCTCTCATCGTAGAGCGGTCGTTTCTGTGGTTGCGCGAACAGATTGCACCCAGTCGAAATCCGACCTAGCAACGTAACACTGGTTCGCCTCAGAGAGCCTTGTGCGAGAAATCTCGGGTCCAAATAGAGCCACGCTATCAGCGAAGCGCGAGAGCAGGTGGATGTCGAGAATTTCACGCTGAAATCATCGATCCTTGCTCGGACGCGCTTGTCATTCAGTGTAGAGCTATTTAGTCATAGGCCAGGGTACTCATCCTGAGGCCAGCCAGAGTACCCGTGCTAACTAGGTGTTGACGCCGTTCGCCACAGTTTTGTTGTTCGCATGTGCTGAGTGTCTGGGGCGATTTTTCCACGAGCATCGTAATCCGTCAGCCACTCTTTTATCGAGCAAATCGAACAAGGAGCTCAGGAAGCCATGATGCGCTCGACCGCCATCGTCGCCACGACGATTTTTGAACCGACATTCCTAGAAGGATTTCGTCGAAGCGTTGAGAGCGCGGGGCGGCTTGGCGAAGTAACACTGTACGTCATTCCGGACCGAAAGACGCCGGCGTCCGTTGCTGTGGCTGCAGGAGTTGCTCGTGATCGTGGATTTCGGGTCATGTGCCCAACGCTTGACGAGCAGGACGCATTTCTTCTACGACTCGGGGCTCCAGCGGATTTTATTCCCTATAATTCCGACAACCGCCGAAACATCGGTTTCCTGATGGCCTTGGAAGCCGGTTGCGAGGTGTTGATATCAATTGATGACGACAATTTCTGCATACCAGGGGACGATGTTGTCGGGGGGCATCACGTGGTGGGCCGATTGGCAACCGACCCGGTCGTGCAGTCCTCGGATGGCTGGTTCAATATCTGCTCGCTCTTGGGGGCGTCGGCAGCGGGAGAGGTCTTCCCTCGCGGCTTTCCCTATGCTGCACAACGAGCTCAGCGGACCGTCACTCTCGTCGAAACGAATTCGTCTATTCCGGTCGCCATGAATGCCGGACTTTGGTTGGATGAGCCCGACGTCGATGCCGTCTACCGGTTGTGTCAGCGGCCGAAAATCGAGAAGTTCCTCGGAACGAGCGTTGTGCTTGGTCCGGATGTTTGGTCGCCGATCAATACGCAGAACACAGCCCTGACCAGAGAAGCTGCCCTCACCTATTATTACGTGCGGATGGGCTTTCATCTGCAAGGACTGAAGATTGATCGTTTTGGTGATATTCTCAGCGGGTATCTGACGCAGAAGGTGGTGAAGCACCTGGGGCAGGGTATTCGTGTCGGCTCGCCCGTGCTCGATCACCGGCGAACGCCGCACAACTTGTTCAAAGATCTTTATCACGAACTTGCAGGAATCGTGCTGATTGAAGAGTTCGTGCCCTGGCTGCGCGAGATCGTCCTCTCAGGATCGACAGCGCTTGACGCATACGAAGCTCTGGCAGACGAAATGGCCGCCGCCTCGTCGCACTTTCAGGGATTTGTGTGGGACGAGGGTGGACGAGACTTCGTGATGGAAACCGCGATGTTGATGAAAAAATGGATTGAGATTGTGAGACGGTTTCAAAGTTAATGGGTGGTTGGTCGTGCCGGGCCTTGTTGTCGAAGGCGGCACGAATCGCTTTTGTGCTGTGCTGAAGCGAATCGCGGGCACAGTCGTATCGAGCGGGCCATGTGTGGAATCTTTGGCGTCGTAGGACGCCGTTCATCAGCAGGATTGCGCGAAGCAGCCCTAACTCTGAATCATCGCGGTCCGGATGCGTTCGGCGAATGGGAATCTGCTGTTGGTCCGGTCTATCTGGCGCATTGCCGGCTATCGATCATCGATCTAAGCGATGCCGGCCGCCAACCACTCGCCAACGAAGATGGCTCAATTCAAGTTGTGTTCAATGGCGAGATTTACAACTTCGGCGAATTGCGAGATGAGCTTTCAGGACGAGGTCATCGGTTTCGTTCTGACACCGATACCGAAGTGATTGTCCACGGCTACGAAGAATGGGGCGATGCGTGCGTCGAGCGATTTCGGGGTATCTTCGCTTTTGGCTTGTGGGACGCAAACAAGAGCCGGTTGTTCCTCGCCCGAGACCGCATCGGTGTGAAGCCGCTGTTCTACTCGGTGAACGGGGGGCAGCTAAATAGCTCCACGCGGAGAGCGAAGCGCGGTGTGATTGGGGTTGTCTGAAAATGACCTGACCTCTATGGCTGGTGGTGGAAACAGTCACTTCCCCACACTGTTGTTGCATACAGAGGCCAAGCCATGGATGGCAGTCTGGAGCTTTCGGCGGCGGATCGCAAGACATTGCTGGCGGTTTATCGAGGTTCGGGAGACGCGCGAACGGCACGGCGGGCGCATGTGCTGCTCTTGCTGGCGGACGGCCACACGTATCGGGAGATCATGGAGTTGCTGTTCTGCAGCGCGGGGTTCATCAGCGGTGTGGTCAAGCGGTTTCGCGACAGCGGCACGGCCGCGATCGTGGCGGAGTCGAACGGCGAATCGGCCGCCCTCCCCGTGTGGGCGATCCGAATGATCGAGTGGATCTGTGAACACACGCCGCAGGACTTTGGTGACTTCCGCAGCCGCTGGTCGTGTGCGACGCTGGCCGAGGTGCTGGCGTGGAAAACCGGCCATCGGGTCAGTGCCGAAACGATCCGCCGCGTTCTCCAGACGGCCGGTTACGTCTGGCGTCGCCCCCGCCCGGTGGTCGGACCGGAAGATCCGGAACATGCCGAGAAACACCGCCGAATTCAGCGTCTGTTGGAGAATCTGCCGCTCGATGAAACGGCCGTCTTCCAGGACGAAGTGGATGTGCATCTCAATCCCAAGATCGGCTCGATGTGGATGCCGCGCGGTCAGCAGGCGGAAGTCGTCACCCCCGGTAACAATGAAAAATGTCATGTCGCCGGATCGCTGGTCTGGCGAACGGGCACGCTGATTGCCAGTCCACCGGGGTTGCGGCGGAACTCCGAACTCTTTCTGGATCATCTGGACGAACTGCGTCGTCGGCTCCGTGGCTTCCGGAAGATTCATGTGATCTGTGACAACGCCGCTTTCCACAAGAGCCGGTTGGTCCGAGAATACTTGGAGCAATGGAAAGATCGAATCGTGCTGCATTTCTTGCCGTGTTATGCCCCGGAGACGAACCCGATCGAACGGATCTGGTGGCGGATGCACGAAACGCTCACCCGCAACCACCGCTGTCCGACACTCACCACCCTTGTCGAACAAGTCTACGAATGGTTCGAACAGCAACGCCGCTTCGTCACCGAAACCCTCACCAACTACACCCAAGCCGCCTGACCGCGCTTCGCTCTTCCTGTGGAGCTATTTAGCATTCGCGTCCGAACCACGAGCGCTGCTGGAAATCGCGGGTTACGGTCGATCGCTTCACATACCAGCAGCAGTACAGTTCCTGCAGTACTCGTATACCACGGGTTCAGACACCATTTGGAAAGGAGTGTATCGACTCCCCCCGGCGAACGTTATGAGTTATAGCGCAGAACGAGGGACTGTTCAGAGGCGTACTTATTGGGCGATACCGCAGAAGACAACATCGCGTTCGTTGAAGGAGACTGTCGAGGAAGCTGACGCTCTGCTGGGTGAAGCGGTCGCGGAAGAACTCGTCAGCGATGTCCCGGTTGGTGTATTCCTCAGTGGCGGAATTGATTCGTCGCTCGTCGCAACATATGCGACGAAAGCCAGCCCGCACATGAAAAGCTTCTGTGCAGATTTTGTCGGCTGGAGCGGATCGGAGCTCGAGGACTCGCGCATCGTCGCAACTCACCTAGACACCGTGCACAACGTCTGCTCGATTGATCGATTGAGCAGTGTTTTGACGAATCGGGAGACAGAGCGCGAGTTTTTTCAGGTCTGGGATGAGCCCTTGGGTGATCCTGCGATCTTGCCGACGTGGAAGCTTTCCAAACTCACGCGAGAACACGTTACGGTTGCGCTCTCGGGAGACGGCGGCGATGAAATGTTTGCGGGTTACACACCCTACGCCCAAGTGCAGGCGACGCTCCGACGAAAGATAGCGTGGTATGTAGAAAGTAGTAGGCGAAAGTTGGGGCTTGGCCGCGAATGGCCGGACGCCTGTGAGAGTGACTGCGAATTCTATCAGTTCCTGCATTGTCCTTCGTTCAGCCGCACCGAGCTGACGTGCCTCTTTCCTGATTGGCAGCGCGACATTGATGAAGCCGTACCCGGAAGACTGTTCAACGACATTATTGATCGCAACGCCGCACCGTTTCGTCGCTGGCAATTAGTTGACATGCAGACGTAGCTGGTCGATAACAATTTGGCGCGAGTCGACCGAGCATCGATGGCTCATGGGTTGGAAGTCCGTGTGCCGATGTTGGATCACCGGTTGGTTGAGTTCGCGTTTTCGCTACCTGATGATGTCTGTCACCGCCAAGGGACATCGAAGTTGGCGCTGCGCGAACTGACCCGCAAATATTTGCCGCCGGCCGTAGCGTAGAAACGAAAACAAGGGTTCTCCTTTCCGCTTGAACAAGTCGTTTCTCGCGGGGATATGGTCTCAACGGTCCGTCACGGCGTGATGGTTCGCAACGGTGTGCTCTCGGGCTCCGCGTTTAATCGGTGGGTTCATGATTCCGCGACGAGCAATCTGAGCATGAAGTTGTGGTTGTTGTATGTGCTCGAACAATGGGCGTGCTGCTGGTGGATGAATGGTGGAAAAGCTGTTTGTTGAGTCTTTAGCAGCTGAAAGGACAGTTGTCACTCCCTTGTCGTGCCCACCGAAGTCTGCGCCGCTTCTCCAGGTGGACTTGGCACCGCTGTCATCGTTGCCATTAATCTCAGTTGTGGTGCCGAGCTATAATCAAGGGCGGTATATTCGTGCGACGATCGAATCCATCCTCAGTCAAGACTATCGTCCGCTGCAGATTGTTGTCGTAGATGGTGGATCGTCTGACGAAACCGTGAGCGTCCTGCAATCCTATGGGTCGACATCCGAACTGGAGTGGATCTCGGAGCGAGACAGCGGTGTAGTGGAAGCCGTAAACAAGGGTTTTGCCCGAGTCCGCGGCGAGATCGTCTCGATACAGAGTTCCGATGACTGTTACCTGCCGAGTGCGCTGCGAACAGTCGTTGAAGAGTTTAAACGTGATTCGCGAGTGGGGTTGGTCTATGGTGACACTGTGAAAGTTGACGCCAACGGCGATGAGGTGGCCCGGTATCGCATCGGTCCCTACTCGCTGCTAAATCTCTTCCGCATTCAAACGTGGATTCCGCAGCCCTCTGCATTCTTCCGCCGCGAGTTGCTCGATACCCTCGGTGGATGGGATGACCGCATCCCCTATGCTCCTGATACTGATCTTTGGATTCGGATGGCCTTTCGTACGGTTGTGAGAAAGCTTGACGTCTATTTGTCCCAGCGTCGAATTCATGGCGAGCAGCGCGATACCCAAGCCGCGAAGATTGTTCGCGACTACTCATTGATGATCGATCAATCCCCTGACATTGCGGCATCAACTGCGGAGATTCGCGCCGCGGCACAGGCCGGCAAGCATCTGATGCGGGTACGTTACAATTCCCGTGGCAGCGATTGGTATGCGGCTCGTGCGCTGATTCTAGCGGGGTTGTGCGATGCCGCGTGTTGGAACATGCGCGGGATCACCGGTTTGTTGTTCTGGCAGCCGGCACGACGCGTACTCTCCAAGTGCAAACGTCTTGTGCTCGGGAATCGCCGTAAAACTGCCGTGGCGTCGACCCGATGAGCTTTTTGAGATCGCTTCGTGATCGTCTGGGAGTGGTTGTCCATGATTGGACTCGCTTTCAGCGTGCATTCGCTGAGCCGGTTACAACGGGCGTTTCCCCGTCGCGGGGCTGGATTTCCCTGTGCAATCGAATTGAAAAGATCACGGCAAATAACAATGGCCCAGGAGTCCAATGCGAGTGGCAGTGGGGCAGTGATCTACATGCGTGTCTGGTATGGCCTTCATTGGGGCGTCGCCTGATGAACGCAGCCCTGCGCGATTGGCCAATCCGTTTTGCGGACGTTCCCCATTCCCATGACGGACCGAGGATTTCTTTTATTTTTGCTCATGGCGGGCGCGATCGGTTACCTCAGTTGCGGCTTACGATCCGGTCGTTGTTTGCGCAAGAAGGTGTCTCGATCGAATGCGTTGTGGTGGACCAATCAGACGAACCCGTGCTGAGCGACCTTCCTGCGGAGATCACGTATCGCCACCTGGCCAAAACGGGAGTTGATCGCGGCTGGCACAAATCGTGGGCGTACAATGTCGGCGCGCGGGTGGCTACCGGTGACGTCCTCGTCTTCCACGACGGCGATATCTGCGCCCCGCAGCGATACGGTGCGGAAGTTGCGAAAACGATTCTGCAAGACGGTTTTGATGTCGCCTCGATCCAGCGCTTTCTGTTTTACCTGAATCCGAAGGCAACGCAGACCGTAGAGAAGTACGATGACTTTGGATCGCGCCTCGTACCGGAACGTGTCTTTCAGAACTGGAAAGGCGGGACCATCGCGATCCGCCGCGATGCCTTCTTCGAGATCGGTGGTTTTGACGAAGGCTTCGTCGACTGGGGCGGCGAAGACGACGAGTTCTTTGACCGTTGTCATCAGAAACTCAAACACAATCGGTTCGGATACCTCCCGTTCGTGCATCTTTGGCATACACCGCAACCGGGCCGCAAGGATGCGAACAATCTGAATATTACTCGCATCATGCCTTGGCGGATGGGCATTCCCACATCTGAAAGGGTCAGTGAACTTCGCGGCCGGGAATTCGGGAAGGCGACGGGACCGGATCCGCAACACAACTATCGGGACAGTTACGGATAGATGCAACCACACATTGGATGGAGTCTTGCAGGAGTGTGGATTGCAGCGAACATACTAGAACCTAAATCCGCATGGTATTCAGAGTGGAAATCGTAAAACACCTCGTCTCGACAGTGATTCCCGTGCGAAATCGCCCTCAGATGCTCAGGGAAGCAGTGGGAAGTGTGCTTGCGCAGACGTATCGTGCGATTGAGATCGTCATTGTCGATGACGGATCAACTGATGATACCCTCGATGTCGCACGGAGCCTGGCAAACGCACATCCCGGCGTCGTACACGTTGTTGAACTGCCCCATTCTGGTCGCGGACCGGGCCCCGTACGAGAAGCCGGCCGGGTTTCCGCTCGAGGCGAATACATTCAGTATCTTGACAGCGATGACCTGCTCCTCCCGGAAAAGTTCGCGTTGCAGGTTGCGGCGCTGCAGCAGCATCCCGAATGCGAAATTGCATACGGGTGGACTCGCTATCGTCGAGCCGACGGAAGCACGGAGAATATTCCATACAAATGGACCGGGAAGGTTTTTGAGCACCTGTTTCCTGCGCTGCTGGTGGATCGATGGTGGTGTACGGTGACCCCTTTGTACCGCCGCACTCTGACAGATCGTGTTGGATGCTGGGACGACTTGCGCTGGGGGCAAGACTGGGCTTACGATGCTCGCTGCGCGTCCTACGAGCCGCGACTCGCATTCGTTCCCGCGTTTGTTGGAGAGTTCCGAGAACACCGCGGCATCCGTCAGACATCCCCCGCTAATGAACACGATCCCGTGCGGTTGAGTTGTTACTTACGACTCCAGGAAATCATCCATGAGTCGGCAGCGCGCGCGGGGATCAAACCCGGTTCCCCCGAGTCGGCTCATTTCTCCCGTGTGGCTTTTATGCTCACAAGGGGTCTCGCTGCTTTTGGACTCTCTGCGGAAGCAGAGCGAAGCTTTGATCTGGCACGAAAGTCGGCAGGCCCTGCGTTAGCGAACGGACGCGACTTTGCAATCTGTGGGTGGATGTCGAGAAACCTCGGCTGGTACCTCACGGGGAACCTTCTGCGATTGCGCGATCTGGCACCTTTTCGCAGGCACGGCCCGCATACCCAACCCTGGTCCTGGGCCATGCCGGAAACGATGCATTCCGATGGGCCGCCATCATCGGCAACGAAATGAACAACGGCGGCCTGGCATGCAACATCGCTTTTGTCTTGTCCAATTTCTGCCGCACATGATCGAGCCATCTCCGAGAATCACATGAAGATTGATAATCACGAACTGCAAAACACAGAAGTCGCTGTTGCCGCATACGACCGCGAATGCTTGCTTCGAGTCGACGAAGAACTCCTTTTCAATGAGTTTCTGCCTCCGGCACCGGCCCGGGTTCTTGATCTGGGCGTTGGAAATGGTCGAACGACCGTACCGTTGCACGAACGCGGATACCACGTCACGGGCATCGAATACTGTCAGCCGCTCGTTGATGCGGCACTCCGAAGAAACCCGCACGTCGATATTCGCTGGGGAGACGCACGGCACTTGGACTTCGCTGACGCAACAATCGACGCCGTCATCTTTTCGTGGAATGGCATCGACTATATGGACCCCTACACGGAACGATTAAAGGTTCTGAAAGAAGCCTATCGAGTGTTGAAACCGGGAGGCATTTTTCTGCTCTCTTCCCATAATGCTTTCGGCGTCATTGATCGTCTGCGACGTCCCTGGGGGCTGACGAAACGCGGTCTCATGTTCTTGTACGACCAGCTTGTACATGGCCGACAGATGCGCGGCTGGTATTGCATATGGAGGGACGATTCACTTGGAAAACCCTTGTTTTACAGCGCCCCTCCGCGCGTTCAATCAGCCAATCTTCGCAGCGCAGGTTGGGAGGTTCTCAGAGTGAGTTCGGTTTGCACTCCCAAGCGCCCCGTTCGTTGGTGGGTGGACGTGCATGTCAACTACACCTGCCGTAAACCCGCATCGCCAAATCCAGCTTGATCGATTCCTGTAGCGATCCGTCCGTTTAAAGAGCGATATCGTGCTGCCCGTCTCGGCGAAAAGTAGACTCTCCGCATCATTTGAGCGAATGAGTGGCTTGCTCCGCTTGCGAGAGCGCTCGGTGCGCGGAGCGGCAATCCTCGCGTATCATGGCGTGGCCGCCGATGGATACACGGATCCGATGTCGGTGTACACAATCAGCAGGACGGAGTTTAGCAGGCACATCCGCTGGTTATCGCAGCATCGAGTCGTCGTATCGCTTGCAGAAATGATTGATGCGATCAAAGTCGGGAACGACCCCGACTGCCGTTGGGTTGCGATCACGATGGACGACGCCCTGCGAAACCAGGTCGTTGACGCGGCGGACGTTCTGAACGAAAGCGGTCTTCCTTGGACTCTCGCGGTTCCTGCTGGTCTCGTGAGTCGTCGCCGTACGATTTGGAGTTATGAGCTGCGCGTATTAATCCATCTGTGCTGGACGTTGCGCTCGATTCCACATCCACAGGACGTCGGGACAAGGCTTTCAACGACTTCGAACGCCGAACGAATCCATGCGGAACAGACCATATACAAGTCGCTATTTTCAAAGTGCTCTTCTTCTGAGCGGGATTCGTATTTGCAAGGTCTCATTGCGGAAGTTGGGACGAGCGCATATGAGGGTGCATTGGAGGAAGATGCCCGCTTTGTAATGGCAACGTGGGACGATTTACGGAGCATTGCGACACCGAAGATCACATTCTGCGCTCACGGATGGATGCACAGCCCGCAGACCAGCACAATCTCACTTGCAGAGCTTCAAGCGGAGTTTTCTCGGCCAAAGGAAGCTCTGACTCATAATCTGGGAATTGATATCAAAGGCTTTTCGCTTCCCCACGGCGTCATTCATCAGCGTGCCGCTCAGACCGCATCCGAACATGACTACGAGTGGGGATTGACCAGTCAAAATGGGCACGTTGACGGCAAATCGAACGTCTTGCTGATGCCTCGATTCGCAGCGGAGTACCCTTTGACGATTCTTCGACGTTCGTTATCAAAGCGGTGGACTTGAATTGAACGCACCTCGGGGCTGGACCTTTCGTTGGCACGTTGGGCATGACGCGATTTTTGATCGCGAGTTTGCAACGCTCTGGCAACAATGCGTGGATGCCGATGCCTGTGCGAATGTCTTTCAAGAACCGAAAATCTCGCTTGCATGGATTGCGTCGAAAGGACTCGCTATTCGAGCAACCCCGGCATTCTGCGTGGGAGAAGGGCCAGCAGGGGCCTTGGTGGTGGTTCCATTCTGTGAAATGCCCTGCGGGTGGCGACAGACCTACCAAAGGCGGCTTATCGGTGTCGGACAACCCCACTTCGACTACCAGCATCCAGCTGGTGTGCCAGAGGAAGATGCGGGTGAGTTTTGGACCGCTCTTGAGAGTGAGTTGAGCCGGACTGGCAGCTATGAAGCCGCAATGCTTTGCCGTATGGCTGAAGAGCATGCACCGCAGAATTCGCAGGCTGATGAAGGAACGTCGTCGCCGTATATTTCTCTGGGTGCGGTGGATTGCTGGGACGCTTTCCTAAGTGGATGTGGAGTTAACCACAGATCCGATGTGCGCCGCAGGATTCGACGAATAAGAGAACATGGAAACGTGGAGCTGGTCGTCTTGCGAGCTGCCGATGAATCCGTTGCGACTCGCGAGTTGGCACTTATGCGGGAAGCATACGAACGGCTTTGGTTGAATACGCCTTCGGCAGATTTGTTTCAGCAACCGGGCACGTTTCACTTCTATCAGGAACTCCTGAGCAATCATCTGCTCGACTCGCTGGTCCACTTTTCAGTTCTCCGCCTGAACGGGCAGTCGATCGCGTGGCATTTCGGATTTCTGCATCGCAAGGTGTTGCATTGGTACAAACCGACATATGACGTAGAGTTTCGAGACTTATCGCCTGGCAAAGTGTTGCTTGCGGAACTGGTTCAACTCGGCATTAGTTCGAACTGGCGGGAGATTGATCTCGGTTGCGGAACCGAGCCGTACAAGTATGACTGGACGTCTTCGGAACGGAAGCTTCGCAAGTGGTACTGGAATGCGAAGACTCTCCGCGGTGCCGCATGTCGCTGGGTTCGACTTCTCGCTGGACGCCGTTCTCATTTTAACTAGCCCTCCGAATGCGTCCGAGCACCCACACAGGACGAACGCTTTCTTGTCGCCCTACTCCTCTGCTTGCGGTTCACGGGTCGGCACGGCATCGCGAGTGTGAGCAAATTCTGAAGGCGTACGGATACACGCTCGTCATCGAGCGCGATGGGAGCGTCGACTGCATGTACGATTCCCTCGCCACCCCCGCAGCGATTTCTAGAGATGTTTGAGTTAACGGCACCACGTGTATCCGTAGTGATGTGCGTCTACAACGGTGCCACGTATCTGTCGCGTTCCGTCCACAGCGTTCTCGCGCAAACCTGGACGGACTTCGAACTCGTCATTGTTGATGATGGTTCCCATGACCGGACGCCGCTGCTGTTGAAAGAGTTGGAGCAGTCCGATCCTCGCGTGCGGATCATCACGCAGGCCAATGCCGGATTGACCCGTGCCTTGATACGCGGTTGTGCCGAAGCCCGCGGTGAGTACATCGCCCGACACGATGCCGACGACTGGTCCGAGCCAACGCGTTTGGCGGAACAAGTCGCGTTGCTCGAGTCCGATCCTGCGATCGGTTTTGTTTCGTGCGCCACGCAATATGTCGGCCCCGACGATGAACCGCTTGAAATCGTGTCACGCAGCGATTCTCCGGCAGAAGCCACACGCAAACTCCTCGACGAACGAATGGGTCCCCCCGCTCATGGCAGCGTGATGTTTCGGCGCTGCCTCTACGAAGCGGTCGGCGGGTACCGACCCGAATTTTATTTCGGACAAGACTCCGACCTGTGGATGCGCATGGCAGAAGGCGCGTGGATTGCATACACGCCGGATTGGATGTACTCCGCGCGCCGCGATCCCAACAGCGTTTCCGGGCGGATGAGCGGTGTGCAACACGCATTCGGCGAACTTGGTCAGCAATGTCGGGCCGCCCGACGGAACGGTCAACCGGAAGAGATATTTCTCACCGCCGCCCGCGAGTTGAGTGAGTCCGTCTGCGGGAAAGGCCGACAAACGGGCACGCGTTGCGGGGAATCGGCCATGGCCTACTTGATCGGTGCCACCCTCCGGGCGCGGGGTGACCATCGCTCCAGAAACTATTTCTGGCAGGCCGTAAAACTCAATCCGCTGAACTGGCGGGCGTGGCTGCGACTCGTCACTCCTTGATCCATTCCATCGAAGACGACTCGATTTTCATCTCCGCTCAAGATTACGGCTTCATGACCTCGCGTGGCGAACGGCCGCTTCTTCCTGTGTCTCGTGACGTTGCACTTGAACCGGTTGGTCAGGACGACGGCAATCGTGCGGTCTTGTTCGATGTCCTGCGCGGCATCGCCGTGTTGTCCGTCATGGTCTTACATACGGGAACTCATGGGCTCAGTCGCTCCACCTCATGGTATGACACCTGCCTGTGGCCGATCCTGAGCCACGGCTACCTCGGCGTCCAACTTTTCTTCGTGATCAGCGGCTACTGCATCCAAGGGGCCGTGGAATCCGCTCGACAGCATCCTCAGCCTCTGCGGACATTTCTCTATCGTCGTGCCCGAAGAATCTATCCGCCGTATTGGTGGAGTCTGGTCCTGGCGATCATCCTCGCGTGGGGCACGATCTCCATCATGGGAAAATCGTGGTGGAGCGTGTTTCCGCTCACCATGCGGGATTGGCTCCTCAACCTGATTCTGCTGCAAGGTCCGTTCGGAGCACCGGATGCGACGCTCGTCTACTGGTCTTTGACGATCGAAGTTCAGTTCTATGTGCTGATGGCAATTGGCCTGATCTTGGGCCGTTGGTCGGCAGGCTGGATACTTGGTTTGTCCGTTGCATATCTGGCGTGGATCATCCATCCCAGTGTCGGAATTTCTGGAACGGGGCTGTCGTACTGGCCAGAATTCGCCTGCGGAATTGCCGCATACCATGCGATCCATCATGGGACATTTGGACGATGGATCGCTGGCGGACTATGGCTGCTGACCGGTCTCTCCGCGGTGGCGGGGCTGACGCACGGTCAGGCACTGATCAATGTGGATGGCGAACTGACCACGCCGTTGAAGCAATTCTTTTGTCTCGGCTGTGGAGGATTTCTGTGGGCAACATACCGGACGAGCACCGCGTTGAATCGTTGGCCGATCTGTCGATGCGTCGCCGCGGTTGGTGTCATGTCGTACTCGCTGTACCTCACGCATGTGCCGATTGGGGGACGCATCTTCAATCTTGCGGGACGTTTCATGGATCTCGATGGCCCCGGTTGGATCGGGGTTGCCATCGTCTCGCTGATGGCGCAGTTCGCGTTCGGGGTCCTTTTCTATCGGTTCTGCGAAGCCCCGTGGTTAAACCGTCGTGAAGCGCGTGTCGTCCTGGATGCCGATGATTCGGCATCACATCCGCAGACCGTTCTGCGTACGAAGGCGGTCGGATGAAGTTACTGCGGACGATTCGTGCCGGATTTGCTGCTGCGACTCGGCATCTGCCCATTTTCCGCGGCCTGGGACGCGTTGTGCTGCTGGTCGATGCCGCGTTGACCGATCGTCGCGATCTGGTGTCGTATATGGCTGTTGCCACCGTCAACGGTCGCTGTCGATTGCTTCTTGACCTGCGCGGCCGTGAGCAGATGTTTGCGTACTATTATGGTCGTTGGGAAGACATCTACATTGCGACGGTCGAGCGTCATTTTCAACGCGGCGTTTTCTACGACGTCGGCGCTTCCATTGGTTTATATGCGATGCAGTTCGGGCAGATCTGCCGTGAACGCGGAACCCACGTGCGGGCTTTTGAGCCGGTGCCTGCCAATCTCGACCGCCTGCGATCACAATTCTTGCGGAACGATTTGAGCGAAGAGTTTGTTCGGATCGAGCCCGTCGCGCTGGGGGAAACTCCGGGTACGGCACGACTGACACTCGTGGATGATGGCCGACCCGGGAATGCGAAGATCACAACTGGTGGCGAATACGTGGTGGAAGTCACGACGCTTGACGCCGTTTGGGAAGATCACGGGCGCGAACCGGTGGGCTTCATTAAGATCGACACCGAAGGATGGGACGTTCGAATTCTCCACGGGTCACGTCGTCTCATTGAGACATGCCGTCCGAACCTGCTGGTCGAGTTCAATCGCGAACGCATGCACAATCTCGGAATTCCGCTGGAGGAAACATGGCAGTACCTCGTGAATGAAATGGGCTACACCGCCTATCGAATCGATGACGCCGGGCGCGAGCATCGGCTTCAGTCGCCCGACATCTGGGAAAATCTCCTGTTTGTTGCTTCAGGAAAGATGCCTGGGAATTGCGATGCAACAGTGACAGCCGCGCCCATTACAAGTCCCGTCGGTTAACAGCGTGAACAGCGTCGTACTGCTGCCGACGCGCTTTGTTTGGTGAAACGTTTGCGAATCCTCATCGCCGCCGATGTTCCCCCCGATCCGAATGCCGGAGCATCGGGGACGGTATTTCAGATGAATGCGGCGCTGAGACGGATGGGGCACGATGTCGACGAGATTTGGGGGCCGGAGTTAGGCCGGCGGATACGTCACGGGAATCTGCATTACCTGCTGGAATTGCCGGTGACCTATCGCAGTGCATTGCGACGTCGATTGGCACTCGGATCCTATGACGTTGTCGAGTTCAATCAACCCCATGCGTATCTGGCGGCGGCGGAGTTTCGAGGCCGACGCTCAACCGGAGTCTTCGTGAATCGCAGTCATGGCCACGAGGTCCGTTCGGAAGAGGCATTATCGCCGTGGCGTCGCGAACTTGGAATTCAAACACCGGGCGGCCTGCGTGGATGGACGTCGCGATGGATTCGCACGCTGCTCGATCGGCAATGGAAGCGGATCGCAGAATCGGCCGACGGCTTCCATGTTTCCAGTCGGGATGATGCGAAATTTATTCACGACCGCTATGGCGTGGCGGAAGACCGCATCGGCATCGTCACGCAGGGAATCCCGGACGTCTTCGCCACGACCCCGGCTCAACCGATGACGGTGCCGCGCAGGCAGCGCATGCTGTATGTCGGGCAACTCGCGTTCTTCAAAGCCCCGCCGATGCTCGCCCGCGCGGCGTCCGCGATTCTGGAGAAGCATCCCCAGATGACGATGACGTGGGTGTGCAGCCAGACACATCACGCCGAAGCGGCGGCGCTGCTTGCACCAGGCGTTCGTGGGCAAGTCCGCTTTCTCGACTGGATGTCTCAGGAAGCGCTGCTGTCAGTTTTGGACGAGCATGGCCTCTTCCTCTTCCCATCATTCTTCGAAGGCTTCGGCAAAGCGCCGTTGGAAGCGATGTCGCGCGGTCTGTGCGTCGTGGCCAGTGACGCCGGCGGCATGCGCGATTTCATTCATGATGGGGGCACAGGGCGGCTGGTCCCGATCGGACGCCCCGATCTCATGGCCGCGGCCGTGGAAGCCCTGATCCAAAATCCCGAACACGCCGAAGCGATGTCGCAAGCGGCTCGGGCTTCCGCCGTGCAGCATCGCTGGGATCGTTGTGCCGCTGATCTGACCGATTTCTATCGGCGGCTGCTGTCCCTGAAACACTCGTTCAGCGGCAACAATCCGCCATCTTCTGTTTCCAGAGTTGTGAATTGATGACGGAAGCGATGATTTCCAGCGCGACTCCGGACCAGACAACATCCGTAACGAGAACGCAAAAGTTTCGTACGGCCGATGTCGCGATTGCGATTCCGACATTTGGGCGCGATGACGTGTTGGTTGACACGATTCGCACCTGTCTTAATCAGGATGAACCCGCTGGGGAATTGATCGTGCTCGATCAAACGCCGGTTCACACCGCGGAAGTGGGTCGCACGCTTTCCGAATGGCATGCCGCAGGGCAGATTCGTTGGGAACGCCTCACGCGACCTTCCCAACCGGCGGCAATGAATCGTGCGCTCGAGATCACGACAAAGCCGCTGGTCTTGTTTCTTGATGATGACATTATCGCCGCGCCGGGGTTCGTTGCGGCGCACGCAGTGGCTCACGACAACGAGCATCTGTGGGTGGTCGTAGGACAGATCATCCAGCCGTGGCAGGAACCGACCGACATCGCACCACCGGCATCAAGAATCGGATCGCTCAAAGCCGACCTGGAGTTTCCGTTCCATTCGACACGGCCGTTGCCGATTCAGAACGTAATGTCCGGACACATGTCTGTCCGACGCGACCGGGCGATGGCCCTCGGTGGCTTCGACGAGAACTTTTTTGGGGCGGCTTACCGCTTCGACACGGAGTTTGGTCGCCGTGTTCTCCGCACCGGTGGTGGGATTGTGTTTGAACCAAAAGCAAGCATCCGGCATCTGCGGGCAGAGCGGGGGGGCACCCGGAATCAGGGAAATCACCTCGCATCTGCTAGCCCCAAGCATGGTGTGGGCGACTACTACTTCGCGCTGTTGCACGGTTGTCGATTCGATGTTGGCTGGTACTGTGCCTATCGGATGGTTCGCGAGGTGTGTACTAAGTTTCATTTGAAGCATCCCTGGTACATTCCGGTGAAGCTTATCGGGGAGATGCGAGCACTTTTGTGGGCGTGTCAATTGGTCCGACAGGGACCTAAGCTGATTGGAACTGACCGCCGATGACCTTTCGGGTTGGTTTTCTGACCACACATCCGATTCAGTACCAAGTCCCGGTTTTTCGCCTGCTTGCAAAAGAGGCGGGCTGGGACTTTACCGTTTTTTATTGCCAGATTCCGGATGCGAAGATGCAGGGAGCGGAGTTCAATGTTCCCTTCGTGTGGGATTTGCCGTTGATGGATGGCTACCAGTACCACGTCTTGAAGAATATTGCGAAGTCGCCCGGAGTGATGGCGTTCTCGGGTTGTGATACGCCGGAGATTTATGATGTTGTGCGGCAGGGGAAGTTTGACGCATTCATTGTGAATGGCTGGGTCGTCAAGAGCTGCCTGCAAGCGTTGTGGGCGTGCCGCAAGGTGGGTGTCCCCTGTCTGGTGCGAGGGGAAGCCAATGATTTGCGGCCCCGTTCCTGGTGGAAACGCTGGATCCAAGCTCGGTTAGTGCGGCAGTATGCGGGCTGTTTAGCGATCGGCAAAGCGAATGCGGCGTTTTATCGGGCGCGGGGCGTCGCCGAAGATCGGACGTTTTCGGCCCCGTATTGCGTCGAGAATGAGAGATTCGCCCAGGCGGATTCGTCCGGCCGTCGTGCCGCGGGGCGGGAGCGCTGGGGGATTTCTCCTGAATCGGTCTGCTTTCTCTTCAGTGGAAAGCTCATCGAAAAAAAACATCCACTCGAATTGCTAGTGGCCTTTCGTGACTGTCAGGCGCCTCTTGGCACTACACTGCTGATTGTTGGAGATGGTCCGCTGCGTGAGCGATGTGAGGCTTTCGCCAAAGATCATCGACTTAGGGTGGTCTTCGCTGGATTCTTGAATCAAAGCGAAATGATTGATGGTTATGCGGCGGCGGATTGTCTCGTTCTGCCGTCGGATGCCGGTGAAACGTGGGGGCTCGTTGCCAATGAAGCGATGGCGGCAGGCCGACCGGTCATCGCTAGCAGCTTGGTGGGTTGTGTCGCCGATTTGGTTACGCCAGCCGAGACCGGTGCTATCTTTTCCTTCGGGGATTGGAGTGAGCTTTCGCGACTGTTGCGATACTATGCCGAAAACGTGGGCGAACTGCGGATTCAAGGGGTAGCAGCAAGAAAGCGAATCATGAATTACTCTCCCGAAGTAGCTGCGGAAGGAATTGCAGAGGCCGTGCGTTCCATAGTTGCCAGGTAGGTAACACGAAAGGCACCACCAAAGTCCAGCTGGGTGAAAGCAAGTATGGTCGGTTTGTCCGCAGCTTCGACTCCACTATCGGCTTTCCTTCCGCAGTTTCGTAGATGCTCATCTGGAATTAACAGCGACTATTAATGGTTGATGCGTACATAGCGATCGTGGTTGTTGCGTGCATTCTTGCATTGGCAAACTGGCGGACTGCGGTTTTGGCTTGCCTTGTGATTGATGTTATCCGCGACCCGATTCGCAAGTTGACGGAAGACCAGCCAGTGTGGATCACGCTGGCTGGAAACTTGCCTTGGGGAGTGATTCTCTTGAGCGCCTACGGCCGTGAGCAGCGAGAGCTCTTGGCTATCTTTTCTCGCTATCCGAAACTGAAGCCTGCGCTCCTTTGTCTTATCATCGCCTTGGCTCCAGGATTCTTCCTCTCATCAATGCTTTATCGTAACGGTATTCTTCTCGCGCTGGTGGGCGCGGCATCCTACATCGGTCCATTGATTGGGTTAGGGCTAGGGTACCTCTTTGTTCGTGAGGAACGAGCCATCCCGCGACTCCTTTTCACTTATGTCGCCGTCAACTCGCTTATGATAATAAGCGTACCGCTTGAATTCGCCGAGTATGATATTCCTGGGCTAGGCGGCATTAAGATGGATTGGATTCGGTATCAGCAAGGTTATATTGTCGACTTGATTTCCGGTTTCTATCGCAGTCCGGATGTGATGGGGTTGCACGCCGCCCATGTGGCAATTTTCGCGATTATTCTCGCGGGCCGCGCTCGTGGTGGTGCTGGAGTTGCCTGGCTGGCGATTGCCGGCTGGGGCACTCTTGGCCTACTGCTTTGCGGTCGTAGGAAAATGGTTGCTATCCCATTGGTCTTCATCACGGCATATCTCGCTCTCAGCTACTGGCGTGGTGCCTCGAGGCGAGCCTCAACGATGATTGTGTTGACCGTCACTGTAACAGCGGGGCTTGCTTCTGCATTGCTTTTTACGACAAAGCCGGAATGGTTCGAGTACACAACATATGCATCGACGATCGTCTCCGATGCGCCTGATCGTATTTCAAGTAATATCCTGGGTGGAGCGCTCGAAACCGTGCAGAGAACTGGTCTTCTTGGGGCAGGTTTGGGTACTGGAACTCAGGGTCGATACTATCTGAATGTGAAGTCCGGTCGAGCAGCGACTGGCTGGCAGGAAGACGGGTTTAGTCGCCTGTTTCTTGAGCTGGGGCTTCCCGGTGTGATTCTGGCCATGATCAGCGCGTTGTGTGTGGCGATGTCGTTTGAAACATCGCTGAAGCTGATTCCACGCGACCACCGTCTTCGAGATCTTCAGCTGATGCTCGTTGCGGTCGTCATTGGTGACATGGCATCCTTCATCATCGCTCACCAGCATTTCAGTGGTGACCCGGCTTCGGCGCTTCTCGTCATGCTCCTTGCCGGCGCGGTTCTGGGCATGCCGCGAGCCTACGCAGCCGCGACTGCTAGTCCGGTTCCATTGCAACAAAGTACGCACTCGTGATTGCAGGCAAGGTTCCGCTGGACAGTCTGCGGGCGCTGAGTTGGATTCGTGGCGGAGCGAAGTCAGCATGGACGAATCAAGCATCAACGGGCAAAGAATGAGTGGTGGGGAAGGCCAGGTCCTGCGTTATGCAATGCTGCTACAGCAACGAGGACGGCATGCCATCGCTATTGTCTTCATCGTGACGCTTCTGAGTCTGGGTGTCACCGCGCGTGCATACTGGCTGACGACTGATGGCTACCGGCGGAGCGTGTTGACTGCGGTTCAAAAGGAAGGGGAACGGTCGCAGCCGGAGTTAGTGAGGCAATTTCACGGAATGGCTGACGAGCTGCGGCCCGTTGCCATGGCGGAACTGGAAGCGGCAATAGCCAGCCCGCAGCTATGGGTCTCCGTCGAGCGCGAGCGCCAGCAATTGGTGAACTCGCTGGAAGTGGAATTCGCCCAGTTGGCAGAAGAGTCGTTGGCATCACTGGCGGATTCCTCAAAGGTCAATGATGCTCTGAAAGGGTTGCCAACGGAAAAACAAGTGAAGACGAAAGAAGTCGTGCGGGCGGCTTTGCATCGTCTTGGGCGACGGTTGTTCGAGGATCAACGGTTAGCAGAACGCATCAACCGCCGGCTCGATCATTTTTCTGAACTATCGGACGAAGAACTCGGCGAAACGTCTGCGTCGGCGCAGCTCTTGTCGTGCCTGGCGGAGCAGTTGTTGTGGGGGGGGGTCCGCCATCTGACCGACGACACGGCTGATCGTCTCAACTAGCCGTTGCCTTTGGCGCTCAAAACGTCTGAACACAGCTGTGTCAGGCGGCTCTTTACTGTAGCAATAGCATTGAAGTTGCTGGCCGCGGAGAACCTGTTCGCGGAACGTTTCATCTCGGGTGGGTTTGAACGGAAACCATGACGAATTCTCCAGCTAATTCTGAGGCGAGTGTTCCTTTACCGCCATCTGTGGATGAGTCAGCGGCGCTGTCTGCTGCAAAATCATCGCTCGATCGGCTCCTCGTGCTGTTGGTCGGACTTGTGGTCTTGAACGGATTGATCCTCGTTGGATTGATTTGGGCGACTACGCCCTCTGTGTTCGTCCCTCGTCTGGCTCGTCGCGCGGAACTGGAATTGCAGCAGGCCGATGCTCACGACGCCATTGTGGCACAGGGGCGCGAGTTCCTGAGGGACATGATCCAAAAGGAAGTGGATCGCACGATTGAGCGATTGCCTGCCGCCCGGCAACAAGTCCAGGATGAGTTGATTGCCAGGGCGCGAGAAATCGTTGCAGAGGAAAAAACGAAGCTGATGAAGGAACCTTACTACCTGCAGAGTCTGGCGAGACGCGCTTCCACGCTGGTCGATCAGGGATATGCCCCAGAGGCGGCGGCGGAACTGATTAATCAAGATCTGGGTGAGTTGGAATACCCGGCACAGGTGCTTGTCTACTCCCTTTCCGGGGCCATGCTCCGCGTCGAACGACAACTGGAGCTGTTGGATCGCGGCGAGAATTTGAACCGACGCCAAGCCTCATTTCGGAAGACCTTGCAGGCTCTGCAGACTTTACGGAATTCCGCCCGAGGTTCGACAGCGGAAAATGGAATGGGATTGCAAGGCAGCCGCTAACAGCTCGCGCTCGTCTGAATCGTGCAGGCAAAATGGAGTCAGTGTGAATAGTGACAGCGTCGTACTGAGTGAGACGGTCTCGAAAACTTCTCGGCGAGCACTGATTATTGGCATCTCAGGTCAGGATGGTGCGTATCTTGCCGAACTCTTGTTGAGGTACGGTTATGAAGTGTTCGGCAGTTCTCGCGATGCTCAGCGCGGCGCCTTCGCTGCGCTTCAACAGTTAGGCATTCATGAGCGTGTGCAACTGCTCTCGGTGACGCTGACGGATTTTCGCAGCGTGTTGCAGGCCTTGGTCCGTGTGCAACCGGACGAGGTCTATAACCTGGCTGGTCAGACATCCGTGGGGCTCTCGTTTGAGTTGCCTGTCGAGACATTGGAAAGCATTGCCGGGGGGACATTGCACTTGCTGGAAGCGATTCGGTTTCTGAAAGCACCGATTCGCTTCTACAACGCCTGTTCCACGGAATGTTTTGGGGACACCGGTGACTGCCCGGTTGATGAGACAAGTCGTTTCTCGCCGCGCAGTCCGTATGCCGTTGCCAAGGCGGCGGCGTTTTGGGAAGTGGCAAATTACCGCGAGGCTTACCAATTGTATGCCTGCTCGGGCATTCTCTCGAATCATGAGTCGCCGTTGCGGGCGGAGCGCTTCGTGACTCAAAAGGTGGTTGCGGCGGCCTGTCGAATTGCGGCCGGTCTGGCAGATCATGTTGAGTTGGGCGATGTGTCAATTGCCCGCGACTGGGGCTGGGCACCCGAGTATGTGGTTGCCATGCACCGGATGATGCAACAGCCCGAGCCGGCTGACTATGTAGTGGCAACCGGAGCAACCTACACCCTGCAAGATTTTGTCGAAGCTGCCTTTCGAGAAGTCGGGCTGGATTGGCAGAAGCATGTTCGACTGCGGGGACATTTGCGGCGCCCCACCGATATTCAGTCGAGCCGCTTGAATCCGGAGAAAGCTCGCCGCGAACTAGGGTGGACCGCGACCATGAAGATGCCCGAGGTCGTTTACGCAATGTGTGCCGCGCGGCAAGCGAACTCCGAGCTGCGACGATGAGGGTGGTCTTAATTGAAACGGCGACACCAGATCGGCCGGGTAGCATGAAACGCTATGCTGGTCTGATTGAGTTAGCGCTCGCTGGCGAAGACTCGATTGAGCTTTCACGGGTCTCCCTGGCTCCCTCTGACAAAGCCCTTGCGCGGTATCCGCGCCAACTCCGCATGCCGATGCATCATGCTACGATTGCTTGGCGGGCGCGGCGTCTGGCGGAGCGAACACCGGCCGATGTCTATCATCTTGTGGATGGGAGTCATGGGTACGTCGCGCGGTGGCTGCCGCCGCGGCGGTGCGTGGTGACATCACACGACATCATTCCGTACCTGCAAGGTGAAGGGCGGTTTTCTGTGCCATCTCCTTCGCGCAGCGGCCAGTGGTTAATCAAAACCAGTTTGTGTGGATTGGGCATCGCTGCACGAGTTGTGGCAGTCAGCAAACAAACGGCGATGGACGTCCAACAAGTCGATCCGGGCATGAGCAACCGACTGGTCGTGATACCGAACGCGTTGCTGCCGAGCATGTGTCCGCCCACCAGCGAAGTCCTGCCAGATTGGAACGCCCGCCGCAAGGCCGAACGTCCCTATGTTTTGCACATCGGTAACAACGGGTTTTACAAGAACCGCATGGGTGCGGTGCGAATTTTTGAACAAGTGAGAAAGTTGTTTGATGGTCGGCTGATTCTCGCCGGACCACCTCCCGACGCGGCTCTGAAAGCGTTGATTGAGGCCCGCGGCTTGGCTTCTTCGGTCGAATTCGTGGTTGATCCCGATGATCGCGTGGTGAAATCACTTTACCGGATGGCATGCCTTCTCCTGTTTCCGAGCGTGTATGAAGGGTTTGGTTGGCCGCCGCTGGAGGCGATGGCGTGGGGGTGTCCCGTTGTATGCAGCCGCGGCGGTTCACTTCCAGAAGTCGTCGGCGACGCGGCGTTACTAGACGACGTTGATAACGAGGCCGGGTTGGCCGCGCACTGTCTGAATGTACTTCAAAACCGCGCGATCGCTGATCGGCTCGTCATGGCTGGACACGCTCGCGCCGCCGAATACTCCATCGAGCGCTTCCGAGCGGGCTTATTGGGAGTTTATCGTTCCCTTGCCTAGTTCTACGGAATCATCAACGGCGAGTGGTGACGCGACTCTCTCTGTTCGGGTCGGGAAGCTGGAGTGTCCCAGTCCGCATTCGTTCCGAAATAAAGTCGGACGCGTTGTCTGGGGACTCGTCTGGCTGCTCTTTTTCGCACCATCGCCGCGGCCGTTGCACGCCTGGCGGCGAATGCTCTTGCGCTCCTTTGGGGCTCGAATCGGACGGAACGCGCGGATTGACCCTTCGGTCCGCGTGTGGGCACCCTGGAATCTGGCGGTCGGCGAAGAAGCCTCACTGGCTTGGGGCGTACACTGTTATTCAGTGGATTTCATCACGATTGGCGATCATGCCACCGTTTCGCAAGAAAGCATGCTGTGCACCGGATCGCATGATGTGACCGATCCGCATATGCGTCTGATCACCGCCACCATCTGCATTGAAGATCAGGCCTGGGTGTGTGCCCGCGCCTTCATCAGCCCGGGGGTAACGGTTGCTCGCGGTGCCGTGGTGGGAGCCTGCAGCGTGGCCACGCGTGATGTCGCCGCGTGGACGATCGTGGCCGGAAACCCGGCGCGTTTTTTGAAGCCACGCGTCCTTCGCACCGTTTCCGAGACCGCGTCGTGAGTTCGCCGCTCCCTCTGTCCGTCGTCATTATCGCCAAGAATGAGCGGTCCAACATTCAGCGTTGCCTGGAATCGCTGGCGTGGTGCAGCGAGCGGGTCGTGGTTGATGACGAATCCACGGATGGAACCCGTGAGGCGGCGGAAAATCTGGGGGCGCGAGTCGTATCACACCGTTTCGAGAGTTTTGCGGCTCAACGGAACTGGGCACTGGAGTCGGCTGAACTGTGCCACGAGTGGGTCCTGATGCTTGATGCCGATGAAGTCGCGACGCCTGCGTTTCGTGATGCCGTCGGCGAGGCGATTCAGCACGCCCAAGCGGATGTCGTTGGGTTTTGCTTGTGTCGAAAGACAATGCTGCTGGGGAAGTGGCTCCGTTATTCCGACGGATTTCCGGTTTGGATCATGCGGCTGGTGCGCCAGAAGCGAGCGCAGTTTGCTGACTCGGGGCACGGCGAAATTCCTGTGCCGGCCGTGTTCGGTCGTCTTGAGAAAATCACCGAGCCCTTCGTGCACTATCCGTTCAGCAAAGGTCTGAGCGATTGGTGGCAGCGGCATAACGCCTACTCGTCAAGGGAAGCGCAACGGGAATTCGTCGAGGACCGTCCCCTCAGGTGGGGCGAGTTGTTCAGCCGGGAAACCTCCATGCGTCGGCGTGCGCAACGGGACTTTGCTCGCCGGCTGCCGTTCCGCTCCTTGGCACGGTTCTGCTACCACTACTTCTGGAAGTGGGGCATTCTGGAAGGCCGAGCGGGGCTCGCGTTCAGCTTCTTGATGGCGACCTACGAAGGCATGATCGTTCTCAAGCGTTGGGAGCTGGTCATGATGCGTGAAGGTCGCAACCTGTGACGACGCCGGAAACACCCGCTCCAATTCCCCGAATTCGTCGGCGTTTTCGTTATCTCGCAATCGTTTCTGTTGTCGGTTTTGCGGGTTGGTGGTTTCGCGCCCCGATCCTTCAGTGCCTGCCTTGGCTCGTGATGGTGGATGCTCCCCTATCGAGCGTGGACCAACTGGTGATTCTGGATGGTGCCGACGCCTACGATTTTGCGGCGCGGCAAATTGCCGAGGGCGAGGCCCGCGAAATCCTGATCTATAATCGCTTCACGAATCGGCTGGTCCGTCGTGGATTGCTGCCCAATTCCCTCGAGTGCGCCCGACTGGCCAGTCAAGAAGCCGCCATTCCGCCCTCAAAAATTCAGGAGATCGACCGGGAAGTCTCTGGCGTGAGCGAGATTTTGAAAGAACTCGTGACGAGGCTGGAATCAGATTCGACTCTACGGATCGGTTTGGTTTGCGATGCTTGGAGATCGCGCTGGCTCTCGGGGAAGGTTTCGAGTGTTGTTCCTCGACAATTGAGAAGACGGGTGGTTCTGCTGCCACTGTCCGATCCGCAAATCAAACTCGACCGATGGTGGGCCAAGAAGGTTGGGCAGAGGCGGTTCGCCGAAGAACTGCTGCGAATCACAGTCGATTGGCTGGTCGTCGATTCCGACCAGCCGCGGTTTGAACAACCTCGATCAGCACTCAAAAAGGCAGCGATCGCGGGATTCTGATGAACACGAATGCTCTTCGCAGGAGGGCGGGTTGGAAACGACTCGCCCTCTTTGTTTTTGTGGCAGTGACGGCCATCTACTTTGTCGTAGAGCCTGTGCTCTATCGCGCGGGGCGGCTGTTGAATGTGGGTCGCCCTTTGGCAACGCCGGTGACTTTTTGCTACGTCCTGGGGGGCGGAGCCGACCTTCGTCCCATCGTCGCCGCGGAGATTTATCATGCTGGCTTGGCAACACAGATCTTGGTTCCGAATCCACCGGCAATCGAGGGGAATGTCTGTAACGCTAATTCGGAAAAAGACTTAATCGTTTCTGTACTTCAGCAGGAAGGCGTCCCGGAAGAGGCGATTGTCGTCCTGGAAGGGAATCCGGATTCGACGCAATTGGAAGCCGTTGCCGTGGCCCAGTTTTTGCATGCACACGGAAAAGTTAAAGTCGCCGTGGTCACGCATGACTTTCATACGCGTCGCGCCCGGCGAATGATGAATCGTGAGTTCCGAGTCGCAGGGATCGCAACGCATGTCGAATTATCGATGGTTTCCGTGCCCACGGATGAATTCGGTCCGGAAAACTGGTGGAAGTTTGAGTCAGGGCTACGGCAGTACCTCTTTGAGTTTGCGAAGACTTTAAGGGACTTGGTAGTTCCTTGAATGAATTCTGTACTTTGTGCTGAACAAAATGCTTGCGGATCAACAATTCAAGTCCTAGCATGGACTGTATCCCACACGCCGACCGCGTGACGGAATGGGCCCTCAAAAATAACTGCTGGCATCCGGACGCCAGCCTTGAGTCCGCAGCGGTCAAGCTCTTTAAGGTTAATCCTTTATGTCGGCTCCGAGTCCGTGGCCAACTTCCGCCCAACCGGCCCCTCATCAACATCAGGCGGCGGAATCTCACAACGAGTTGGATCTCGTCAAGGTTCTATTCGGCCAGAAGCTCTTGACGGTGGTCTTCGTCCTGTTGGGGACAGGCGCTGGTTATCTTTTGTTTACTAAGGCTGAGCCAGTCTTTTCGTCGGGAGCACGGATTCGTGTTTATCAGACGCGGCCGATCGCAGCGATTGAAGGCCAATCGGTGGTCAATTCGACACCGAACCTGGAAACACATGCCGTGCTGATTACCTCGCCGTCGCACGTGGAGCGCGCGGTCTTAGACTTTCAGCTCAATGATCTAATCGGAGCCCGAGGAAACAATCCCATTGGCTACGTCGGCGGGGGGTTGAATGTAGTCAACAATGGGAAGGAATTCCTCGACCTGTCGTTCACGGGTCCCAATCCGTTTGATTGTCCCAAAGTTCTGAATGCGGTAGTTGGTGCCTATCTCACCTACTTGAGCACCAGCCAACGCGGTGATACGGACAAGGCACTAGAGCTCATCAAGGAAGCCCACGAGCACCTTCTGGAAGATCTCCGGAAGAAACAGGACGAGTACAACAAGTTCAAAGCGAAATCCTCGCTAGTTTTCGTGGGTGGAGCGTCACGCAATTTGCATCAGGAGCGGATGTCGCAGGTCGAGGGGGCGCGATCGGGCTTGATGATTCAGGAGTCGCAGCTTCGTTCTGAGCTTGACGCCATGGAGGCCGCGATCAAACAGGGGGCTGGACGTGAAACCCTGCTGCTCATGATCGACAAGTCGAATCGTGATGTCGGAGGGGCCAGTCAAACTGCCGCCAATCTCTCCACCCAATTGTTGCCACTCCTCTTCGAAGAAGAGAAGCTGCTGCAAAGTTTGGGTGAAGGCCATCCTAAAGTGCGGGAAGTCCGTCGTAAGATTGAACTGACACGGGCGTTGTTCGAACAGCGAGAACCGAACGAAGGGCTGAATGATTCCAAACCGACAGACTTCTTAGCGGTCTATATCGATTCCCTTCGCCAGAGCCTCAAGAAGATCGACCAGCAGAAAGCCGACTTGGATCTGCTCTTTACGCGTGAGCGCGAGTCCTCCCGGCTCCTATCGACGGAAGAGAACACAGACCGCCTTTACCGAGATGATCTTGATCGGACCAACCGGCTGTTCGACACTATTCTCGATCAGTTACAGGCTCTGAATCTGGTGAAGGACAACGGTACGCTCAAAGCGGAAGTAATTAGTCTGCCTGGCCCCGGTCGGCAAGTTGGGCCGTCGTATGCGAAGTTTCTAGGGACGGGTGCTGTGGCCGGATGGCTGGCAGCGATCCTGATTTCCTTCCTTGTCGAAGTTTCCAATCGTGGATTTCGCGGCTTAGAAGATGTTTCGCGGCGGCTGCATCTCGCTGTCTTAGGGACCGTTCCCCTGATCGAGCAGAAGCTTTCCAAACGCGAACTGAAGAGTGAGAAAGTTCACCGCATGGTGGTTTGTTTCCACAAACCCAGTTCGTTTGCTGCGGAAAGCTACCGCTCAGTGCGATCCTCGATTGTGTTTGGCAGCCATGCCCGGGATATCCGCGTTCTGCAAATTACCAGTCCCGACGCCGGTGCGGGTAAGTCAACAATGTCAGCAAATCTTGCGGTAACAGTGGCCATGAGCGGCAAACGCTGTCTGCTGATTGATGCCGATTGCCGTCGTCCGTCGCAGCACAACTTGTTCGGTTTAGACAATAACATCGGTCTGAGTTCGATCATTCAAGAAGTTGCTGAACTACCGGATGCGATTCGTGCCACGGAAGTCCCCGGATTGGACTTGATGACGGCCGGCCCTCGTCCACATAATCCTGCGGAATTGCTGATGTCGGGGAATCTTTCCCTACTGCTCGAGAAACTGCGGGAAATGTACGACTTTATCATTGTCGACTCCCCTCCTGTACTCGCGGTGACCGACGCCTGTATCGTCACTCCGCAAGCCGATGGCGTGCTGTTCTTGACGCGGCTCGGTCGGAATGCCAGCGTTCTTTGCACCCGCGCACTGGAACGTCTACGGATGGTTGGCGCACGTGTCATTGGCGTCGTTCTGAACGCAGTGCCGCTCGAAAAGAGTGAATACGGGCTGGGGCGGTATCAGTATGGGTATCGGTACTACGGCTATGGGTACATCAACGAAGAGTACTTCCATGAGCAGCCCGGTTCCCATCCCGCTTCCATTGCTGAGCCAGCCTCCGCAGCCCCCAAGTAGTCGCTGAAACGTGTGGCGGGCGGATCGCACTCTGCCGCAGTGTTCCTGCGAGCACTACGACTGGCGCTCGGTGCCATCGGCCTGAATCCCTGGAAAACAAAGTTGGGGGTTGTGGCTGCTAGGTTCACGCCCCCATAATTGTGAAAGCGCACGATTTCACGCGACACTTCTCGTTCCATCGCGGAGTGTCGCGCAATCAGCAGGCTCTTCATTCGGCTGATGTGTGGTGTGGTGTCCGAGTGTTTCCCTGTTGCCTTACTTCGCCGCGCATGCTGTTTCTCAGGTTGGAATCCCGTGGCAAATTCAAGTTCGATGCGTGCGATCTCCTGGTTGATGCTGGCGGCCGGGTATCCACTTTTGCTGTGGTGGCATGTCGCAGGCATGTTGCAACGGCCGCACTACCAATTCGTTATTGTCGTGCCGCTCTTGCTGTTCGCATTATGGAATTCACGCTCCGAGATCGGCGATGCCGTTGGTGATTTCCGCGGTGCTTGGCTGATCGTCTTGAGTTTCCTCGGCGCGTTGGCGCTGTTGGGGCTAGCGAGCCTGATGTGGTCCCCATGGGCGGCGATGTTGTCGTTGCTGGCTTCAAGTTTTTGTCTGCTTTGGATGACGACAGGATGGAAAGGCGTTGGCCGCTGGCTACCGCTATGGCTCATGAGTTTCGTCCTGGTCCCCCTTCCGTTTGGCTGGGATGAACGACTGACGTTGGCCCTCCGCGGGGTGACGACGCGCATGACCTCACAGGTTCTCGATTTCTTCGGACGATTGCACGTCACCTATATGAACGTCATCGAGGTTCCAAACAAGAAGCTCTTCATCGCTGATGCCTGCAGCGGCATCCACTCCCTGTTTGTGCTCATGGCTGCGGCCCTGTTTTGGGCGCTCTATTCTCGCCGGACTTTCCTGCACACGATCGTCCTGCTGGTCTGTGCATTCAGCATTGTGCTGCTCGAAAACGTTTCGCGGCTGGTGGTGATCGCCATGATGCTTCCGTATCAGATCGATCTCTCCAGCGGGCCAGATCACGCCGTATTGGGAATTGTCTTATTTGCCTGTTCGGCCGGGTTGATCCTCTCCGTCGATCAACTGCTCTACTTCCTGCTCCCGGAGAGGATCTTTGGCGTTTATGAGCGGAGTTCAAATCGACACGAGCCATCTAGCGGCAATGGCCAGAATGTATTAGCGCCGGCTTGGGCTCGTGTCTGCATGTTTGGCTTGCTGTGCGTGTTTCCAGTGGCTTCTGGATTGCAGTTCTTGAGAATGCCGGGGCCGTTGCCGGACATGACATCCTCGTTCCGATCTCCGGAAGAACTGAAAGCCCTCGGAAAAGAAGGGATGCCCGAGCGCTTGCAGAACTTTGAGCGACTTGAGTTTGCGGAAATTCGCCGCGTGTTCGGCGATCCCTTCGGTCAGCAGAGCCAGCAATGGTCTTACGCCAGCGGGCCGCTAGTGGCGCAAATCTCCATCGACTATCCGTACGAAGGGCAGCATGACGCGGCACTGTGTTACACCCAAACGGGATGGACGGTTGAGGACAGTCGGATTGCCGGGGCAACTCCGGAATCCAGCAAGACTGAGCCGGTTGCTGTGGTGCGGATGACGCGCCAGTTGGACGGTAATGCCGTGCTGATGTTCTGTCAGGTCGACCAGCGCGGCACGACGTTCGCCGGTGTGCGAGATCGAGACTCGCAATTGAAACTCCTTGATGCGCGGAAGCGGTTTGAATCGTTATGGGGAGGCTCTCCGGTTCCGACGGGGCCCCGCCCGCTGTTACCGCTTTTGCAATTTCAGTTGCTGGCACGATCGGCAGAACCGATCACTGAGCAGGAGATTGATCGCTTGCTTCAATTCTATTGTGAGTTCCGCCAGCAGGCTGTGGAGAAGTTGGGGATTCGGTCGGCAGTACCGCCTCACACGAAGGCTGCAAACAATGAAAAATCTCGCAAATTGTGACGGACACTGTTGAGGTCGAAACTCGTTGAGGCCGCTTCCCTCGTGGTTCGCCGACTGCGATCGTTTTCGAAACCCAGTGCGGCACAGCAACCATCAAGACTCCCGCCGCAGTTTCAATAGGTCCGAGTCAGAGCCATGAATGCCGTCCAACGAACGCGAATGTCCAAAGAATCTGCTACCGATGTTTGGCACTAACACCGTCATTTCCGTTTAAGTGAAGCAATGGAAGATTTCCTCTCGCGACTGTTGGCGAAGTTCAGCCGCCGCGTCTTCTGGCTGGTGCGGGAGCTGCTGAACTGGGCCTATTGGCCGATTCGTGCCACACAGCGTTTGACTCTCTTTCTCTTCGATTTCATAATCGGCTGGTGGCGCTCGCGCGAACTCCGCCGCCTGATCCCCGGCCTTCCCGCCGTTTTGATTGCAATCGCGGCCACCTACGTGGCACTTGCCTCCGCCTTCCAGGATCGCGGACAAATCCTGCAGGCCTACCAGCGCGCCGCCAAATCCGCGATGGCAGCCGAGAATTATGCGTCGGCCAAGCTGTACCTCGAACGCATCATCACGATGCAGGGTGGAGACAACGAGACCCTGTTCGATCTCGCCCTCGCGGCGCAAAAGACTAAGGACTATCCGCGTGTGGCCGCCTCAATGCAGTCGCTCGCCCCGCTGGATCGACCTGTGCATGCACCGGCACATATTTGGCAAGCGGCCTACCATATCAACCTCCGTCCGACAACGCTTAAAGACCTGCAAATTGCAGAAACTCACCTGCTCCATGCACTGAAGCTGCGGCCTCAAGATGCTTTGGGGAATGATTTGCTGGGCCAGCTTTACTTCCAGCAGGGGCTTTATGGTCAGGCCATTCGTTATCTGCTGATCTCTGCACAGAGTACCCCAACTCGAAAACTCACTCTTGCCAAGGCGTATGCCCTGTCGGGTGAAAGGTCTCAGGCCTTGCGCTACGGAACGGAAGCCCGGGACTACTACGCTCGTGAATCGGCAGCGAAGCCGCAAGATGTCAGTCTGCGAGTTTCGTGGGCGGATGCGTGCCTGTTTATTGACGACTTTTCTGAAGCGGTCCGTCTCTTGCGAGAGACGCTGGCGATGCACGATGAGCAATCTGTTCGCCAAGCCCTCGTCCGCTGCCTGGTGGCCTGGGCGGATGACTTACCCACAGCCACTGTCGAGCAACGACAGGAACAGTTCGAACTGCTGGAAAAAGGGGTACAGATTTATCCAAACGAATTGCTGCTGTTCGATCGGCTAATGCGACTACTTGACAGAGACGACGAAACTTCGCGCGCTGCTCGTGAGTTATTGCAGGCGAACATTGTGGCAGGGAAGGCGATTGGGCTTAGTCACCTGCTGCTAGGGTCGTATGCCTTTAAGTCTGCTGGGAATGACGAAGCGACGTTCCACCTCGAACGAGCGTTTGAATCGCTGCCGAATGCTGATTTGATCGCGAATAATCTGGCTTGGACGCTTGCCTTCAGTGATCCGCCGCAAGTGGATCGCGCGCTGTCTCTAATCCAGCCTGTGGTTGAGCGGAATGCGTCGAGTCCCCGCTTTCGTGACACACGGGGCCATATCCTCTTGAAGTTGGATCGTCCGAAAGACGCGCTCCCCGATCTTGAGTTTGCACTCAAATCCCTATCCGGCAACTCTCAGACGCACCTCGCCATTGCGGAATGCTACGAGAAGCTTGGTATTGCCGAACTCGCGGCAAAACACCGTGCCGTAGCCATGAAACTCGAACAGAGCACGTCAGCTCCTGTTAAGAAATAACCATGGGCATGATTACTGACAGAGTTGGACCCTTGCTGATTCCTCCGGCTGCAGCAATCAAATTGATTGCGCCACTCGGGCCGCGAAATAGCACCAGCGACGACCAGCGAACCTATCACGGCACGACCACCTACCGGAGCGGCTATGCAGATTGTGTAAATTCTGCAAGCTACTCGCTTGACACGTCCGGTGAGTGCGGTATTATCAAACCCATCACTGGCGATTCCGCTGGATTCGGAGTGAATTTTCGCGGCAAGAAGTTTGAATCTGTGAATCTTGGTTTCAAACACCATCCTCATTGAAATTGGGAGTTGACGATGTTACGTGCTCTTTTAACTCTTGCATTCGTGGTCTCAGCGACCCAAGCCGCTCAAGCCGATTTTATCGTCGGCGGTTCGTTCACAAATGTTGGAGTGGCACAGCCTGGAGGGCAGCTAAACGCTCAGCCCACCGTCACCAACAATAATGTGGCGGAGAACAATGGCATCATCACGAATGCCGTCACGATGAGCATCACTCTCACTCAAACGGGAGTGGCCTTCTCGACGAATTTCGATTTGGACGGTGTGTTTGGTGCAGCTACTGAATATGCTTTCACGGTTTCACTTACGAACTTGACCGGTCGGGAAATTCCCGGTCTTGATATCCGGTTCTCTTCCCCGGCTGGTGTTATTGCCGTTTTCGATGTCGCTCCGGCATCCAATATTGACTCTGGCCCCTTTGCTCTTGAGCATCTCGGAGCTGGGAATCCGTTCTCCCCTGCTTTCGGAGTTCAGATTATTCGGTTTGGGGGTTTCTCAGGCGGTGGTCCGGTACTGGCTAACGGCGACACGACCTCAGTTAGCTTTCATGCTGACGTGGCTAGCTTCGTCGGTGCACAGTCGGTGACAATGAGTTTCACTGCGAATCCCGAACCGACTTCATTGCTGCTCGGAGCTAGTCTGCTAATTCCCGGTGCTTGGTTTGCCCGCCGTCGTAAGTCGGTAAAACCCGCACCGACCAATCCAGCTGTCTGATCCATTTAGATTGGACCACCGCCGAGTTGTGTTCGAATTGATTGCTCTGGTCATGCTCAGACATGACCAGAGCTTTTTGCTTCGGTACTAGCGACGAACCCGGCCGAGCAGTAATGTGAACAATCATGTGCTCCCCCCGCCAATTGCCGCGGAAGTATTGTGCTGGGATCACGATTCTCTGTCTCTGTCTCTTGGTCTGTGGTTGTTCGGAATCGGCGTCGGATTCCAACTTCGTTTCGCGAGAAGCAAGTCAGCAGAACCGCGAGACAAAACTCACGACTCCGCAGCAAGGTGAGGCCATTTCGTCTCCGATCGTTCCAACGGCGACCCCTCAGCTCTTCTCCACAACGCCACTTCCACCTGAATTATTGCTGTCGTTCGATCGTGGCAGGCTGAATGCGGCAGAACATAACGAACGTGGAATGACGGCCCTTCAACGTGAGGACTGGAAACTTGCTGCGGAAGAATTTCAGGCCGGACTTGAAGTTGATCCCGATCGTGCTGATCTGAGTTACGGGTTGGCGATGTCCAGGTTCAGGATGAAAGACTTTGGGGGGGCCGCCGCACTCCTCGATCGCTTGATTACGCGAAATCCTGATGACTCCGCTTCACTGGAGCTCCTCGGAATTGTTGAGCTACACCAGCGACGTCATGTTTCGTCGATCCGGCATTTAACGAAAGCCATCGATGCTGGTCGAACGGGACCGACCATCTTTGCGATGCGGGCGCAGTCGCACTTCGAAAATGCTGAGTTTGTCGCGGCCTTTGCGGACACGGACCTCGCCATTGAGGCTGGAATGAATGATGCTGGGGTCTATTTGCTACGCTGCGCCTCGGCGATTCGTCTCCAGCGTGTCAGCGACGCGAGGGAAGCACTTCAGCAGGCCGAAAAACGCGGAGCACAGTCAACGGCAATCGAGTCGCTAGCCGTCGCGCTAGCAAAGCTCGCACCATAAAAGTGGTGGTCGCTTCTACTTCGTTTCGCAACCAGCGTGTGTTTGCTGGACGGATGCCAAGAGCCGCAAGTTGGCCTTGTCGCATACGCGGCCCTCATTAGAATCCCCCCGCGGCGTGATCGCTGGGCGGGCGATTCCCGGTACGATCACTGGCATCAATCGCGGCCGGTGTCTTCTGTTCCGCTCCCATCGGGCTGCTGATCCGTTCGTCCTGTCCAACCGCAGCGGGGAAGAAGCGGCGTGTTTTCTGCGAGAGATGCACATCCGACGCGAAAATATCTTGAGAGTCGCGCGGGGTTGATAGCGGTGGCTTCGTCCGCATTGGCGCTGGCCGCGTGGGTGCTCGGTTCTGCAACGGGGCCCGTGGCTCCCACGGAAATTGCACCCGGGGCGATTTATTGCTGTCGCGCGGTGTCTGATCCGGACGGGTCCCGCGGTTGGATGCATCTAGTCACGATTGCGTTGCGCGGCTCGGGATGGGAGCCGTACGTTACGCCGTTGCCTGCGACCGAACCGATGGGGAGCGGACAATATCGGTTGGATTGGTTACCGGCGGTGGCACAGCGCGAGCGCTTGCTGGTGGGGATCAATGCCACGTTGTTTGGATCGGTGTGGGGGCGCTGGTCGCTTCCGGGGATGCCAGCGGAGTCGGTCGATACGTGCATCGCTGAAGGGAAATGGGGGGCGTATGCGCGCGATTCTTATCTGCTCTGGTTTGATGACCAGGGGCAGGCCCATTGGGAACCGTGCGGGCGAGTTTCTGATGCGGCGCGACAACGTGCCATCTGCGGCATCGGCGGCCGCAAACGACCTGTGGTCGAGGGGCGTCTGGGGCACGGGCTGACGAGTCTGCCAGACAGCCGAACCTTAGTGGGAACCAATCGGGAGGGGAGCGTGCTGTATCTGGCCGTCTTCGAACGAGCATCCCTGCCCGCGGCGGCGGAAGCCTTGTTGCAGCACGGGGTCTGGAATGCGATGACGCTCGACGGCGGCGACTCGTCTGGAATGACACTCGGTCCGGCGGGTACGGCATCGCTGCGGGGAACAAAGCTGCTCCCGCATCGTCCAGTGGCAACGGTCTTCGGCATCCGTCCGCGTGGATCGGAGTTCCCTTCGCAACGATCACTCCGATTCGCCGATTCGGCCGCGTCAACGAGGCAAAAAATGCCCCTTACGGCCGGGAATGAACTGGACAGCACGCTCCGTTGAGACCAGTATCAGCTTGAGCCGGGCCACTTCATCGAAATGCATCTCTGCAGCGACGTCGAGCGTGCTTGTGAGACGCTCAGACCGGCGCGCGGTGACAAGGAAGACGGGAAGATGTCCTGGGTCTATGTTGTGGCGCCACTTCTCGGCTGGGGCTTGGGGTGGTTCACGGCGTTGTTTCTGCGATTGAAGCCGCTGCGACCGCTGCTGAAGCGCCTAGGATACGGCGGCAGTTTTAGCACGAACACCTGCGTTATTGCTTCCGCGGCAGCGATGATTGGTTTCCGTGACGGCATCGACACGGCCGATTTTTCGGTCGCTTTGGCGATGACGATTACCGTCATGATCGATTCGACACGACGGCATCGCACCAACAGTCGGTTGAAGAACGATCAAGGCGTTCCGCTGGGGCATCACTTTGAAGGGATCCTCGCTGGTGCCGTGCTGGCTATCGTCATCGCGGGAACCTTGTTCTACATGGAAACATGGACAGAATCGTTTCTGGAACGTACGGCGAATTCCCTGCGAGTATTGGTGGATCCCCCCGGAAGGAACTGATGGAAACGCCGTCAGAATCGCGTTCTTGGTTCGTAATCGACCTGTGGCGGTAATTTTGGGTTCTGGCTGATTCAAGCCTTTCTTTCGCTCGGCGCCGGTGGCTATCATCACCACATCCGGAGCGAGGGGCATGCGTGAGACCGAATGTCTGCGCTGCCACAGGTTATTGCGGGCCCACATCCATGCCATCACTGTCTAAAGCTGCGCCCCCCGTCGTGCCGGAGAAAAGCCCGACGCGTGGAGCCACGTCTCCGCCGCCTGTTTCCGTTTCTCTGCCGCCGTTGCAATCTCAAACGAGTACGAATTGGCGCGCCGGGTTGATGATCCTCGCTGGTGCGGTTCCGCTGGTGACGAGCTTCTTTCTGGACCTCTGGAAAACGCGCGATCATTACTCGTTCTGTGGTTTGTACGTCGTCTGCCTGGGATTTTTGCTCCGCAGTCGGCTGCCGAAGACCTGGCCGGAAACGCAACCGCTCCGCTGGCTCGAGTTCTGTGTGATGGCCGGGGGGCTGACGTTACTGCTGCTGGCCTCTCTGTTGTTTTCACCCTGGCTGGGAATGATCGCGACGTTGATCTTGACCGCGGGTGTGCTCCTGCAGGCCGGAGGAAGAGTGACAGCCCGCCGCTGGCTGCCGGTGTGGATCATTTCCTGGCTGCTGGTGCCGCCACCGTTCGGGTGGGATCTCGAGTTCGTGCAGATGCTGCGTCGCCGCACGGCCAATGCCTCCGCGTCAATCCTCGATCGGTTGGGAATCGTGCATCTGCAACTCGGCAACACCTTCGAAGTGCCGGGGCATTCCTTCTTCGTCGAAGATGCTTGCAGCGGTGTCCATTCCTTTTTGGCGCTCCTGGCCATTTCAGCGTTGTGGTCGGTTTATGGCCGCTTGCCGCTTTTGGCCGCGGTGGGTTCGCTGGTGTTTGCCGCCGCCACGGCAGTGGTGCTGAACATTGCCCGGGTCGTCGTGATTGTTTACACGGCCGCGGCTTGGAATTGGGAACTGTCGACCGGACTGGCCCATGAGATGTTGGGACTGGGATTGTTCCTGATCGGTCTGCTGCTGCTCGGCAGCATGAATCAACTGGGGCGGTTTTTCTTCACCCCACTTCCGCTCCGGCTCATGACGTCCTCTCCTCCTCCGCCACCGGCTCCGTACGTTCCCGTGTTGGCGGATGTCACCCGTCCCTGGCTCAAGCCCTGCGCGGCGTTTGCCCTGCTGCTCTGGGTTCCGCAGGGCTGGCATCTCGCGCAGCCTTTGTGGCAAGCCCGTGCGGCGTCCGCCGTGGTGAGTCACGACTTTGTCGACCGCGGCCTCGCATTCAAGGAAGAGACACTGCCGGAAACGCTGCATGGTTGGAAACGGGTGGAGTTCAAGCCGATCCAGCGCAGCATGGGAAATCTCGAAGGCCATTACTCGCGTCAATGGGCGTATGCGGCACCGTTCGGGACGGTCTTCGTCTCGATGGATTTCCCGTTTACCGGCTGGCATCCGCTGGAACGATGTTATCTGGCGACCGGCTGGACCGTCGCCGATCATGCACCGTTGTCCGCCGCATTCCCGGAACTTCCTTCCGGCGAGACCATCGGGGCTCTGGACCTCCGGCGGCAAATCGACGTCGGTTACGTGCTGCACAGCACACGGACCGATGACGGTGCCTGGCTGCCGTTCCCCGTTCGTGCCGCCCACCCCTCGCGCGAAACCACTTTGACGGGACGACTGTGGGCGCGGTTGCGCGGCCATCGCCCCGAGGCCTCCACAGCCCGTGTTCCCACGACTATCCAAATCCAGATGCTCGTCGCCGGTGAAGTTCCCTTGTCCGCGCAAGACCGCCAGGAAATTACCCGCGCCTTTACGGAAGTGCGTGAGCAACTGGCTCAAAAGCTGCAAACCTCACCCTGAAACACAGCGTCACCATCACGTCGGTAGCAGGCGTGGAGAACCGTGAACCATGCAGACGAAGTTCTTTTTCCTGGCTCTGTGTGACCGCTACCTGCGGTCCCGGAAGCCGCGGCAATTGATGTTGGGGGTACCGGCGCTGCTGTGTCTCGCCGCAGGTTCGGCCAGTCCGGCGCTGCTTCGTCGGGTGGAGCCGGCGATCGTCCAAACCCGTTGTCTCGAAACCGCACGGCAGGCGGAACGGACCGACAATCTCGAGTTATGGGGCTTGAGCCTCCGCCGCTTGCAAGCCTTCTCACCCAAGGATCTGGCGCTGCGATTTCGGTATGCCGAGTATCTGAAGAAGGATGGGCAACCGGATCGGGCCGCGCGACTCATCCGGTCTCTGGCTCCGTTGGACGAACCCGGTTACGCGCCGGCTCAGTTGTGGGTGGCCCTGTCGACCTTGCAGCAAGATCCGCCCAAAAATGCAGACGATGCAGCGAAGCTCATCAAGCACCTGGAATGGTCGCTGGTGGGACCTGATGCGCCGCCGGCAGCGCATGCGATGTTGGGAGAGTTTCATTTCCGTGAGGGACGCTGGACGGAAGCCGCAAAACATCTGGAAGCCGCCGCATCCACCCGCCCCGATCTGGGACTGATGCTGGCAGTCACCCAGCGCCGCCTCGGTCGCGAAACTGCTGCGGTAACGGCGGCGGAGCGGGCGCTCACCGTGCTGGTCAAAAATCGGAAAGCTGATCCTACAGATCTGTCCATCGCCGTGCGCCAGGCGGATTCGCTGGTGTTCCTGGGACGCCGGAACGAAGCGCTGCAGTTGCTCAATCAACTCAATCTGACCGAAGCCGATGCCGGGTTGCGGTTAGCGGCCGCGCAGCTGTATCTCACCTTGGCCACCGCCGCCGCACCCGGACGCCGGCAGCCGATCGATGGTCCCGCGGACGCCGCTTTTCCACTCAATTCCGAAGCCGCATTGGCGGTCTCGACGGAGTTGCTAGGCCAGATCGATCTGATTGAACGGGCGCTGCTGCTGGCCCCCAATCACCCCGGCATTCTGATGTTTATCGCCCGGCTGGCGACACAGCCTGGCACGCAGGGAATCGCGAATCTCGAAGTGTTGGAGAATGCACTCGCCAGTGGCAAAGCCCCCGCCGCGGTGCATCTCGTCCTCGGCACGAATTCCTACTTGAATGGCGACATCGAGAAAGGGACGGTCCATCTCGAACAGGCTTACCGCCTCGACTCGCGCATGTCGGTCGCGGCAAATAACCTCGCTTATGTGCTGGCGACATCGCCGATGCCGCAGCTTGACCGGGCTTTGGACTTGGTGGAATCGGCACTCCGTTCGATGCCGAACCGTGCGGAATTTCGCGAGACCCGGGGGCAAATCCTGTATCGCCTCGGCCGCCACCAAGAAGCCCTCGCCGATCTCGAATTTGCCCTGCGGCTCTTGCCGCGTCAGCCCCCTCTGCACGCCGCGCTGGCGGAAGTTTACACCGCGCTGGGCGACCCGTCGCTGGCTGCGCGACACCGGGCCTTGGCCGCGGAAGCCCCGGCTCGCACTCCGGCGGGCTCCAAAAACATTTCTCCGAATAGTAAAAACCCCTAGCACAAATCACTGGACAAGGGCGCGGTGGGGCTTCAATATTTGTCAAGAAGAAATCCCACAGATTTCCGAAAAGCCTCAGCGACCTTGCAGGTCTTCCGGAATGCATGGCGAATGTGGACCGGTGACCGGGTGCGATGTTCCTTCGATAGTTTGACGTCCTTCACAACATTGTCCTGATTGTTCCTCAGGTTCCTGTTGAGCAGATTTGAACCGTGAAAGCTGTTTTTTGTTCTCATTCGGAGTGCCGTCAGATGACTTCGGGCCGCCGAGTACGAGTTTGCTCCTCACCGCGTGCCGGTTTTACGTTGATTGAATTGCTGGTGGTCATTTCGATCATCGCCGTGCTGATTTCGCTGATCGCCCCGGCGGTCCAGAGCGCCCGCAAAGCCGCGTTCAATATGCAGTGTCTCAACAACCTGCATCAGTTGGGTCTGGCGATGACGAACTTCGCCAGCGCGAATGGGGGGCAACTGCCCCCTATTGAGAATGGAGATATTGTCACTACCGGCTTTCCGAGCGCCGCCAAAATCAATGTTGCAGGCTATGGTTGGCCGGTTGCATTGCTTTCCCTTTTGGATCGCTCGGATTTGGACCGAGAATTTGCCAATACCTATTATGCGCCTCCGGGGATTACCTCAGCGAACGCCACGGCACTGCCAGCCTATCTGCAAATGTGGATTCCTGTCCTCACTTGTCCTGTCGACCAGAACAACCACAAAGTACCGCTTGGTCTGAGTTATGCGGCAAATGCAGGCTACTTTTCGCAGCCAATTTGGGGTGGGGACGATCCTTATTCGCTCGCCCCGACGATTCACCACCAGAACCTCGTCGACTGGAATCGAAATACGACGACGGACGCGCCTGACGGCCAGGTCGCGCGGAGGACGGGTGTGTTTTGGCGTCGTAACTATGCCCAGCCGGTGACACTTGATGAAGTGTCGGGGGGCGACGGACTAGGACAGACGTTGATGCTAAGTGAGAATCTCAATTCGGGAACTTGGCTATCGCGTGATGTTGATTTGATCGGATTTGGACTCATTGTTGCGGTTTCCGGTCGAACGCCAACAGGCACGAACAATGGGGCGATTGGAAGCCTAGTAAGTCCTTGGTCGTCGGCCCTGGCACTTCAGTTTCAAACCGGATTCTCATTGAGTGACCCTGCGGCACCTGCGACAATCAATGCCACTCCTAATGCCAATTTTGCTAATGCAGTTGGTACTGCGCCAAGGCCAAGTTCAAATCACAGTGGTTTTGTGAATTCACTTTACTGTGATGGGGCTGCTAAGGGGTTGAGTACCTCCATTGACTCGCGAGTTTATGGCTCTCTGCTGAGTTGGGATGGCCAGCGCAGTGGACAAGTGGTGATTAGTCCGTCAAGCTTCTGATGAGTCAATTGCATCCAAATCTCCGAGATGTTTTTTTGCACATTTCTCCCAAAGATCCTATTTTCACGTCTCGGGTGCTTGTGAAAAATGTGCCTAGATGATCTGCTTTACCAAACTGGATGGTTATCTCTGCGAGCAGGGGACTCACGGTGTTCCTACGCACCCAGAAATAACCGATTGCATTCAGAGACTGTGGCGACCTGTTCATCATTTCGACTCAATAGGAGGGCTAGTGGATGAATTCTTGTGTTAAACTCGTTCGATCACTCTTGATCTGTGCGATAGCATTAATCTTGCTCGCATCTCCTGCTAAGGCAGCGCTTGTTGAGTTGACGACGAACGGAGATTTCTCAGCCGGTCTTGCCGGCTGGGCTACCAGCCCGAGCGGTCTTGCATCTTGGACGGCTGGCCCATTTGGAGCCACTGCCCCTTTATCGGGACAGGCGATCGCCATTAATCCTGGCGGCGAGTATGCCCTTTACGATGAAAGCGCATCAGGTGCTGCGGTATTGTACCAAGCGTTCACAGTTCCCATCGGTTCTATTGGTGAAACGCTAAGCTTTGATTATTTTTGGAACAACTGGTACGAAGTGCCGCTCTTCTCCGGATTCGGTACTGGGATCAATAACGGAACGTTGACAACAGCATCTCCGCCTAACCAGCACGCTCAGGTTGATATTCTAGCCTTTCCATTGCCCGGCGGTGATCCGTTCACATCAACGGTCCTGTCGCAGGAGCTTCTACTTATGAATAGCCCGGCAGCTGGGAACCCCTTTGTCAACTTCACAACTGCTCTTGCAGGCTTAACACCCGGCCAATCGTACATTATTCGATTTGGCGGAGTAAACACGGAGCACTTTGCTAATTTCGGCGTCGACAACGTCAGTATTCTTGCAGACACAGGCTTGGGGCCATCCGGAGTCCCCGAGCCATCCTCAATGGCTCTCATGGGTCTGGGGATGGGGATTGTAGGATTGATTCGCTGCCGTCGCTCGAAGAAGACCCCTGTGGATTTCCAGGCAGTCTAAGTTGCTTGTGTAGTTCTTCGACGTATTCGAGTGACAATTCGTTTGCTAATCACTTAAAGCCGGAGTGTGGGGATGCAATCCCTGTTCTCCGGTTTTTTCGTAATCTGGTGCTGGTTTGTTTGTACGTGTGCGTTCGGTGAACTGCGTTCTTGCGTTGGGTGTTAGCAGCCTGTGGATTTAAGCCGTTTGGTATCGACCGATCGAATTGCCCAAGCGGGCGAGTTCGAACGGGTCGAGGGATGTTTCCGGGGTGGTGCGGGGACATCGGTTACGTGCAGCAGAGCCGGGACGAAATGGAAGTGCTGTTCACGCTGCTGGCGGAACGCTACGAGCGCGGCAGCGTCATGCTGACCAGCAACCTTCCGTTCTCGAAGTGGGAGAGCATTTTCAAGGATCCGCTGACGACCCAGGGCAATCGCATGTCGAAGCCCTGTCATTCCCGATGATTTTGCGATTCCGTGTGGCTCACAGACATTTTTGGCGAGCGTGGGGGGCAGACCGTCTTGACTACGGTCGTGTCCACATCGAAATCTCCCCGGAAAAACTGCGACTTTTCGTGCGTTTCTGATTTGAAGTTCTTACGAACCAGCCCGGACATTTTTGCAATCCATCGAGTTCATCGAATGTCGCTACGGCAAGAGTTACAAATGCGGTTGCTACGTCGGCCAGGCAACGAGCGGAGCCAGGAAGAGCCGCAGCCACCCCACTTGTTTTTCAGATCCGAAACGCAATCATGGCGATGAAGTCCGTTTCCGACATGCGATTGCCCTGGCTGACGACCGCCGCGGCCATCGACCGCCTGGTACATCACAGCGTGATCCTGGATGTGAATCTCCCAAGCTATCGCCTGGAATCGGCGAAGCAATCCAAGGCCGCGATCACCGAAGAGTGAGTCGATGGTCCAGGCGTGCCGATGACCCAAGAAAGGAGATCACCCACGGGCGGCAATCACCCCAGGAAAAATTCTGTGGGGGAGGGCAAAACTCCAGTCGGCCAGGCCTCCTTCCGTTTTGCCCTCCCCCATAGAAACCAGAAAAGAACCGGGAATTCTAATTGTCGCTAACGCGAAAGGATAATTGTCGTCGAACAGGCGACGGAGCCTTGGGCTTCTGGGCGGCTCTTCGTGAGGTGTATACCAAGACTCGTGAGCAACGCTGCTGGGTCCACAAGACAGCCAACGTGCTCAACAAGCTGCCCAAGAGTGTTCAGCCGAAGGCCAAGGCCGACATTCATGAAATCTGGCAAGCCGAGACCAGGGAGATGGGCAACAAGGCCTTCGATCACTTCCTGGAAAAGTACGGAGCCAAGTATCCCGATGCCTGCGAGTGCCTGACGAAGGATCGTGAAGCGTTACTCACGTTCTACGAATTCCCCGCTGAACATTGGGGACATCTGCGAACGACGAACCCCATCGAAAGCACGTTCGCCACCATCCGGCTCAGGCATCGAAGAACCAAGGGCAACGGAACAAGGCGAGCGAGTCTCACGATGATGTTCAAACTCGCTCAAGCCGCTCAGTCCAAATGGAGAAGACTCAACGGACATCAGTTGATCACGCTACTCATTCAAGGACGTATTTTCGTCGACGGAATCCTACAACTTGCCGCCTGATCCCGAATTCTTCAAACACAACAATTGACGGGCCGGCAAAAAGTGCGATCTGGTGGTTCTTCGTGATGTCGCTCGGAGCGATTTTTCATGCGGTCGCAGGCTGAGCCGCTGAGTTCATGACGAACGGCGAGCGGACTTGATCAGCAGCTCCCATCTCGACTCTTTTGCCAGTCTGCTTAATTTGCCTGAGGAGCGACTTGGTAGGCGGCGACCCGGCGAATGTTGAGGCCCAGGGCACGCAGGAAGGCCACATAGGTCACCTTGGCCATCCCTCGGACCCGCAATTTGGCCATTCCCATCTGGTGTTTGTAGCGACTCATCGGTCCCTCGATTCCGGCACGCCACCGATAGCGTCCGCGGAATTCATCGGTGTCGTCCTGGAGACGACGAGCGCGCTGGCGAACCCGGTCATGAGTGTATTGATAGCGTGGTGACGCGCGGCCCAAAGCGGCGGCGGGACAAAT